>DATAWM010000045.1:0-82041 GCA_036267195.1 Steroidobacteraceae bacterium
GCCCAGAACTCATGGCCGGCGTCCGTAGTCACCTGCGCCGTCGACAGCGGCAACCTCAGGTCATACGCAACCTCTTCCAAGAGAAGCATGTTCGCTACGCCGCCTGACCTACTACGCACTGTTTACCGGCCTGCTCAGTAATAACGAGGTACCCACACTGCGGATCGATACGCCGCTGCCGCGCCCGCAGCTGCATCAGGCGCAAGCCCCGGTTCGGTCGCCGTATATTCTCTTCTGCCCGGGGGCCATCAGCCCTTATCGATCGGTCTACCGTGCAGCAGATAATCTATGGAACCCCCTATTCGGCGAGCTTCGGCTCGCCGTTCTTTTGCGTCCTGCCGCGCTGGACCAGGGGTGATCCGGACAGCTGGTAGGCCCGCGAATCCCGGCCGTCCGGCCTGGTTGATCTTCGTGCCTCCTCACGCCTCCTCACGCCGCCGCCGCCGCCCGGACTGCTCCAGCACCCGCATCGCGACCTGCTGCGCATTGGCCACGTGCGATTGCGCCAGCTGCTGTGCCGCGGCCGCGTCGCGTGCCTTCAAGGCTCCGTACAGCGCGTCGATCTCGGCGAGACTGGACGGCAGCCGCTCGGGCTGCGCCAGCGAGGTGGCGCGCAGCAGATTCACGCGCGAGTACAGGCTGTTCAGCACCTCTTTCACCAGCGTATTGCCGCAGTTGTCGAGCAGCACCTCGTACAGGGCGGCCTTGGCCTTGAGCACGCCGGCCGGATCGCGCGCCCGGCCCATCGCGCGCAGCTGCCGTACCGCATCGCCGGCGCGGGCGAGCGCCGCATCGCTCGCGAGCCGGGCGAACTCGTGGGCGGCGAACCCTTCCAGCAGGCCGCGCAGGGCGTACAGCTCCGTGGCTTCCTGCACGGACATGACCGCGACTACCGGGCCTTTGTGCGGGATGTTGCGCACCAGCTTCTCGGCCTCGAGTTTGCGCAGCGCCTCGCGCACCGAGGTGCGGCTGACCCCGAGCGTCTCGCACAGTTGTCGCTCGATCAGGCGCGCGCCTGGCGCCAGGTGCCCGCTGATGATGGCCTCCCGCAGCGCGCTTTCGACCTGGTGGCGCAATGTCGCCGGCCGGATGGCGTCCAGGCCGGGTGGTGCCGCCGGCGCAACGGCCTGCTGTCCGGCCCTCAGCTGCTGTCCCGACGCTGCGGTAGTCATCGCGGTGCGGACCGGGGATAGTCCGACGCGTCAACTTCTTCCTGCCAGGAGGACTTGCCGAGCGAGATCGCGATGTGGACCAGGTAGCTGTCGGCGCTGCCGCCGTGCCAGTGGCGCTCATTGGGCGCGATCCATACCACGTCGCCCTGGCGGATGACCTGCGGCTCGCCCCCCTCGGCGCAGACCCAGCCTTGGCCGGCGGTGACGTGCAGGATCTGGCCGCACTCGTGCGAGTGCCAGAAGGTATGACCACCGGGCGCGAAGAACACGGTGTTGATCGTCACCCCCGAACCTTCGGTCGTGGGCAACACCGGATCGGCCCAGACGGTGCCGGTGAACGTGCCGCCGACGCGTAGATCGGATTTGCTGCCGCTGGCCCTGCCGTGCATGACCTTCATGATTGCTTCTCCTGTGAGGTTGTGCGTCGATCGTGCAGGCGCACGCCGCCAGACACGTCGCCGAGCGCATCGACGACACGGTTGCTGATCTGATCACCGTAGCCCAGTGCCGTGCCGAGCGCGAAGGTCGAGAGCGGACCGGCGGCATTGAGCGAGGCGACACCGAGCTCGCGGGCACGCTCGACGTATAGCACGATGTCCTTGGTCATCAGCCGGCCGGTCAATCCACCCTCCAGGTAGTCGCCGTCGATGATCTTCGGAAAGCGGTTGAGTGTGGCGAAGTTCACGCCGCTGCTGCTGTTGAGCACCTCGAGCAGCCGGTGGAGGTCGAGCCCGGCCTTCTTGCCCGCGACCATGACCTCGGCGCTCGCCGCCAGGCTCACGGCGTTGAGAAAATTGTTCAGCGTCTTGGTGGTATGGCCCGCTCCGCTCGCGCCCATGTACACCACCTTGGCGCTGATGGGCGCGAGCGCCCAGCGCACCGCCTCCAGTGCCGCGGTGCTGCCGCCGACCATCAGCGTCAATGCGCCTTTCTCGGCCGCGGCGGCGCCGCCGGAGATGCCGGCGTCGAGGTAGTGGGCGTCGCGCTCGGCGAAACGCTGCGCCAGCCGGATGGTCGAGCTCGCCGCCGCAGTGCTCAGGTCGATCACCGTCTGGCCGGCGCGGCAGTGCTCCAGTACGCCACCGGCGCCCTCGACTACCGCCTCGATGACCGGGCTGTCGGGCAGCGACAGCATCACCACGTCCGCAAACGCGGTGACCTCGCCCAACGAGCGCGCTGCGCGGGCGCCGGCGGCCGTCACGCGCTCGGGCACGGTGTCGTAGCCGAGTACCTCCAGCCCCGCAGCGAGCAGGCGGCGGGCCATGCGCGCCCCCATGTTGCCGAGGCCGACGAATCCGATGCGATCTGTGTTCATGAATACCCTACTCGAATGATGATCGTCCGACTCGACTGATACCCTTTCGAGGCGCGATGCGCCGGCCGATCAGAAATCGACATCCCTGGTCTCCGGTCCCAGCGCGGCGCCCAGCGTCGCGATCAGTCCGCCGAGGCACAGCAGCACCACTGAAGTGAGCCGGGGCGGCATGAACTTACCCAGCCCGTCCATGTAGAAGGCATAGAACGACGGGATGATCAGTGACAGGCTCAGTCCGACACCGAAACCGGTCGCACGCACATCGGTGATGAAGCGTTCGTTGATGTACGTGAGGGTTGCGCCCCACGGGGAGGTCACCAGCACCGCCAGCGCGCACACGAGCAGCCCGATCATCGGCATCGACAGCCCATTGACGCTGGTCAGCAGGTACAGCAGCGCCGCGCCGACCGTGGCGATCAGCGGGCCGACGATCAGGAAGAAGCGGCGGCGGCCGATCTTCTGGCTGAGCACGCCCGAGCCGACGTAGCTGAAGAACAGCACGCAGTACGCGATCAGCAGCGTCGAGGTGACCTGCCAGCCATTCAGATGCAGGATCTGGCGCAGCAGTCCGGTGGGCAGGAAGATCGTGATCATGTTCTGGGTGAGCCAGAAGCCGGTCATCATCAGCAGGACCTGCAGCAGACGGCAGCGGCTGTCGCGGCCGAGCAGTTCGCGCAGCGGCAGCCTGGCGCTCCTGCTCGCGGCCTCGCTTTGCCACAACTCGGATTCGGCGACCTTGTGCACGTAGTACAGCGCCAGCAGCGCGGCCAGCGCCGCGCCGATCACGAACGGAACGCGCCAGCCCCATTGCGCGTACGGCGAATGCAGCCCGTGCAGCGGGAACAGCGCGAACATCAGCATTGCCACCAGGTTGATGGTCACATAGGCCACGCAGAAGGCCGCCGGGATCAGGCCGCCAATGAGGCCGCGCTGCGACTTCTTCGAATACTCCATCGCCAGCGGTATGGCGCCGGTGTAGCCGCCGCCCAGAAAGATGCCATCGACGAAGCGCAGCAGCACCAGCAGCACGTAAGAGGCTATGCCGATGCGCTCATAGCCCGGCAGCAGCGCGATCAGCAGTGTGACGGCGCCGAAGCCGGACACCGAATAGATCGAGGCCCTGCGGCGCCCGATCCGGTCGGCCACCATACCGAACAGCAGCCCGCCGACCGGGCGGCCGAGCAGCGTCGTGACGAACACCAGCGACGCCAGCAGGGCCGCCGTACCCTCCGCCATCTGCGGTGGCCGGAAAAAATCCAGCACCGGTGCCAGCACCACCACCGGCAGATAGATGTCGAACATGTCGATGAACTCGGAGAAGAATGCCCCCTTGATGGCGCTCCTTCTCCTGGCATCGGTCTGCCCGTCCGCCCCTCCCGTCATCTCGTCCGCGGTCAATGCGGCCATTTTTTTGCCTCTTGCGGCTTTATCGCGCGGCGCAGCCGGAATCGGCGCCGGCGCGCGCGCGCGGCCTGCCGGACTTTTCGGCAGGCTCAGGCGACGGCGCTCTCCGCCTCGTAGGCCTTGATGGCGTCGCTGGCGACGCGGAACGCGGCCAGCGCCAGCGGTACGCCGCAGTAGATCGCGGCTTGTATCAGCACGGCGCGTATCTCCTCGCGGGTGACGCCGTTCCTGAGCGCGCCCTTGACGTGGGCCGCGAGCTCGTGATGCTGGCTCATCGCGGTGAGCATGCCGATGTTGAGCATGCTGCGGGTCTTGAAGGGCAAGGTCGCATCGCCCCAGACCTCGCCCCAGCAATATTCGGTGACCAGCTTCTGTATCGGTCGGTTGAAATCGTCGGCCTTGGCCCACGACTTTTCGACGTGTTCGGCGCCGAGCACCTTCTTGCGGTTCTCGAAGCCTGTTGCAAAGCGCTCATCCTGTGCCATCGTCTGCTTCCTCGTTGGTGCATGCTGCCGTGGTGTGTGTTGCCGCGGCCGGTGCGGCCGCGGCGCGTGCTCGTTCAGTCGTTGCCGTAGCCGATGATCGACTTGGTTTCCAGATACTCGCGTAAGCCCGCCTCGCCCCATTCGCGCCCGTTGCCGGAGCGCTTGTAGCCGCCGAACGGCGCGTTGAAGTCGGGCGGCGGATAGTTCAGGTGCACCATGCCCGCGCGCATGGCGCGGCCGATCCGGCGGGCGCGCTGCAGATCGCGGGACTGCACGTAGGCCGCGAGGCCGTAATCGGTGTCGTTGGCGATCTCTATCGCCTGCGCCTCGCTGTCGTAGGCAATCATCGACAGCACCGGGCCGAAGATCTCCTCGCGCGCGATCGTCATCTGTACGGTGACGTCGGCGAACACGGTCGGCCGCACGAAGAAGCCCCGGCTGATCCCGTCCGGGCGCCCCAGGCCGCCGGTCATGAGCCGCGCGCCCTGCTCGATGCCCTTGCCGATCAGCGACTGCACGCGCTCGAACTGGTTGCGGTTGACCAGCGGTCCGAGCTGGGTCGCCGGATCGGCGGGCGGGCCAACGCGGTAGGCCTCGGCGGCACGCGCTGCGATCCGCGCGGCCTGGTCCATCAGCTGCCGCGGCACCAGCATGCGCGTCGGCACCGAGCAGGACTGCCCCGAATTGGTGAAGCAGCCGGCGACCCCGCGCGCTACGGCGTCCTCCAGGTCCACGTCCTCGAGCAGAATATTGGCGGACTTGCCGCCGAGTTCCTGCGCGACGCGCTTGACCGTGTCGGCGGCGCTGCGCGCGACCAGCACCCCGGCGCGGGTGGAGCCGGTGAACGACACCATGTCGATACCGGGGTGCGACGCGATGGCCGCTCCGACCCCGGGGCCGTCGCCGTTGACGAGGTTGACGACGCCGGGCGGCACGCCCGCTTCCTCCAGCACCTCCATGAACAGCAGCGCGCTGAGCGCCGAGTATTCGCTCGGCTTGAGCACCATGGTGCAGCCGGCGGCGAGCGCCGGTGCGATCTTGGTCACGATCTGGTTGATCGGCCAGTTCCACGGCGTGATCAGTCCGCAAACGCCCACCGGCTCGAGCCGCACACGCGTGCCGCCGAGCGGCGGCTCGAACTCGAAGCGCTCGAGCACATCCAGCAGCACATTCAGATGATCCGGCCCGCGTGCTGCCTGCGCGTTGCGCGCGAACGTGATCGGCGCGCCCATCTCGAACGAGATCGTGCGCGCGAACTCCTCGAAGCGGGGCTGGTAGCTGTGCACGATGCGCCTCAGCAGCGCGATACGTTCGGCGGCACTCGTCGCGGCATAGGCCGGAAAGGCGCGGCGCGCCGCGGCGACGGCACGGTCCACGTCGGCCGCGCTGCCGAGCGCGAGATGCCCGACGCTCTCCTCGTTGGACGGATCCACCAGCTCCAGCCACGCGGGCGTAGCCGGCTGTACCCAACGGCCATCGATGAAGAACTGCGCGGCATGGGACAGTGCGGACGGGGGCATCTCGGGCTCCAGATTTGCTCGGGCTATTCGGGATCGTGCCCGGCCGGCCCAGACTCATCGGCCAGCAGGCGGTACATCTCGGTATGGTCGGTGCGGGGCGTCGAGCGCTTCGATGCCTCCTCCCAGATGGCCACACAGCCAGTGCCGAGCCGCATCGGGTAGCCGACCGCGGCCGACAGCGCCTGCGCGATCTTCAGGTCCTTGTGCATCAATTGCAACGCAAAGCCGGACGCATACGTGCCGCTCAGCATGAATTGCTTCACCTTGTTCTCGGAGGTGTTGCTGCGCCCGGAGGAGGCATTGAGCACCGCGGTCATCACCGCGGGGTCGATGCCGAAGCGCGCGGCGACGTGCAGCGCCTCCACCGTTGCCACCAATCCGGCCGCCGAGACGTAGTTGTTCAGCGCCTTGGCCGCATGGCCCGAACCGGCCGCGCCGATGTGCAGGATACTGCCGCCCATGGCGGCCAGCAGCGGCCGGCAGCGCTCGAGCACCGCCGCCGCGCCGCCGACCAGGATCGCGAGCGTGCCCTGCTGTGCCTTGCTGACGCCGCCGGAGACCGGCGCATCCAGGTAGTCGAGCCCCAGCGCCGCGAGCGTCGTGCCGAGCGCTCGCGAGCGAGCCGGCTCCGAGGAGCTCATGTCGAGCACCACGGCGCCGCCGGGCAGCGCCGCTGCCCACCTCGGCCCGGCACTGTCGATCAGCACGCCCTCGACCACGTCCGAGTTGGGCAACATCGTGATCAGGGCATCGAGGCGGTCGGCATTGGCGCTCGTCAGGCGCTGCGCCGCGGCCCCGGTCCCGGCCTCGGCGCCGGCGGCTGTGAACGCGCCCAAGCGCGCCTCGTCGGCGTCGGCGACGAACAACTCGAAGCCGGCCCGCAGCAGGCGGCGCGCCATCGGCGCCCCCATCATGCCCAGCCCGATGAAGCCGATGCGTTGCGGTTGTGGTTGCGATTGCGGCATCGGGCGTCCTCAGCGTAGTGGCGAGTAGGCCGTCGGGGCCAGGAAGTGGGTTTCGACGTGCTCGACGATCGGCCGCTCGGCCTCGCTCGCGGAGCGCTGCGCGATCCAGTCGGGATCGGACGCGAACGCGTTCCAGCGGCTCTCGCGCTGCGCCAGGCTGTCCCACTTGAGCAGGTAGGTGAGCGTCTGATTGCTCGGCCCCGCCAACGTGGTCCAGAAGCCGATCGGCTCGATGCCGTACTTCTCGAAGAAGCCGAGCGTGGTGCGTGTGAAGCGCTCGTGCAGCGCCGGCAGGCGGCCGGGCGCGCAGTGGTAGATCCGCATTTCGACGATCACGTGTGTCCTCCGTCAGTCATCCTCGTTCGTCCCCCGCGCCGGGGCGCCGGGCATGGCGGCCGACCAGCCTTCAACGTAGTTGATCAGTTCGGTCATGTCGTGCGGGCCGCCGCCCGCGCTCGCGGCCCGATTCCACAGCCCCTGAACCGCGGCGCCCACACGCATCGCTACACCCAGCGCCTGGCACTCCTCGACTGCGAGGCCGATGTCCTTGCACACACCGGCGATCGGAAAGCCGAAGTCGAACGTGCGCGGCAGCACCTGCCGCGGAAACTTATCGAGCGTGGCGCCGCTCCTGCCGCTGCCGGCATTGATCACCGCCAGCATCACGCTCGGATCGAGCCCGGCCCGGCTGCCGGCCACGAACGCCTCGCAGGTGGCCGCGAACGCCGTGGTGGAGAGCATATTATTAAGCAGCTTGAGCAGCTGCGCCTGCCCCGGACTGTCGCCGACGACGAAGACCTTGCCGAAAGCGTCCAGCAGCGCACGCGCCTGCGCCAGGGCCGATGGCTTGGCCGCCGCCATCACCGTGAGAGTGCCGGCGCGCGCACCGGCCGCCCCGCCGCTGACCGGCGCATCGACGGTCTCGATGCCCTGCGCCAGCAGCCCCGCGGCCACCTCGCGCTCGGCGCGCGAGCCGACTGTGGACAGGTCCACCAGCAGCTCGACGGCCGTGCCGTGGATGAGGCCGCCGGCGCCCAGCGTGACCTCACGCAGCGCGGCCGGCGTGGGCAGACTGGTGAGGACGATCGCCGCCGTATCGGCCACTTCGCGCACGTCCGTGGCGCTGCGCACATCCGTGGCGCTCGCCGCGGCGGCCGACAGCCCCTGCAGGGCACGCTGGTCGCGGTCGAAGGCGATCAGCCGGTGGCCGGCGGCGATCAGGCGGCGCGCCATGGGCGCTCCCATGATGCCGACGCCGATGAATCCGATGGGTTGTTCGTCCGTCATGGGTTTTCGATGCGGTGTCCGGCTTCGGTCCAGTTGAGTCTGTGCGCGGTCAACTGCCGCGCCGTTGCGCGAGGCGCATGGGCTCGGCGGCATCGGCGGCGTCCTCGAGCCCCCACAACGCGTCCAGCAGCGGCTGCGCCGCGATGCCGGAGCCACTGTATGCAGCGAGCTCGCGCAGCTTGCTGTCCAGCTCGCCATCGGTGAGCGGCCGCGCCAGGCTGCCGCGGGCGGCGCTCACCTGCTGCGATATCGTCTGGCCCGAGCGGAGCACCAGCCTGACCTGCGCGGATTCCACGGCGCAGCCGGGATCGTCACGCAACACGACGCGGCCGCCGAGCTGCCGCAACGCCGGATCCGCAACGCTGGCATCGGCGAACTCCGCCAGCCCGGCCCGTCCGCGCGCGAGCGCCACCGCCACGGCGTGCTGCACGCTGACCTGCGCCTCGCGGCCGCAGGCGGGATCGGGACGATCGGTGCGTTCGCGCAGCAGCGGATGGCCGGCCACCTCGAGGCGCTCGAGCTCCCCGAGGGTCCACGAGGCGCCGGGCTCAGAGGCAAGGCGTGCCAGTGCCAGACAGGCGTCGATGACCGGATGCAGCACGATTGCGCACGGATACGGCTTGTAGGTATTCGACAGCAGGGCCCAGTCGCTTCCGAGCCCCCCCGTGACCGCGCCGAAGTCCGGTGCGTCGCAGGTCACGCGCAGGAAGCCGCGCGCACCCTCGATCGGCTGCTCGGGGCCGGAGAAATCCGCGGCGGCCAGCAGCGCCGACAGCAGTCCGTTGCGCGCGGCATTGCCGACGCTCAGGCTCTTCGCCATCGTGCCGAGTGTCTCGATGAGTCCGGCGGACTGGGCCGAGGCGTTGCCGTACGCCCAGACGATGCGCGCTGCCGCAAGGTTCATCGCCTTGGCCGCGGCGGCCGCAGCCCCGAACACGCCGCAGGTGGACGTGATGTGCCAGCCGCGCCGATAGTGACCGGGGGAGACGGCATTGCCGAGCCGGCACTCGATCTCGATTCCGAGCACCAGCGCGAGCAGCAGCTGCGGGCCGGACAGCGGCGCGGTGCCGGCCAGCGCAAACAGCGCGGCGGCCACCGGAGCGGTAGGATGGATGATGGTTGGAACGTGCGTATCGTCGAAGTCGTGGATGTTCGCGCTCATGGCATTGAGCGCCGCGGCGTTGAGGCTGTCGGTGCGCTGCGTGCGGCCGATCAGCGCGGCGGCGTCGCCGGCGCGAAACCGTCCGTAGACCGCGGCGGCCCGCTCGATCGCGGTGTCGCTGCAGCCCGCGAGCGCGGCCGCAAAGTAGTTGACCAGGGAGCGCTTGGCCTCGTGGCGCACGGCCGCCGGGATGTCCGCCCAGCCAGTGCCCGCAACGAACTGCGCCAGGGTGCGCGTCAGCGGCGACCGCGCGGCGGGGGCGCCCGGCGGTGGCGCCGGGCTGCCATCGACGCAGGTCAGCACCGATGCCGGGTCAGCCCGCAAGCCAGCCTCCTTCGATCGGCATCATCGCTCCGGTGATCTGGGCCGCCGACGGGCTGCACAGAAACACCACCATGTCGGCCACGTGCGCGGCATCGATCGGCTCGCCGGTGGGTTGCTTACCGCGAAGGTACTCGCGCACGGCCTGGTCGCGGCCGAATCCGTGCGTGTGCATCAATTCCCCGATCCGCGCCTCCACCGATGGCGTCAGCACCGTGCCTGGGCAGATGGCGTTACAGGTGATGCCCTGGCCAAGCGTCTCGGCGGCCACCGCCCGCGTCAGTCCGAGCAACGCCGCCTTGGTGGTCACATAGTCGACCCGGTTCGCGACTCCCCGCAATCCGTACACCGATGTCATGTTGAAGATGCGGCCCCAGCGATGCGAGCGCATGCCGGGTAGCGTCAACTGGATGGCGCGGAACGCCGCGGTCAGGTTTACCGCGAGCGCGGTGTGCCAGCGCTCGAGCGGCAGCGTCTCGATGGCGGCAAAGTTGCGCACCACGGCGTTGTTGATCAATACGTCGATCGAGTCCAGGCGCGCGGCGGCGGCGGTCACCAGCGCGTCGACCGCCTGCGGATCGGACAGATCCGCCGGCAGGTAGGCGACTTCCACGCCGTGCTCGCGCGCCAACGCGGCGGCGGTGTGCTCGACGGCGGCGGCCGGCTCCAGCCCATGCAATACGATGTTGCAGCCGCAGCGCGCCAGCCCCTGCGCCATCGCCAGGCCCAAACCGCCGGAGGAGCCGGTGATCAGGGCGGACTTGCCGGTCAGGCTCATTGCTTCAGCAGGGCTGCGGCCGCAGGCGGGTGCGCCGCGGGCTCATCGCGGGTGCGCATCGAGGCGCACGATCCAGCCTTCGGTCTCGCGCTCGTGCGCCGCGTAGCGCCGCAGAACGTCCGGATCGTGGCCGGGAATCACGTGCGCATCGGATGCTGCCAGCCGGTGCGCGGTGGCGTAGCCCTCGAGCATGTCGCCGACGTTATAGACCACGGGGTACGGCCGGCCCTGCTGCATGTTGGCGTAGAAATGCGACGCGTCGGATGCCAGCACGACCCAGCCGCGCGCCGTGTGCACACGCACGATCTGCAGCCCGTCCGTATGGCCGCCGACCCGGTGGACGCTCAGGCCTGGGGTGATCGACGCGGTGCCGTCGTGGAACTGCATGCGCCCACCGAATACCCGATCGACCATCGCCTTGACGTCGTCCGCCTCGAACGCGTGGCTCAGTGCCTGATGGCACATGCAGCGGCCGGTGCAGTACGCCATCTCGCGGTCCTGCACGTGATAACGCGCGCGCGGAAACAGCGCGCGATTGCCGGCGTGATCGTAGTGCATGTGCGTGATGATGACGTCCTCGACCGCATCGGCACGGATGCCGATGCGCTGCAGGCCGTGCTCGACCGTGTGGGTGATGGTGCGGCCGCGCTTTTGTGCCATCGTGGCATCGAAGCCGCTGTCGACGATGAATACCCGCGAGTCGCCGACGATTGCCCACACGAAGTAGTCGAGCGGCATCGGCGTATCGTGCGGATCGCCGCCGATGAAGTTCTCGCCGGCACGGCGATCGTGATGCGCATACTTGACGGCGAAGAGCCGGTAGCTCTCGATCGGTGGCGGCATGTCCTGAGGGTTCCTCGTCCTGACGGCGTGCGGTGCGCAACGGGTGCGGCGCCGGAAATACATTTGCCAGCGTCACACCCAGCCGATGCGCCCAGACCGGATCATATTCCTGTCATACAATCGGTCAAGTTGAATGGCGGGTGATTCTCGCCGCCGCTCTTCGCTTTCGGCCAAGCATCGCCGGCCCCTAATCCGTCAAATAGCGGCAACGACCCGCATAGTCACGATCACGGATGAAGGGGGGAAATGCGAACGAAATTGCTATCAGCTGTGGCGGCACTTACGCTGCTCGCTGCGAATCTCGGATTGGCCGGTGCTGCGGAGCCAGACACTGGACACTGTGACCGGCAATGCCTGATCCACCACGCCGATGACTATATGGCGGCGTTGACCGCCCATGACCCGAGTCGGCTGTCGCTTGCGCCGCACGTGCGGTTCACCGAGGACGGGGTGGTCCTCAAGCTCGGCGACGGGCTGTGGGGGACTTTCAGCAGCATTGGCGACTATCGGAATTACTTTACCGATCCGCAAACAGGAAATGTAGTCCTATTCGCAAACATCGACGAGCACGGGCTGCCTTCGATTTTGACGCTGCGCCTGAAAGTGGAGAGCGGCCGCGTCTCCGAGATTGAATCGTGGATCACGCGTCCGGACAAGTCTCGTACGAGCATATTCGGGGCGCAGCATTACGCGGTTGCGGCCGACCCCGTGTGGGCGCAGGTGGTGCCGTCGGCTGAGCGCTCGAACCGTGCTCGACTCGAGCAGATCGTCGGCAGCTACTTTCATGGCATCGAGCACAACACCGGCAAGGGCATTCCCTTCGCCTCTGACGCGCGCCGCTTCGAGAACGGCCTCCCGACGACCAGCGGACAACCAGGGCGGTTCGTCATGAAGGGCCCGGAGGGCACCGTCGATGTCGGCGCCATGAGCATCCAGCAATAGTTCGGGCTCGGATCCTATCCTTACAGCGTATTTCTCGTGCATCGCTACGAGGTGGTCGATCCGGAGCACGGCGTGGTGGTGGGGCTGTTCCGCTTCGATACGCCCGGTACCGTGTTGACCAGGAATATCCGTGGCGCCGGCGTCGTTCCAATCGACGATCCCAGCAAGCGCCCCAGGAGCGTCATGGTCACGGAAGCCTTCAAGGTGATCAACGGCCAGATCGCGCTGATCGACGCACAGATGGTGGACGTTCCCTACAAGATGCCGGATGTGTGGTGAGCCATCCGGATCAGTGGGGTCCGGATCAGCGCGGTTTGGTGGCCCTACGCGCCGCTCCGGGCCCCAGGCCGTGCACGACGACGCGCTTTTTGATCAGCCACTTGCCGTCCTGCTTGACCCATTGGTCCTCGTAGCGGCCCATATTCAACACCGACGGAAGATTGCCCACGCCATCCTTGTCCTTGCCGTTGTCCATGATCTCCATCCAGTAGGATTCCGATGCCGCGGTATTGCCGTCGATCTGGAGATTGAGGCTCGTCACGACATGTCGCACCGGAGAGAACCTGCGGCCGTCCGCTTCTGGCGGTAACTGATCGAACTTGGACCGATTCCTGAAGTCCGCGATGAATTGCCGTATAGCTTCGCGGCCACGGACGGTCTGCCCGCAGCAGACCATGACTCCGTCCTGCGTGAAAAGCGCCGCGTACGCGTCGGCGTCGGCCGTGTCGATCGCGTCAGGATAGCGCGCCCAGGCCGCCTCTATAGCGAGGCGATCTTCGATCCTGTTCAATTCGGCAGCGAATTTGCTCATGTCGGCGGCGAATACCGGTGATGCGCCCAGCACGACGAGGCAGATTGCCGCAGAGACCTTGGCTAGCTTGAATATGCCGTTCACGGAACTCTCCAGGCAAACAAATGATGAGATCGCGATGGTCTTAGTCGGAGGGAAGGCGCACCCCGGCCCGGAAGTCGCTCGGCGTCACCCCGAAGCGCCGCCGGAATGCATGGCAAAAGCCACTCAGATCCCCGAATCCGACGTCGAATGCGATGTCGGTGATGCAGGCCGTGGCGCCGCGCTGTCGCAGGAGATCCGCCGCGGTTTCGAGCCGCCTTGCCCGGATAAAGCTCGACGGGGTGGTCAAAAGCTCCGCGAACAGCAGCTGCACGTAACGAGTGCTCACGCCGAGATCCGCGGCAATCGAGGTGACGCCCAGATCCGGATCGGCGAGATTCGTCTCGACGAATGCCACCGCTTTGGCACGCAGAACTCCGCGCTGTCCAGTGATGCCGTGCGGCTGCGCGCGGCTTTGATGGGCTAATTCCATGAGAGACCAGATCACCTCGCTGACGGACGGATGGCGCCCAATCCGCGGCGGAGATTTTTAGACGAGGAGGCTCGGACATGACAGGACCGATAGGGGCCTTGGCAACAGAAACCATCCCCCATTCTTATTCCTCGGGCAGTTTGTGCCTGACAACTGGCGCCGAGGCTAAAGTATATTCGTGTCATACAATCAGTCAATACTCGCGGAGTGGGCTCGGCCACCGGGCGCGGCACCCGGCCGCTGGCAGTGCGCCGAGCGGCGGCTTTGCCGATAAATCACGCTGAGCAGTATCCGTTTTTGGGTCCCGAGACCGTCTATATGGACAAGCGTTCGGCCTGCGAGGCCGCCACCTACCCGGTGCGTCGCGATCGATTGCCAGCGATGAGGGGATGCAGCAGAATCGGCGCGTGTCAGTCTGCGGGACCCGGGGGTCCTATTTCCGCGGAAAGTGGGTCCGTGGCCGACACTCGCAACGAAAATTGCTTCCAACATAAAAAGCGAGGACAGCAATAAAGCTCAGATCCGTATCGGCCGCCATGGTGTGCGCGGCGTTGTGGCTTTCATCGACTCTTCTGATGGTGCCGCGGGCAGCGGTCCACGCAGCGGATGGGCCGTCGAGCGATCCTGCAACAACCACCGACTACAAGGCGCCGGACTCCGTTCCCAAGTCGAAACGGATCAGATTTCTCGAGGATTGCGCTGCCAGGACGGTCGCCCACGACCCGACGGTATTCGATCAATGCTACACAAAGGATTTCCGCCTCTCCGGCAGCATCGAGACGCATTACGCTCCCAACCGTACGCTCGTCGGCCGCGACGCTGTGTGCGCCAAGATGATCTGGGGCACCGGGGACAAGAGCTCGTTCAAGAGCCTCAAGCGTTACATTCTCTATTACATCGAGCAGGGCGACAAAATCGCCTATCCTCGCAAGTGGGTCGCCGAAGGTCCCGCGAACGGCTCCTTCGGCGGCATGACCGGGCTCGATCCCAATCTGAAGGTCGAGATGGATGCGCTCGAGGTCTTCACCTTCCGTGGCGGCAAGATCGCCAGTGAATTCTGGACCTATGACACCATGGGCTTCATGTTGGATTTCGCCGGGGGCGATCCGCAGAAAGTCGCCGCGGCGCTGGAACGGATGAAGCCGATGCTCGAGCAGATGCGCAGCGGCAAGGTCGCCGGGCCCTGCCCCATTCCCGAGAGCAAGTAGAGTCACGGGCGGATGGCGAGCCCGGAGGCCGGGGCCCGCGCCGCCGCCGCGGGCGCAGACCGCACATACGGTGGTACGAAAGGGGAGGATTATCCATGAATAAACTGGGGCTGCTCGCCGCTACGCTCGGCCTGACGCTCGGAGTCGTGCGGGCCGCGGCGGCGTTGAACGCCGACGATTACCGCGGCGGGTGGGAGATGGACGCCACCGATCCGCATACGTATGAGTTTTCGATCCGCGGTGATCAGGTCAGGGGCATCTACTGTACTCACTGCAGCGATGCGACCACATTGGCCTTCATCGACGGCAAGCTCGGCCCGGATGGCATCGTGTTCGTGGTCACCCACGTGCGCGACGATGGCAGCACCGCCTATCTCGATCACGCGATCGCCCGGTTCGATCACGGCCGCATGGTCGTGACCGGGACCAGCGGCGCGGTCGGCGGCGGCGGTTTCCACTGGACGCTGCACAAGGATCCTCGCGGCCCGGACCCGCTGCCGATACCGGTCTCTCGCCTGCCTCCTGCCCCGCCGGTACCCGCGGTCCCCTTTCCGCCCGGCCTGCTGCGCGGGCGCCCCTACGTTCAGCCGGGTCCACTCCGGCAACTGTCGGCGGCGCAGGTGATCGGGGTGTGGATCGCCGGCACCGGCATCAACAAGCAATTCTTCATCATCCGCAGGGTCGGCGACAAGCTGCGCGGCATGGTCTGCGGACGGTGCGACAATCCCTACACGATGGCGGCCCTGGACGACTTCCAGATCCGGGGCGAAACGATGACCTTCAACATCCTGCACGAGGATTGGGGTCCGGGCTCGCTGCCGTTTCACAACCAGGCCACCGTGCGCGTTACCGAGAATGAGATGCTCCTGAGCACGCACCAGGACAACAACGCCGACGTGCCGCGTACGGCCCGGCCGGCCGGCCGCAGCTTCGTGTTTTCGATGAGCGGCCCGATCCCGGTCGAGGCGACCGCGGGAAATTAGCGCATCGGCTCAATCACCAGGGCCGGCTCATTCACCAGGCCGGCTCAATTAGCGCAGACTCATTCAAGGGTCGGGTCGAACGGGGTTTGAAGGCGCTCGGTCGGCGAGGTGAAGATCGCCTGGATCTCCATGATCTTGCCCTGGCTGATCGCGAAGATCTCGCTGACGACCGGAGCATAGAAGCGTGGCGCCCCTGCCGTGGAGGCGCCACCGGGAGGCGGCGGGGCGGCGCCGTTGGGATCTCCGAAACGCACCATGGTCATCACCGGGCCGACTTCGGTATCAACGACGGGGGGAAGCGGCGGTCGGAGATCCTCGCACCCTTGAACGCTGCCATGTCGAATTGCTCGGCCGCCGTGCTCGGCGGCAGCTTGCCGAGCGCCGCGTTGGTGGTCTGAAAGCCGTTCTCGAAGCGCAGCGTGTCGGGCAGCAGTGGCGCGTGGATGTAGGTCGGCGTGCCCTCGGTCTCGAACGCCCGGAAATAGGCGTCCGCGGCCGCGATCAGCTCCCAGCGGGAATTCTGCTCCGCGGGCCGGATCTTGCGTGTGAAGTAGCGCGAGGGTCGCACCAGGTTCTGAGGCGCCGAGAAGCCCTGTGCGCCCTTCGGCACGAGAATGCTTTCGACCTCGGTGATCAGATGCTTCTCGACCTTGAGGCGCAGCGCCATGATGGTAGGCACACCGCCCACGGGCAGTACCGCCTCGACGCCGATGCCGCCGGTCCGCGGATCGAGGAGATTCATGCGGTAGGTTGGCTCGCCCGCGGTCTTCCAGATGCCGGCGCCGAGCTTGAGGTACCGGCCGGTCTCGGTGTATTTCACCCGCGGAGACAGCGGCAGCAGCGATCGCTTGTGCTGCGCCAGCGCCTTGAAATAGAGATTGGCAATTCCCTGAAGACATTGCCGGTCACAGTTGTAGACTGCGGCGTCCGATGCATCGGTGGCGCGCGCCGGCGTGACCGCGACCAGCAGCAATCCGATGCAAGCCGCCACGGTTCCCAAGCGAATCGCGTGAACGTTCAATTTACGCGTCGGCATGATTGTTCCCTCCCAGGCTGGCGATCGATGTTTTTGTCTTATTGGGCCGCCTACCACAGCCTACGCCGCCAGAGCGGCATGTCAAACCTCATCGCCTCAAGGGCCGGCCGGCAGCGCGGTCTTATCGACTACCCGGCGCAGCACGAAGCTCGAGTGCACGCCGGTCACGCCCTCGATGCGGGTGATCCGATGCAGCAGCAGCTGCTGGTAGGCGTCCATGTCGCGCACCACCACCTTGAGCTGGTAGTCGGCCTCCTGGCCGGTGATCAGCAGGCATTCGAGCACCTCGGGCAGATTGCGCACCTTGGCCTCGAAGTTGGCGAAGCGCTCCGGGGTATGGCGGTCCATTGAGATGTACACCAGGGCCATCAGCGAGAGGCCGAGCTTGGCGGCATCGACCATGGCGCGGTAGCCGCTGATGATGCCGGCCGCCTCCAACGCTCGTACCCGGCGCAGGCACGGCGATGGCGACAGCCCGATCTTGTCCGCGAGCTCCAGGTTGCTGAGGCGCCCATCCTGCTGCAGCAGCTCGAGGATCCGGCGGTCGTAGCGGTCCAAGGTCATCCTGGCTCCGATGGGCGATGTCCGCGCAATTATATGCCATAGAACTGCGCATCATCGCCATAAAATTGCGCCGCCGCCGCCTCGGGCATCGCCATTCGCAATCGCATTGCCGCGCGGGCGCGCTAGGCTGGGGTTCCGATCAATGCCCGCAAGCGGAGTCGCCCGATGCAATCCCAGCCGCACCGCAAGTACCGCCCGTTCCCGCCGATCGTGCTGCCGGACCGGCAATGGCCGGGCCGCACGCTCACCCGCGCGCCGATCTGGCTGAGCACCGACCTGCGTGACGGCAACCAGGCGCTGTTCGAGCCGATGAGCATCGAGCGCAAGCTGCAGTTGTTCACCACGCTGTGCGCAGTCGGTTTCCGCGAGATCGAGGTGGCGTTCCCGTCGGCCTCACAGATCGAGTTCGACTTCGTGCGGCTGCTGATCGAGGGCGGCCACATTCCCGCCGGTGTCACGATCGCGGTGCTGACGCAGGCGCGCGAGCACCTGATCGCGCGCACGATCGAGGCGGTCACCGGCGCCGAGCGCGTGATCGTGCACGTTTACAACGCGACCTCGAAGTGTTTTCGCGACACCGTGTTCGCGTCGAAGCCCGAGCAGGTGATCGAGATGGCGGTGCGGGCGGTGGCGCAGGTGCGCGCGCTGACCGATGCGCGGCCCGCAACGCACTGGCAGCTCGAGTACAGTCCCGAGACCTTCTCGGCCACCGAGCTGCCGTTCGCCAAGCAGATCTGCGATGCGGTGACCGATGCCTGGGGCGCGAGCGCGCAGCGCCAGGTCATCATCAACCTGCCGGCGACCGTCGAGGTCGCCACGCCAAATGTCTACGCGGACCAGATCGAGTGGATGCACCGGCACCTGCAGCGGCGCGAGGCCATCGTATTGAGCGTGCATCCGCACAACGACCGCGGCTGCGCCGTGGCGGCGGCGGAGCTGGCGCAGATGGCTGGCGCCGAGCGCGTCGAGGGCTGCCTGTTCGGCAACGGCGAACGCACCGGTAACGTGGACCTGGTGACCCTGGCGCTCAACCTGTATTCGCAGGGCGTCGCTCCCGGGCTGGACTTCTCGGACATCAACGCGGTCGCGCGTACCGTGGAGCGCTGCAACCAGCTGCCGATCCATCCGCGCCATCCCTATGTGGGGGACCTGGTGTTCACCGCCTTCTCCGGTTCGCATCAGGATGCGATCAGGAAGGGCCTGGCCGCGCAGAGGCCCGAGGCGTTCTGGGAAGTGCCCTACCTGCCGATCGATCCGAAGGATGTCGGTCGCAGCTACGATGCGCTGGTGCGCATCAACAGCCAGTCGGGCAAGGGTGGCATCGCCTTCCTGCTGGAGCAGGAGCACGGGTTGCTGCTGCCACGGCGGCTGCAGGTCGAGTTCTCCGGCGCCGTGCAGCGCCAGGCCGATGCGCTCGGCACCGAGATCAGCGCCAAGCAGCTGTGGCAGCTGTTCGCCGCGGAGTACCTGGAGTGCTGCGCGCCGATACAACTGCTGGAGCATCACTTCAGCGATCAGGCCGGCCGCACGCCGGCCGAGAGCACCACCATGCAGGGTGTGCTGATGGTGAATCGCCGCCGCGTGGCCATTGGCGGCGCGGGCAACGGACCGCTCGCCGCGTTCACGCAGGCGCTCGGACTGCCGGTACGCATCCAATCCTACGAGGAGCGCGCTGTGAGCGAGGGCGCGGGCGCACAGGCCAGTGCATTCATCGAGATGAGCATCGCCGGCTCCGCGGTGAGCCGTTTCGGTGTCGGCCTGCACGCGAGCATCGTCACCGCGGCGCTGCTGGCCGCCTGCAGCGCGCTCAACCGGCTGCTGGCTGCGGCCGAGCCGGCGCAGCGCTCGCGCTGGCTCGCGGGGATCGGCGGTCCCGGCGCCGCTGCCGCCGTTTCGATCCCAGCCGCAGCGCGTGGGGCCGCCTGAGCGGCGAGCAACCGCTCGGCGCGGACGATAGGTGTGGATTCATGGTGATCTTTGATTCAAAGTATCCGCCACGGACAACAAGACTGAACAATCAAGGAGCCACGTCATGAAGATGATTGCCTGTGCGGTTGCCCTGCTCGCCTTTTCAGCTGCGGCCCTGGCGGCCGAGCCGGTTGTGCCTGCAGCAGACCAGGCTGCCATGCTGACGAGCAACGATCCCCAGCTGGCCGCGAACAAGAAGCTCGTGTTCGATATGTGGCGCGCACTGCTGGAAGGGCACCAGCTCGACCAGGCGGACAAGTTCCTGGCGCCCGAATACCATCAGCACAACCCGAACGCTGTGACCGGCCGTGCCGGGTTCGTGAAGTACTTCCAGGCGATGGGCGCCAAGCCGGTGCCGGTACCCGACACGATCAGAGGATTGGTCGCGATCACTGCCGAAGGCGACCTGGTGACACTGGCCACGGTTCGAAACGCCAAGGATTCAAAGGGGCGGGCTTACACCACGACCTGGTTCGACATGTTCCGCGTCAGGAATGGCAAAATCGTCGAGCATTGGGACTGCGCGCTGAAAATGTAGCCGTCAGTCCGATGCGCCGCTGCGGATGAATGGTCCCGGATGAATGATCCCGGGCGCTCAGCGCGCCCTGGCGGTTACCCGTTCATCGAGCCATTTGAACAGCACCTGCGCAACCTGCTCGTTATTGCGCTCTCCCATCATCAGGTGGCCGTTGCCGTGCACGCCGTGCTCGAAGAGCTTCAGCTCCTCCGCGTCGCAGCCGGCCTGCCGCAGGAACGCGACCGTGCCCGGATCCGACAGTCTCACCGGCGAGGCCTCCGCGGTGACGACCGCGATCGGAAAGCCGCTCAGGTTTGGCAGCCGCCGCGCCGGCTCGGCCTGCAGCGTCAGTGGCGGACCGGCCGGATTGTCGCGGGTGACGGTCTTGAGCTCGGATGGTTCCTTGCACGGCGGCTCGAACGTCAGCGGTATCGCGGTCAGGCCCCACGGCAGGCCGATGCCCATCTGCGGCATCTGCATGAACGGCGGCCCGATCGGCTCCACGGCGATGATCGCTTTGACGGCCTTCGGGCGTGCATCCGCCACGACCCAGCCGAATGGGCCACCGGCGGAGTGCGTCATCAGGATCGCCGGACCGATCCGATCCAGCAGCGCGGCCCCGGCCCGCTGCTCCAGCCGGTGCGCCTCGGCCATGTCCGCGAGCATCGAGCCTTGAGAGGCGATCAACTGGTCGAGCGCCGGATCCCCCATCGCGCCGGTTCCCGGCCACTGCGTGTTCAGGTGCGCGAACGGGTTGGCGAACGGCGACGCGGCGGCTGAAGCGGGCGCGCCCGCTGATGCGCCGGACCCGCGCGCAAACAGCGACATCACCAGCTCATAGCTGACCGGCGTTGACATGCGCCCCAGCACGTCGGGATGCCGCGGTGAGCGGCCGTGCCCCGGCCGGTCCACCACGTAGACCTTGTAGCCTTCCTTCAGGAACGCCGCCGCCCATCCCGGGCGGCCATCCGGCGACCCGAGCCAGTCGGTGCCCTGGCCGCCGCCGCCGTGGATCATCACGATCGGGTAGGGATGCTTCTGCTCGAGCGGGCACTCCCACTGCACGTACATCTGGCCGCGCGGCGTGGTGCCGAACGGCTGCGTGCTGCGCTCGATGCCGACGAAGAAGAAACCCCGTTGTGTGGTCAGAAACTCGGCGCTTTGCGCGACCATACCCCCCCCCTTTGATACTACCTCAGCCTTCGCGCCCGGATCCATTGCTGGCAGGTCGGACGATGTTATCGTATCGATCCGGCCCATCGTACCAATCGGATTACAGGTGCGCCCGGAGTTCTCTCCAGAGCGGCTGATTTCGGCCATGCGCGGACACTCCCGGGCGCAAGTGAAGCGGCCCTCAATCCTCCAGCGGCAGGAACACCCACAGCAGCACGTAGAACAGGATGCCGGCGCCGAAGTAGATCGTCACCACGCAGAAGATCAGCCGCCAGGCCCAGGGCGGCAGATCAGTGTGCCGGCCCAGGCCGCCGCAGACGCCGCCGAGGTAGCGGTCGTACCGCGAGCGCGCCAGGCGTCGAAGGGAACGATGTGCCGGTACCCTCAACGCCGGCACCGGCGCCGGCGCTGTCCCCGGTTCCCGCGCCGATTGCGCCGCCGTCGCCGGTGGCACGGCCCCGGGCGGACCCGGCCTCATCCAGCACGTGGGTCTTGGCGCGCTCATATTCCTCGGCGCTGAGGGCGCCGCGATTACGCAGCGCCTGCAGTCTCTCGAGCTCGTCGGTAATCGTCATGACTGCTCCGTGCCCTCATCCTCAGCAATTCACGGCCCGGTCCGCGCCCTGCAGGGTGCCGATCAGCTGTGTCACCGACTGCAGGCCATGCGTGCGCAGGTACTCGGCGATGCCGCGGTTGACCGCCTTGCACACCATCGGATCGTAGAACAGCGCCGTGCCGATGCCGACCGCCGTCGCGCCCGCGATGATGAATTCGAGCGCATCCTGCGCACTGACGATGCCGCCCTGGCCGATGATCGGTATGCCCCGAGGTCCGGCGACCTCATAGACTTCCTTGACCTTCAGCAGTGCTATCGGCTTGATCGCCGGGCCCGACAGGCCACCCTGCACGTTGTCGAGCACCGGCCGGCGGCTCTCGATGTCGATCGCCATGCCGGTCACCGTGTTGATCACGGCGAGCGCATCGGTGCCGGCCTCGATACAGCGGCGCGCGTTCTCGCGGATATCGGTCTGGTTGGGCGAGAGCTTGGTGATCAGCGGCTTGCCGGTCACGCGGCGGCACGCCTCGACCACGCGCGCTGACATCAGCGGCACATTGCCGAACTGGATGCCACCCTCCTTGACGTTGGGACAGGAGATGTTGATCTCGATCGCATCGATGGGCGACTGATCGAAGCGGCGCGTGACCTCGACGTATTCCTCGATGGTCGAACCGCACACGTTGGCGATGAAGCGCGTCTCGGCGAAATCGAGCGTCGGCAGAATGCGGCTGACGACCTGCTCGACGCCGGGGTTCTGCAGCCCGATCGAATTGAGCATGCCCTCAGGGGTCTCGCACAGCCGGTGCGGCGCATTGCCCAGCCGCGCCGCCGCGGTGGTGCCCTTGAGCACGATCGCGCCAGCGTCGCGGTTGCTGAACCCCTCGACGCGGGTATATTCCTCGCCGAAGCCGACGCAGCCCGACAGCAGCACGATCGGCGAGGTGAGGTGCAGGCCGCAGAATTTGACCGCCAGCGAAGCCGGCAGCGTCTCGGACAGCTCGGGGACGGCGCTCATCGCGCCAATTATCGCCGATTACAGCGGCCGGCCACAGCGGGGTGTACGAGCCCCGGGATGCTCACTGCACCGCGGCGTCTCATCCGGCTTGGCACATGCCGGGTGTTTTCACCTCGGGCTCGTACTCGAGCAGGTCACCGGGCTGGCATTGCAGGAACTGGCAGATCGCCTCGAGGGTCGAGAAGCGCACGCCGCGCACCTTGCCCGATTTGAGCAGCGACAGGTTCGATTCGGTGATGCCAATGGCATCGGCCAGCGCCTTGGAACGCACCTTGCGCCTGGCCAGCATCACGTCCAGACGCACGACGATCGGCATCAGACGAATTCCTTGCGTTCGAGATCGGCTTCCCGGGCCAGCGCCATCACGTGTGCGATCACGTAGATCATGACGCCGTAGATCACCGTCATCGCGGCGTTGGCGGTCGCCTCCGCGGGCGCACCCAGTGCACGCGCGAACAGTCGGCCCGACACGTTGACGACGATCGCCGTCACCACCAGCCATAGGCCGAACTTCTTCATCCGTGCGACATTGTCCGCGGCGAAGACGACACCGCGGGAATAGAGCGAAAACAGCGCGCGGAGTTGCACCAGGACGAGTATCGAACCGGCCGCGCACAGCGCGGCGAGCACCGCGACCGTGAGACGCAGCTGCAAGTCGAGGCTGTTGAGCGCAACGAATGCCGGATTGTGCGAATACGGGCCGATGCCGCCGATGGTAAGACCGACGCCCCATCCGCCGAAGCTCACGAAGGCGCGCACAGCGCCGCTCTGATGGAAACAGAACAGCACCACGACTATCTCGGCAGCCGGAACGAGCACCGCCAATGCCAGGGCGACCGAGATCAAAACCGTGAGAGGACGGCTGCATGCGCGGATGCGCGCCAGTGCCCGGGGGGAGGCGTCGGTTACGGTTGACATGAGGCTCTCGGCGGCTATGGTGATTACCGCGCAAGCTACTATAATTTCTGTATTACAGCAAGTACTATCTGTTTAACAGACTTATGCTCCCTCTGTCGAGCGGGATGGGTCGGCCGGCTTGCCGTGCAGCTCGCACGAGTCGGTGGAGTCACACTCGTTGCGCTCGATCTGCACCGTTACGTGACAGATGCTGAAGCGACGCCGCAGCTCGCGCGTGATGCCGCGGATGCATTGATCCGGGTCGGCCCCGTCGCGGATCGTGGCGTGCAGTGTCACCATGGCCTGCTCGTCGGCCAGCGACCAGGAATGCACATGGTGGATGCTCTGGAGCTCCGGCACGGCCGAGCGCAGCAGCGGCTCGACCTCGGTCAGGTCCAATCCTGCCGGTGCACCTTCGAGCAGGATGTGCGCGGACTCGCGCGAGATGCCCCAGCCGCTGCGAATCATCAGACCAGCCACCACCACGGACAGCAGCGGATCGACCGGCATCCAACCGGTGGCCAGTATCACCAGTCCGGCGATCAGCGCCGCAGCGCTGCCGGCGATGTCGCTGCCGACATGGGCGAGCGCGCCGCGGACATTGAGGTTTGATTCGCCCTTGGATAGGACCGCAAAGGCGCCGAGGTTGGTGAGCAATCCCAGGACCGCCACTGAGGCGACGACGGCGCCCTGCACGTGTGGACGCAGCAACAGCCGCTGCGCCGCCTCGAACAGGATCCACACCGCCAGCACCAGCAGGGCCAGGCCGTTCACGAATGCCGCCAGCACCTGCCAGCGATGATGACCGTAACTGAGGCGTCCGGTGGCGGGCTTGAGCGCGGCACGCACGGCGGCATAGCTCATCGCCAATGCGGCGGCGTCGGTCAGCATGTGGGCCGCGTCGGCCATCAGCGCCAGCGAGCCGGCAAGCACACCGCCGATACCCTCAACCAGCAGGCAGGCCAGCGTGAACAGCAACGCCCAGAACAGTTTCGATTGAGTGGCCGGCGCACCATGAGCGCGCCGGTGATGATCAGCGCCGTGATCATGCCCGCCGTCGTGATTGTGCCGCAAGGCCGCGGCATGGCTGTCGAGCTCTTTCATGGCCGGCCTCTCATCCCCGGGTGCGCGCGACTACAGATATTTCGTGACGCCCTGAAATTCCTCGAGCAACGCCCGCACCTCTCGCGGCAGGCTCGCGGAAGTTTCCCCCAGGCAGCGGTGCAGGTGATCCTTGATGAGCTCCTTCTTGGCATTGGAGACTGCCTTCTCCACCGCCTGCAGCTGCTGCGTGATCTCCATGCAGGGCCGGCCCTGCTCCAACATCTCGATCACGCCCGCCAGGTGGCCGTGGGCGCGCCTCAGGCGTGAACGGATTGCCGGAAATGACTGTGTCATGGATCACGTCGCACCGCATATACTATCCTCCGGTACAGGATAATGGAACCGCAGCAGCGTGACCGCCATGTCGTACAAGCTCGTATGCCTCGCGCTGGCGGTCGGGCTGTCGATCGCGCTGGCGCCTGCCGAATCAGCCGAACAGGCGCCGTCGCCCGTGAATGCGTCGGGCACGGCGGCTGAGACGGGCACGGCCGACGCTGCGGCAGCGCCGGCGCCGGGGGAAATCGTCGGCGAGCGGTTTGCGGTGCACGGTCAGGCCACCGTGGTCGAGCAGCTGACGGCACCGTTCCATGCACCCTACGGCGGAGCGCACAGCCTCTCGCCTCGGCGCGGGGACGAAACCTTGGACATGACGTTGTATCTGGGCGCGCGCCTGTGGCCCGGGGCCGAGGCGTGGGTCAATCCCGAGATCGATCAGGGCTTCGGGCTCGACGACACCGTCGGGCTGGCGGGCTTCCCCAGCGGCGAGGCCTACAAGGTGGGTCGAAAGCAGCCGTATTGGCGGCTGCCGCGGCTGTTCGTGCGTCAGACCGTGGATCTGGGTGGCGCTCGGCAGCCGCTCGCCGCCGCTGTCAATCAGCTCGGCGGTTTTCAGAGCGCCAATCGCTGGGTATTCACGCTGGGCAAGTTCGCGGTGACGGACATCTTCGACTCCAATCAATACGCGCACGATGCCCGCAACGATTTCCTGAACTGGACCGCGATCGATGCCGGGACCTTCGACTATGCGGCCGATGCCTGGGGCTACACGGTGGGCGCCGCGGCCGAGTGGTACCAGGGCACCTGGGCGGTGCGCGCCGGTGTGTTCGATCTGTCCAACGTCCCCAACAGCGAGACGCTCGATCCCGGGCTGCGTGAATTGCAGTGGGTCGCAGAGCTGGAAAGGCGCTATACGCCGATGGGAATGCCAGGCAAGGTATTGATGACGTTGTTCGACAGCCGCGCTCGCATGGCGTTGCTGGATGCCGCGCTGAGCGGCGCGCAGGCCGGTGAGAATATCAATGCGGCCCTGGTGGACGCACGCGGCTATCGCAGTCGCGCCGGTGTGAGCCTGAGCCTCGAGCAGCAGCTGTCATCCGATCTGGGTGTGTTCGCGCGCGCCGGGAAGGCCGGCGGTAACGTGGAGACCTACGAGTTCACCGATGCCGACCGGACGGTCGCGGCAGGAGTGTCACTGCAGGGCAGGCGCTGGGGGCGTGCCGACGATACGGTGGGGCTCGCGGCCATCGTCAACGGCATCAGCGCCGAGCGCGAGCGCTTCCTGAATGCCGGCGGCCTCGGCGTCCTGGTGGGCGACGGCAGGCTGCCCCACCCCGGCGCGGAGCAGATCCTGGAGACCTACTACCGATGGGCGCTGCTGCCGTGGGCACGGCTGACATTCGACTATCAGGAGGCCATCAATCCTGGCTACAACCGTGACCGCGGGCCGGTACCGATATTCGCCGCGCGCCTGCACGCGCAGTTCTGATGATTGCCACCGGCACCCGTGGGCCCGGTTACTGGCGGGGTGGGGGCGCCGCAGGGGCCAGCGGAACCGCGCTGCCCTGGGCGGCGGCGTGGTGCACGTCAAGCAACTCGACGTCGAAGTCCAGAGTCGCGCCCGGCTTGATCACATCCTCGACGCCGCGCTCGCCGTAGGCCAATGACGGCGGACAGACGATGCGTGCCTTGCCGCCGACCTTCATCAGCTGCAGGCCTTCGCTCCAGCACGGGATGACACGGCCGATCGTGAAGGTCGCCGGACCGCCGTGCTGCGCGGAACTGTCGAATATGCTGCCGTCGGTCAGCTTGCCGGTGTACTGCACCTTCACCTGATCTCCGATTCTGGGGCTCGGTCCCGATCCCGCGGCGACCGGCAGATACACCAGGCCGCTGGTGGTCTTGTGAGCGCCCGGCAGCGCGGCTGCCTTGGTCAGGTAGGCCCGTCCGAGCTGCTCCTCGTGCTGCGCGGCCACCGCAAGGCGCGCCTGCTCGAGCGTCTGAAGCTGCGGCACGAAGGTCTGGGCCTGCTTGAGGGCGGCCGGATGGTGATAGCCATCGGCGAAGCCCGAGAGCACGGCCCTGAATTCGGAATCCGAGAGCTGGAAGGACGTGAGCTGCCGGCTCAGTAGCACGCCGAGCGCGTGCAACGCGGCATCCTGGCTGGCCGGGCCCTTGTGAGTGCCGGCCTGCGCCGGCCTGACTGCCCCGGCGGTCCCCGGAGACGATGCCGCCACGGCGCATTGAGCGGCGGCGATCAGCCCGATCGACAGCACCCAGGATAAGCCACGCATCCCTACGACACGCTTCCGCATCAGTTCCATACTCCAAAATATAAAGAGCCAGTTTACCCGAATCCCGCAGGCAGCGTCCCGCAAAGAGCCAACAGTGAAGCTCCGAGAAGCCACGGCTAGGCTCGCGTGCTGCGCTGCTACAGTGCTATGCGGCACCCGCCCCTGGCTCACGCGCTGTTGGCGGGCCTTTGACGTTGTCGCGCACTGTGCGGGTTGCAGCGCAATTGCCTCGGACTCAATCGAACTGCAACCGCAGGGTTTCGCCGTTCTTCAGCGCGTTGCATCGACCGATGAGCACGTTGAATTCGGCCAGCATTTTCGCGCCGCGCAACAACCGCGCGCCAGAACTTCTGCCAGCCACGATTCCGCGCTATTCTCCTGGCGTCGTCATTCCCAAGCCCTTGCTGTCGCAAGGGCTCAACGATCACCTGCGCACGGTCTTGTCGCGCCCATGACGAGCAAGGGATTCACCGCACCGTTTCGGGTGCCGATAAACCATGCCGGTACCAGAGGCCCGATCGTCCTGGATCAGTTCCGGACGGTGGACAAGAACCGATTGATCAAGCGCCTGGGTTTGATGCTCAGAAGGACTCTCGGCATGACCTTGGCAACTGTGCCGGAATTGTTTGCCGAATAGCACCTGCGGACGGCAACGGCCGTCTACAGCGAGCGGGGCTGGACGTTCTCATGTTCGACGTCATCCTCTACCAGCCGGAGATTCCGCCGAACACCGGCAATATCATCCGCCTGTGCGCCAACAGCGGCAGCCGCCTGCATCTGATCGAGCCGCTGGGCTTCGACCTCGAGCGGCGCTCGCTGCGGCGTGCGGGGCTCGATTACGGCGAGCTCGCCGTGGTGCGCCGTCACGCCGATCTGCACAGCTGCCTGGCAGTGCTGGGCGCGCCGCGTTTGTTCGCGGTCGAGACCGGGGGTGAGCGGCCCTACAGCGAGGTGCGTTTTGCCGCCGGCGACGCGCTGCTGTTCGGGTCGGAAACGCGCGGCCTGCCGTCGCAGGTGCTGCAGGCGCTGCCGCGCGAGCACTGGCTGCATATCCCCATGCAGCCCGGTAACCGCAGCCTCAACCTATCCAATGCCGTCGCCGTCGTGGTGTACGAAGCCTGGCGCCAGAACGGCTACGGCGGACAGAGCCCACAGGGGTCGGTCAGTCCGGCGCCGCCCCGCCGACGCGTTAGTCGAACTCCGCCTTGATCGGCCGCATCATCATCCCGCGCACCAGCTGCTCGGCCGGCAGCCGCTCGTACAGCACGCCGTAGATGCCGTCGGCGATCGGCATGACCACCTGCTCGCGCGCGGCCACGTGCCGCAGCGCCCGGGCGGCATGGTAGCCCTCCACCACCTGGCCGATGTCGCGCAGCGCGTCCTGCACCGACGCACCGCGGGCCAGTGCCAGGCCGAAGCGGCGGTTGCGCGAGTGATTGTCGGTGCAGGTGAGCACCAGATCGCCCAGACCCGCCAGGCCCATGAAGGTCTCGCGCTGCGCCCCGAGCGCCACGCCCAGGCGCGTCATCTCCGTAAGGCCCCGGGTGATGAGCGCGATGCGGGTATTGGCGCCGAAGCCCAGGCCGTCGGACAGGCCCGCGCCGATGGCGAGCACGTTCTTGACCGCCCCTCCGACCTCCACGCCGGTGATGTCGGCGGAAATGTAGGCGCGGAAGGTCGAGGACGACAGATCGCGGGCGAGCTTCTGGGCATAGTCGGCGTCAGGCGAGGCGATGGTCATTGCAGTGGGCAGGCCGGCGCCTACTTCGGGCGCGAACGTCGGTCCGGACAGCACCGCCACCGAGCGGCCCGAGCCCAGCACCTCGTGCGCGACCTCATTGGGCAGCTTACCGCTGTCGAGCTCGAAGCCCTTGGTGGCCCAGCACAGGCGCATCGAGGGCGGCAGCAGCGGCTCGAGGCGGCCGAGCAGCGAGCGGAACGCGTCGCTGGGTACCGCCACCAGCACATCGGCGACGCCGTCGACGGCCGCCTCGAGCGAGGCCGTGGGCTGCAGGCTGTCGGGGAAGACGGCGTCAGGCAGGTAGCGCCGATTGACGCGCTCGCGTGAAAGCGTCTCGATGTGTTGCGGGTCGCGGCCCCAGAGGCGCGCGCAGCGGCCGGCGCGCGCACACTGGATGGCCAGCGCGGTGCCCCACGAGCCGGCGCCGAGCACGGCAATGTCAGCGGGGGCGAGACGGGCTGCCGAAGGCATGGTGGGCCGGCCGCGGGCGCGTCAGTTCTTGGTGGCGCCGTCGGCCTCGTTCGCCGAATTGGCGTACAGCGTGTCGAAATTGACCGGCGGCAGCAGCAGCTGCGGGAAGCCGCCCTGGCTGACGAGTTGCGACACTACGGCGCGGGCATACGGAAACAGCACGTTCGGGCAGATGCTGCCCACCGCGCGCTTGTATTCCTCGGGCGAGAGGTTCTGCATGACGAACGCGCCGGCCTGCTTGACCTCGACCAGGAACAGGGTCTGATCGGCCTGCTTCGCTGACACGGTGATCGTCAGCACGACCTCGCGCAGATCCGCACCGAGCGTCTGGACGTTGGTGTTCAGGTCGAGCGAGATCTGCGGATTCCACTGGCCGTTGACCCGCGGCCCCTCGGGCGCTTCGAACGAGCAGTCCTTCAGGTAGACGCCCTGCAGCGCCAGGGTCGACGCGGTGGCCCCGGCGGCGGCGCCGGGCGCGGGGGAGGCGGATTCGTTGCTCATGGGTCAAACCTTGCGTGCGTGCGTGTGTATTCGGAAAGAGCTTACGTATGCGCCAAGGACGGGTGGGGGCCCTCAGCGCGCCGGCGCTGTCTGGCCCCGCAGCAGCGCATCCAGCGCGCCGGCGGCGTCGAGCTCGTGGAGGTCATCCGAGCCGCCGATGTGGCGCTCGCCGATGAAGATCTGCGGTACGGTGCGCCTGCCGCTGCGGCGAATCATCGCTTCGCGCTGCTGCGGCTGCGCCTCGATGTCGATTTCCTCGAACGGCACACCCTTTTGCAGCAGCAGTGCACGGGCCCGCTGGCAATACGGGCACCAGGACTTCGAATACATCAGCACCGGTGAGGCGGCCATGGTCGTCACACCGCCGGCTAGCCGCGCGCCAGCGGCAGGTTCTGGGCGCGCCAGGCCACCAGTCCGCCGCGCAGGTTGAACACCTTGGTGAATCCCTGCCGGCCCAGCGTGCGCACGGCCGCCGCACCGACGGTGCCGCGGTCGCATACGACGATCAGCGGTTTCTCCTTGTAGCGCTTGAGCGTCTCGGCGGCCTTGAGGATCTGAGCGGCGTCGAAGTGGCGGGCTCCGCTGATGTGTCCCTCCGCATAGGCCTCTTCGGTGCGCAGGTCCAGCACGGTGGCGCCCTGGTTCATCAGCCGGATGGCTTCCTGGGGCCCCAGCGAGCCGCTGTTCTGCATCTGCAGGCGCAGCTCGTAGGCGAGGACCGCGAGCGCTGCGAGCGCCGCGAGGGCCACGAGCCACGGATGGTGACCGGAATATTCGAGCAATTGATCCATCGGAACATGTACTTTTCAGGCTGCGTGCGACTTTCGGGCCAATCGCGGGCCGCGCATTATAGCTGCTCACCGTGGGGCCTTGCCCTAGACTTGAGGATCGATGCGGTCCCGCCATGTCATCACCGCCGTGCTGTGGGTTGCCCTGCTGCCGGCGCTCGCAACCGCGCCGCTCGGTGCCGCTACGCGCCAGACCACCCAGGCGCAGCTGCGCGCGCTGCGCGGACGGATTGCGGCGATGGCGCGGCAGAACAGCCTCGATGCGCACGCGCGCGAGCAGCTGACGACACAGCTGCGCTCCGCGGAGTTGTCGCTCAGCCAGGCGCGCGCGGTGCTCGAGCGCACCGCGCGCGCTTATGCCGCACACAGCGCGCGCCGGGCGGCGCTGGCCATGCTGCGCGCCGCAGAGGTGCGCTCGCTGGCGGCGGCGCGCGGGCAGCTCTCCGACGAGCTGCGCGCGGCCTACCTGCTCGGGCGGCAGGGAACCCTGAAGCTGCTGCTGGACCAGAAGGATCCGCTCGACAGCGCCCGGCTGCTGACCTACTACCGCTATTTCAGCCGCGCGGGTGCCGACCATATCGCCCGCATCCAGGATCAAGTGCGCCAGCTCGATGCGCTCGACGCCGATCTGGCGCAGCAGCAGAGCGCGCTCGCGGATCTGCAGCGCACCCAGCAGACCCAGCTGCAGCAGCTGGGCCACGCCCGTGACCAGCGCAGGGTGGTGCTGGCGAGCCTGACGTCGCGGACCCGCACGCGCGAGCAGCGGCTCTCGCAGCTCGAGGAACAGCAGGCGGACCTTGCGCGGCTGCTGCAGCAGCTGCGCCGTGCGCGTCGCGTGGGGCCGCCCTCGGCGCAGTCGCCCGCGGATCTGGCCAGTGCCTTCGGGCGCCGGCAGGGCACGCTCACCTGGCCGGTGGCCGGGCAAGTCCGCTCGCAGTTCGGCCAGTCGCGCGGCGACGGGCTGACATGGGACGGGATCGTGATCGCCACCCGGCTCGACGCGCCGGTGCATGCGGTCGCGGCCGGTCGCGTCGTCTATGCGGACTGGCTGCCGGGCTTGGGGCTGCTGGTCATCATCGATCATGGCGACGGGTATCTGAGCCTGTACGGCCACAATGACCGGCTGTTCAAGGCCGCCGGCCAGCAGGTGGCGGCCGGAGAGGTGATCTCCGCCGCCGGCGATACGGGCGGGCGTGCCCAGCCGCAGCTGTACTTCGAGATCCGCCGCGCCGGCAGGCCGATCGATCCGAGGCCCTGGTTCCAGGCGTCCAGCCCTCCGGGCGCGTAGCCCGGGGGTCCGTGGAACCCGGGGCGGTGGACCGGCGACCCGTGTGCCGGAGGCCCGGCGGGGCCGGCACGTGCCCATTTGACGGATTTGCTACCCGAATAGCGACTTACGTCAAAGACCGCCGAGGCGCGCGGGGCGATTCTGCGTGTAGGACAAGATCCAAGGAGCCGCATGTCCAATCCCGTACCAGGCCGTGCGTCGGCCGACCCCCGGGCAGCCGTCAAGGGGGCCGCCACGGCCGGTGACGGTCGTAAGGCCGGTGAAGGCCGGCCCGCCAGTGATGGCCAGGCGGTTACCGATGCGCGCGCAACCGCAGACGGCCGAGCGGGGGGTGACCAGCGGGTCACCACCGACATCCGTCCGCCGGTGTCCGGCTGGACGTCGCTCGAACCCTACGTGCAGGTGCTGCGTGCCCTGCTGCCTCGCATCAGCCACCTGAGCGTGTTCAACGCCCGCGGTGAGCTGCACTGGTCGAGCGAGATGGCGGTCGATCCGGAGCTGATGAGCCTGATCCCCGAGACGCTCGAGGCGGCCGAGAGCGAGCCGAACGCCCCTGGCCAGCAGCGCACCGCCGGCCACGAGCAGGCCTACCTGTTCTGGCTGCGGCGCGACGACGGCATCCCGAATGCGGCGCCGTTCGCGGTGGTGGCGATCGGCTGCCGCCCGGGCGGCGGCGACGGCGACCGCCGCTCGTTCTCGTTCGTGCATGCGCTGGTGAAGCCGGCGATCGAATGCCTGCGGCGCGAGCTGATGGCACGCGAAGAGATCCTGACCCTGCACACCTCGCTGCTGGAGCAGGACAGCGACCTGGAGATGCTGCTGTCGATTTCCGGCGCCGACAACAAGCCCGAGAGCACCGGCGATCTGAAGGCGATCGTGGCCAGCGCGACCGAGCACCTGAAGGTGGGGCTCGCGGCGATGATCATCCCGGACAACGGCATTGCGCTGGTGCAGGCATCGGACACGGAACCGCTGGAGACGGCGCTGGTGGCCAAGGCACACCGGCACCTGCTGTCGATGGCCAAGACGCGGCGTGAGGCGGTGATCGTCAACCAGATGATGCTGCAGATCGGCGGTGCATCGATCGCCTACCGGATCCTGGCCTGCCCGATTCCGCGCGCCGACGGCAATGCGATGGGCGTGCTGGCGCTGTTCCGCGCCGAATCGGCGCCCGAGTTCACCGCGCACCATGCACGGCTCACCGAGCTGCTGGCGCGGCGCGTGGCCGCGATCATCGCGCACAGCTACGACAGCCTCACCGGGCTGCTGACGCGGCCGGCGTTCGAGCAGCGGGTACGGCGCACGCTCGAGGAGAACGGCGGCACGACCCCATGGAGCGCGCTGTACATCGACATCAACCGCCTGCACCTGATCAATGACAACTGCGGCATGCACGTGGGCGACCGCGTGATCGGCCAGCTCGGCGAGCTGATCCGCCGCCGGCTGCCGCCGGGGGCCGCCGCCGGCCGCATCTCGGGCGACCGGTTTGCGATCCTGCTGCCCACGGCGGTGCCCGGGGCGACGCAGTTTTCCGACGCGCTGCGCGCCGGCGCGGAGGACTGCGGCCGCGCCTTCGGCGACGGCAAGGTGCAGGTCTCGATCAGCATCGGCATCTCGCCGGTGGAGGCGCGGCAGAAGGATTTCGTGCACGCGTTTGCCGCCGCCGAGACCGCCTGCAAGGCTGCCAACGATCGCGGCCGCAACCGGGTCGAGATCTATCAGGAGGCCGACGAGAGTATCGTGCGGCGCTTCAGCGACATCAGCCTGATCACCGATCTGCGCGCCGCGGTGGCCGAGCAGCGCCTGCAGCTCAACGCGCAGTTCATCATGCCGCTCACCGGGCGCGGTACTGCGCACTTCGAGATCCTGCTGCGCATGATCGACGAAAAGAACGCGGTCATCGGTCCTGACCATTTCATGTCGGCGGCACAGCGCTACCAGCTGATGCCGACCATCGACCGCTGGGTGATCGGCCGCGCGATCGAGATGCTCAAGCCGCACGGCGCGCTGCTGGATGCCGGCTCCACGGTGTTCACGATCAACTTCTCCGGCCAGTCGCTGCAGGACCCGGAGTTCACCGAGCATGTCGCCACGCTGATCGAGGAAAGCGGGATCAACCCGGCGGCGCTGTGCTTCGAGCTGACCGAGAGCGCTGCGATCGGCAATCTCGCCCGCGCGGAGGTGCTGATGCGGCGGCTGCGCAAGCTTGGCTGCAACGTCGCGCTGGATGACTTCGGCACCGGCTTGAGCTCGCTGGCATACCTGCGCACGCTGCCGATCGGGATGCTCAAGATCGACGGCAGCTTCGTGCGCGACGTGCTGAAGGATCCGCGCGCCGAGTCGATGGTGCAGACCATCGCGCAGCTGGCGCGGGCGATGTCATTGACCACGGTAGCCGAGTACGTGGAAACCGACGAGATCCGCACGCGCGTCACGGCGCTGGGGGTCGACTATGGCCAGGGGTTCGCGATCGCGCGGCCCGAGCCGCTGGCCGACGTGCTGGCGGAATTGCCGCTGTACGTGGCGGCGGCGGCGCCGGGCGGGGTGTGGCCGCCGGCGGCGGTCTCCACCGCGGCGCTCGTCAACCACGCCTGAGCGCTGCGGACGCCAGCGCGGTGGTGCTTCGCAGCGTCAAAACTTCATTTTGGTCACCCGTGGTGGCCCTGTAGTATCCGTCCTCATGCGAACGCGCTCCCGTCTGACACTGACAGTGCTGGCCGGCCTACTGCTCGGCATCTGTCTGTCCTACACCCAGCGCGTGCTGGCGGATCACGCCCGCAAGGCGCCCAGCTCGGCCACCACGGCTACGACAGCCTCGACGGCTTCGACCGCGACAGCCTCCGCCCGTGCCAACGCGCTGCCGCTGCAGGACGCACAGTTGTTCGCCCAGGTGATGCAGCGCATCCGGCAGGAATACGTCGACCCGGTGAGCGATCATCAACTGATGCAGGCGGCGATCCGCGGCATGGTCGAGTCGCTCGATGCGCATTCCACTTTCTTGAGTGACGATCAGTTCCAGGACATGAAGGTCACCACCAGCGGCACGTACGCGGGCATCGGCGTGGAGGTGAGCGCCTCCAAGGACGGCGTCAGCGTGGTGCGGCGCATGCCCGGCTCCCCGGCGGCGCGCGCGGGACTGCGGGCCGGCGACATCATCGTCCGGATCGACAACGTCGCGGTGGATTCGGCCGATGTCGACGCCGCGATCGAGCGCATGCGCGGACCTACGGGCAGTCCGATCCGCCTGGCGGTGCGGCGCGAGGGCACGCCGGCGCTGCTGCGGTTCGATATCCGGCGCGCGCCGGTGAAGCTGGTCAGCGTCGAATCGGAGCTGCTGACCCGGCAGTACGGCTATGTGCGTATCACCAGCTTCACCGACAGCACGGCGGACGAGCTGGAGAGCGCGGTCGATGCGCTCGAGCACGCCCCTGCCGCCACCAAGCCGCTCAAGGGATTCGTCATCGATCTGCGCAACAATCCCGGTGGCGTGCTCGACGCGGCGGTACAGGTCGCCGATGACTTTCTGGACCAGGGCACGATCGTCAGCGCCAAGGGGCGCACAGTGGATGCCAATTTCCGTGTGACGGCCAGGCCCGGCGATATCACCGGGGGCGCCAAGCTGGTGCTGCTGGTCAACGGCGGGTCGGCCTCGGCCGCCGAGATCCTGGCGGCCGCCCTGCACGACAACAAGCGCGCCGTTCTGGTTGGCCGACGTACCTATGGCAAGGGCACCGTGCAGACCATCATGCCACTATCGAACGGCACCGCGCTCAAGCTGACCACGTCGCGCTATTACACGCCGGCGGGCATCTCGATCAATGGTGTCGGCATCGTTCCCGACGTGGTGCTCACCGGGCCGGAGCAGCTGCCGGCCGACCTGGACGACGGTGACGGCAACGCCAAGACGCCGGCACCGACGCTGGCGCAGCGCGACTTACAGGTCGGCATGGCGCTCGATATGCTCGGCGCGTATCCCAGCCGCGTGGCCGGGACCGTGGTCGGGGCCGCCCGCGGCGCGAGCGCCGTGGCCCGATAGCCGAAGCCTCACCGCGCTGGCGGCCGCCCATGAGCCTGCTGCATACCGCGGCCGACCTGGTGTTGCATCTGGACCGGCACCTGGCGTGGCTGCTGATGCGCTACGACCTGTGGTTGTACGCGATCGTGTTCGGCGTGATCTTCGCGGAGACCGGGTTCGTCATCACCCCGTTCCTGCCCGGCGACTCGCTGCTGTTCGGCATCGGCGCGCTGGCCGCGGCCAATCCGGGCGGTACGCTCGATGTCGGCTGGCTCTATCTGCTGCTGGTGGCGGCCGCCACCGGCGGCAATGCGTTGAACTATCTGATCGGGAGGCGGCTCGGGCAGCGCGCCTTCAGCGGCCGCTACCGGCTGTTCCGGCTCGAATACCTGCAGCGCACGGAAGGCTACTTCCGCCGCTACGGCGGCTCCACGGTGCTGCTGTCGCGCTTCATTCCGATCGTGCGCACGTTCGCGCCGTTCGTCGCCGGCATTGGCCGCATGCCGCGGCTGCGCTTCCAGGCGTTCAACCTCGCCGGCGCGGCCGGCTGGGTCGCGCTGTTCCTGCTCGGCGGCTTCGGCTTCGGCAACCTGCCGTGGGTGAAGAGCCACTTCGGCATGGTGACGCTGGTCGTGATCGCCGTGTCGCTGCTGCCATTGCTGGCCATGGCCGTGCGCCAGCGCAGCGCGGAATGAGGGTAGCCATCCCCAACAGCGTGACAGGACAGAGACCCATCAACAGCCACCAAATGCTATTGGGCCGCTATCCTGGCGCGCCGTGGGGGGTGATGACTATTCAGGCCGCGCTGCGCTGGCGCCCGCGCTGGCGCCGCTGTGGCGGGCGACGCGGTAGAGCAGCCACGCCAGCACGGCGTACAGCGCCAGGCCCAGCAGCGCACCGGCGGGGCGCTCGTCCAGGCGCAGCCGCGCCGGCAGCGCCAGCACGTCGGCGCGGCCCGAGGCGACGATCGGGATCGCCAGGATGACGCCGGTGAGGGACTCGCCGGCGATCATGCCGGCGGCGAACAGCATGCCGCGGCCTGCGGTGACGCCCGAGCGGTGGCGCGCCGCGGCCAGCGCCAGCATGCCGCCAAGGAACACCGGCACCGAGATCTCGAACGGCAGGTAGATGCCGACGGCCACCGCCAGCACCGGCGCGCGGAAACCGCCGCCCCGCCGCCGCAGCCACTCATCCACGGCAATGACCACCAGGCCAATCGCTACGCCCACCCCGATCACGCCCATCGGCAGATGTCCGCCGAACAGGCCGGTCGACACGGCCGCCATCATCGTGGCCTGCGGCGCGAGCAGCGGGTGCGGATGCAGGGGGCTTGGCGTGCCGATGCCGTAGGCGCGCGCGAGCAGGTTGAGCACCGGGGCGAGCACGGTGGCGCTGGTGATCGCACCGATGCCGATCATCAACTGCTGGCGCCACGGCGTGGCCCCGACCAGCCGGCCACATTTGAGATCCTGCACGTTGTCGCCCGAGATCGACAGCGCGCAGCACACCGCGGCGCCGATCATCACGGCGGCCACCGGACCGACGACGGCGTTGCCGTGCGTGAGCACCAGCAGCATCACCGCGGCGGCGAGGATGCTGGCGATGACCATGCCCGACACCGGGTCGTTGGAGCTGCCGACCAGTCCGGCCATGTAGCCGGACACCGAGCAGAACAGGAACGCGAGCACGATCATGATGACCGTCATCGGCACGCTCACCAGGAAGCTTCCGACCACGGCGTGATACATCAGCAGCAGCGGCAGCGAGGCGGCCACGACACCGCCGATCACGTACTTCATCGGCAGGTCCCGCTCAGTGTCCGGTACGTGCGCCGCCGCCGTCCCGGTGCCAGCCGACTGGCTGTGCGGCGTGCCGCCGGGGGCCAACCGTGCCGCGGCCAGGCCGCTGCGCACGCCGGCCAGCAGCGAGCCGCGCAGCGATACCAGCGTCCATAGGCCGCCGATCAGCATGGCGCCGACGCCGAGGAAGCGCAGCTGCTGCGACCAGATCTCACCGGCGGCATCCGCGGCGCTCAGGCCGGCGACGTGCGCCGCCAGCGCCGTGTTGGCAGCGAGGAAGTAGCTGCCGTAGATCGGAATGGCGATGTTCCAGCAGATCACCCCGCCGGCCAGCATCACGATGCCGACGTTGGGACCGCAGATATAGCCGACGCCCAGCAGGGCCGGCGACAGGTCGGTGCCGAGGTAGGCGATGCCGCGGCCGACGTGGCGCGCCGCGATCGCGGCATCGGGGATCAGCCGCAGGCCATTGGCGGCCGCGAGCTTCACCGCCGCTCCCGCTGCGGCGGCCAGCGATAGCAGCTTCGCTCCGCGCGCCGGGTCGGCGCCGGCGCGCAGCACCTCGGCCGCGGCGGTGCCTTCCGGAAACGGCAGCTGCTGCTCGACGATCAGCGCGCGCCGCAGCGGCACCGAGAACAGCACGCCCAGCACGCCGCCGAAGGCGGCGAACGCGAACACCCAGCCGTAGTGATAGTCATGCCAGGCGCCGAGCATCACCAGCGCCGGGGTGGTGAAGATGACGCCGGTGGCGGTCGAGGAGCCGGCCGAGCCGCCAGTCTGCACGATGTTGTTCTCGAGGATGCCGCCGCCGCCGAGCAGCTTCAGCACAGCCATCGACACCACCGCTGACGGAATCGCCGAGGCGATCGTCATGCCGGCGAACAGGCCGAGATAGGTGTTGGCGGCGCCCATCAGCACCGCCAGGATGATCCCGAGCACGATGGCGCGCAGCGTCAGCTGCCGCACGTCGGCCGCCGGCAGCGGGACGCCGCCGCGACGGCTGCCCGTCCCCGTCACACCGATCCCGCTCACGCGGAGCCTTGTTGACTCGCCTCGGTGGCCGCAGCGCTGGCTGCTTTCTTGCTCATGATCGACGCAAACAGCAGGCCGCCCTCATAGAGCAGGTACATCGGCACGGCCATGGACGTCTGCGACAGCACGTCCGGCGGCGTCAGCGCGGCGGCGATGATGAATACGATGATCAGCACGTAGCCGCGCGCCTTGCGCAGCTTCTGCAGGCTCACCAGGTTGGTGAGTACCAGCAGCACTACCGCCACCGGGGTCTCGAACGCGACCCCGAAGGCGAGGAACAGGTGCATCGTGAAGCTCAGGTAGTAGTTGATATCGGCCATCAGCGTCACGTCGCGCGGAGTGGTCGCGACGAAGAAGCGGAAGACCAGCGGGAAGATCATGAAGTAGGCAAACGCACAGCCTGCGTAGAACAGCAGGATGGAGGAGACCAGCAGCGGCACGGCGAAGCGCTTCTCGCGCCGATACAGGCCCGGCGCCACGAACGACCAGACCTGGTAGAGCACGTACGGCATCGCGATCAGCAGCCCCGCAATGAAGGCGAGCTTCAGCGGCGCGGTGAAGGTGGCGGTGACCGAGGTCGCGATCAGCTTCTGCCCGGCGGGGAGCTTGGCGACCAGCGGTCGGGACAGATAATCGAACAGCCGGTTCGAATAGAACGCGCACGGGATGAACGCGATCATCACCGCGATGAAGGCCCGCAACAGCCGCGAGCGCAGTTCGAGCAGGTGCGAGATCAGCGTGCCTTCCGGCAGCGGTTCAGGCTCCTCGCTCATGCCGCGGCCTCATACCGGTCCGTCATCCGGCCAGACCGATTCGTGCAACGCAATCAGCGGTGGCCCCGATTGCGGGGGCGGCAGCTGTGACGTTGGCGGCTGGGACATTGCCGGTGGCGGTGGCATCGGTAATGACAGTTGCGCCGGCGGTGGCTGATCCGTGATCGCCGCAGGAGAAAACACGGGCGGCGAGGTGACCGGTGCCGCGGCAGACGCCGGTGCCGCAGCCGTTGCTGCGTCGGCGTTTGCTGCGTCGGCGGTTGCCGCAGCGGCCGCCATGGTTGCCGCGGTTGCGGCAAGGTCGGACTGCGACACCGTGCCCGGCACGGGCGCCGCACGCGCAGGGCTGTGGGCGGCGTAGGGCATCGTCGACGGCGCAGTCGCGGCGGCATTGCCCGGCGAGGGCGAGGCGGATGCAGGCGAGGGTGAGGTCTCGGCGCGCCGGCCGCCGAATTCGGGGCCGAGGTCGACGCCGTGCTTCAGGGTGTTGGCTTCCTGCTCGAGCTGCTCGCGGAACTGGCGCGCCATGCCGCGGGCGCGGCCGATCCACCGGCCGATCGTATTGGCGAGCTTGGGCAGTTTCTCCGGCCCAAGCACGACCAGCGCGATGCCGAAGATGACCAATATCTCGGAAAAGTCGATTCCGAACATTACCGGCCGGCTGTGCGAACGTGGCAGCCCGTCAGCGCATCAGGCGTGCGGTACGGTCTTGTGCTCGCCGACGGGCTGTGGCTTGGCGGCCGCTACTTCGGGGAACTCGGCGTCCTTGGCGGCAGGCCCCTGAATCTGTTTGGCCTGCTCCTCGGTCTCACCGTCGCTCATCGCCTTCTTGAAGCCGCGGAACGCCGAGCCCAGGTCCGATCCAAGACTCTTGAGCTTCTTGCCGCCGAAGACCAGCAGCACAATGAGCAGCACCAGCAGCAGATGTTTTGGGGCGAACAGATCCATGGCAAGCTCCAGTCATCAGGACGGCTTTCTGGGCCAATATACGATCATAGGCCATTTGGCGCTGCACAACTAAATGTTGCTGCAGGTCACACTATTGGGGGTTGCTATGGCTTTGACAGCCTGGGGGCCGAAACGTTCGGGCTGCCGTGAGCGCCGCCGTGGGCACCGGGAGCGGCGGCCGGCCCCGCCGCCGGCGCGCCGGCGCCGGCTTCGAGCCAGAAGGTGACCGGTCCGTCATTGACCAGCGCGACCTGCATGTGTGCGCCGAAGGTTCCGGCCGCCACGCGCGCATGCGCCCTGCGCGCCCGCTCGAGCAGATGTTCGAACAACGGCGCGGCCAGCGCCGGCTCTGCGGCGCCGGAGAAGCCCGGACGGTTGCCGCTGCGTGTGTCGGCCGCCAGCGTGAACTGCGGCACCAGCAGCAGGTCGCCGCCGGTGTCGCGCAGGCAGCGATTCATGCGGCCGGCCTCGTCGGCAAACACGCGGTAATCGAGCAACCGCTGCAGCAGCCGTTCGGCGCCGGCGCGATCATCACCGCGCTCCACGCCGATCAACGCGAGGATTCCCGCATCGATGGCGCCGACGAGTTGCCCGTCGATGCGCACGCTGGCCCCGGTGACGCGTTGGATCAGGGCGATCATACAGTGGCAAAAGCGCGGTCCAGACCGTAAACTACTTGCCCGCCTTTGCGCCTGCCTCGTGCCCGCATGGGCAGCTTTGCCTCGTTCATGCGTTGATTTGCTGGAGTCGGTATGCCGCTGTCCTGTCGTGTCGCCATTGCGCTTGCCACCGTCCTGGCACTGGGTGCCAGCGCCTCAGTGTTCGCGGACGGGAATGCGACGCGCGGCAAGATACTCTCTTACACCTGCCTGGGCTGTCACGGCATCGAAGATTACCGTAATGCCTACCCGGACTACACGGTACCGAGGCTCGGCGGCCAGCATGCCGATTACATCGTCGCGGCACTGAAGGAATACGCCGCCGACACACGCACGCATGTGACCATGCACGTGCAGGCCTCCACGCTGTCGGATCAGGACATGCAGGACGTCGCGGCCTATTTCAGCTCCGAGACCGACATCAAGTCCGGCGCGCAGACGGTCGGTACGCCGCCGGCGAAGGTTACGCAGCTGTGCGTGTCCTGTCACGGTAAGGACGGCGTGGGCATCAGCGGAGCCTATCCGACGCTGAAGGACCAGCACGCCGACTACCTCGAGCAGGCGCTGGAAGAGTACAAGAGCGGCGAGCGCAAGAATCCGGTGATGTCGACCTTCGTCGTCGGCCTGACGGCGCAGGACATCTCCGCGATCGCCGAGTATTACTCGGCGCAGTCGCCGGGGTTGAAGACGCTCGACCGCCGCCTGACGTTCCTGTCGGCGAAGTAGCCGGCCTGCCGGCGACGGTAGCCGGTCAATTGCGCAGCAGGCGGGCGAGGAAGCCGGCCGCGGCGAGGTGATAGGCATCGAGGGTCGAGCGGCGGGCGAAATCGCGGCCCTCGCCGCTGATCGCCAGGTACTGCACCGCGACCCCCTGGGCCCGTAATCCCTCGCGCAGCTGCGCGGACTCGTAGGGGGGCACCGCCGGGTCATCCAGTCCCTGCACCAGCAGCACCGGCCGCCGTATTGCCAGCACGTTCGGCAGGCCCGCCAGGCGTGATGGAAACGCGGCCACGGCCCCCTGCAGGCGATCGCCGTACTGCGCCAGGGAGGCCAGAGCCAGGTAGCTGCCGTAGCCTTCGCCCAGCACGGCGACGCGCGTGCGGTCCAGCCCGGGCTGCAGTCCGATCCACACCAGCAGCGAGCCGATGTCGCGCACCGCATCGCCGCCGAGGGCGCCCTCGCCCGCCTGCTGCAGGGCCAGCCCGAGGCCGGAGGAGCCGCGTACGTTCGGCGCGATCACGACGCAGCCCAGCTCCTGCGCCAGGTATTGCACGAACGGCGCATAGCGCGGCCGGCACTGGCCGCCTCCACCGCTGCACAGCCAGATCACCACCGGCCGCACGGTGGCCACCGGCGCCCCCGGCCCCGGGGTGTATACCCACATCGGCAGCCGGCGCGGCTGCCCGTCGATGTGGTCCCAGGTCGAGAACAGCAGCCTTTGCGGCTGCGCGAAGGACTGCGTGTCGAGCGGGCCGACCTCGCTTTCGGTCCAGCGCGTCAACGTGCCGGTCTGTGGCTGGTAAGCGTAGACGTCCGCGGGCGAGCGGGTCGTTTCGAGCGTCAGCGCCAGGCGATGGCCGCTGCCATCGAACTGGAGGCTGCTGATGACACCGGGCGGCAACGTGGTCACCGGCATGTCGAGCTTGAGCTGCTGATCGACCAGCACCAGCCGGCTGATGCCGTCATCGTTGACGGTATAGGCCAGGTAGCGGCCGTCGGCGCTCTGATCGAACAGCTCCACGTCATGCGAGACCGGTGCCGACAGCTCGCGCCACTGCCCGTCCGAGGCATCCACATAGCCCAGATGCAGATACTGCCCGGCCGCGGCGTTGCCGCCGGCCGGCTGCGCCCGCGTCAACAGCAGGATGCCGTGGCCATCGCCGGCGAAACGGGCGCTGATCGCCTGCACCGGTGCGGGCGTGACCGCAGCGTCGGTGAGGCGGCTCCTGCGGCGCTGCCGTGAGGGGGCTGCGGCCGCCGCCGAGGCCGCGACCGGCGTCACCATGCCGGTGTCCACGTCGGCGAGGTAGAGCGCGGTCGCGGGTGTCTGGATCCCGCCGCCGCCGGCGGAACCGGTGCCGGCGAGCTCGCGACCGAGCAGCAGCCGGTGCGTGTCGCTCGACCAGTCATAGATTCGCCAGCGCTGGCCATTGCCGGCGACCAGCAGGCGCGGCAGCGCGCGCGGCGTGGCGATGTCGAGCAGGTACACATCGACGCCGTCGCGGCGGGCGCTGGTGAAGGCGATCCGCCGGCCATCCGGCGCCCATACCGGCGCGCTGTCGTCCTCGCTGCCGTCGGTGAGCGGCTGCAGGGCGTGGTTGACGCCGAGCTGCTGCAGGAACAGCTGAGTGGCATCGCCGCGCGGCGCCAGATACGCGAACGCATCGCTGGCATAGGGGCGCGCGGCCGCGTCGAGCACGCCGCCGGCGGCGAAGCTGACCTGCTCACGCATGCCGAGCGGCGCGCGCACGCGGTGGATCTGGCGGGTATCGCCGAAGCGCGTGGCGATCAGCATGCTGCCGTCGGCCAGCCAGCCGACGAAGTGCGCCGAGCGCGACTGCAGGTAGGCCGGAAGCGATGCGGCCACGGCCGGATCGGCGACTGCGACGCCGTCGCGGGTCAGCGTCACCGGCTGCGCCGAGGCCGTCAGGCTGCCCAGCAGCAACGCCGCCGTAGCGGCGACTAGGGGAAACCTATGAGAGGGATGCATCTGGCCTCGCTGCAAACGGCACATATTAGGAGCTATCGGCCCAGGCGCTGCGCTTTTATCATGATAAAAGCGCAGCGCTTGGGCCGATAGCTCTCGATGGGTGTCGGTAGCCGCGTGTCCGGTGCTCGCACCAGGAGGTTTGCGCGATGGGTGACGGGTTCAACGGCAGCCACGACGGCAGCTTCCGCGCGCTGCGGATCCATCAGCGCGACGGCCGCATCCAGGCCGCGATCGAACGGCTCACGCTCGCGGACCTGTCGGCCGGCGAGGTGGTGATCCGGGTGTCACACTCGGGCATCAACTATAAGGATGCGCTCGCGGCCACCGGCGCCGGACGGATCCTGCGCCGCTACCCGCTGGTGGGCGGTATCGATCTGGCGGGCACCGTCGCGCAGTCGACCGATCCCGCGTTGCGCGAGGGCGATGCGGTGCTGGTCACCGGCTGCGGACTGTCGGAGACGCGCGACGGCGGCTATGCGCAGTTCGCACGGGTACCCGCCGAGGCGGTCGTGCCGCTGCCGGCGGGGCTGAGCGCGCCGGCGAGCATGGCGATCGGCACGGCCGGATTTGCCGCCGCGATCGCGATCGAGCGGATGGAGACTAACGGCCAGACCCCGGCGCACGGTCCGGTGGTGGTCACCGGCGCGAGCGGTGGTGTGGGCTCGCTCGCGATCGACCTGCTGGCGGGCCGGGGCTACGAGGTGGTCGCGCTGACCGGCAAGCGCGAGGCCGAGGGCTACCTGCGCGCGCTGGGCGCCGCGCAGCTGCTGTGGCGCGACGAGCTCTCCCCGGGCACGCAGCCGCTCGAGTCGGCGCGCTGGGGCGGGGCGATCGACAACGCCGGCGGCGCGGTGCTGTCCTGGCTGCTGCGCGGTACGCGCGAGCACGGCAACGTGGCGGCGATCGGGCTGGCTGCCGGCGCCGAGCTGCACACCACGGTGATGCCCTTCATCCTGCGCGGGGTGTCGTTGCTGGGGGTGAACAGCTCGACGCTGCCGCGCGCGCACCGGCTGGCGCTGTGGTCGCGGCTGGCCTCGGACCTCAGGCCCCGGCACCTCGATCGCATCGTCACGCGCGAGATAGAGCTGGCCGCACTGCCGGAGGCGTTCGCCGATTACATCAGTGCCGGCGTGATCGGTCGCACCGTGGTGCGGGTGGGACAGCAGACGTGAGCGTGGCGAGCGACCCGCCGGCAAGCGGCGCTGCGGCTGGCGGGGCGGGGGCTAGCGGCGGCGCGGCGGCGAGCGAGGAGGCGCTGCGGCTGATCGATGATGCCGGGCGGCTCGGCGTGCCGCTCGACCCGGGGCGCGCCGCGGCGCTGTTGCGGCTGCTCGATGAGCTGTCCACGTGGAACCGGGCCTACAGCCTGTCGGCGATCAGCGCTCGCGAGGCGATGATCCGCGGCCATCTGCTCGACAGCCTGAGCGCGCTGCCGGACCTCGCGGGGGCCCGCATCGCCGACGTGGGTACCGGCGCCGGCTTTCCGGGGCTGCCGCTGGCGTTGGTCGCGCCGGAGCGCCGCTTCACGCTGATCGACTCGGTCGCCAAGAAGATCCGCTTCGTGGCGCATGCGGCCCGGCAGCTTGGGCTCGGCAACGTTTCCGCGCTGCAGACCCGCGTCGAGACGCTGCGCCCGCAGCCGCCGTTCGACACCGTGATCGCGCGTGCCTACGCCGCGCTGCCCGGGCTGCTGGCGAGCGTGCAGGGCCTGGCCGGGCCGGCCACGCGCGTGGTGGCGCTGAAAGGGCGCTATCCGCGCGAGGAGCTGGCCGCGCTGCCGCCGGGCTGGCGCCTGGAGCAGTGCCGAGCGGTGCAGGTGCCGGGCCTCGCGGCCGAGCGGCACGTGCTGCGGCTGGTGCGAGCGGTGTAGCAGCGATGCGGTTTGCCTGCAGTACGCCCCTGTCAGCGGCTAGACTAATCGGGTCATGAAACGCGTCATCGCGGTCGCGAACCAAAAAGGCGGGGTGGGCAAGACGACCACGACCGTGAACCTGGCGGCGTCGTTCAGCGCCATGCGCCGCCGCGTGCTGCTGGTCGACATCGATCCGCAGGGCAACGCCACCACCGGTTGCGGCATCGACAAGGGTGCAATCGCGCGCGGCTGCTGCGAGGTGCTGCTGGGCGAGTGCACCGCGGCCGAGGCGCTGCTGACCACCGGCGCGATCGACCAGGAGGCGCACTCGCTCGCGATCCTACCGGCGAACCAGGACCTGACGGCGGCGGAGGTGCGGTTGCTGTCCATGGGCACGGGCCGCGAGCAGCGCCTGCGTGTGGCGCTGGCGCCGATCCGTGAGCGCTACGACCTGATCCTGATCGACTGCCCGCCGGCGCTGAACATGCTGACGGTCAATGCGCTGGTCGCGGCCGACGCGGTCCTCATCCCGATGCAGTGCGAGTACTACGCGCTCGAGGGCCTCTCGTCGCTGGTCAGTACCATCGAGCAGATCCGCGCGAGCGCCAACCCCGAGCTTACGATCGAGGGCATCCTGCGCACCATGTTCGATCCGCGTAACAACCTGGCCAACGAGGTGTCGGCGCAGCTGATGATGCATTTCGGCGAGCGCGTGTTCCGCACCGTGGTCCCGCGCAATATCCGCCTGGCGGAGGCGCCGAGCTTCGGGCGGCCGGCGCTGGCGCACGACCCGGATTCGCGCGGGGCGCTGGCCTACCTGGCACTGGCCGGGGAGATGCTGCGGCGGGACGACGAGGCGACGACGGCCGCGGCCGCGGCCGCGGCCGCGGACACGGACACGGACGCAGATGCTGCGGCCGGCCCGACCGGGGCGGCCGGAGCCTTATGATGTGGACATGACGCAGAAAAGACCGACACTTGGGCGCGGATTGGCGGACCTGCTCGGGCAGGCGCGGATCCCGGCGTTCGCCCCGGGCCCGGACACCGTGGCCCCCGGCACGGGCGCCGCCGCGGAAGCGGCGCAGGCTCCCGGGCCATCACGGGCAGGCGGCCGGGACGAGTTCGAGCGGCTGCCGCTGGACCTGCTGCAGCCGGGCCGCTATCAGCCGCGCACCGACATGCGGCCGGAGAGCCTGGCTGCGCTGGCAGAGTCGATCCGCGCGCAGGGGGTGGTGCAGCCGATCGTGGTGCGGCCGATCGGCGCGCCGGACGCGCACGGCACGCAGCGCTACGAGATCATCGCCGGCGAACGTCGCTGGCGCGCCGCGCAGCAGGCCGGGCTGCACGAGATTCCGGCGGTGGTGCGGCACGTGGCCGACGATGCCGCCATCGCGATGGCGCTGATCGAGAACATCCAGCGCGAGGACCTCAATCCGCTGGAGGAGGCGCGCGCGCTGCAGCGGCTGATCTCGGAGTTCGGGCTGACGCATCAGCAGGCCGCGCAGGCCGTGGGGCGCTCGCGCGCGGCGGTCAGCAATCTGCTGCGACTGCTGGAATTGCCGGAGGAAGTGTGCGCGCAGGTCGAGCGGCGCGAGCTGGAGATGGGGCACGCGCGGGCGCTGCTCGGCCTGCCGCAGCGGCGGCAGCAGACCGAGGTGGCCGCGCTGGTGGCGCGCAAGAGCCTGTCGGTGCGGGAGACCGAGAGCCTGGTGCGGCGCATGATCGAGCCGTCCCGATCCAGCGCCGGTGAGCCGGCCACGGTGGCCGTCGATCCGAACATTGCGCGCCTGGAGGACGAGCTGGCCGAGAAGCTCGGTGCGCGGGTGGCCATCGAGCATGCGCGCGCCGGGCATGGGCGGGTCGTGATCCGCTACAACAACCTGGACGAGCTCGACGGCATCCTGAGCCACTTTCAGCCGGCATCCTGAAGGCAGCCGCGGCTCGCCGCTGCGGCGATTTGCCGATTTGTTGAAGCGGCCACCCGCTCTCTCTATAATCGCGCCCGCTTGCCGGGGCCACCTCAAGAGCGGCTGCCGGATAAGTCAAATTCGAGGCCACTCCCGGGTGTTTGGATGCTCACCGGAGAAGTGGTTTTTTATTGTCCGGAAGTCAGGTGCCGACCAGTAGTGATGCGGAGATACGGCGCCTGGCCCATCGGGTGCTGCTGTTGCAGACGGTGGTGGGCCTGGCCGTGGCACTGGTGTGTCTGGTCTTCTGGGGCCGAAATGCGTTCATTTCGGCGCTGGCCGGTGCCTTCACCGGCGTGATCGCAAACTTGTACATGACGTTGCGGGCGCTGCAGCCGGCGCGCACACCGCAGGCGGCACTCGGGCGCATGTACTTCGGACAGCTGATCAAGGTCGTGGTGAGCGTGGCCTTGTTCGTGGTCGCGTTCCGATATTTGCCGCACGTGGTATGGCCGGCCCTGCTGGTGGCGTACCTGGCGACACTGGTGGTGAGCTGGTCGGTGCCGTTCGCGTCGCTGCGGCGAAGCGGCGGCAAGCGCACTGAGTAATCCGCATGGGCTGAAGGGTCCGCAGGGGGCTCGAGAGATCGGGAACGGTAGAGCAAGATGACGGCTGAGCACGGCGAGTCGCCGACCGAATTCATGACTCACCACCTGCAGCATCAGCAGGTGGTCATCGGGCATTGGACCTGGAACGTCGACACGCTGCTGATGTCGGTGCTGCTGGCGGCCGTGGTCGCCGCGCTGTTCTGGGTGGCGGCACGCCGCGCCCGGCCGGACCGGGCCCCCACCGGCCTGACGCTGTTCGCCGAGTTCATCTACGACTGGGTGGACGGCCAGGTCTCCGAGGGCTACCACGGCGGCCGGCGCTTCATGAACTCGCTGTCGCTGGCGCTGTTCGTCTGGGTGGTGGCGATGAATGCGCTGGATCTGCTGCCGGCGGATGCACCGTCCGCGCTGGCGAGTCTCGCCGGGGTCCCTTTCTGGCACGTGCTGCCGACCGCCGACGTCAACGACACCTTCGCGATGGCGATCGTGGTGGCGATCATCACGCTGATCGCCGGCGTGCGCGCCAAGGGCGCGGGCGGCTTTCTGCACGAGTGGATCGCGGCGCCGCTGGGGAAGAATCCGGTGCTGTGGCTGCCGAACATCGTGCTCAACCTGCTCGAGCTGATCTCGCGGCCGGTGTCGCTGGCGCTGCGGCTGTTCGGCAATATGTTCGCCGGGGAGCTGCTGTTCCTGCTGATCGCGCTGTTCACGCTCAACGCGGCCAGCGTGAGCGGTGAGACCGCGCTGCTGTTCGTGGTGCAGGTCGTGCTCGGCATCGCGTGGTCGGTGTTCGACGTGCTGATCGTGCTGCTGCAGGGTTACATCTTCATGCTGCTGCCGATCGTCTACATCGCCATGGCCGAGGAGCACCACGGATGAGCGGGCCGGGCGGCATCGCCACGATTTGCGCTTAAATTGGTATTAGTAGAGTGACCAGGAGACGCTAACAAATGGATATCGCAACACTTCAGGCCTACACCGCGCTGGCGATCGGCCTCATGATCGGGCTCGCCGGCTGCGGCGCCTGCATCGGCATCGGTGTCATGGGCTCGAAGTTTCTCGAGGCCGCCGGGCGCCAGCCGGAGCTGATGCCGATGCTGCAGGCGCGCATGCTGTTGCTACTCGGCCTGATCGACGGAGACTTCTTCATCGCGATCGGCATGGCGATGTTCTTCGCCTATGCCAGCCCGTTGCTGTCGCAGCTGCATCACTGACGCAGGCCACGTGAAGCGCCTTTTGCGGAGACCTTTGCGGAGATAGGCGATGCTGCAACCCAACGCCACCTTCATCGGGCAGATCATCGTATTTCTGCTGCTGCTGTGGTTCATCTACTCGTTCGTCGTGCCGATGATCGCCAAGCCGGTCAACGAGCGCTACAAGCGCATCGCCGACGGCCTGGCGGCCGCCGAGGCCGGCCAGAAGGAGCTGCAGGCGGCCAACGCGCGCGCCAACGACATCCTGCGCGAGGCGCGCGAGCGCGCCCGGCAGATCGACGACCAGGCGCAACGCCGCTCGCAGGAAGCGCTGGAGGCCGCCAAGCAGGCGGCGGAGGCCGAGGGCGCGCGCATCATTACCGCCCGCCAGGCGGAGGCTGCCAACGAGGCGGCACGTGCGCGTGATGAGCTGCGGCGTGAGTACGGAGCGCTGGTGGTGCAGGGTGCCTCGCAGCTGCTCGAGCGCGAGGTCGACGCGCGCGCGCATGCGCAGCTGATCGACCGGCTGGCCGAGCAGATCGCGCGCGAGTGATGCGCGCCCCCGACATCGCCGCTCCCGGACAATCGCAGGTCATGGCAATCATCGGATCATGGCAGAGCTGATCACCGTCGCACGGCCCTACGCCCGCGCCGCCTTCGAGAGCGCGAGCGCCGCGGCGCAGCTGGGCGCCTGGGGCGCATTCCTGGAGCGCGCCGCGGCGTTGATCGTCGACGCGCAGCTGGCGCAGCTGATCGGTAATCCGCGCGTGCCGGCCGGCCAGCTGGTCGAGCTGGTGCTGGAACTGGCCACTGCGACGCCGCCGGCGGCACAGCCGGGCACACGGGCGGCCGCGCCGCCGGCGGCGCACCTGCTCGAGGAGCAGCGCAATTTCCTCGCGCTGCTGGCACACAACCGGCGCCTGGCGCTGTTGCCGCAGATTGCGGCCCAGTACGAGGCGCTGCGCGCGCAGGCCGAGCATATCGCCGACGTCGACGTGGCCTCGGCGCGCGAGCTGACCGCCGAACAGTCCGCCAAGCTCAAGGCGGCGCTGGAGCAGCGGCTGGGCCACGCGGTGCGACTGCATGCACGGGTGGATCCGGCGCTGCTGGGCGGGGCTGTGGTGCGCTATGGTGATTTCGTGGTCGATGGCTCGCTGCGCCGCCGGGTCGAGCGGCTGGCGGCCGACATCGGCGGCGCCTGAGCGAAGAGCGAGGGCCTTAGGGCCAGATGCGCCGGCGGCAAAGGGCCCGGCGCGCGGCACCGCGGCCGGAGCAGTTTTAAAAGGAACATGGCATGTCCATCAAGGCATCTGAAATCAGCGAGCTGATCCGCTCACGCATCGAGCGCTTCGAGGGCGCCGCCGAGGCTCGCGACGTCGGCACCGTTGTGTCGGTGACCGACGGCATCTGCCGCATTCACGGCCTGGCCGAGGTGCGCTACGGCGAGATGGTCGAGTTTCCCGGCGGCCTCACCGGCCTGGCGCTCAACCTCGAGCAGGACAGCGTCGGCGCGGTGGTGCTGGGCGACTACAAGTCGATCAAGGAAGGCGACACGGTCAAGACCACCGGGCGCATCCTGGAGGTGCCGGTCGGCCCGGGGCTGCTCGGCCGCGTGGTCGATGCGCTGGGTACGCCGATCGACGGCAAGGGCCCGATCGATGCGGTCGGCACCTCGCCGATCGAACGCGTGGCACCGGGCGTGATCTATCGCCGCTCGGTCAGCCAGCCGGTGCAGACCGGCTACAAGGCGATCGACTCGATGGTGCCGATCGGCCGCGGTCAGCGCGAGCTGATCATCGGCGACCGCCAGACCGGCAAGACGGCGCTGGCCATCGACACCATCATCAACCAGAAGCGCTCGGGCATCCGCTGCATCTATGTGGCGATCGGTCAGAAGCAGTCCTCGATCGCCAACGTGGTGCGCAAGCTCGAGGAGCACGACGCGCTCGCGCACACGATCATCGTGGCCGCCGCCGCCGCCAACCCTCCGGCGATGCAGTACCTGTCCGCCTACAGCGGCGTGACCATGGGCGAGTACTTCATGGACAACGGCGAGGATGCGCTGATCATCTACGACGATCTGTCCAAGCAGGCCGTGGCCTACCGGCAGATCTCGCTGCTGCTGCGTCGTCCGCCGGGCCGCGAGGCGTTTCCCGGCGATGTGTTCTACCTGCACTCGCGGCTGCTGGAGCGCTCGGCGCGCGTCAACGAGCAGTACGTGGAGATGATGTCCAAGGGGAAGGTGAAGGGTAAGACCGGCTCGCTCACCGGGCTGCCGATTATCGAGACGCAGGCCGGCGACGTGACCGCGTTCGTGCCGACCAACGTGATCTCGATCACCGACGGGCCGATCTTCCTCGAGACCGACCTGTTCAACGCCGGCACGCGTCCGGCGATGAACGCCGGCATCTCGGTGTCGCGCGTCGGCGGCGCGGCCCAGACCGACATCATCAAGCGCCTGGGCGGCGGTATCCGCCTGGCGCTGGCGCAGTACCGGGAGCTGGCGGCGTTCGCGCAGTTCGCCTCCGACCTGGACGAGGCCACGCGGCGGCAGCTCGAGCGCGGCCAGCGCGTCACCGAGGTCATGAAGCAACGCCAGTACGCGCCGATGTCGGTGGCGCAGATGGCGCTGTCGATCTATGCGGTCAACAACGGCTACATGGACAAGGTGGACCGCAAGCGCGTGGTCGAGTTCGAGGGCGCGCTGCAGAGCTTCGCGGGCTCGAGCCACCGCGACACGCTCGAGGCCATCAACGCCGACCCGACCCTCAAGAAGCACGAGGCGGCGCTGAAGAAGATCTGCGAGGACTTCCAGACCACCGGTAGCTTTGCGAGCTGACACGCGGCCATGCCAGGCACCAAGGAAATCCGCAGCAAGATCGCCAGCGTCAAGAGCACGCAGAAGATCACCAAGGCGCTGGAGATGGTCGCGGCCAGCAAGATCGGCCGGGCGCAGGGGCGCATGCGCATGGCGCGCCCGTACGCGGCGATGGCGCGGCGCGTGATCGCGCATCTGCATCAGGCGAGCCCCGACGATCGGCATCCGTTCCTGACCGAACGCGAGCCGCGCGCGATCGGGATCATCGTGATCTCGACCGACCGCGGGCTGTGCGGCGCGATGAACACCAACGTGTTCAAGACCACGCTGCAGCTGGTGCGCGAGTGGCAGGGCCGCGGCGCGAGCGTGAGCCTGTGCGTGATCGGCGGAAAGGCGCTCACCTTCTTCCGGCGCCTGGAGCTGCCGATCCTGGCCAGTTCCATCGGGCTGGGCGATCAGCCGCACGTGCGCGATCTGGTCGGCACCGTCAAGGTGATGCTCGACGCCTACCGGGAGAGCAAGCTGGACCGCCTGTTCCTGGTGCACGCGCAGTTCGTCAACACGATGACGCAGCGGCCGCGGGTGCTGCAGCTGCTGCCGATTGCGGCCGCGGGCGAGGCCGACAGCGAGCTGTCGGCGCATTGGGACTACATCTACGAGCCGTCGGTGGAGGAGCTGCTCGACGGCGTGCTGATGCGCTACATCGAGTCGCAGGTCTACCAGGGCGCGGTCGAGAATGTGGCGTGCGAGATGGCGGCGCGCATGGTGGCGATGAAGAGCGCCTCGGACAATGCCAGCGAGCTGATCAGCGAGCTGCAGCTGATGTACAACAAGGCGCGCCAGGCGGGCATCACCAAGGAACTGGCCGAGATCGTCGGCGGCGCCGCGGCGGTTTAGCGGCGGCGGCAAGTCCAGCGACGGCGGGTCAAGCGAACGAGGATGACAGACATGGCTACGGGCAAGATCACCCAGATCATCGGTGCGGTCGTCGACGTGGAGTTCCCGCGCGGCCAGATACCCGGGATCTACGACGCGCTGAGGCTGGTCGACCGCGACCTGACGCTCGAGGTGCAGCAGGAACTCGGCGACGGCGTGGTGCGTACGATCGCGATGGGCATCACCGAGGGCCTGCAGCGGGGACTGGCGGTGGAGGCCACCGGCGGCCCGATCTCGGTACCGGTGGGCGAGGGCACGCTCGGGCGCATCATGGACGTGCTCGGCAGGCCGCAGGACAATCGCGGCCCGGTGCAGACGCGCGATCACTGGCCGATCCACCGGCCGGCGCCGAGCTTCGAGGACCAGGCCGGCGGCCAGGAGCTGCTGGTCACGGGCATCAAGGTCATCGACCTGCTGGTGCCGTTCGCCAAGGGCGGCAAGGTCGGGCTGTTCGGCGGCGCCGGCGTCGGCAAGACCGTCAACATGCTCGAGCTGATCAACAACATCGCCAAGCAGTACTCGGGGCTGTCGGTGTTCGCCGGCGTCGGCGAGCGCACCCGCGAGGGCAACGATTTTTACCACGAGATGATCGAGTCGAAGGTCATCGATCTGGACAACCTGGCCAATTCCAAGGTGGCGATGGTCTACGGGCAGATGAACGAGCCGCCGGGTAACCGCCTGCGCGTGGCGCTGACCGGGCTGACGATGGCGGAGTACTTCCGCGACGAGAAGCAGGCCAACGGCCGCGGCCGCGACATCCTGTTCTTCGTCGACAACATCTATCGCTACACGCTCGCGGGCACCGAGGTGTCGGCGCTGCTCGGGCGCATGCCCTCGGCGGTGGGCTATCAGCCGACCCTGGCGGAGGAGATGGGGGTGCTGCAGGAACGCATCACCTCGACCCGTACCGGCTCGATCACCTCGATCCAGGCCGTGTACGTGCCGGCGGACGACCTGACCGATCCCTCTCCGGCTACCACTTTCGCGCATCTGGATGCCACCGTGGTGCTGGATCGCCAGATTGCCGCGCTGGGCATCTACCCGGCCGTGAACCCGCTGGATTCCACCAGCCGGCAGCTCGATCCGCTGGTGGTCGGCGACGAGCACTACGACACCGCGCGCGGGGTACAGGTGGTGCTGCAGCGCTACAAGGAGCTGCAGGACATCATCGCGATCCTCGGCATGGACGAGCTGTCCGAGGAGGACAAGCTCTCCGTGTTCCGCGCGCGCAAGATCCAGCGCTTCCTGTCGCAGCCGTTCAACGTTGCCAAGGTGTTCACCGGCCAGGACGGCAAGATCGTGTCGCTGAAGGACACGATCCGCGGTTTCAAGGGCATCCTGTCGGGCGAGTTCGACGCGCTGCCCGAGCAGGCGTTCTACATGGTCGGCGCCATCGAAGAGGCGGTCGAGAAGGCCAAGACGCTGCAGTAGCACCCCCGCATGGACAGCACCATTCAAGTCGATATCGTCAGCGCGGAGGGGGAGATCTTTGCCGGTCCCGCGCGCGTGGTGTTCCTGCCGGCGGTGGAGGGCGAGATCGGCGTGCATCCGCGTCACGCGCCGCTGCTGACGATGCTCAAGCCGGGCGAGGTGCGGGTGCAGACCCCCGACGGCGAGGAGCACTCGTTCTACGTCGGCGGCGGCGCGCTGGAGATCCAGCCCAACAAGGTGACGGTGCTGGCGGACACGGCGGCGCGGGCGCGCGACCTGGACGAGGCCGCGGCGCTGGCCGCCCGGCAGCGCGCGCAGGAGGCGCTGACCGGGCGGCTCGACAAGATCTCCTACGCCGAGGCCCAGGCCGAGCTGGCGCGGGCGGCCGCACAGCTCAAGCTCATCCAGAAGCTGCGCCGGGTCAAGGGCTGACGGGCTACCGGCCGCGACCCCGGCTGGCGGCGGGGGCTGCCGCGCCCCGCAGGTCGCCACGCGCCGCAGCGCCGCCGTTCGGGCTGCTACAATTTCCCGATGTCGAACCAGTCCGCCGCCAAGGCTCGTAAGGGCCGCAGCCAGGCGCCGCGCCGCGCGCGCCCGCCGCAGCGAGCCGTGGCCACGCCGCAGGCTGTAGCGGCGCCGCCGCTGTCGATCGTGGTGTTGGCTGCCGGTCAGGGCAAGCGGATGCAATCCGCACTGCCCAAGGTGCTGCAGCCGCTGGCGGGGCGGCCGCTGCTCGCGCACGTGCTCGAGCTGGCAGACAGCCTCGAGCCCGCCGCCGTCCATATCGTGATCGGACATGCGGCGGAGCGGGTGCGCGAGCAGTTCGAGCACGCGGCGGCGCCGGCGGCGCGGCGCTGGGTGCTGCAGGACGAGCAGCTCGGCACCGGCCACGCCGTGCGGCAGGCGATGCCGCAGATTCCCGATGAGCACCAGGTACTGGTGCTGTACGGCGACGTGCCGCTGCTGCGCGCGCAGACACTGCGGGAGCTGTGCATGCTCGCGACGGCGGGCGGACGTGGCGCTGGCGGCAGCCGCGCGGCTGGTGGGGGGCGCGGGGTTGGCGGTGCCCGCGCGGCGCAGGGCATCGCGCTGCTGACGGCGCTGCTGGACGAGCCGGCCGGCTACGGCCGCATCGTGCGGGATCGGCGCCGGGCACTGCGACGCATCGTCGAGGACCGCGACGCCGGCGCGCAGGAGCGCGGCATCCGCGAAGTCAACAGCGGGGTGCTGGCCGCGCCGGCGCGGCTGCTCAAGCCGTGGCTCGCGCGGCTCGAGCCGCGTAATGCCCAGCGCGAATACTATCTGACCGACGTGGTGGCGCTGGCCGTGCGGCACAGGCTCCCGGTCGCGACGCTCGCCGCCGATCCCGCCGAGATTCTCGGCATCAACGACCGCCTGCAGCTCGCGCAGGCCGAGGCCGAGTACCGCCGGCGGCGCGCGCGTGCGCTGATGGAGCGGGGCGTGACCGTGATCGACCCGGCGCGCCTGGACGTGCGCGGATCGGTCGAGGTCGGGCGTGATGTGGTGCTCGACGTCAACGTGGTGCTCGATGGCCTCGCGGGGCCGGTGCGCCTCGGCGACGGCGTGCGGCTCGGGCCCAACTGCGTGGTCGCGAACAGCGCGATCGGCGCGCGCACCCGGGTGCATGCCAACTGCGTGATGCAGGACGCCGATATCGGCGAGGACTGCAGCATCGGGCCGTTCACACGGCTGCGCCCGGGAGCGCGGCTCGCGGGCGGGGTGCACCTGGGTAACTTCGTCGAGGTCAAGAACAGCGAGATCGGTGCAGGCAGCAAGGTGAATCACCTGAGCTACGTCGGCGATAGCACCGTCGGCAGCGGCGTCAACATCGGCGCGGGCACCATCACCGTCAACTACGACGGTGCGAACAAGTGGCGCACACGGATCGGCGATGATGCCTTCATCGGCTCCGGCTCGATGCTGGTCGCTCCGGTGAGCATCGGCGCGGGTGCCAATGTCGGGGCCGGCTCCACCATCACTGCCGACGCGCCGGAGGGCAAGCTGACGCTGGCACGTGCCCGCCAGGTCACGATCGAGGGATGGCAGCGGCCGCGAAAGGCGACCAAGCCCTGATGCGCAGCCGGGTCTCACCTGACGGCCGGGTGCGCTCCCGGACGTGCGATCGCTGGCCGATGCGCCGTACGTGCCGCGCAGGGAGTCGCCCCACATGTGCGGCATAGTCGGCGGCGTCGCCGACCGCAACGTCGTGCCGGTGCTGCTCGAGGGGCTGAAGCGGCTGGAGTACCGCGGCTACGACTCGGCGGGCCTGGCGGTGCTGGACGGCGCCGGCAACCTGCGGCGGCTGCGCACGGTCGGCAAGGTGCGCGCGCTCGAGCAGGCGCTGGAGCAATTGGTGGCGCCGCCGCCGGCGCAGTCGCGCGAGAGCGCTCCGATCCTGGGCCGCATCGGGCTGGCGCATACACGCTGGGCCACCCACGGCATCCCCAGCGAGCGCAACGCGCACCCGCACGTATCGGGCGATGACCTGGCCATCGTCCACAACGGCATCATCGAGAACCACCAGCGGCTGCGCGCCGAGCTCGAGCGTGCCGGCTACCGCTTCAGCTCCGAGACCGATTCCGAGGTCATCGCGCACCGGGTGCATTTCCATCTCGAACGGCTCGGCGAGCTGCTCGCGGCAGTGCGAGCGACGGTGGCGGAACTGGAAGGAGCGTATGCGCTCGCGGTGCTCAGCGGCCACGATGCCGAGCGCATCATCGCCGCGCGGGCCGGCTGTCCGGTGGTGCTCGGGTTGGGGGTCGGCGAGAACTTCGTGGCCTCCGACATCTGCGCGCTGCTGCCGGTGACGCGGCGCTTCATCTTCCTCGAGGAGGGCGATGTCGCCGAGATCCGGCGCGAGAGCGTGCAGGTGACCGACCGCGACGGCCGACGCGTCGAGCGATCGGTGCAGGAGAGCTCGCTGGCGGCGGATGCGGCCGAGAAGGGGCCGTACCGTCACTTCATGCTCAAGGAAATCCACGAGCAGCCGCGGGCGGTGGCCGACACGCTGCAGGAGCGGGTTGCCAACGGCCGACTGCTCGAGGCCGCGTTCGGGCCGGGCGCCGGCGCATTGTTCGAGCGTGTACGCGCGCTGCACATCGTCGCCTGCGGCACCAGCTACCACGCCGGGGTGGTGGCCGCCTACCTGACGGAGCAGATCTGCCGGCTGCCGTGCCGGGCGGAGATCGCCAGCGAATACCGCTATCGCCGGCCGGTGGTGATGCCGGACTCGCTGTTCGTGGTGATCTCGCAGTCGGGCGAGACCGCGGACACGCTCGCCGCGCTGCGCATGGCGCGCCAGAGCGGCTACCTTGCGACGCTGGCGATCTGCAACGCGCCGGAGAGCGCGCTGGTGCGCGAGGCGGACCTTACGATGCTCACGCGCGCGGGTCCGGAGATCGGGGTCGCCTCGACCAAGGCGTTCACGACGCAGTTGACCGCCCTGGCGATGCTGACCGTGGCGCTGGCGCGCCACCACGGCGCGGCGGACGCCGATGCGGCCCGTGAGCGCGAGCTGGTGGCGCGGCTGATCGAGCTGCCCGCGCTGCTGGAGCGCACGCTCGAGCTCGACCCAGTGCTGCAGCAGGTGGCGCTGCGCTTCGCCGACAAGCACCACGCGCTGTTCCTGGGGCGCGGCGCGATGCAGGCGATCGCGATGGAGGGGGCACTGAAGCTCAAGGAGATCTCCTACATCCACGCCGAGGCCTACGCCGCCGGCGAGCTCAAGCACGGCCCGCTGGCACTGGTCGATGCAGACATGCCGGTGATCGCGGTGGCGCCGAACAACGACCTGCTGGAGAAGCTCAAGAGCAACCTGACCGAAGTGCGCGCCCGCGGCGGGGAGCTGTACGTGTTCGCCGATCCGGATGCGGGCGTGGACTCCAGCGACGGTGTGCAGGTGATCCACATGCCGCGGCACGTTACCGATTTCCAGGCGCCGATCGTCTACAGCGTGCCGCTGCAGCTGCTGGCCTATCACGTCGCGGTGCTCCGGGGCACCGATGTGGATCAGCCGAGGAACCTGGCCAAGAGCGTGACGGTGGAGTAGGGGCGGTCGGGATTACTTGCTGGTGCGGGGCGGTCGCTTTCAACCGCAATAGCCGGTCACCATCAGCGGAGTACGCACTGGCGAATGAGAAGGTTCAGTTGCAGGAGCCCGTGGCGTGAACGCTGTCGAGCCGGGAAGTACGATGAGCGCGCCGCGTGGCCGTGCGCCGCGGCTGCGTGTGCTGATTGTCACCGCGCTGGGACTCGCGCTGGCGGTCTACCTGCTCCGGCATATCGGCTTCCGGGCAGTGTTTGCGGCGGCTGCGTCGGTCGGCTGGGGTGGGTTCGCCCTGTTGTGCGGCTACGCCTTCGTCGTATTCGGGATCCTGGGCCCGGCGTGGTACGTCCTGATGCCCCGGGCGAACCGCCTGTCACCGCTGGTCTTCATCTGCGCGCGCATGGTTCGCGATGCCGCCTCCGAGGCGCTACCGTTCTCGCAGATCGGCGGCATGATACTGGGGGTGCGCGCCGCCAGTGTGCTTGGTGTGCCGCGGCGTCTTGCAGTCGCTTCGGCGATCGTCGATGTGACGACCGAGCTGCTCGGGCAACTGCTGTATATGGCGGTCGGACTGTTCATCCTGAACGCGCGTGCCGCCCAGATGCCGCTCGCCCACGCGCTCGTGCGCACGTCCCTGATCGGTCTGGCGGCCAGCACCCTGGCTGGCGTGCTGTTCCTGGCGCTGCAGCGCCAGGGGCTGAGCTGGCTTTCCGACCGGCTTGCCCTGCGCATGCTTCCCGGTTCTGCCGGCTATGCCGCCGCGATCGCCACGCTGCTGCGGGAGATGTATCGCGCGCCGCTGCGGATCGTGCTGTCCGTGCTGCTGCATTTCTGCGGCTGGATCGCCGGCGCGGTGGGCACCTGGATCGCCTTCCGCCTGATCGGTGTGCACGTCGATGTCGCCGCGGTCATCGCCATCGAGAGCCTGGTCTACGCGGCCCGCAGTCTGACCTTCTTCATCCCCAATGCACTGGGCGTACAGGAAGCCGCCTATGCGCTGCTCGCGCCCCTGTTCGGCGTCGGCAAGGAGTTCGCGCTCGCCATCTCGCTGCTGAAGCGAGCGCGCGACATCGCCATCGGAATCCCGATCCTACTGGCCTGGCAGATGGTCGAGGGACATCGCGCATTGGCACTGCAGAGGCGAGGCGCCGAGCACAAGCGCCTGGATACGGAAGGTTGACGATGCGTGCCGCGGTCAATACTCGAGCAGCCCTGTCTGAAACAGGAATAGCCAGCGCTTGCCGACTGCGCCGTCTGCCTGCTCAGAGACCGCTACGCGCAGTGTCTTGATCGTTGCTGCTCCAGGGGGACAATCCGCGGCGTTCGACCTCGCAATCTGCCTGGGGCGCGCTTTCATTTCAGGTTGAAGACCAGCCGCCTCCCAGCGCCTTGTAGAGGGCCACGAGATCGCTGAGCAGCTGCCCGTCGGACTGAGTCAATTGATCCTGCAGCCCGAGCAGCGCGTTCTGTGCCTGCAGGACGTTGATGAAAGTGACAAAGCCGGTCTTGTATTCGTCCTGGGCGATGGTGAGGGAGTTGCTGGTCGCATCGACCGAGCGTGCCAGGGCGGCGTGCCGGATCTGCTCCGCGCGGTACCGGGACAGAGCATCCTCGACATCGCGTAGCGCGCCGAGCACGGTCTTGCGGTAAGCGAGTGCCGCCTGCGCCGTTTCTTCCTTGGCAACGTTGACCGATGCGCGCCGCCGGCCGGCGTCGAACAGCGGTTCGCTGACCATACCCACGGCCGCGCCGACCAGATTCGCCGCGGAAAAAAGGCTATCCAGTGAAGTTCCGGCGAAGCTTCCAAGCGCGATCAGATTGAACTTCGGGTACAGGCTCGCCACCTGCACGCCGATCTGCGCATTGCTGGCGGCCAGCCGCCGCTCGGCCTCGCGGACGTCCGGGCGGCGGCGCAGGAGCTCGGAGGGAAGTCCGAGCGGCAGGGTTGGCGGGGCTGGCGGCAGCGCCGCAGCACTGCCCAGGCGACTCTCGAGCGCCTCCGGCGTCTGCCCGAGCAATACCCCCAGCGCGTGGATCTCGCCCCTGGCTTGCGCCTGCAGCTCGGGTATCTGCGCCGCGGCGCTCTCCACCTCTCCGGTCTGCTGATTCACATTCAATTGGGTCACGAATCCGGTCTGCCGGCGTTCCCGGATCAGCGTGAACAGATCCTGTTCCCGCTGGACTTCGGCCTGCCCGAATGCGATCCGCGCCTGCAGCTCGCGCAGGGTCAGGTAGTCGTTGGCGACTTCAGCGCTCAATGACACCTCGCCATCGCGGCGCGCCCAGATCGCCGCCTCGGTATTGGCCCTGGCCGCCTCGACCGCGCGGCGCGTGCCGCCGAACAGGTCGACCTCCCAGGTGGCATCGAAACCGGCCGAGTACAGGTTCAGATTGGACGGGATGGTGAAACCGCTGGCGCCGCTGCTGCCGCCGCCGGAGCTGCCCCCGGTGCCACCGCCTCCGGAGCCTGACGAGCCGTGATTGGAGTGCACGCTGGCGGCATCCACGGCGGCGCTGACACTCGGATATTCCGCCGCCCGTGAGACGATTTCCTGCAGCCGCGACTCGCGCACGCGCGATGCCGCGGTCTGCAGGTCCGGATTGTTGGCCAGCGCCCGATCGATGAGATCGGTGAGGGACGGATCCTTGAACAGCTCCCACCAGCGAGCCAGAGCTGCGCCGGTCGCGGCGCCGGGCGCCGCGGTGGCGGTCGAACCCGCATCGACATACGCGGGCGGAGTTACAATCTGCGGACGGCGGTAGTCCGGCCCCACGGTGCATGCGCTCAGGGAAGCGAGAGCCAGCAACCCGGCGGCGGCAAAGGCTATCTTCATGCCGCGTGCTCCGCAGCGGCGGCGCGTGCGGCGGCGCGTGCGGCGGCGCTGTGCTTGGGGCTCTGGATGAGCAGCAGCAGCGGGATGGCCACGATCACCACGACCAGCAGGATGTTGAAGACCTCGATGAACGACAGCATCATCGCCTGGCGCTGCACCGTCGTGTACAGCGTCGCCATGGCTTCGGCGGACGCGTTGGCCGCACTCTGGCCCCGATCGATGAGACCGTGGATGATCTGGTTGAGCCCGACGGTGTAGTTCGGATTGAGCGGATTGAGGCCGTTGACCAGCCGGGCCTGAAAGAACTGCTCACGCCGCGTAAGCAGCGTCTGCACCGACGCGATGCCGATGGTTCCGCCCAGGTTGCGCGCCACGTTCATCATGGCCGACGCCTGGTTGCTCTCCTTCGGGGCCAGCCCGACGTAGGCGACGAGGCTGATCGGCACGAATAGGAACGGCAGTCCGACGGACTGCAGCATCCGACCCAGCGCTGCGTTGGCGAACGTCATGTCGGTGTTGAAGTGGCTCATATACAGCAGCGCCAGCGCCTGCGCCACCAGGCCCACGCCGATCATCAGGCGCGCGTCGACGCGCCCTGAGAGCGCCCCGATCAGCGGCATCACGAAGATCGTCGCCACGCCCCCGGCGGTCAGCGCCAGGCCGGCCTCCATCGCCGAATAGCCCATGACCACCTGCAGCAGCTGCGGGATGAACAGCGTGGTGCCAAAAAGTATCGTCCCGGTCAGCAGCAGAAAGATACTGGCGATGCCGAAATTGCGCCGACCGAACATCGAGATCGGTACGATCGGGTCGGCGCGTGTCAGTTCCCAGGGGATCAGGACGATCAGTGCCACTATCGCGGTCACCGTGGTGCCGAGGATGAGGGGATTGGAGAACCAGTCGTCGGTCTGCCCTCGGTCGAGCGTGAATTCCAGGCAGCCGAAGAACAGTGCCACCAGCGCGAAGCCCATCACGTCCACCCGCAGGCCGCGCCGCAGGCGCGCAGCCCGATCGCGCAGCAAGGCCTGCGGCTCATCGACCATCAGGCCGACCAGGTAGAGCGACAGCGCCCCGACGGGCACGTTGATCAGGAAGCACCAGCGCCAGGAGGTGTTGTCGGTGAGCCATCCGCCGATGATCGGCCCGAGGATCGGCGCGACGATCACCACCATGCCGTAGGCGGCGAACGCCTTGCCCCGTTGGCTCGGCGGGAAGGTATCGACCAGCATCGATTGCTCGACCGCGGCCAGACCCCCGCCGGCCGCCCCCTGCAACACACGCGCGAGAATGAGCAGCGAGAGGTTGGGCGCTATGCCGCACAGAAACGAGGCCGCGGTGAACAGCGCCACGGAAATCATGTAGTAGCGTTTGCGTCCGATCACATCGGCGAGCCAGCCGGAGATCGGGATGACGATGGCCTGGGCGATCAGGAATGTGGTGGTGACCCAGGTGGCCTCGTCGTAGCTGGCCGAGAAACTGCCGGAGATGTGGTCGAGGGCGACATTCACGATCGAGCTGTCGAGCACCGTCATGAAGGTGGCGATCGAGATCACCGCCACGATCGACCAGGGATTGCGGTTGCCGGCAACCGAGCGTTCCGGCGTCCAACCCTGTTCACCGCGAGCGCCGCCGGCACTGCGGCGGCCGCTACCGCCCTCGCTGCCTGCGCCGTTGCCCGCTTCGGCTGCCATCTTCAGCGAACCCGCACGGTGGGCTCCACCGACATGCCCGGTCCGAGCGGACAGTCCTGCGGCACGCGGTCGAAGTCGATCTTGACCGGCACGCGCTGCACGACTTTCACGAAGTTGCCGGTGGCGTTCTGCGGCGGCAGGATGGCAAATGCCTGGCCGGCGCCGCGCTGGATCGAGTCGACGTGTCCGGAGATCTGGTCGGCGGGACAGGCATCCACCTTGATGGATACCGTCTGACCGGGACGCATCAAGGCAAGCTGAGTTTCCTTGAAGTTAGCCGTCACCCACAGCGTCAGCGGAACGATGGCGAGCAGCTGGGTACCGGGCTGTACGTAGTCCCCCACGGCGACCGACCGGTCCGCCACGTGCCCGGCCACCGGTGCGATGATGCGGGTGTAGCCCAGATTGATGCCCTCGGCCTGCTGCTGCGCCTGCGCTGCTCGGACCTGTTCCAGACTCGAGGTGAGCTGCGTGCGCGCGATCGCGATCTGTTCGGCCCGGGTCTGGGCCGCCCGGTGCGCCGACTCCAACTGTGCGGTCGCCTGCGTCACGGCCGTGGTGGCGTCATCGATCTGCTGCTGGGCGACGGCGGCCGGGTTCAATCGCTGCAGGGAGCGATAGCGTGCCAGGTCCTGGGCCGCCTTGGTCGCCGCCGCCTGAGCGAGTGTGACCTCGGCGAGGGCCTGCTGATAGGTGCGCTGGTCGACCTGGATCTGGCCGCGGGCGCTCTCGACCTGGGCTTGGGCCTGCGCTGTTTGCGCCTGGGCCTGCGCCACGTGGGTCTGAACGTCGGCGGAATCGATCAGGATCAGCGGTGCGCCCGCCTGCACCAGTGCATTGTCGTTGGCCAGAACCTGTGTCACGCGCCCGGCGGCCTGCGGGGCGAGGCGCACGATGTGCGTGTCGACGAATGCATCGTCTGTGGACTCGAATTGGCGCTCGTGCAGCCACCATAGAATGCCGGCGATGACGACGATGACGAACACCACGGCCGCCACCGACAGCAGCACCGGACGGTGCAACAGACCTCGCTTTTTCGGCTTGTCACCTTCGTTGGAGGATGCGTCAGTCGGGCTGGTTGTGTTGTCGGTCACGAGTGCCATCCGTGTAGACGTTGCGGGTCGTCCATCAGCAACCCAGGTTGCACGGGGGAGCGCCGGCGCCATCGATGCGCGCCGGTGCCCCGCCACCATTGCCGCCCTAAGAAGTTGAAGCGGCGCCGATTCTAAGGGGTTCGCGCCCTTGTATGTAAGAGCACCTCGGCGCGGGTTGATTTGCGGAGCCAAAGATTGAGCAGAAAAGCAGCTCCGAGCGCGATTCGTAGGACATTATCACCGTGCGCCCATCCCGCCGACGCCGCAGGCGGCAGCTTTGGGCGTGGGCCCCTCGGAGTTCGTGTTCCGGGCAAATTGCGTCCCAATATTGAAACCGCCTCGCTCTGTCCCGGCCGGGCGCACCGCGCCGAAGACGCGGTGCGCTGTGCTAAAATCAACTTGTGCATCCTCTGATTGAAAATAGCCGTGACGCCATAGCCAGGCTGTGCCGCCGCCGCGGCGTGCGCAAGCTCGAGGTCTTCGGCTCGATTGTCCGCGGCGACTTCGACTCTGCGCGTAGCGACGTAGACGTCCTAGTCGAGTTCGAAGCGGATGCGGCCGGTAGTTTTACGAATTTTCTCGATCTGAAGGAATCGCTAGAGACTCTCTTTGGTCGCTCGGTGGACCTGGTCGAGTTACGTGCCATCCGGAATCGCCGGCTGCGACATTACATCGAGCGGAGCAAGTCGCCTGTCTCGAGGACATCGAACATTACGCTTCGGCAGCTATACGCTGTATCACGGGTCAAAGCGCAGCCGGCGCGCGGCGGCGACCTGGTCTCGGTGTTTTCGAGCTACGCCGGCCTGCTCGGCATAGCGCGGCCATTGTTCGACGGCACCGATGACCTCGGCCAGAATTTCCCGGTCGCGTCCGAGCTTCATCCCCGCAACCTGCGCACAGGCATGGAAGTCCGACAGTGCGAAGCCGTCCGCTTTGCCATTGATCGTCATCTGATGCCGCGCGGTCCAGGTACCCGCCGGGTTATACGCATAGGTGACATCGAACGCGGGTGAGAGTGACCAGGCGCCGCTCTTGTCCATCAGGAAGGCGATGTTCTTCACATGATCGTCCTGATTGCGTGCGATCACGTTGAAGAGCATGCGGCGAAACTGCTGCTCGATCGAGCGCATAGGCAGCTCGAGCCGTTTCATCACCTGGAAGGCCTGCTCGTAGGCATAAGCCGAGGCGAGGTTGAAGTCGAAATGAGCCAGCGCCCCCAGCGATTGCATGTGCAGCTTGCCGCCACCGTCGTCGCGGTCGAAGCGCCGCGTCATGAAATGGCGCCGACCGCCTTCTTCCAGCAGCCGGCACTCGCTCATGTCGATGCCCGCATCCTTCGCCATCAGTGCGTACGCGTATTCGATCAGCGTGAAGCCCTGCGGGTCCTCGAGTTCCTTGTCCTGGTTGCCGCTGACGCCGTCGAATTTGAGCAGCCAGTATCCGAACCCTTCCGGGGCTTTTACCTGGCCCGAGCGCACTTCGTTGGTATGCGGGTTCCAGGCGATGATCGCCTTGGCGCGCGCACCTCCCGCGGAGGTGCCTACGCGCAGAATCTGCTCGAGTCCCGCGTGACGTCGGCCGGGGGCAAAGGACACTGCCAGAGAATTGCGATGGCTGAGCACCTCGGAGGCGAGCGCCACCAGTTCCTCGACCGCCACCTTGGCCGAACGCCGCAGCGGCGGTCCGGTGGCCGGTGCGAATTCGAGCGCGCCCATGCCGCGCACGCAGATATAGCAGAGCCGCTCGACGGCGTTGAGGGTCTCCGGTCCCCGACCCTGGGTCGCGAGCCAGGCATCGATCAGCGCGCTGCCAAATTTATCCGGTAGCGAATCGGCCAGCAGTCCCGGCAAGCCATGAAAGGAGATCTCCGACAGCGCGGGGAACTGGTACACCTGTTGGGAGAGCGGCATCACCAGCGGGGAGAGTTGAATCCCGCTGCGGGCAAAGGCGGGCTCATACTGGAACGCAGCGATCCCGGCCCCATCCTCCAGGGAGACCGCGCCGATCGTGCTGCCCCACAGCCGCACTTGTGCAACGGTGGCCATGATCTACTCGCCCCACTTCCATGGAGCGGGGGGCTTCTGTGTCGAGGCGCGGCCGGCCTTTCTACGCGGAGGCTTCACGCGTTTGGGCGTGCGGCCTCTCTGTTTTGCGAGCGCGATCGGACTTTGCGGCAGATCCGGAATCAGATTTTCCAGGCCCTCCGTGAGTTTCAACGTGCGCAGCACCCGCACGAGCAGGCGGAAGTCGGTACTGTCACCGGTTTCGATACGCTCGAGCGTGCGCTTGGAAACGCCGGCTTCTTCCGCCAGCCGGGCCTGCGTGAGGCCGGCATCGATGCGGCGGCGCTCGAGGCGCGCGCCGAGCTCGCGCAGGACGGCGATATCAGGCATTTCGGCGGTAAGTCGCATAAGTCGTCTTAATGGGCGAAATAGACTGGTAACAAGCGGCGATTCGTCTTTGTGGGCGAATTATACGCCGTATCGTAGCCGTTTGCTACTCGCCCATACAGGCGAATAGTGCCCGAATATCCATGTTATTCGCCTATAAAGGCAAGTAACCCCACGATAGAATGAGTTCGTCGCGCCGACCGAAGACCGACCGAACCGTGCCGTGGTGGCACGAGATAAAAGTCACTATCCTGCTGCGTTGTCAGCGATTTCATTGGGGAGTGTCATGGTGAAGCTGCTTGCGTCTGTGGGCATGGTCGCGCTGCTCGGAATCTCGGCCGCCGGAGCGGCTACGCCGCGGACGGAAGTCCTCGCGACCGTCCACCAGTTTTTCGACAATTTCTCCAAGGGGGATATGAAGGCTGCCGCGGCCGCTGTCTCGCCCGACGGCCTGGTCATCATGGATGATGTACCGCCTCACGTCTGGTCGGGAGCAAACGCATTGGAGGCATGGGGTAAGGCGGTGGCGGCTGCCGGCCAGGGCGGGAACATGACCGACCCGGCGGCCAAGATCGGCAAGCCCACCAGCGTGATCGTTGACAGCGACAGCGGCTACGTCGTGCTACCCGTCGCCTTCACCTACAAGCAAAAAGGGGTGGCCATGCGGCAGGCGGCCCATATGGTGTACTCGTTGCGAAAGGCGGCGAGCGGCTGGCAAATCACCGGTTTCACTTGGGTGGCGGGCACGCCTGAGCGGGCTGCGGTGGCAGGCCAGTAGCGCCTGCTCGAAGGCGAACCGAAGGAATGCCATCCACGCTGGCGCTCGCCAACGCAACCGCGTCTGCATCGGCGCGTAGCCGGGCTCGAGCATCGTAATACCAGCGCCGGAACTTCTCGATCGGATCCGGCGGTTGGATGGCCGGCCTCATCGAAGCTGCCGCCGGATTTCCTGGGCCAGCAGTTCCAGGCCTCTGTGCATCGCGGCGACGGACAGCCACGCGTAGCCGAGGCGCGTGCCGTGCAGGTGCGGTTCACCGAAGAACCAGGCGGGCAGCGAGGCGGCCAGCGACACGCCCTTTTCCGCGAGCCGTCCGCTGAGCCTTCCCAGATGGACGCGCCGCGGAATCTCGAGCCACAGAGTCGGACCGCCGCCCGGAGAGGTCCAGCGCACACCCTCCGGCATCAGAGCTGCGAGCGCCTCGAGGCAGGCGTGATAGCGGGCATCGAGCTCGCTGTGCAGGGCCCGTAGATGCGTGTCGTAGTATCCGCGGCTGAGGAACTCGAACAGTACGGCGTCGATCAACGTGGCGCTGCCCAGCGTCGAGACGTGCTTCGCCTCTAGCAGCGCCGGCCGCGTCGACGCGTTGGCGAGCAGGTAGCCGATGCGCAGGGAGGGCAGCAGCTTCTTGGTAAATGAATTCATGTACAGGACATGCTCGCCGCCGAGCGTGCGCAACGGCGGCCGGTAATCCGAGTAGGACAGCATGTCCGAGCCCCAATCATCCTCGACGAGCCCGAACTCGAACTCCCGTGACAGGTCCAGAACTCGTGTCAGCTCGCTGGTTGAGTAGGAGTATCCGGTTGGATTGTGGTAATTCGTCGTCAGATAGACGGCGGCCGGCCGCGCCGCGGCAATCCTGTGGCGCCACACTTCCAGGTCGATTCCCGTAAAGGGATCCAGCGGCAACTGGACAACCGCCATCCGGTACAGCTCGAACATCCGTTTGGCGATGCCGTAGGCCGGATTCTCCGAGCCGATGCAGCGCTTTTTCAGGGAGCGGGCCACCAGGTCGAGCGCTTGCTGGGATCCGGCCGTGATGATGACGTCCTGCGGCGCGGCGGGGATGCCGCGTTTCACCAGGCGCTTGGCGATCAGCGCGCGCAGCGGCGCATATCCTTGCACGCTGTAATCCGAGGGCAGGCCGGGATCCTTGAGCACGGCGCGAAAGCATCGCGCCAGCTGTTCGCGCGGCAGCAGATCGTGGTCGATGAATGTGCTGCCCAGATTGAGCGCTGCGCGCGCCGACATGCTGGCGGCGTCCGCCGGACGCGCATCGAATAGCACCACGGGCGATGGGACAATCCGCCTTGTTGCGCGCCGCTGCGCTTCCGCAGCCCGTATGAAATAGCCAAGCCGCGTGCGATTCTCGATGATCCCCTGGGCGACGAGCTCCTCATAAGCGCGCTGCACGGTGTTCTTGGCAACTCCCAACTGGTGTTGCAGTACCCTCACGGGTGGAAGCCGGCTGCCGCTCAGCAACCGCCCGGCGTCGTACTCGCGGCGGACGGCCGCCACGATGTCGCGTCCAATGAGCTTTCGTGCCGCGGCCACGGACTCGATCCGCAATCGCAGAAATGGCAATCTCGCGGCGGTAGGTTTCACTGCGGTTCCATTTGCCCGCAAATTAGCAGTGCGGCCGGTAGTTGTTAAGGGACAGAGCCCGAGACGGCGGGGGTACAGGGCGGGATGGCGGGGCCGACATAGCGCGCCCGCGGGCGAATGAGCGAGCCGCTCTGGCGCTGCTCGAGAGCGTGGGCTATCCAGCCGACACTGCGGGCCAGCGCGAACAGCACGAAGGGCGCGTCGGCCGGCAGATTCGCGCTCGCGGCCAGCGCGGTGAGCGCGAAGTCCACGTTCGGCGGTTCGCCCACCAGGCGCTGCGCGACCGTGCGTAATTCCTCGAATATCGGCGGCAGCGTGAATGCCTGCAGCAGCGCGACGGCGCGGATATCGCCATCCGGATAGAGGGGGTGGCCGAATGCCGCGACGGCGTGTCCCTGTGCGAGTGAGGCGAGGATGGCCGCATGCGCGCCGACCCGTTGCGCGCCGGCGGCCAGGGCCTGCACGGCCGCGGCCGCGCCACCATGCATCGGACCGCTCAGAGTGGCGAATCCGGCCAGCACGCTCGCCGACAGCGCCGCGCCGGTGGAAGCGGCCACGCGGGTTGCGAAGGTCGAGGCGTTGAGCTCGTGATCGGCCAGCAGCACCAGCGCCCTGCGGATCAGATCGGCCGCGGCGGGGCGCTGCCACGCCGCCGCCAGCCGCACGTGCAGGGGTTGCGCGGATCGATCCGCCCCGGCCCCCGCGCGCCGCGCCGATCGCGCCCCCGGGGCTCTCCCCGCGACGGCGGCACCCCGCGAGCGACGGATGGCGAGTAGCATCGCCGCGCACAGATCCGCGACCAATTCGACCGCTTCGGTCTGCAGCGGCCCCGCCGCGCGCGCATACATCGGCGCATCCCTGCCGGCGCGCATCGCCAGCACCCGGTAGGCGGCCTGCAACGGGCTTGCGCGCGGTCCGGCAGCGGCATCGGCATCGATGGCCGCCGCATCCGCGTCGGCGGCACGGTGTTCGCGCAGCTCGACCGGCGGGCACTCCCACAGCAGCGTCGCGACTTCCTCCAGACTGGCGCGCAGCGCGAGCCGCACGGCGTCACGGCCGCGGTACCACAGCCGTCCGTGCGCTACCGTGGATACAGCCGAGGCGAGGATCGGATCGCCCCAGGCCACGGCCTGGGCAGCCAGGCGCTCGTTGCGAGGCCGCCCGCGGCGGCGCTGCGCGAGCCGCCGTACATCCTCGGCGTGATAGAGGCTGCGGCGCGGGTCCTGCGGATCGGCCCGAACGCGGATGCGCTTGCGGCTGACGTTGGCATAGAGCGTCTGCGGCCGCACCCCGAGCTGGGCGAGCGCGGCGGCGGCATTCAACCAGTTGGTCGGGCTCATGTTGACGATATTGATCAAGATTGACGTCAATCACAAGCCTCCTAAACTTCCGTCAGCCCGTCAGAAGGATTGTGAGGAGCGCGTATGAATGCCGATGCAGGACTGGAGGGAGTGGTCGCCGCCGATACGGTGCTGTCCGAGGTGGACGGCGAGGCCGGACGGCTGATCATCCGCGGATATGCGCTCGGGCAGCTGGTCGGCCACTGCAGCTTCGAGGAAGTGCTGCAGCTGCTGTTGCAGGGCTTCTTCGAGCCGATGCCGTCGGATTCAGGGTCGCTGGCGCGCGCGCTGGGGGCCGCACGCGCCGAAGTCGTCGACTATCTGCCGCGCGCGGACCGCCGGTTGCTGCAGATGACGCCGATGGAGGGCCTGCGCGCCCTGATGGCGCGCCTGTCCGATGGGGATGACTCTGCCACGGCGCTGCGGCTGATCGCCGCGCCTGCGGTGTTCACTCCGGCGCTGATGCGTCTGCGCGCCGGCCTGGCGCCCGTTGCCCCGGATGCCGCGCTGACCCACGCGGCCGACCTGCTGCGCATGTTGCGCGCAGCGCCGGCGCCGCCGCGCGATGTGTCGGCGCTGGACCAGTACCTGGTGACGGTGGCGGACCACGGGCTGAACGCTTCCACCTTCGCGGCGCGTGTGGTCGCATCCACCGGCGCGGGACTCACGTCGGCCGCGATCGCCGCGCTGTCGGCGCTGAAGGGCCCGCTGCACGGCGGGGCTCCCGGTCCGGTGCTGGACATGCTCGATGCCATCGGCGCCCCCGAGCACGCGGCCGCGTGGCTCGAGCACTCGCTCGCCCGCGGTGAACGGCTGATGGGCTTCGGTCATCGCATCTATCGTGTCCGGGATCCGCGCGCCGACGCGCTGCGTGCGGCGCTGCAAGCGTTGGGCAGGCAACGCGGCGCCCCGAGTGCCCGGCTGGCACTGGCGGAGGTGGTCGAATTGGCGGCGCTGAGCCTGCTGCGGCGTGCAAAGCCGCAGCGGCCGCTGGACACGAACGTCGAGTTCTACACGGCACTGCTGCTCGAGGCGCTCGAGATCCCCCGCGACGGCTTCACCTGCCTGTTCGCCGCCGGCCGGATCGGCGGTTGGGTCGCGCACGCGCGTGAGCAGGTGCTGCACGGCCGGCTGATCCGGCCGCAGTCGCGCTACGTGGGTCCGGCGCCGCGTCAGGCGGCGTGAGCGGGTTTAGTAGGATCCGGATGCGCAGGCTCAGGCCCGCCCGGTCAGGCCCGCCAGGATTTGAAATCAAGCTCCGGAGTGCATGGCCTGTGCTGTGGAGGCAACGTACTCCATAATCAGGAACGCCCGCGAGGATCTGCCCATGGCCCGCAAGCAAACGAAATCACCGGCGCAAACCGGCACGGACCCGCGCTGGGCCCGGATCAAGGCGCGCGACAAGAGCGCCGACGGACAGTTCTGGTATTCGGTTTCGACCACGGGTATCTACTGCCGGCCTTCGTGCCCCTCCAGGGCCGCGAATGCGAACAATGTCCGGCTGCATGACACCCTGGAGCAGGCGCGCGCTTCAGGCTGCAGGCCGTGCAGGCGCTGCAACCCGGAAGGCGCGTCCCTCGATACCGAGAATGCCGCACTCGTCGCAAAGGCCTGCGAGTTGATCGCAGGCCGCAGCGACACCCCATCGCTGGAAGCTCTTGCTGCGGCGGTGGAGTTGAGCCCTGGCTACTTTCATCGGCTGTTCAAGGCAACGACGGGGCTGACGCCCAAGGATTACGCAGCCGCGCATCGGGCTGCCCGGGTGCGTGAAGAGCTCGCCGGCGAACAGTCGATCACGCGTGCCATCTACGCTGCGGGATTCAATTCCAACGGCCGTTTTTACGAGAATTCCACCGGTATCCTGGGAATGACACCGTCGCAATTCCGTGCGGGCGGCGCAGACGAAGAGATCCGATTCGCGGTGGCGCAGTGCTCGTTGGGCGCCATCCTGGTCGCTTCCAGCAGGAAAGGGGTGGTTGCCATATTGATAGACGATGATCCCGGCACTCTGGTTCGTACCCTGCAGGATCGGTTCCCCAAGGCACGCCTCATCGGTGCCGACGAGGGGTACGAGAAGTTGGTCGCGCGCGTCGTGGGGTTGGTCGAGTCGCCCGGGGCCCACGTCGATCTGCCTCTGGACGTTCGCGGCACGGCGTTTCAGCGCAAGGTCTGGAAGGCGCTATGCCGTATTCCTGCGGGCGAGACGGCCACCTACGCGCAGATTGCACGCCGGATCGGCGCACCCAGCGCCGTGCGCGCGGTCGCGGGCGCCTGCGCGTCCAATAACATCGCAGTCGTCATACCGTGTCACCGGGTCATTCGCACCGACGGCGCCGTTTCGGGATACCGCTGGGGAGTGGAGCGTAAGCGTGTGCTGCTCGATCGTGAGGCGCGGTAAGGAGGTGACCGATCTGGCGCGCCCGACTGTGCTAACTTCGGCAAAACCCGCCGTAATATGATCGACTTCCGCCTGGGAAGAGGATGCGCCATGGGCCGAGTTGCCACGCTGTTTGCCGCCGTTACGTTGTCTGCGCCTATTTTGGTGGCAATGGCGGCGAGCTCACAACCCGATTCGGCCGCGATTTCGGAACAGGCTCTGGGCCCCAGCGGGCTGAAGCTGGGGCGGCCGGCGCTGGCCTCCGCCCAGCCGGTGACCGCCCCGCATGCGATGGTGGTCACGACCCAGCACCTGGCGACCGAGGTCGGCGTCGACATCCTCAGGCATGGCGGCAATGCGGTCGACGCCGCGGTCGCGATCGGCTATGCGCTGGCGGTCGTGCATCCGTGTTGCGGCAATATCGGCGGCGGCGGCTTCATGACCATCCATCTGGCCGGCGGCAAGAACCTGTTTCTCGATTTCCGCGAGAAGGCGCCGCTCAAGGCCACGGTCGACATGTTCCGCAATGCGCAGGATCAGGTGGTCCGGGGCCGCAGCATCGCCACCTATCTGGCCGTGGGCGTGCCCGGCACGGTGATGGGCCTGGAAGCGGCGCGGACGGCCTACGGCACGATGACACGCCAACAACTGATGGCGCCGGCGATCGCGCTGGCCGAGCAGGGCTATGTGCTGACCGACGCCGACGCGACGTTTCTGGACTTCAGCGGCCGGCGCTTTGCGCAGCATCCCAACGTGGCCGCCATCTTTCTCCACGACGGCAAACCCTACCAGGCCGGCGAACGGCTGCAGCAGGTGCAGCTCGCGCACACGCTGCGGATGATCGAGCAGAAAGGACCGCGGGTGTTTTATCACGGCAAGATCGCACGCGACATCGTCGCCGCCAGCGGCAGCAACGGCGGACTGCTGTCCATGCGCGACTTCGCCGACTACACGGTCGAGTGGGATAAGCCGGTAACCTGTGATTACCGCGGTTACGAGATCGTCTCCGCCGCGCCGCCGAGCTCCGGCGGCACGACGGTGTGCGAGATACTGCAGATCATCAAACCCTATCCGCTCGACCAATGGGGGTACGCGTCGGTCGCGACCACGCACTACCTGGTGGAGGCGGAACGCCACGCCTATGCCGACCGCAACACCTACCTGGGTGACCCGGCCTTCGTGAAAAATCCCGTCGCCGCGTTGCTGTCGCCGTCACACGCGGCGGCGATCCGCGCACAGATCAAGCCGGATGTGGCCACGCCTACTTTGCAGGTGCAAGGCAGTCTGGGCGCGGCCGAGGGCCTGCATACGACGCATTACTCGGTGGTCGATGCCAAGGGCAACGCGGTTGCGGTCACCTATACGCTCAATCTGTTCTTCGGCAACGGACAGATCGCCGGCGACACCGGCTTCTTCCTCAATGATGAGATGGACGATTTCACCTCCAAGCCCGGAGTGCCCAACAGCTTCGGCCTGGTGCAGGGCCAGGCCAACGCGATCGCGGCCGGCAAGCGCCCGCTCAGCTCAATGGCGCCGACCATCGTGCTCAAGGACGGCAAGCTGTTCATGGTCACCGGCAGCCCCGGCGGATCGACGATCATCTCGACCACGCTGGAGAGCATCCTCAACGTGGTCGATTTCGGCATGAACATGCAGCAGGCGGTCAACGCGCCGCGTGTCCACGATCAGTGGCTGCCGGACGTCGTCATGGTCGAGCCGGATTACCTGACGTCGCAGAGTCGGGCCGCGCTCGAGAAAATGGGTTACAGCTTCCGGATGCGCCCCTCCTGGGGAGCGGACGAGGCGATCCTGCGCGATCCCAAGACCGGCCTGCTCGAGGGCGCCAATGACGATCGGCGCGCCGCGGGGCTCGCAGCAGGGTATTAGCCGGCCGTCGCGCAGTACGACAAATCACGCCGCCTGTGACCTGCATCACATTGAGTGCTCAAGATCCGAGGACTCGGGTCGAACTAATGGAGGATCGTGCAGAGCACAGGTGGATCGATGAGATCGATGAGACTTATTCTGGCCGCGACGACTTGTGTGATCATCAGCGTTGGAGTGGCTTTCGCCGACTGCCCCGAGCCGCAGGGCGCCGCCGCCGAGCAGATCCCGGACGGTACCACTGCAACGCGCGATCAGATGGTGGCCGCGCAGAAGGCCGTGAAGGCCTACGACACCGCGGTACGGCAGTACACGCAGTGCCTGCAGCAGGCCGGCGACAGCGGCGCGACGCAAAACGTGGCCGTCGAAAAAGACCAGGAGCTGGCGCAGCGGTTCAACTCAGAGTTGCACGCCTACGAGGCGAAGCACAAGGGCGACTGAGCCGGGCTGTCCGCGGCTGCACTGCCGCTCACGGGGCGATCGAGCGCCGAAGCTGCGCGCGCCGCCGGCCGCGCTCGAGCGCCAGGTCGATCAACCGGCTGACCAGCTCGGCCGGCGTCACCCCTGAGAGCGCCCAGAGCTTGGGATACATCGAGATGGCCGTGAATCCCGGAATCGTGTTGATCTCATTCACCAGCACGCTGCCGTCGGTCTGCAGGAACAGATCGACACGCGCCATGCCCTCGCACTCGAGCACGTCGAAGGCGCGCAATGCCAGCGCCTGGGCCGCCGCCAGTTCGCCGGTCGAGAGGCGCGCGGGCAGCTCGAGCCGCGCGCCGTGCTCGTCGATGTACTTGGCTTCGTACGAATAAAAGCCGTCGGCATGCTCGACGAGAATCTCGCCGGCCACGGATACCGCCGGCGGATTGCCGCCGAGCACCGCCAGCTCCAGCTCGCGCCCATTGACGGCAGCCTCGGCGATGATCTTGGAATCGAATTGGAACGCGTAGCGCACCGCTTCCTCGAGCTGCGCGGCGTCGCGAACCTTGCGGATGCCGACCGAGGAGCCGGCATTGGCGGGCTTGGTGAACAGCGGTAATCCCAGCGCCAGCAGCTCGCCGCAGACGCCGCGCGGATCGGCATCGAATCGTTCCCGCCGCACCGTGCGGAACGGTGCCACCGGAATGGCGGCATCCCGCAGCAGGCGCTTCATCACGTCCTTGTCCATGCCGATCGCCGAGCCCAGTACACCGGCACCGACGTAGGCAATGCCGGCGACCTCGAACAATCCCTGCATGGCGCCGTCCTCGCCCAGGCTGCCGTGCAGCACGGGAAAGATGACGTCGAGTCGGCTCGTTGCCGCGGCCCGACCCGACGCGACCGGGCTCAATGCCGGCGCGGCGATCGGACCGGGCAGCTGGGCCGGCGGGCCCGCCTCGATGCGCACCCGTCGAGGGTCGGGACTGCTGGCCAGCAGACGCTGCGCATCCTGGATGAGCCAGCGACCGTTCTTGTCGATGCCGATCAGCACCGGCTCGAAGCGCGAGGGGTCCAGCGCCGCCAGCACGTGACGCGCGGACAGGATCGAGATCTCATGTTCGGCCGATTGACCACCGAACACGATGCCGACGCGGATCTTGCCGTTATCGTTCATGCCCGGGCATCACGCCTGGCATCACGCCTTGGCCGGATAGGCCGCCAGCTGGTCGGCGATCGGCAGCCTGCGGATGCGCTGGCCGGTGGCATTGTAGATCGCGTTGGTGAGCGCCGGGGCGATCGGCGGGGTGCCCGACTCGCCGACGCCGGTGGGCGGCTCGCGCGACGGCACGATGTGCACCTCGACCGACGGCATCTGGTGGATGCGCAGCGGCGGGTAGTGATCGAAATCGGATTGGTCGACCACGCCGTCGGTGATCGTGATGGCCCCGTACAGCGCCGCGTCCAGCCCGTAACCGATGCCGCCCTGCATCTGCGCCGTGACGACATTGGGATTGATTGCGATACCGCAGTCCACCGCGCACACCACGCGCTCGACCTGCAGCTTACCGCCGGCGGCGATGCTGATTTCGGCCACCTGCGCGACGCAGGTGCCGAACGACTCGTGCAGCGCCAGCCCGCGGCCGCGCCGCTCGCCGTTTGGCCCCGGTGCGAGCGGCGTGCTCCAGCCGGCCCGGGCTGCCACCAGGTCGAGCACGGCCAGCTGGCGCGGATGCCGGCCGAGCAGGACGCGCCGAAACGCGTAGGGGTCGGCGCCGGCCGCGGCCGCGAGCTCATCGAGCATGCACTCGGTCGCGAACGCGGTGTGCGAGTGGCCGCCCGAGCGCCACCACTGCACCGGCACGGCCACGTCCTTCGCAGTGGTCAGTTCGATGCGCAGGTTGGGAATCTCGTAGGGCTCGGCCGCCCCCTCGATGGAGCTGTGATCGATGCCGTCGCTGACGCGGGAGGCCTGCAGCGGCGAGCCGGTCATCACCGATTGTCCGACGATGCGCTGCTGCCAGGCGGCCAGCGTGCCGTCGGGAGCGAGCAATGCGCGGATGCGATGCACGAAGGCCGGGCGGTAGTAGCCGCCGCGCATGTCGTCGGCGCGCGTCCATACCAGCTTGATCGGCACGCGTTGGCCCTGCGCGGCCGCGGCGCGTGCGATCGAGACGGCTTCGAGCAGGTAATCGGAGTGCGGATTGGCGCGGCGGCCGAAGCTGCCGCCGGCATACAGCTGTGTGATCTGCACCTGCTCGGGCTTGATGCCGATCAGGGCGGCGACCGCGGCCTGATCCGGGGTCTGCAGCTGCTCGCCGTTCCAGATGCTCACTCCCGAATCGGTGAGCTGCACCAGGCAGTTCATCGGCTCCATCGCGGCGTGAGCCAGATAGGGAACCTCGAACTGCGACTCCAGCAGCGTGGTCTCATCGATGGGAACCGCGCTCACGTCCCCGATGCTGCGGGCGAGCACCCCCGGTGACTGTGCCAGGATCCGATAGTGCGCGAGGATCTGCGTGCTGTCGGGCCTGGCGGCCTGCGATTCGTCCCACTCGATGACGAGGGCGTCGCGGCCGCGCTGCGCGACCCAGGTATTCCTGGCCAGTACCGCCACGCCGCCGGAATGATGCGGGCCGCCGGCGAACTGCACCACATCCACGACGCCGTCGACGGCCCTGGCCGCGGCCGCATCGACGTGCTTGACGGTCCCGCCGAAGCGGGGCGGATGAGCGGCGAGCGCCACCAGCATCCCGGGCAGCTTCAGGTCCTGCGTGAACAGCGCCGAGCCGTTGGTCTTGGCGTGGCTGTCCTTGCGCCGCAGCCACGGATTGCCGATCAGCCTGAACTGCGCCGGATCCTTCAAGGCCACCTTGGCAGGCGGTGCCAGTCTGGCCGCCATCGCGGTCAGCGCGCCGAAGCGGGTCCTGCGGCCGGAGGGCGGGTGCGAGACCAGGCCATTCATCACGGTGATGCTCTCGGGCGGCACCTGCCACTGCTGTGCGGCCGCCGCGACCAGCAGCGCACGCGCCGTCGCGCCGGCCACACGCATCGGCAGGTAGGCGCTGGCCATCGAGGTGCCGCCGACGGTGCCCTGGATCCCGGTCGCAGGGTCCGCATAGCGCGCGACGTCCGCCGGCGCGCCCTCCACGTGCACGTCGTTCCAGTCCGCGTCCAGCTCCTCGGCCAGCAGCGTCGCCAGACCGGTGAACACGCCCTGGCCGGTTTCCAGGTGATCGGCGATCACGGTCACGCTGCTGTCGGTACCGATGCGTACGAACGCGTTGGGTGCAAACACCACCGGCCCGACGTCGGGCGCGGTGGAGTCGGCCGCGGCCGCGGCGGGACGGCCGGCCGATCCCAGGCAGACGGCGAGCGTCAGCATGCCCGCGGCCTTGAGGAAGTGCCGGCGATCCACGGTGCCGGCACAGACGCCGGCGGCCGGGAGGGTGCCGGCGTCGTTGCCGGTCGCCCCGGGTGCACGCACGCGTGTCAAGCCGCCAGTACCTTGGCCGCCTCGTGAATGGCGGCACGAATGCGCACGAAGGTGGCGCAGCGGCAGATCGTGCCGCTCATCGCGGCGTCGATATCGGCGTCGCTCGGCCGGGGATTGGTCTGCAGCAGCGAGACCGCGGCAACGATCTGTCCGGACTGACAATAGCCGCACTGGACGACGTCCAGCCGCCGCCAGGCGTCCTGCACCGCCCGGGCCGCTGGCACGGGGTCGCCGTTCGGGTCGGTAGCGATGCCCTCGATGGTGGTGACGTTCTTGCCGTCCGCCGCCGCCACCGCGGTGGCGCAGGCGAGGGCGGGGCGGCCGTCCAGCTGCACGGTGCAGATGCCGCACACCGACTCACCGCAGCCGTACTTGGTGCCGGTGAGGCCCAGCTCGTCCCGCAGCACCCAAAGCAGTGGCATCTCATCGGGAACGTCGACCGAGACTGGATGACCGTTGACCGTGAATGTCCGCATTGTCGTAGGGCGAGTCTGACTCCAGCAGGGCTGACCGGATTATAGCGGCGCCGCGCTGCAATCCATCAAGCCGGATTCTCAAGCCCGGCGCCGCGGTGGCCTGGCCCCGGCGCTACCCAATAACATCTGCGATCAGGTCGTAATTATCGGCCGAACGGATTCGAACATCGGTAAACTCACCGATCTGGAGCGGGGCTGGGCCGTGCACACGCACCACGCCGTCGATCTGCGGCGCTTCGGCCGCGCTGCGGGCGATGCCCACACCGTCCTCGATGGCGTCGACCAGCACGCGGCAGCGCTGCCCGATGCGTGCGGCGAGGCGCGCACGGCTGATCTGCGCGGCCTTGTGCATGAAGCGCCGGTAGCGCTCCTGCTTGAGCGGCTCGGGCACCGCATCGGCGAGCGCATTGGCGACCGCGCCCTCGACCGGCGAGTATGCGAAGCAGCCGACTCGGTCCAGCTGCGCCTCATCGAGCCAGTCGAGTAACTGCTCGAATTGCGCCTCGGTTTCGCCCGGAAATCCCACGATGAAGGTGCTGCGCAGGACCAGCTCGGGACGCTCGCGCCGCCACGCCTCGATCCGCCGCAGCGTGTTCTCGGCATGCGCCGGCCGCCGCATGCGGCGTAGGACCGCGGGGCTGGCGTGCTGGAACGGGATGTCGAGATAGGGCAGCACGCCCGCCTCGCCCGCCCCGCCCGCGGCGCTCATCAAGGCGATGGCCTCGTCGACGTGCGGGTAGGGGTAGACGTAATGCAGCCGCACCCACACGCCCAGGCTGCCCAGCGCGCGCACCAGGTCGATGAAGCGTGATTGATAGTCCTGTTCCCGCCAGTGCGCGGCCGCATAGCGCAGGTCGCTGCCGTAGGCGCTGGTGTCCTGCGAGATCACCAGCAGCTCCTTGACCCCGCTGCGCACCAGCGTCTCGGCCTCGCGCATGACCGCATCGAGCGGGCGGCTCTGAAGCACTCCGCGCAGTGCCGGAATGATGCAGAAGCTGCAGCGATTGTTGCAGCCCTCGGAGATCTTCAGGTAGGCGTAGTGGCGCGGCGTCAGCCGAATACCCTGCGGGGGCAGCAACTCGGTAAAAGGATCGTGCGGCCGCGGCAGGTGCCGATCGATCGCGGCGATCACCTGCTGATACGCATGCGGACCGGTGACACCGAGCACCTTGGGATGGCGCTCGAGAATGCGCTGCGGATTGGCGCCCAGGCAGCCGGTGACGAGCACCCGCCCGTTGTGCTCCAGCGCCTCCCCGATGGCCTGCAGCGACTCGTCGATGGCTGCGTCGATGAAGCCGCAGGTATTGACCACCACCATGTCGGCCTGCTCGTAGCCCGGGGCGATCTCGTAGCCGCGCGCCTTCAGCTCGGTGATGAGCCGCTCGGAATCCACCAGCGCCTTGGGGCAGCCGAGGCTGACGAAGCCGACGGCCGGCGCGCGGCGTGCGGGTTTGGCGGACGTTGCGGTCATTGGAATGGGCAGGGCAATGGGCCGGCGCGGGTGGGCCGGGTATAGTAACCGAGAGGACGGGCCGGCGAGGGAGCCTTCGGGATCGATGCATGACTTTTGACCGCGATTATTACCAGCGCTTCTATTTCAATCCACGCACCGCCGTGACGTCGAAGGCCGAAATGGGCGCGCGGGCGCGCCTGATCGCCAGCTGCGTCGACTACCTCGGCTTGCCGGTGGGCAAGATCCTCGATGCCGGCTGCGGCATCGGCCTGCTGCGTGCGCCGCTGCAGCGGGCACTGCGGCGCGCCCGTTATGTCGGCCTGGAGTACAGCGAGTACCTGTGCCGGCGCTACGGCTGGCAGCAGGGCTCGATCGAAAGCTACCGCAGCCGCGAGCGCTTCGATCTGGTGATCTGCTACGACGTGCTGCAATACCTGCCGGCGGCGCAGGCCCGGCGGGCGATTGCGAATCTCGCACGGCTGTGCCGCGGCGCGCTGTACTTCGGCGCGCTCACCCGCGAGGACTGGCGCGACAACTGCGATCAGCGCCGCACCGACCGTATCGCCGGGCTGCGCTCCGGCCGCTGGTACCGGCACGAGCTGTCGCGCTCGTTCACCTCGGTCGGATGCGGCCTGTGGCTCAAGCGCGATGCGCCGCTGACCCTATGGGACCTGGACGCCGCTTGAGCGGCGCGGACCCCGACGCGCGCGAGCTGATCGGCTTCGAGGGTGCGGTCAGCTGCGAGCTGCAGGCGCACGCAGCGAGCCTGCGGCTGCGCGGGACGGTGCGCGGCGGCGCGGACAGCCGCACGGGCGTCGGTGCCGGCGCGGCCGAGGTTGCGTTCAGCGGCATTTCGTTTGCGGACGGCTCCCCGGCGCAGTTGCCGCCCATGCTGCAGCAGGTGAGCGTGCTCGAGTTGCCGGGCACGGTGGCACCTGCGCCTGCGCCTGTACCACCCCAACCTGCGCCGGCGCCGCGACGCTCGCTGCGCATCGAGTCGAGCGCGGGCCGCTTCGCGCTGCAGGCCCGCGGCGTACAGGTGCACCGCGACGCGGCACGCGAGTTCTTCGGCGCGCTGCCGCCGGCGCGCGTGCCGCGCTCGCTGCGCGCGGGCTGGGCGCTGCTGCTGACGGTGCTAAGGGTGCCCGGCGCGGCGCGCCTGCTGGCGAAACTGCGAGGATGAGAGCGATGACGATGCGAGTGCCGGTGACCGTGTTGACGGGCTTCCTGGGCGCCGGCAAGACTACGCTGGTCAACCGCATCCTGTCCGAGCAGCACGGCAAACGCATCGCCGTCATCGAGAACGAATTCGGCGAAGTCGGCGTGGATCAGGCGCTGGTGATCGGCACCGAGGAGGAGATCTTCGAGACCAGCAACGGTTGCCTGTGCTGCACCGTGCGCGGTGACCTGATCCGTATCCTCGCGCAGCTGCGCCGGCGCCGTGACCGCTTCGACGCGATCCTGATCGAGACGACCGGGCTGGCCGACCCGGGCCCGGTGGCGCAGACCTTCTTCGTCGACGAGGAGCTCAAGGAGCACTACGTACTCGATGCGATC
>DATAWM010000046.1:0-40306 GCA_036267195.1 Steroidobacteraceae bacterium
GGCGCCGCAGGCGGCCGCCGAACGGTAGAGCCGGGAAGCCGTGCCTTAACATTCATAAACTTAGTGTCTTGCAGAGGTCACCGGCGGACGCGCGGTGCGGGCCGGTCCGATTTGCGGAGTGATGCCGTCAGCATCGCTGGCACGAACACTGCATGCCGCCCCCCCAGCAATGGCAGCGCGCACTTGTACTAATAAGGATCACGCTAAACCCAAAATAGGTTGTCGAGCATACCGGCAGCCTTTGAATTGTTCGTATCGCGCAGCATATGTTGTGAATAAACAACGGACGGTACCGAACGGACCTATGCAGTTGCGGCGTTGCAATCCCTCATCGTTTATCAGCCTGGGAGTCTCTACGACATGCGCAAGAAGAATGGAATTTCTGTCGCGATCGCGACGGCGGCGACATCGCTGGTCCTGTCATCGGCGGCCGGTGCCGCATGGGCTGACAGTGCGCCCGCCAAGCCGGCGTTGCCCGCCCTGTCGGATCTGTTGACCGCGTGGGGGCTGACCGCGACCGGTTACGTGGATGCAACATACGGGTATTCGCATAATGATTCGTTGACCGAGAGCGGCCCCAACAACTGCGGCTGTAAAACGGACTACAACAGCTTCGCGTTGAACCAAGTCGGGCTCACACTGGCGATGCAACCGTCGTCGGGTTTCGGAGCCCTGGTAAACGTAGTGGAGGGATCGACTCCGCTACTGGCCATCGGCGATGGAGCGTTGGGAAACCCCTATGCCTCGACGCTCAATCAGTATGGGTCCACGTTCACTTTGATGCAGGCGTTTGCTCAATATGTCACCGGGCCGCTGACCGTTCAGGCGGGCAAGTTTGCCACCCTCGCGGGCGCTGAGGTTTTCGCCCCCAACGGCAACACCAACGTGACCCGCTCCATACTGTTCAACTATGAATCCCTCCTCCATACCGGTGTGCGCGCCACATATGCCGTCAACGGCATGCTGAACGTGATTGTGGGCGTCAACGACGGTTGGACCGGCAGCCAGGAGGTGTCCGACGGTTCGGACAAGACCTGGGAAGCGGGTCTTGCTCTTACGCCGAACAAGGTGGTGACCTGGACGCTACAGGGCTACTACGGTCGCGACAATCTGAATTGGGCGCCGGATGAAGGAAGCACCGTCAAAGGCAATCTCTTGCTGCTCGATAGCGTGGCCACCTGGACGGCGACCTCGGCGCTGACGGTGGTCGGTACCGTCGACTTCGGCAATGCCGCGAGCACTTCCGCGACACCGTCTGCCTCCTGGTGGGGCGCCGCCGGCTACCTCAATTACGCCATCAATCCCAAGTGGCGGGTATCCCTGCGCGGCGAGTACTTCGACGATACGGATGGCTATGAGACGGCTGCCTATAGCTTCGACGAAGGCGGGAACATCCTGACCAAGGATGAAAAGTTGTCGGAAGTGACGCTGACCTTCGGCTACGACCCCAGCAAAAACTTCGAGGCCCGCATCGAAGGCCGGGCTGATTTTCCGAGCCCGGGTCTCACTCCAACCGAAACCAACAGTTATCAGGCCAAGACCTACCAAGGTTGGCTGGAAGCCCTTTATCACTTCTAGCACCTGATAATTTCCTGAAACGTCAAGCCGGCGCAGGCGTGATCCCTACGCCGGCTTGACGTGGCTTCGACTCGGGCCGGCGGCCGGGATCGAAGCGCCAGGCACCTGGCAGGTCGAGAGTCGACGAGTTTGACAGTCTCCGGCGCCGAGACCAGATTGGCGATCATGGATGACTCAGGCGACCTGGCCAGTGTGGCCACTTGGCATGTGCGCGCACTCGCGGCGCGCCCTATTGGCTTCGCGCTGATCAACGGCGTACTCTCGCCGGCTCGCTCGGGGGCCAGCTTTCCGGATCTGAGTCCGATCGATGGACGCAAGCTGGCCGACGTCGCAGCCGGCGATGCCGCAGATATCGATGCCGCGGTCGGGGCCGCGCGGTCGGCCTTCGAACGGCGCGACTGGGCCGATCAAACGCCTGCCGGGCGCAAGCGCGTACTGCTGCGCTTTGCCGAACTGGTGGAGGAGGCGACCGAAGAGCTCGCGTTGCTCGAGACACTCGACGTGGGCAAGCCGATCCGCGACAGCCTGCTGGTCGACGTACCGGCCACGGTGCGCTGCCTGCGCTGGTACGCCGAGGCGGTCGACAAGCTCTACGGGGAGGTCGCGCCGACCGGACCGGGCGCGCTGGCTCTGATTACGCGCGAGCCGGTCGGGGTGGTCGGTGCGATCGTGCCGTGGAATTTTCCGATGATCATGGCGAGCTGGAAGATCGGCCCGATCCTGGCGGCCGGTAACTCGCTGGTGCTCAAGCCGTCGGAGAAATCGCCGCTGAGCGCGATCCGGTTGGCGCAGCTGGCGCTGGCGGCCGGCGTGCCGCCCGGGGTGTTCAACGTCGTGCCCGGCGAGGGGCCGACCGCCGGCCGCGCGCTGGCGCTTCACATGGACGTCGATGCGATTGCCTTTACCGGCTCGACCGCGACCGGTAAGGCAGTCATGCAGTGCGCGGCCCAATCCAACCTCAAGCGCGTCTGGCTCGAGTGCGGCGGCAAGTCGCCCAATATCGTGATGGCCGACTGCCCCGATCTGGGGCGCGCGGCACGCGCCGCGGCGGGCGCGATCTTCTTCAATCAGGGCGAGATGTGCTCGGCCGGCTCGCGCCTGCTGGTGCACGAATCGGTGCGCGAGCCGATGCTGGAGGAGGTCATCCGCATCGGCCGCGGCATGCAGCCGGGGGATCCTCTGGACCCCGCTACCCGGCTCGGTGCCATCGTCGATGAGATGCAGACTCGGCGGGTGCTCGAGTACATCGATGTGGGCGTGAACGAGGGCGCCCGCCTGGCGCTGGGCGGGCGGCGCGTGAGCCCGGCTGCCGGCGGATGCTATGTCGAGCCGACGGTGTTCGACGGCGTGAGCGCGCGCATGCGCATCGCGCGCGAGGAGATCTTCGGCCCGGTGCTTGCCACGTTGACCTTTCGCGACATCGACGAGGCGCTGCGCCTGGCCAACGATATCGATTACGGGCTCGTTGCGGCAGTGTGGACGCGTGATCTCAACGCGGCCCATCGGGCCGCGCGCGCGCTGCGGGCCGGCACCGTGTATGTCAACTGCTACGATGCCGACGACATCACGGTGCCGTTCGGCGGCGTCAAGCAGTCCGGCTTCGGCCGTGACAAGTCGCTGCACGCACTGGACAAGTACACCGAGCTCAAGACCACCTGGATCGATCTGGGTTGAACGGCGCCGAGCATCGGTTTGTGGCCATCGCGCCGCGCGGCCTTGCCGACCTGCTCTCGCGCGAGCTCGGCGCGCTCGGCGCCGAGCGGCTGATGGAGCGCGGCACCGGGGTGCAGTTCGACGGTCCGCTGGAGGCCGGCTATCGCGCCTGCCTGTGGTCGCGGACGGCGAGCCGGGTGCTACTGCAGCTGTTCGAGGTCGAGGCGGACAGTGCGGACGAGTTCTACCGTGCGGCCGAGGCCTTCGACTGGAGCGTGCACGTCGATCCGGCGCGCACGCTGGCGTGTGAGTTCAGTGGCACTCATCCGGCCATCACCAACACCCATTTCGGTGCGCTGCGTCTGAAGGATGCGGTGTGCGACCGGCTGCGCGCGCAGACCGGGGCGCGTCCCAGCATCTCCCTGACGCGGCCGGCCGTGCGGCTGCACGCGCATGCGCGCGGCACGCGCGTGACCTTGTCGCTGGATATGGCCGGCGAGGGGCTGCACCGGCGTGGCTACCGGCTTGATGCGGGCGAGGCGCCGCTGCGCGAGAACCTGGCCGCCGGCGTGCTGCTGCGAGCCGGCTGGGAGGCGGCGGCCGGGCGCGGCGCAGAATTTCTCGATCCGATGTGCGGCTCGGGCACGCTGGTGATCGAGGCGGCGATGATCGCCGCGCGCCGCGCACCGGGGCTCGCGCGCGACTACTTCGGCTTTCTGGGCTGGCGGCAGCATCAGTCGGCGCTGTGGCAGGGGCTGTGCGACGAGGCGCGTGCGCTCGCCGCAGGCGAGATCGCGAGCGTGATTCGAGGCAGTGACATCGATCAGCGCGCCCTGGGCATGGCGGCGACCAACGCGCAGCGCGCCGGGGTGGCGCAGCTGGTACGGTTCGAGCATCGTCCGGTCGCGAGCGTGCGGCCGCTCGGTGGCGAGCCCGGCCTGGTCTGCACCAATCCGCCCTATGGCGAGCGGCTCGGCGATACAACCCAGGCACGCTTGCTGCACGCCGAGCTCGGCAGCGCACTGCGGGAGCACTTCGCCGGCTGGGATGCCGCGATCCTGTCGGCCGCGCCCGAGGCTGCTCGCGAACTCAAGTTGCGCAGTTACCGGGTGCACGAGCTGTGGAACGGCGCGATCGCCTGCCGCCTGCTGCGCATAGATCTGGCGGCGCCGGGGGCGCAAGACCTGCAGTCACAACAGCGGCAACGGGCGGCCGAGGCGGCCGCGAGCCCCGGCGCACAGATGTTCGCCAACCGGCTGGAGAAGAACCTGAAGCGCCTGGACAAGCTGGCGCGGCGCGCCGGGGTGAGCTGCTATCGCCTGTACGACGCCGACATGCCCGAGTACGCGTTCGCGGTCGATCGTTACGTGGAGCTGGATGGCGGCGCGGCGCACCTGCATGTGCAGGAGTACGCGCCGCCGGCGAGCATCGATGCGCAGGCGGCGCGCCGGCGGCGGCACGAGGTGCTGGCGACGCTACCGCGCGTGCTCGCGGTGCCGCCCGAGCGCATTCATCTGCGGCGGCGCGAGCCGCAGCGCGGCACGGCGCAGTATCAGCCGCGGCGCCGCGAGACCAATCCCCGAGCGCAGGACGCCGGGGGGGGCGGCAGGGACGGCGGGGGCGGCGCGGATGGCAGCGGCCGTGGCGGTGGCGGCACGGGCGGTGGTGGATTCGTGGTCGGGGAAGGCGGGCTGAAGTTCCTGGTCAACCTCGACGACTACCTGGACACCGGCCTGTTTCTTGATCATCGGCTCACGCGCGCACGCCTGGGCGAGCGCTCGCGCGACGCGCGCGTGCTCAATCTGTTCTGCTACACGGCCAGTGCCAGTGTGTACGCGGCAGCGGCCGGCGCGCTCGAGACCGTCAGCGTCGACCTGTCGAACCGCTACCTGGATTGGGCCGCGGAGAACTTCCGGCTCAATGGCCTGGACCCGGCCCGCCATCGCCTGGAGCGCGCCGACTGCCGCGAGTGGTTGCGGAGGGCGGATGGGCCGGCCGCGCAGCCGTTCGATCTGATCTTCCTCGATCCGCCCACGTTCTCGAATTCCAAGCGCATGCAGGGCGTGCTCGACGTCCAGCGCGACCATCTGCAGCTGGTCGAGTCCTGCATGCAGTGGCTCGCGCCCGGCGGCCTGCTGCTGTTCTCCACCAACGCACAGCATTTCCGGCTCGAGCCGCAGGTGGCCGAGCGCTGGCGCGTGACGGACGTCTCCCGGGCGACGCTGCCGTTCGACTTCGAGCGCAATCCGCGCATTCATCGCTGCTTCGAGATCACCCGTCCGTGAGTACCTCGATGCTCGGCTGGTGTTCCACCGGAAAATTGACCGAGCGGGCGATGAAGCACCGCTCGTGCGCCACGCGGTGCAGCGCCAGCGCGGCGGCGGCATCGGAGCCGGCGGCGAGCGTCACGCGCGGCCGCGGCAGCGCCGACAGGAATTGGCCGGCGCCATCGCGATGCTCGGCCCTGGTTGCCAGTCCAGGCGATATGGACGCGATAGCGATGGGTGCGGCCGGCCACGACCGGCCCAGGATACGCTGACGGTTACTGTGCCGCCTGCTCGGCCGCGTCGCGCTGCTGGGCAGCCTGCTGCTGCGCCTGCTGGACCTGCTGCAGCACGTGCTGCTCGGTCTGCTTGGCCTGCTGCGCCTCCTGCGCTTCGCTGCCGGCACCGACCGCCGTCGAGGCTGCCGTACCCACCAGGCCGCAGCCGGCGAGCAGCACGCCGGCCATCAAGGCCATGCAACCGAAAACCGGCAAAGCAATATGTCTCATGGGACCCTCGGCGCCGCGGCGCCACTGCACTTCTCTATCGATGTTAATGCAGGTCAGCAACGCAATCTGCGACGAACTTATCTGTGCTGCGCTCCGATCCAGCCCGTGGGTGTTCCGCGTGCGCTTCCGCCGACAACGGCGCCTTGCCTGCCATTGGCGATCGGTGCCGGCGAACCGGGCCCACATGCTGTCAATTACGACAAAAGGGCTGATTTGTGTACAAAATAGCGACGGTCAGACAACCTCGTGGCAGGGCCATCGAAAACAACGAGACAGCGCTGCAGAGCGTGCGTCGTCAGTTGGGCTAAGTACCCGAGGCTCAAATGATTTGTAGCGTACAACCGAGGGCGCGGTGAGCGGAAACCCTGCAAACCAGGACCCCGAACTCTTACGGCGCCTGTTACGCGCGAAGGACCGCATGGACGCCGCCTCGGACGAGGACTGGCCCGTTGGGCGCCTGGCACGCGTCAGCGGTGTGTCGCGGGCCCATTTCGCGCGCTCCTTCAAGCAGGCGTTTGGCGTGCCACCCCACCGTTATCTGCTTACACGGCGCATCGAGCGGGCCGTGGCGTTGCTTCGCGACACTGACCTGTCCGTCACCGAGATCGCCTTCCATTCCGGCTGGTCGAGCCTGGGTACGTTCGGGCGCACCCTGCGCGATGTTACCGGCCAGAGCCCGAGCGCAATCCGGGCGAGCGGGAGCGCCGCGGCGCGCGAGCTCGGTTGCCTGCCTGCCTGCTTCCTGCGTGCCGCGCAGCGGCCGCACCTCACCATCGCAGTTTTGGAGAAGCGACGCCGGGCGGCAGGCGGTATAAGCAAATCTGGAAGATAAGGAGGTCCCCTTGAGCCAGGGTGTCGCAGTTGTCGGCCTGTACGTGCGTGATCAGGACGAAGCACTCGCGTTCTACGTGGATAAGCTCGGGTTCCGCGTTCACACCGACGTGAGGAACGGTGACTACCGCTGGCTCACGGTGCAGCACCCGGATCAGCCGTCGTTCCAGCTCGGGCTATTCGCGCCGGGTCCGCCGGTGCTCGACGCGGGGACGGCGCAGACGCTACGCGCGATCGTGGCAAAAGGGTGCAATGCCGCCGCTCGTGCTGGCCGTGGACGACTGCCGCGCCGCCCACAAGCGAATGGTCGCCCAGGGAGTGGAGTTCACCCAGGAGCCCACGGACCGGTATGGCACCGTGGACGCTGGCTTCCGGGACCCGTCGGGAAACGGGTGGAAGATGATCGAGGCTCGCCGCTGAGGAAACGCGCGTCCCAATCGAGGTCGCCTTGGGCCGTCAAGCTCGACTTACAACAGGTCCTGCAGCCGGTACCACAGCATCGCGAGCGCGAGCACCGGACGGCGCAGCAGTGCGCCGCCCGGAAAGTCGCGGTGGGGGATGCGCGCGAACACATCGAAGCGCTCGCTGGTACCGGCGATCGCCTCTGCGACCAGCGCGCCGGCGATGCCCGCCAGCGCGATGCCGTGCCCTGAGAAGCCCTGCAGGAAGTAGACGTTCGGCGCCAGGCGGCCGAAGTGCGGCGCGCGGTTGGCGGTGATATCGATCAGGCAGCCCCAGGCGTACTCGATACGGGTGCCGCGCAGCTGCGGGAACACCTTCAGCATGCGCCGGAGCGTGGCCGGGGCGACCGAGCGCACCCGGGCGCCGGAGTAATTGACCCGACCACCGAACAGCAGGCGGTTGTCGCCGGAGCAGCGGAAGTAATCCAGCACCCAGTTGGTGTCGCAAACGGCGGCGTTGTTGGCGATCAGCTGGCGGGCGCGATGCTCACCGAGCGGCTCGGTCGCGATCACGTAGCTGGCGATGGTCATCAGTTTGCGCGCCAGCGCCGGTGCGAGCCGGCCGAGCCAGGCGCCGCCGGTCAGCAGCAGCTGCGAGCACTCGACTACCCCGGCTCCGGTGTGCACCCGAACCTTGCCGTGGGCATGGATCAGCCCGGTGACCTCGCTCGCCTCGTGCAGCTCGGCGCCGGCCCGGGCCGCCGCGCGTGCCAGTCCCAGCGTGTAGCGCAGCGGGTGATCGTCCGGCCCGAGCAGGCGCGTGCTCGAGTAGCCGTAGCGGGTGGTCAGCTCCAGCTGCGCACGCTCGAGCTGCCGCCACTGGCGCGGCTTGATCGCGGTGTACATCTGGCCGGCTGTCCAGTCGCAATCGATGCGATGCTCGGCAATGCGCCGCCGCAGCAGCGCCAGCCCCGCGAGCGAGACGTCCCAGATCCGGCGCGCATCCTCGATCCCGACCAGTAGTTCGAGGTCGGCCTGCTCGGCTGCGGTCCCGTAGAGGGCCTGTCCGCCGCTGCGCCCGAAGGCACCCCAGCCGATTCGCCGGGCTTCCAGCAGCACCACCCGGTAGCCGCGTTCGGCCAGCGACAGCGCGGCCGAGCAGCCGGCGATGCCGGCGCCTACCACGCAGACGTCGGCGCTGACCGCGCCCTGCAGCGCTGGCGCCGGCGGCGGCAGGACGGTCGAGGCGCTGTAATAGGTGGCGACAAAATAGGCCGCCGGGCCCTCATTCATGGCAACGTCGCCCCTATGGTCTAATGAGAACCGTACCCCGGCAGTGGCACCGGCTCGAAGCTGTATATCCATACAGACTCGCGGACCGGCGCCCAACCACCATCATGAGCTCGAAGTGTCCAATCATCGGCGTACCGGCGGACCGGCGTGTGCTCGGCTCGCACCCGTACCACCTGGCCGGGGAGAAGTATCTCGCGGCCGTGCTCGAGGCCGCGAACGCGATACCGCTGATCATCCCCGCGCTGGGCCGCGAGCTCGAGCGCCATGAGCTGCTCGATGAGCTGATCGACTCGCTCGATGGCCTGCTGTTCACCGGCAGCCCCTCGAACGTCGAGCCGCACCATTACGGCGGCGAGCCGAGTGAGGCCGGGACGCTGCACGATCCGCAGCGCGACCACACCACGCTGCCGCTGATCCCCCGGGCGGTCGCTGCCGGGCTGCCGGTGTTGGGGATCTGCCGCGGTTTTCAGGAAATGAACGTCGCGTTCGGCGGCTCGCTGTGGCAGAAGCTGCACGAGGTGCCGGGGAACCTGGATCACCGCGACCGCGGCCAGCCGACGCTCGAGGAGCAGTACGGGCCGGCGCACGAGGTCGTGCTGGAACCTGGCGGAATGCTGCGGCGCCTGGCCGGCGCCGAACGCGTGCAGGTGAATTCGCTGCACGGCCAGGGGGTGCGCACGCTCGGACGCGGGCTGATCGTCGAGGCGCGCGCGCCCGACGGTGTCATCGAGGCATTCCGCGTCGGCGAGGCGCCGCGCTTCGCGCTGGCGCTGCAATGGCACCCGGAATGGCTCGTGATGACCAATGTGTTTGCGCGCGCGATTTTTGCCGAGTTCGGTGCGGCCAGCCGCGAGCGCGCCCGCGCCAACAAGGAATGAATCAAGGAGTGCTTGTGGCAAGCGAGATCCAGCAATTCTTCCGCGATCACGGCATCGCGGAGGTGGAGGCGATCATTCCCGACATGGCCGGGATCGCGCGCGGCAAGATCATGCCGGCCGAGAAGTTCGCCGAGGACGAGGGCATGCGGTTGCCCGAGAGCGTGTTTCTGCAGACGGTGACGGGGGATTATCCGCCCGATACCAGCGAGGCGATGAGCCCGGCGGAGATCGACATCGTGCTGCGCGCCGACCCGAAGACGGTGCGGGTGGTGCCGTGGACCGCGGAGCCGACCGCGCAGGTGATCCACGATTGCTTCTACTCGGACGGGCGGCGCGTGATGATGGCGCCGCGGCACGTGCTGCGGCACGTGCTCGAGCTGTATGCCCAGCGCGGCTGGGAGCCGGTGGTCGCCCCCGAGCTTGAGTTCTACCTGATCGAGCCGAATATCGACGCCGACTACCCGCTCAAGCCACCGGTCGGCCGCTCGGGACGCTCCGAGCCGGGCCGGCAGTCCTACAGCATCGCGGCGGTCAACGAGTTCGACCCGCTGTTCGACGACATCTATGCGTTCTGCGAGGCGCAGGACATCGAGATCGACACGCTGATCCACGAGGACGGCCCGGCGCAGATGGAGATCAACCTGCTGCACGGCTCGGCGCTGGACCTGTCGGACCAGGCGTTCCTGTTCAAGCGCACCGCGCGCGAGGCGGCGCTGCGGCACAAGATGTATGCCACCTTCATGGCCAAGCCGCATGCACGCGAGCCCGGCAGCGCGATGCACATCCACCAGAGCGTGGTCGACACCAAGACGCGCAAGAACATCTTCAGCAACCCGGACGGCACGCCCTCGGCACTGTTCTTCTCGCACATCGCCGGACTGCAGCGCTACGTGCCACCGGCGATGTCGCTGTTTGCCCCGAATGTGAACTCCTACCGGCGCATGACGCGCACGCACGTGGCGCCGATCAACGTGCAGTGGGGTTACGACAACCGCACCGCCGGGTTGCGCGTGCCGGTGTCCGCGCCCGAGTCGCGCCGCATCGAGAACCGGGTCGGCGGGGCGGATGCCAACCCGTATATCGCGATCGCGGCCTCGCTCGCCTGCGGCTACCTGGGCATGATCGAGGGACTGCAGCCGACCGAGCCGATCAGCGGCAGCGCGCACGAGCTGCCCTATTCGTTACCGCGCTCGCTGGACGAGGCATTGGCACGCCTGCGCGATTGCGAGCCGCTGCTGCAGATCCTCGGCGAGCCGTTCGTGGCCGCCTATACGATCGTCAAGCAGTCCGAGTACGAAGTGTTCCTGCAGGTGATCAGCTCGTGGGAGCGCGAACACCTGCTGCTCAACGTGTAGCGACACGTGCGCGGGGAGCGCGTGGATTATCATTCCCACCGGGGATTGGGCGTCGACAGGAGATGCAAGGGGTGATCAGGGACGTGCTGCGCTCCGGCGCGGCGGCCGGCCGCAACGCCATCGCCTTGGCGTGGATGGGCGCGCTGGCCGCCATGCTGGCAGCATTGCTGTGCGGGTGCGGGCGGCAGGCGCCGCCGACTGCGGCCACGGCCGGTGCGGCCGCGAGCGGCACGGCGCCGGCTGCCACCGCACCGATGGACGCCGAGAAGGTGCTGAACGTCTACAATTGGTCGGACTACATCGACCCTTCCGTGGTGCCGGCGTTCGAGAAGGAGTACGGCATCCACGTCAACTACGACGTGTTCGACTCCAACGAGGTGCTCGAGACCAAGTTGCTCGCCGGCGGCAGCGGCTACGACGTGGTGGTGCCGTCGGCCTCGTTCCTGCAGCGCCAGGTCCAGGCCGGCGTGTTTCGCAAGCTCGACAGGGCGCTGTTGCCGAACCTGAAGAACCTCGATCCGGATATCACGCGGCGCATCCAGGTCAATGACCCGGGTAACCAGTACGGGGTCAACTACCTGTGGGGTACCTCCGGCATCGGCTACAACGTCGACAAGGTGCACTCGTCGATGGCGGACGCGCCGGTGGATAGCTTTGCGATGCTGTATGACCCGGCCGTCGTGCGCCGCTTCCAGAACTGCGGCGTGTCGATCCTGGATGCGCCCGACGAGGTCGTCGGCACCGTGCTGCTGTACCTGGGCCGCGATCCCAACAGCGAGTCCCCGGCGGACCTGGCAGCGGCGCAAAAGGTGCTGCTGGCGATCCGGCCGTACGTGCGCTATATCAACTCATCGAAGTACATCGATGACCTGGCCAACGGCGAGATCTGCCTGGCGCTCGGTTGGAGCGGCGACGTCGAGCAGGCACGGGTGCGCGCGCTGCAGGCCGGCAACGGTGTCAAGGTCCGCTATGACATCGCCACGCAGGGCGGCATCATGTTCTTCGACATGCTGGCGGTTCCGGCCGACGCCCCGCATCCGCGCAACGCGCATCTGTTCATCAACTACCTGCTGCGGCCGCAGGTGGCCGCCAGCAATTCCAGCACCGAGCACTACGCCACCGGCAATGCGGCGGCGTACCACCTGGTCGATCCGGACGTGTACGCGGATCACGGCATCTATCCGACCGCGCAGCAGATGGCACGGCTGCACCCGGCGCTCTCGCACAGCCAGGCGTACACGCGCGAGCTCAACCGCGTCTGGACGCGCTTCAAGACCGGCACGTGACGGCACCGAGCGGCGCTGCCTACGTGCAGCTACAGGGCGTCAGTAAGCGCTTCGGTGGCTTCCTGGCGGTCGATGAGGTCTCGCTCGAGGTCGGGCGCGGCGAGATCTTCTGCCTGCTGGGCGCCTCCGGCAGCGGCAAGACCACGCTGCTGCGGCTGTTGGCCGGATTCGAGACCCCGAGCGCTGGCCTGCTGCTGCTGGACGGGCAGGATCTGACCGCGGTGCCGCCCTATCGGCGGCCGCTGAACATGATGTTCCAGTCGTACGCGCTGTTTCCGCACCTCTCGGTCGAGCGCAACGTCGCCTTCGGGCTGCAGCAGGAGCGCGTGCCGAAGAGGGAGATCGCGCGCCGCGTCGGCGAGATCCTCGAGGTGGTGCGGATGAGTCCGTACCGCGCGCGCAAGCCGCACCAGCTCTCCGGCGGCCAGCGCCAGCGCGTGGCGCTGGCACGCGCGCTGGTCAAGCGGCCGAAGCTGCTGCTGCTGGATGAACCGTTGGGCGCGCTGGACCGCAGGCTGCGCGAACACACGCAGTTCGAGCTGCGCAATCTGCAGCAGCAGCTCGGCGTCACCTTCATGGTCGTGACCCACGATCAGGAGGAGGCGATGACGCTCGGTACCCGCATTGGCGTGATGAATCACGGCCGGATCGTGCAGGTGGGTACGCCGCGCCAGATCTACGAGCAACCCTCGACACGCTTCGTGGCCGACTTCATCGGCTCGGTCAACCTGTTCGACGGGCGCCTGCAGCAGCGCGAGCCAGGCGGTGCGCGCGTGCACTGCACGGAGCTACCCGCGCCGGTACGGATCGAGCACGGCGCCGAGGCGGGGACGGATGGCACGCTGTGGGTCGCGGTGCGTCCGGAGCAGGTGCGGGTGACGCGGACGGCCCCGGCGCAGCCGGACAATTGGGCGCACGGGGTGATCCGCGAGGTCACCTACCTGGGCGAGCTCTCGGTGCTGCTGGTGCGCCTGGAAGGCGGCCGGGAGATGCGCGCGACCCTGATCAACGGCGGCCGCCATGAGGCCGAGGAGCCGCTGGTGCGCGGCATGCCAGTGTACTTGAGCTGGGAGGCGGGCAGCGTGGTGAGCGGCGGTGCCTGAGATGGGCATGTCCCGGAGCGGCTCGGCGCACGGCGCGCATGCGCGGCGCGAGCGCTACGGCCGCCGGGTGGTCATCGGCGTGCCATTGCTGTGGCTGCTGCTGTTCTTCCTGGTGCCGTTCGTGATCGTGGTGAAGATCTCGCTGTCGCAGTCGGTGCTGGCGATCCCGCCCTATGCGTCGCTGCTGCAGTGGACGCAGGCGCACGCGCCGTCGATCCGGCTGCATCTGGACAGCTATCGGCTGCTGTTCTCCGACCGGCTGTACCTGGATTCATTCATCTATTCGGTCAGGGTGGCGGCGGGCTCGACCCTGTGCTGTCTGGCGCTCGGCTACCCGATGGCGCTCGCCATCGCGCGCGCGCCGCCTCAGCGGCGTGCCCTGTTGCTGATGCTGATCATCCTGCCGTTCTGGACCTCGTTCCTGCTGCGTGTGTATGCCTGGATCGCGCTGCTGCAGGACAACGGCGTGATCAATCACCTGCTGCAGTCGCTGCGCCTGATCGAGCGCCCGCTGCAGATGGTCAACACCACGTTCGCGGTCTACCTCGGTATCGTCTATTCGTATCTGCCGTTCATGGTGCTGCCGCTATACGCCAATCTGGAAAAGCAGGACCCGGCACTGCTGGAGGCGGCGGCGGATCTGGGTGCGCACCCGTGGCGCTCGTTCTGGCGCGTGACCGTACCGCTGTCGATGCCGGGAGTGATGGCAGGTGTACTGCTGGTGTTCATTCCGGCGGTCGGGGAGTTCGTGATTCCATCGTTGCTCGGACCGGCCAACCAGCTGATGATCGGCAGGGTGCTGTCGAACGAGTTTTTCGAGAATCGCGACTGGCCGGTGGCGAGCGTGGTGGCGTTGGCGATGTTGCTGGTGCTGCTGCTGCCGATCGTGCTGCTGCAGCGCTACCGCGCCCGAGAGCTGGCCGAGGCCGCCGCATGAGGCCGCCGCGCCCGAAGCTGTTGCCCTCGATCCTCGGTCTCGGTCTGGCGTTCCTGTACCTGCCGATCGCATCGATGATCGTGTTCTCGTTCAATGCCTCGCGGCTGGTGACCGTGTGGGATGCGGTGCATTCGCCGACGTTGCGATGGTACGGGGAGCTGTTGCACAACGCGCAGATCCTGGGCGCTGCGCGCCTGTCGCTCCAGATCGCACTGATGAATGCCTGCGCCGCGGTCATCCTCGGGACCCTGGCCGGATTCGCGCTGACGCGCCTGGGGCGCTTTCGCGGCCGCGCGCTTCTGGGTGCGCTCACCACTGCGCCGCTGGTGATGCCTGAGATCATCACCGGGCTGTCGCTGCTGCTGCTGTTCATCGGCCTGCAGCAGCTGATCGGCTGGCCGGCGCGGCGCGGCGTCGCCACCGTCACGCTGGCGCACATCAGCTTCTCGCTCTCGTACGTGGCGATCATCGTGCAGTCGAGGCTCGCCGGGTTCGACACCTCGCTGGAGGAGGCGGCACTGGACCTGGGGGCGCGGCCGGCGCAGGTATTCCGCCGCATCACGCTGCCGCTGATCGCCCCGGCCTTGCTGTCGGGCTGGCTGCTGTCCTTCACGCTGTCCTGGGACGACGTGGTGATCTCACAGTTCGTCGCCGGGCCGGGCTCGAGCACCCTGCCAATGGTAATATTCTCCAAGGTACGCTTGGGGGTGAGCCCGGACGTGAATGCGCTCGCCACCCTGATGGTCACGGTCGTGGCCGCCGGCGCGGTGACGGCGACATTGTGGCTGCAGCGGCGCGAGCGTCGGCGTGCGCACGAGCTGCAGCTGGCGCAGGCGGAGGGTGGAGCATGAAGGATACGGTGTTGCTGGGGCTGGACGTCGGCGGCTCCTCGATCAAGGCGGCGCTGGTGGACGTCGAGGCCGGCCACACCATCACCCCGCTGCAGGCGATCCCAACCCCGGTGCCGTCGACGCCGGCGGCAGTGCTCGCGACTTGCGCGCGCATCGACCGGGAGCTGGGTGCGAGCGCCACGGTCGGGCTGGCGTTTCCTTCCGTGATCCAGCACGGGGTGGCGCGCACCGCGGCCAACGTCGACAAGTCGTGGATCGGCTGCCGCGGCGGCGAGCAGCTGGCGCAGCTCATCGGCCGGCCGGTCGAGTTCATCAACGATGCGGATGCGGCCGGGCTGGCCGAGGTCGCGGCCGGAGCCGGCAAGGGCGTGGCCGGTGTGGTGATGCTGCTGACGTTCGGCACCGGCATCGGCTCGGCCCTGTTCCTCGACGGGGAGCTGGTGCCCAATACCGAGTTCGGCCACATGGAGTTTCATGGCGTGGATGCCGAGCTGATCGCCTCGGCGCGTGAGCGCACCGCCGAGCGGTTGGACTACCCGAGCTGGTGCGAGCGCGTCAACGATTACCTCGGACGGCTGCACGCGCTGTTCTGGCCGGACCTGTTCATCATCGGCGGCAGCATCAGCGAGGACTTCGAACAGTACCGCCATTTGCTACGCAGCCCGACCGAGATCCGGCGCGCGACCTACGGAGCGCAGGCCGGCGTGGTCGGAGCGGCATTCGCGGCGGTGCGCCGGCAACGGCGCGTGCCGGCATGAGCATCCGCAGCAAGCTGCCGCGCGTCGGCACGACGATCTTCACGGTGATGTCGCGCCGTGCGCAGGAGGTTGGCGCGATCAATCTGGGGCAGGGCTTTCCCGATTACGACATCGACCCGCGTCTGGGCGAGCTGGTACACGAGGCGATGCGCGGCGGGCACAATCAGTACGCGCCGATGCCTGGGCTGCCGCAGCTGCGCGAAGCGCTCGCCGCCAAGCTCGCGCGCAGCCACGCGGCGCGCTTCGATCCGGAGCTGGAGATCACCGTGACACTCGGCGCCACCGAGGCGATCTACTCGGCGGTGCAGGCGCTGGTGGGCCCGGGCGACGAGGCGGTGGTGTTCGATCCGGCATACGACTCATACGAGCCGGCGATCGAGCTGGCCGGGGGCACCTGCGTGCACGTGCCGCTGTCTGCGCCGCACTTCCGCTACGACTGGGAGCGCGTGGCCGCGGCGCTGAGCGCACGCACCCGCGTGCTGATCGTGAACTCGCCGCACAATCCGGCCTGCACCTGCCTGCGGGCCGAGGACCTGGTGGCACTGGCGCAGCTGATCCGCGGCCGCGACATCTACCTGATCGCCGATGAGGTCTACGAGCATATGGTGTTCGACGGCCTGATGCACCAGAGCGTGCTCTCGTCGGCCGAGCTGCGCGAGCGCAGCATCGCGATCTACTCGTTCGGCAAGACACTGCACGCCACCGGGCTGCGGGTCGGCTACGCGGTCGCGCCGCCCGCACTGACCGCGGAGCTGCGCAAGGTACACCAGTTCAACACCTTCACCATTGCCACGGCGCTGCAATGGGCGATCGCGCGCTACCTGGCCGAGCGGCCGCAGATGGGTACCGAGCTTGCGCCGTTCTTCGCGGCCAAGCGCGACCGCTTCATCGCGGCGCTGGCCGGCACCGGCTGGTCGTACACGCGCGCCGAGGGTTCCTATTTCCAGCTGATCGATTACGGTGCGATCAGTACGGCGCGCGACATACAGTTCGCCGATACGCTGGTGAGCGCGGCCGGCGTTGCGACCATTCCGTTGTCGGTGTTCTACCAGCAGCCGCCGCAGATGACCTTGCTGCGTGTGTGCATCGCCAAGCGCGACGAGACGCTCGCGGCCGGGGCCGCCCGGCTGGCGGCGTTCGCGTCGGCGCAGGGGCCGAGCGCTTGAAGCACACCACGCGCGTCAATCATCCCCCGGCCGTCGACGTGCCGGCCGACAACCGGCCGGTGGTGGCCCCGATCCATCAGACGGTGAAGTTCGAGTTCGACACCGTCGAGGATACGCTCGCGGCGCTGCGCGGTGAGCGCGCCGGCTATTTCTATTCGCGCAGCTCCAATCCGACCACACGCCAGCTCGAGCTGACGCTGGCCGAGCTGCAGGGTCGCGACGATTGCCTGGTATGCGCCTCGGGGGTGGGTGTCGTGGCCCAGACCCTGCTGTCGTTGACCAAGCAGGGCGATCACGTGCTGTGCTTCGCCGAGACCTATGGGCCTACACGACAGCTGATCCGCCGCACGCTCGGCAAGTTCGGCGTCGCGCACACGCTGTTGTCGATCGAGGATCTGCCGGCCATCGAGCGCGTGCTGGCCGAGCGTCCCACGCGGCTGATCATGTTCGAAAGTCCCACCAATCCGATCAACAAGGTCGCCGACATCGCCGCGATCACGCGCCTGGCACGCGAGCACGGGGCGCTGACGGTGCTTGACAACACCTTCGCCGGCGTGCACCAGCACGGCCGCTACGACGTCGACTTCTACCTGCACAGCCTGACCAAGTACGTCAGCGGGCACGGCGACGTGATGGGCGGCGCGGTGATCGGCAACCGCGCGCTGCTGCGGCCGCTGCGGCCGGACTTCACCGTGCTCGGCGGCGTGCTCGACCCGCACGCGGCATTCCTGATCCAGCGCGGCCTGAAGACCTACTTCCTGCGCTACAGCGCGCAGAGTGCCAGCGCGCAACGCGTGGCCGAGTATCTGTCGGTGCATCCGGCGGTCGAGCGCACCCGCTACCCCGGGTTGCCGGGCGATCCGCAGCACGCGCTGGCGCGCTCGCAGATGAGCGAGTTCGGCGCGATCATCAGCTTCGATCTGCGCGGCGGATGGGAGGCCGGGCGGCGCTTTGCGGAGGCGCTGCAGTTGTTCGCGCTGGCGGCGAGTCTCGGGGCCACCGAGTCGCTGGTGATGCCGCCGCAACTGCTGGTCAGCCGCGACCTGACCGAGGAGCAGCAGCGCCTGTCCGGCATCGGGCCTGGCACCGTGCGGCTGTCGATCGGGCTGGAGGACGTCGACGATCTGCTCGAGGACATCACGCAGGCGCTGGCGGCGGCACAGAGCGCGTGACGCTCGCTGCGCACGCGCCGCAGCGCCGGTTCGACCGATGCGACAGGGCAAATCCGCGAGCCAATTCGGAATAATGATATTCCGAACAGATTCCTCGCGCGCGGACGCCGTTGCCTATGATGGCCGTCCGATAGCCTTGTTAGTTGGAATCAAACGTGCCAATGATCGGCAGGTCATCCATTGTATTCGTCGTTGCCGCTTGGGCAGCGCTGAGCGGCACCGCGGCGCTCGCCGGGGGCTGGCCTGTAACCGGGTCGATCGTAGCGCTGCCATCCGACGACGGCGACGGCCCGGGCGCACTGGCAGGCGCCGAGCCGAGCGGTCCGCTGCCGCCGGCCCCCCGCGACGCCGCCGGTCATCCGGAGCTTACCGGCTACTGGAAGCCGCTGCGCCAGAAGGGCAAGCCGACCGGCAACCTCGGGCGTGACCTGCCGGGCTTCCAGCTGCCGCTCACGGCCGCCGGCCAGGCCGCGCTCGCGTACAACCGCACCAAGACGATTGATCCGGAAGCGCTGTGCATCCTTGGCGGCATTCCGCGCCACGATGCCAGCGGCCTGCCGTTCGCAATCCTGCAGACGACCAAGCAGGTCGCCTTCCTGTACTGGTACCAGGATTACCGCCTGATCCCGGTGGACGGACGCCAGCGCAGCCCTGACCCGCAGCCGCGCTTCTTCGGCCATCCGATCGGCATATGGCGGGGCAGCACACTCGTGGTCGACAGCGTGGGCTTCAAGGATCACGAGGTATGGGGCGACGAGAATGCCGACCCCGTGAGCGGCCAGGTGCACACCATCGAGCGCTGGTCGCGGCCCGACGCCTACCATCTGCACCTGTTGCTCACCGTCGATGATCCCAAGTTCTACACGCACTCGTTCGATTACTCGCGTACCTGGGTGCTCGGAAGGCCCGGGGAGGGATTGGGAGAGTACGCCTGCGAGGAGAACAACATCGACGCCAAGCATCTCGGACCCGGCCCAGGCGCGATCGGCCCGAACGGCAATCGCGGCGCGGATCTGCCCGAGACGCTGCCGGACAATCCTCCGTCGCCCGATTACTACCGCAATCACGCGGCGTTGCGCTGATCGACGGCGCGGCGGCGGGCAACCGGCCCGCCGGACCCGCCCGCGCAACGCACGCCAGTCCCAGTCAGGAGATCGTCCGCATGAAGCACACCAAACCGCTCACAATCGCCACGTTGACCGCGCTGCTCGCCGCGCTGCCGGCGCTGGCGCACCACTCGTTCGCCGCCGAGTTCGACGGCGCCAAGCCCGTGCGGCTGATCGGGGTGCTGACGAAGATCGAGTGGACCAACCCGCACTCCTATTTCTATCTGGACGTGTTGAACGCCGCCAACGGCTCGACCAGCCATTGGATCTGCGAGGGCGGCGGGCCGGGAGCGCTGTCGCGCCGGGGATGGAAGCGCGGCGACATCAAGCTCGGCGACCAGCTGGTCGTCGACGGCTACCTGGCCAAGGACGGCTCGAACTTCATCGACGCGCGGCGCGTCAAGCTGCCCGACGGGCGTTTCGTCGAGGGCGGATCCCCCGGCGACGGCGCCCCGGGCGACCGGCCGAGCGCGAGTGCCCACGGCGCGAGCGCGGCCGGTGCGGCCCGCTGACACGTGCCGCCGGGCATGGTGGCGCAGTGGTGCCAGTGGCTGTCCTCGACGCCGCTGAGCACGTCCATCCGCCAGTCGGACTGGTGGTTCTCCATCATCGAGTCGGTTCACGTGCTGGGCGTCACGCTGATGGTCGGCACGATCGCGATCGTGGACCTGCGGCTGCTCGGGTGGCTGCTCAAGCGTGAGCCGGTGTCGTCGGTGACCCGGGCAATCCTGCCGTGGACCTGGTGCGGCCTGGTGGTGATGGCGCTCAGTGGCGCGTTGCTGTTCGTCTCCGAGGCCGCGGATGCCTATCGAAACACCGCTTTTCGCATCAAGTCCGTGCTGCTGGTGGCCGCGGGCCTGAACGCGCTGCTGTTTCATCGCACGATCTTGCGCTCGGTGTCGGCCTGGGACCGCTCGCCGTTCACACCCGTGCCGGCACGGCGCGCGGCCGCCCTATCGCTGGTGCTGTGGAGCGCCATCGTGGTGTGTGGCCGGGCCATCGCCTACTTTCACTGAAAGCCGCGCCGGTACCGGGACGATATGTCTTTGCTGCCGGTCTTCAGGTGGCTAGGCGCCACTGCGCTGGGCGTGGCGATCAATCGCTCGACCTACGGCTTCGCCATCATCGAAATGGTGCATCTGCTCGGCTTATCGCTGCTGGGCGGATCGGTCCTGATCATCGACCTGTGCGCGCTCGGATGGATCCGGCTGCGTCAGCCGGCGGCCCGGATCGCCAGCGACCTCACGCCGCTGCTGCTCGGGAGCCTCGCGGCCCTGGTGGTCTCGGGGATCCTGCTGGTTGCCGACGGGCCGCTGCGCTACTACGCCAATGCGGCGTTCAGGGCCAAGATGCTGCTGCTCGGTGTAGCGGTTGCGTTCTATTTCACGCTGCACCGGCGCGCGCTCGCCGGCGCACCGACTGCGCGCAAGGCGGCCGCGATCCTGGCGCTGACCCTGTGGTTCGCTGTCGCGCTCGCCGGCCGCGCGATCGGGCTGCTATAGGCGCGGACGCCCCAAGGCGTGGCGCCACGTCAGGAGGTGCCGGAGCGGCGCAGCGGCACCGGGCTGTCTGCGAACAAGGCGTCGACTTGCGCCTGGGAGGTGCAGCGCTGCGCCGCCGCCACCGCGTGCGCCTCCAGATGGGGTGCCAGCGCGGCGGCGAAATCGTACATGTAGCGACGCATGACGGCGTTGCGGCTGAAACCGACCCAGGTCTGATGCAGCGGCAACAGGTGCGAGGCGTCGATTCTGACCAGGTCCGCGTCGGCGGTCTCGTCCATGGCCATCTCGGCGACGATGCCGACGCCCAAGCCCAGGCGCACGTAGGTCTTGATGACGTCGGCGTCCCGGGCGGTCAGTGCAATCTCTGCCTCGACCCCGGCTCGAGCGAACGCATCGAGCAGGGAAGAGGGCCCCGATACACTGAAGCTATAGGTGATCAGCGGGTAGCGCGCCAGTTCCGCCAGCGTCGGCCGTGCGTGCCGGGTCAGCGGGTGCCCCTGCGGTACGATGATGCAGCGGTACCAGCGGTACAATGGCAACAGCACCCAGTTGCTGAGCAGCTCCGTCGTCCCGGTGGCGATGGCGAAATCGATGCGCTCCGAGCGTGCCATGTCCGCGATCTGCTCGCCGGTACCCACGTGTAACTGAATCTGCACGCCCGCGTGGGATGCACGAAAGCGCTGGATGATCTGCGGCAGCACGTAGCGGGCCTGGGTGTGCGTCGTGCCGACGGACAGCACACCGTCGTTGCTGTCGCGAAGCCGGCCGATCTGTTTGAGCTGCTGCGCCTCGTGTACCACCCGCTGCGCGCGTTCCACCACGCGCGCTCCGGCCGCGGTTATGCCGGTCAGCTGCCGCCCGGCCCGCACGAAGATGTGGACGCCGAGTTCGCGCTCGAGCACGCGGATCTGCTTGCTGATTGCCGGTTGCGATGTATGCAATCGCCTGGCCGCCGTGGAAACATTGAGGTCGTTGCTGACGACCGCGGATAGGTAGCGCAGTTGCTGGAGCTTCATGGCGGACCGGGCGCGGCGGCCGGGACAGGCTCCGCCGGCCGTAGCGGTGCCGCCGGGTTCTGCGCCGTCTGACCGCCGGCCGTCTGCAGCGGCAGCGGCACGCCGGCGAACAGCGCGTCCACCTGCGCTTGGCTGTGGCAGATCTCCGCCTCGATGACGGCCTGCCGATGCAGGTGCGGGGCGCACAACTGCAGGAACTGGTACATGCAACGGCGCAGAAGCGTGCCGCGGCTGAAGCCGATCCAGGTGGTATGCGCGGCAAGCAGATGCGACACGTCGATGCACACCAGATCGGCGTCCTCGCATGGGTCGAGCGCCATCTGCGCGACGATGCCGACGCCCAGGCCGTGCCGCACGTAGGTCTTGATGACATCCGCGTCCCATGCGGTCAACGCGATCTGGACGCTCAGCCCTGCGTCCGCGAATACCGTCTGCAGCGCCGCAGGTCCAGCGAGGCTGAAGGCGTAGGTGATCAGCGGATGACGCGCGAGCTCCGGCAGCGACAGCCGCCCAGCCCGCGTGAGTGGATGCTCCTGCGGCACGACGACGCAACGGTGCCACCGGTAGCACGGCAACAGGACCCAGCCGCCAAACAAATCCTTCGATCCGGTCGCCATGGCGAAGTCGATCTGGTCGGACTGCACCATATCGGCGATTTGCTCCACAGTGCCCTGGTGCAGGTGCAGGCGTATCTTCGGATACGAGGCGGTGAACCGGCGAATGATCTGCGGCAGCACGTAGCGCGCCTGGGTATGGGTGGTACCGATCGACAGCGTGCCGGTATCCTCGCCGCGAAGCTCCTGGGCGATGGCGCTGATGTACCGGGATTCACGCAGGATGGACTGCGCCCGGTCGAACACCTGATGGCCCATCGGCGTGACTCCGGTAAACTGGCGGCCCGCCCGCACGAACACACGCACGCCGAGTTCCTCCTCGAGCTGGCGGATCTGCTTGCTGACCGCCGGCTGCGAGGTGCGCAGCCGCTTGGCAGCCGCCGACACGTTCAGGTCGTTCTGCATGACGGCGGCCAGATATTGCAGTTGCTGGAGTTTCATGACGGTGTGCGCAGACCGGTGTGTCGCGGTCCGGATAGAACCGCGACACATACTACCGTCATCTTTGGTTATAAAGCGGTTGCAACCGCACCGACTCGCGGTCACAGCGCGGTCACGGAGGACCGCCTGCGGCCGCGGGCGGACCGTTACAGGTCGCGGCAGGCGTGCCGCAGCCTCAGTATTTGAACTCCACGCGGGCGTAGTAGGTGCCACCCAGCAGGCCGACCGGACCGCTGTTGTCCCAGGCGTTGATGTACTGCGCCTTCGTGCTGGCGCTCTGTGCCGAATACGGGACCGTGCTGGGATACTTGTTGAACGCATTCGCCGCCGCCACCGTCAGCGACAGCCCATGGGAAAAAAAGTACGTGACCCCGGCGTCGGTGGTAAATATTGCATCCTCATAGTAGTTGCCGCCCGTCAGCGAATTGAGACGGGTCAACTGCCCGTAGCGATTCTCGCGCACGTAGAACGACCATTGCCACAGCGCATAGCTCAGATTGAGGATCTCCTTGTCGGGCGGGGCCTCGTACAGCAACGTGTATTGGGCGGACTTGCTGATGGTGCCGATGTCCGGCAGCCCCTGCAGTGCCGCGGGTATCGGGTTGATGCGGGTCATCTCGTTGTGATTGTAGTTGGCGGCAAAGTTCCAGTTGAGTTGACCGGGGCCCAGATGCGTACCGCTCTCGAGCGTGAAATCGATGCCGTCCGTGCGGGTATCGCCGACCTGGGTGAAATAACCGGCATTCAACGCCCCCGTGGTGGGAAGGCCCGCCGCCTGCAGCACCGCCAGGATTTGGGCGATCTGCGCCGACGTGAGCACCGTGCCGGCGCTGTCCTCGCCGGTGCTGCTGTTGTAGCCGACGGTCGCGGAATTTCCGAGCCGGTGGGCGATGTCGATCCGGTACGCATCGATCGCGGCGGCCACGCCCTGCACCGGCTCGAACGTCACGCCCAAAGTGTAATTCACGGACGTTTCCGGCTGCAGCGGCGTGGCGCCGAGGGCGCGGGCGCTCGCCGACGAAGGCACCAGCGTGTACGAGGTGGTGCCGTTCATGTCGAGCTTGTAGGTATAGGATTCGGTCGCCAGCGCCGGAGCATGAAAGCCGTTGCTGACCGTGGCGCGCAATCCCACACGATCGCTGATGTCATAGCGGGTCGCGAACTTGCCGGTCGCAGTGGAGCCGAAGTCGGAGTAGTGCTCGCCGCGCCCCGCAAGATCGACGAACCAATGGGCCGTGAGATTGGTTGACAGCTCCGCGTACAGCGACTGGCTGGTGCGCTCGGCATCGACGTCGTTCTGCGGCAGGTTGCCGATCAGCGACGAGGCGCCCGAGCCGTAGTACGACAGCGGTTCCCCCGCGGTCACGGTATCGTTCTCGCGCCGCACCTCGGCGCCCAGCGCCACCTGCAACGGCCGCGGCAGCAGGCCGGTGTCGAAGGCGCGCGAGATGTCCAGATTCGAGGTCCAGTCCTGGTAGATCTGTGCTCCGTCGTAAAAGTTGGTGGGCGAGCCCGGGTAAGTCAGTGAGTAGTTGACCGTATTGCGCGTGTAGACGTCCTGGTCGTCCCGTCCGAGGCCGGTGCTCAGATCGTAGTTCCAGGCCAGGAGTTCACCGCGCACGCCGACGTTGAACTGGAAATCCTTCTCATTGATGTTCTCGTAAGGCGTGAAGCCGGCTGGAAACAGGTTCAACGCGCTCGGGTCGTTGTTGTAGATCTGGTCCGGCGTGCGGAAATTCTCCGGCGAGAACGCGACGCGGTGGGTGAAGGTGCCAAAAGCGTACAGATCGGCCGCCTCGTTGAGCGGCAGGCCGGCGTTGATCGCCGCGGCGGTGCTCGAGGACGCGGGCTGCCCGGTGTTCTGCCAGGGTTTGTCGTCGCGCGTCGCCTCGGCGGGATTGGGGCTGTCGCCCGCGGGCAGCGAGTTGTTGGGTCCGAGCTTGCCCACGAACCCCCCGCCGGACGAGATGGCGGGATATGTCAGGTATCCAGGGTTCAGGCGAAAGTTGCGTGTGACCTGGTCCTGCTTGTTCGCTTGTCCGCTCAAGTCGATGAAGCCGTTCTCGCCGAGCGGCAATCCTTGAGTGGCCTGCAGCAAGCCGTCCGCGCCGTCGCCTGCGTAGGTCTTGCCCCACTGGGCTGCGTCATCCCCCCCGCTGCGACCGGATTTCAGGATGATGTTGACGACACCGGCAATCGCATCCGAGCCATAGACCGCGGAGGCACCGTCCCGCAGGATCTCGATGTGGTCGATCGCCGAGATCGGAATCAACGACAGGTCGGCCGCGACGGATCCGGGAAAACCCGCGCCGACGTACGCCGTGATGTGCCTGCGCTTGCCGTTGATCAGCACCAGTGTATAGGACGGATCGAGGTTGCGGAGCTGGGCACCGCGGATCATGCTGCCGAGATCCGGATTGTTCGAGGCCGGCAGATTCACCGACGGTATCAGGTGGTTGAGTGCATCGACCAGGTTTGTTTCCCCGGTCTGCTGCAGCTCCTGACCTGAGATGACGTCGACCGGTGAGGCGCTGTTCGCGACCGTGCGCCCCTTGCTGCGGCTTCCCGTGACCACGACCGTATCGAGTGCATCGGTGCCGTCCTGGCCGGCCGGCTGTCCTGCCTGGTTCTGCGCCACTACCGGGTTTTGCGCGCTCGTCGCACTCTGCGCGGATGTCGGGCCCTGCGCCGGCGCCGGGCTTTGCTCATCCGCGGCAATCGCCTGACCACCGATGCTGCCGGCCACGGCCGCCGCTATCGCAAGCAACAGTCCGTTGATCCGTCGACCTGGATATACACGCATAGGAGACCTACCTCGACATTGGTTGAGTGTTTGTATAACGATGTTCAAGGAGCTATGGCGCGGCTAAGCGCCTTTACCACGTGGGCGAGGCGATCCTCGCCGGCTCCTTGCGAAGCCGCGGTGCTCCGGGATGCTGTCGACACCCCGAACCTCGTGAGACGATCTATTCGAGCGCGTGAAGTTTAGATGCGCGCCGACGTTGCGGAAGGCGTCGAGCTTATGATTTGTCGTTGCGCATTATTCGAAAACGATCTAATCGGCACAAACGGCCCGGCGATTGCCGCTTATATACTCAGGCGGAACAAACAAACTGCCGGGGCAAAGTCGATCTGGCGACGCAGGCGATCGCGCGGGTCTACCAGCCGGCTCCATGAGGTAATTCTCCGTGCGCGTAAGATCACTGACGGCGATGGTGTCCATATCCGTCCTTGCGGCGAGCGCCGCGAGTGCGGCGGGAGTGAATTCCAACCCGGCTGGCATTTGGGACGCGGTCGCCAGCGCCCCGGGGCTTACCATCCCGTTCAAGTTGCAGATCTCCACCCACGGGGCACAGATCTCCGGGTGGCTTTTCAACGGTGACACGAGGGTGGTGGCGACCAGCGGGAGTGACGACGATGGCCACATCGTGCTGCGCTTCGATCAGTTTGCGCGCGAGCTGGACGCGACGCTGGGCGCGGACGGCAAGCTGGACGGGACCTACGGGCCACTGACACTATCAACTAAGTCCAGGGCACGACCATACGCGATCCATGCCGAGCGCGCCCCATCGCCGCAACCGGATGACGGGCAGCCCGCCCCGTCGATTGCCGGCCTATGGCTGATTCCGGCACAAAGTCGCAAGAAGAATGAAAAAGCGTGGCGCCTCATCGTGCGCCAATCGCATTCTGCCGTCTCGGCCGCAATATTACGGGTCGACGGGGATACCGGCACGTTGACCGGCAGGTGGAAGAGCGGGCAGGTGCTTCTCAGCAATTTCTCCGGCACCCGCGCCGAGCTCATCGAACTGGCCCCGGCAGCCGGCGGCACTCTGAGCCTGCGGGTCTATGACGGCCGCGGAAACATCACCGAATACACCGCCTATCGCCCGGCGGACGCCGCCGCTAAAGGTCTTCCGGGCGCCGCGGATGCCGCGCATCACACGACCGTGCGGGACGCGAGCGAGATTTTTCGGTTCAGCGCGACAGATCTCGACGGCCACGTAGTCTCGAATGCCGATCCGCGCTTCTCCGGAAAAGTCGTGCTGGTCGACGTCGCGGGAAGCTGGTGCCCGAACTGCCACGACGAAGCGCCGTTCCTGCAGACGCTGTATCGGCGTTACCACAAGCGCGGGCTTGAGATCGTCACCCTGGACTTCGAGGAACCCGATCAGCTGCACAATCCCACGCGCCTGCGGGCCTTCATCAAGGCCTACCATATCGCCTATACGGTACTGCTGGCCGGCACGCCTGATCAGGTCAACGCCGCGATTCCGCAGGCTGTCGATTTGGACGCGTGGCCGACCACGTTCTTCATCGGTCGCGACGGCCGCGTCAAGGGCGTGCACACCGGGTTTGCAGCGCCCGCGAGCGGTCAGTTCAATGGCCAGCTGAAGAGGAATTTCGCTGCCGCGATCGAGCAGTTGCTGGGCACGCAGCGGTGAAGGGTGAGCAGTGACGCCACCCTCGGGCGGCGTCGCCCCCACGGTGGTGGTGCCAGGCCCGCGGTGACGCCCCTGCAACCGGGATGAGACTGATTTGATACCGTCGTTGCCGTAGCCTGGACCGGCACCATGGCTACGGCAGCGACGAAGCAACTATCGCAGCGCACGATCGCGATCATCGGCGGCGGGTTCTGCGGCTGTGCGCTGGCCGCCGCGTTGCTGAGGCACCCGCCGGCCGCACCGACGCGGATCATACTGATCGAGCGGCGGCGCAGCGTCGGCTGCGGAGTGGCCTACGCCAGCGGGCCCTTCCCCTATGTGCTGAACGTGCCGGCCGCACGGATGCCGCCGCTGTGCGATGATCCCTCGCAGCTGGTCCGCTTCGCGCAAAGCCGCGTGCCGGGCGCCGGCGCGCAATCGTTCCTGCCGCGAGCGCTCTACGGCGATTATCTGCGCGACGCGCTGCGCACGGCAGAGCTCACGGCGCCGCCGCACGTGCGCCTGGAACGCGTGCATGGCGAGGCGACCGAGGTGCGTCACGGGCAGCAGGGTACCGCGCTGCTGGTGCGTGTGGGTGGGCGGCAGGAGGCCATGGACCACGTGGTTCTGGCCTGCGGTGATCCGCCGCCGGTGGCGAGGGCGTACGCGGCGGATGTGCCGGGGCATCCGGCCTATGTGCGCGATCCGCACCAACAGGATTTCATACGACCTTCGGACCGCGCGGTGCTGCTGGTGGGCACTGGCCTGACCATGATCGACGTGGCTGTGGCCATCGCCGAGCGCAATCCGGACGCCCACATCATCGCGCTGTCGCGCCACGGGCTATTGCCGAACGTGCAGCGTGAGGCGTGGGCGCCGGTGCTGGAGCGCAGCTTCGATGTGCGCGCGCGGCTGGCGACGACCTCGATGCGGGTGCTGGTGGCCGGGGTGCGGGCGCTGTGTAGCACGGTACAGCGCCGCGGCGGGGACTGGCGCGAGGCCATCGGCAGGGTGCGCGAACTCGCGCCGCTGCTGTGGCGCGAGCTCGACGAGGTGCAGCGCCGCCGGTTCCTGCGGCACGTGCGTGTGTACTGGGATGTACACCGGCACCGCATGCCGCACGCCGTGGCCGAGAAGATCGACGACCTGCGCCGCAGCGGCCGGCTGCAGCTGCGCGCCGGCTGCATTCGGCAGCTGTGTGCCGACGGCGAGCGGCTGGTCGCGTTGTGGCGTCCTCGCGGGCACTTCGAGATCCGGGAAGCGTGGGTCGATCGGGTGATCGAATGCAGCGGCGCGGATCACCGCATCGACGAGACCGCGGACGTGCTGCTGCGTAATCTACTCGATGGCGGCCTGGCATCGGTGGATCCGACCGGGTTGGGCCTGCGCACCGGCAAGCTCGGTGCGCTGCTCGGCGCCGACGGCCGTGCGGCCGGGCGCTTGTTCTATCTGGGGCCGATGCTGCGCGCTGCGAGCTGGGAGGCGACCGCGGCCGTGGAGCTGGATGCGCGGGCGCGGGAACTGGCGGCGGCGCTCGCGGGCGGTGCTTCATCCGCGGTGCACCCGTTCGCGGTGCATTCACCCGTTTGTTACACGGCAGCCACCGACGCTGTCACCTCTGCCATATAGGCTGCACACACAGCCTGCGGACTGACTCCGGTATCGACGGATCGGACGCCGCGGCGGAGTGCCACAATCGCCTGGAACCCCCCGCAATGCGCCGGGTATTGCCACTCCGCCGCGGATGTCCACCGGGCCGCTCAGCGCAGTGTCGACTACGCTGACTCGGCGGACGTCAGTGCCGGCGGATCTTCCGGATCGGGGTTGATGACGCCGAAGTGCGCCGGCACACGCGCATAGAACAGCCGGATCCGCTCCTGATGAATCAGTTTGAGCAATTCCTCGGCTTCGCGGTCCGTCACGATGAATTCCACTTCCACCGCAATACTGCCGGCGAGCTCGAAGAATGCCTGCTCATGCAGCACGTGATGGCGGCCGAAGCCGGCCACGGCGCGAAACGCCGAGCCACCGCGCACTCCCAGAGCGCTGGCCTGCTTCAGCAGCCATTCCCACACCAGAACACCGTGGTGGCGATGTCCTTCATGCACGTAGAACCGCAGTAATGCACCGTTCACGTTGGCTCCTCGGTTAGCGTGCTGGTCGTGCTGGTCGTGGCCGCGCCGTTGCGGCTGCCATCGTTGCTGCTGCCGTCCAATCCGGACATTAGCCGCGCGCCCATGCTACCGTCATCATTCCTGCGAAGGTCATCAGCAGGGATCCGCCCAGGTGCGCGATGATGGTAGCGGCACTCCACATCGCGCGGCCATGTTGAAGCGAGCCGACGACCTCTGCCGAGAAGGTCGAGAACGTGGTCAAGCCGCCGCAGAAGCCGGTCATCACCAGCAGCCGCCATTCGGGCGCGAGCACGGAAAGAGACGCAAAAAACATCACGGCGGCGCCGATGACGTACGCGCCGATGAGATTGGCGGCCAAGGTGCCCAGGGGAAGGGTCGGAAAGTAGGCATCGAGCCGCAGACCCAGCCACCAGCGCAACAACGCGCCGCAGCTGGCGCCGATGCAAATGACGAGGATGGATTTCCACATGAACCGTCCCTCAAATCGACCAGCCGCCGGGACGGGGCGCGTATACATCACTACGCTCCCGGAACCGGGAAACGTAGGCATCATCAGCCGCAGCAGCGGCGGTTCACGGAGGCATGCCATCTCCGCAGACGATAGTGTTTCAGAGAAATGGTCGGGACACAACTGCGGCGTGACGCAGATCTCGCGGCGGCTGGGCAGCGACCGGTCGCAGGCTCAGGCCGCAAACTGTGCCGCAGGCCCCAGCTCCTGTTCGATCTCCAGCAGACGATTGTACTTGGCGATGCGCTCGGAGCGGCACAGCGAGCCGGTTTTGATCTGTCCTCCGCCCATGGCGACTGCGAAATCGGCGATGAAGCTGTCCTCGGTCTCGCCGGAGCGATGCGAGATCACGAAGCCCCAGCCGGCGCCGCGGCACAGATCGATGGCGTCGATCGTCTCGGTGACGGTACCGATCTGGTTGAGCTTGATCAGCGCAGCGTTGCAGGTCTTCTGCGCGATACCACGGCGGATGTAGATCGGGTTGGTCACCAGTATGTCGTCGCCCACGATCTGGATCCGCTCGCCCAGCGCCGCGGTGAGCGAGCGGAAACCGTCCCAATCATTCTCGGCCAGACCGTCCTCCAACGAAATGATGGGGTAGCGATCCAGCCAGGCGCGGTACAGCGCCGTCATCTGCTCGGAACTCTTGTCGCCCTGGCGGCTGCGTGTGAGCCGATACTTGCCGTCCTCGAAGAACGAGGTCGAAGCAGGATCGAGTGCAATGGCGACGTCCTTGCCCGGCTGCAAGCCGGCCTGCTCGATCGCCGCCACGATCAGCTCGCAGGCCTGCTCGTTACTGTCGAGCGTGGGCGCGAAGCCGCCCTCGTCGCCGACGGCCGTGCTCAGACCGCGCCGGTGCAGCAGTCCCTTGAGCGCCTGAAAGGTCTCGGCGCCGTAGCGTAACGCTTCGGCGAAGCTCGCCGCGCCGTGCGGCACGATCATGAATTCCTGAAAGTCGAGGCTCGAGTCGGCGTGCTTGCCGCCGTTGATGACGTTCATCTGCGGCACCGGCAGGCGGCGGGCGCCGGGGCCGCCGAGATAGGCGTACAGCGGCAGCGCGCAGGCCGTGGCGGCCGCGCGCGCCAGTGCCTGCGAGACCCCCAGAATGGCGTTGGCGCCGAGCTTGGACTTGTTCGGCGTACCGTCGAGGTCGATCAGCAGGTGATCGAGCGCCGATTGCTGGCGCGGATCGCGGCCGAGCAGCGCCGGGGCGATGATGTCATTGACATTGGCCACGGCCCGCCGTACGCCCTTGCCACCGTAGCGGGCCTTGTCACCATCGCGCAGCTCGACCGCCTCGTTCTCACCGGTGGAAGCGCCCGAGGGCACGGACGCCGTACCGACGCTGCCGTCGTCCAGATGGACCGATACGCGTAGCGTCGGGGAGCCACGCGAGTCGAGAATTTCCATGGCGCGTACCAGGCGGATAGCAGGGCTCATGCTACGATTCCTCGTAAGGGGATCTATGTTCGACGCCGAGCGATGGAACAGGGCTGCGGTCGGCGGGCGCGGGCATTATAGCCGTTCAGCACGCGGCCGATGGCTGCAGCCCGGCAGGTTAGGGGGACGGTCAGCGCGCGTCAATCAGCCGGCCGGCACGCAGCATCCGTGGGCGCGCACGGCCTGTGGCGCGGATCGCGCTACAATGGCCGGCGGCCGCGAGCCGGCCGCATCGTAAAACGACAGCTGCGTCCATCCACATGTATCGACGTCGATTCCTGCAGTCCGGCGCCGCGTTGGTCGCCGCAGCGTCGGCGCCGCGCTGGTCGGCGGCGCAGGCGGCACAGGCTGCCCCGGCGAAGGGTCCGCCGCCGCCCAAACGCCTCGGCGCACCCGAGCCATTCGACTACGCCAGCCTCAAGGGGCTCGCTCACTCGCTGGCGGCGGCCGCATATCGGCAGCCGAGCGCGGTGTTGCCGCCGCAGATCGCCGCGCTGAGCTGGGACCAATGGCAGGCGATCCAGTTCCGCGACCAGCGCTCGCTGTGGGCGGGGGAGGGACTGCGCTTCCAGGCGCGCTTCTTCCACCTGGGCTTCACGATCAGGAAGCCGGTCCGGCTGTATACGGTGGAGAACGGCATGGCGCAGGAGCTGGCGTTCGACCCGGCGCTGTTCGATTACAGCCGCAGCGGCATCGACGCGCGCAAGCTGCCTGCGCACCTGGGCTTCGCCGGCTTTCGACTGCTGTTTCATACCGACTGGCACCGGGACTTTGCGGCCTTCCAGGGCGCCTCCTACTTTCGGGCGGTCGACGGTGACATGCAGTACGGCATGTCGCAGCGGGGCCTGGCGATCGACACCGGCATGGCGCGGCCCGAGGAATTTCCCGACTTCATCGCCTACTACCTCGAGCGGCCGGCCGCGGACGTGAGCACGGTGACGGTCTATGGGCTGCTGGATTCGCCCAGCACCACCGGGGCCTATCGCTTCGTCATCAGCGTGGCCGACAGCGTGGTGATGGATATCGACGCGGCGCTCTACCCCCGCAAGGTCATCGAGCGGATCGGCATCGCCCCCGGCACCAGCATGTTCTACTACGACCAGAGCCAGCACCGGCTATCGCAGGACTGGCGGCCCGCGATCCACGATTCGGACGGATTGCAGCTGTACACCGGCGCAGGGGAATGGCTGTGGCGGCCGCTGGTCAACCCGCCGGCGCTGCGGGTGAATTCCTATCTCGATGACGGCCCGCGCGGTTTCGGGCTGATGCAGCGCGACCGCAATTTTGCCGATTATCAGGACGACGGCGTGTTCTACGACCGCCGTCCGAGCGTGTGGGTGCAGCCGAAGGGCGATTGGGGCCGCGGCGCCGTGATGCTGGTCGAGATTCCGGCCGCGGACGAGACCTTCGACAACATCGTCGCGTTCTGGAACCCGGCCGACAAGCCGCAACCGGGGCAGGAACTGCGGTTCGCCTATCGGCTGTACTGGTGCCGTTACAACCCGGTGGTGTGCCGGCTGGCGCAGGTGCAGGCGACGCGTGACGGCATCGGTGGCATCGTCGGGCAGCCGCGCCGCTATTTTTCCTGGCGCTTCGTGGTGGATTTCGTCGGCGGCGACTTTGCGCTGATGGGCGCGAACGCGCCGGTCGAGTCGATCGTCAGTGCTACCCGCGGCCAGATCGAGCTGGTCTCGGCGCGCCCGTTGGCGCCGACTGGCGGCTGGCGCGCGATGTTCGATCTGCGGCTGACGGATGACAGCGTCGAGCCGATCAACCTGAGACTGTTTCTGAGCCTGGACGGCCAGCCGCTGAGCGAAACCTGGATCTATCAGTACACCCCGCCGCCGCCGGTACAGCGCCGGCTCTGACGGCGGCCGAGCCGCGACAGGGCGGCCGCGCCGGGGGCGGTCAGCGCAGCGCCGACCATACCGACGCCGTGTCAACGGCGGAACAGGTGCAACAGCAGCGTCACCAACACGCTGACGATGATCAGTGTGGTGATCGGAAAGTAGAAGCGAAATCCGGGGCGTGCGATCACGATATCGCCGGGCAGATGGCCCAGCGGCAGCCGCCCGAGCCACGGCCACAGCAGCCCGGCCAGCAGTACCACGGCACCGACGATGATCAGGGCGCGCCGCATCGGTGCGATGCTAGCACGCACCGCCGCGGTCGGCGGCGCATTGCTAGAATGGCCCGCACCATGGCACGCACGCTGACCACCACGCCGGCGCATGACGGCTTCCGGATGCCGGCCGAGTACGAGCCGCACGCTGGCTGCTGGATGCTCTGGCCGGAGCGGCCGGACAACTGGCGCCGCCGTGCGCAGCCCGCGCAGCAGGCGTTCGCGGCGGTGGCTGCCGCGGCGGCGCGTTTCGAGCCGGTGACCGTCGGCGTGTCGGCGGCGCAGTACCGCCACGCGCGCGCGTGCCTGCCGGCGCCGGTGCGGGTGGTGGAGCTCAGCAGCGACGATGCGTGGATGCGCGACGTGGGTCCCACGTTCGTGGTCAATGCGGCCGGCACACTGCGCGGGGTGCACTGGCGCTTCAATGCCTGGGGCGGCATTTACCGCGACTGCGAACACGACCGCGTGGTGGCGCAGAAGGTGCTCGAGCTGGCCGGTTGCGAGCGCTACTGTGCGCCGCTGGTGAACGAGGGCGGCGCCATCCACGTGGACGGCCAGGGCACGGTCCTGGTGACGGAGCAGTGCCTGCTGGATCGGCGCCGCAATCCCTCGCTCGGCCGCGCGCGTATCGAAGCGCTGCTGATGCGCTACCTGGGTGCGAGCCGGGTGATCTGGCTGGAGTGCGGCGTCGTCGACGACGAGACTGGCGGCCACATCGATAACCTGGCCTGCTTTGCGCGCCCGGGAGAGGTGTGCCTGACATGGAGCGATGACGTCCGCGACCCGCAGCAGCGCGTGTCGGCGGCCGCGCTGGAGCGGCTGCTGGCCGCGCGCGATGCGCGCGGCCGGCGCCTGAAGGTACACAAGATTCCCTCGCCCGGACCGCTGTACCTGACGCGGCGCGAGGCCGGCGGCATCGTCGAGCGCCCGGGCATCCGACCGCTGCGGGCCGGGCAGCGGCTGGCGGGCAGCTATGTCAACTTCTACCTGGCCAACGGTGCGCTGCTGCTGCCGCTGCTGGATGTGCGCACCGACGGCGCCGCCCGCGCCGCGCTGCGCCGGGTATTTCCCCGCCGGCGCATGATCGGCATACCCGCGCGCGAGATCCTGCTCGGCGGGGGCAACCTGCACTGCATTACCCAGCAGCAGCCCCGCGGCCGCGGGGCGTCATGACAGGCTGCTGAGCTCGCGCTCGGCGACCAGCAGCCAGTGGCGCTGCATCCGGCGGTAGTAGCGCGGCGCCGTGCGCGCGTTGTCGAGCAGCTCCTTGAGCACGCGGCGCGCCTGCTCGGCGTTGCCGCTCTGGTGCAGCAGCTGGGCGTAGCGCAGCGGCGCCTCGGCACCGGCGTAGTAGCGCGACACGCCGGCATACTCCTCGAGCGCGCGCGCGACATTGCCTTCGGCCTGCAGCGCGCGCGCATATAAGAGGTGTCCGTCCGGGGACTGGAACTGCGGGTTGCGCCCGACCAGGTCCTCCAGGGTGGCGCGGGCGTCGCTGAAGGCGCCGGCGTCGAACTGGGCGCGCGCGAGGCCGAGCATCAGGTTCGGATCGGACTCGTACAGCCCGGTGAGTGCCTGGCGATAGACCTCGACCGCCTGCTGCGGCCGCCCGTGCCGGATCAGCTCCTCGGCATAGTGCTGGCGGCTGGCAACGTCGCCGGTGCGCTGGGCCTCGGCCTCGTAGCGACGCAGAGCCTGGGCCGGGTCGAGGGCGCGGCGCACTCCGCGCACGGCGCTGCGTGTGCCGCGGCTGCGAAACAGCCCCGGGACTATCTCCACCAGCACGTACGCCAGCGACCCCGCCGCCGGCAGCAGCGCGATGGCGAGAATCCACAGCATGTTGCGGCCGGTGCGCACGCAATGAACGATCAGGGCCGCCTGGATGACCAGTGAAATGATCAGTGCATAGCTCATGGCTGCAAGCTTACCTGCCTGAGTCCGGGGCGCGGTAGCGCCCCGAACGTACGGCGAGTGATGCGGATGCGCATGCTAAGATCGCCGCGGCCGCTTTGCGGCCGTGTTCAGTGCATGTGCATATCCAGAACTATTACGCTGACGGCGTCGCTGCTCCTGTGTGTGACGGCGTTGGCGCAAACACCCCCGGACGGCGCGGCGAGCGCGGCGAGCGCTGCCGCGGCGGCATCCGCAGGACCGTCGGCAGCGCCGCCCGCGGCGAGCGGCGCACCGGCGGCGCGCCGGCGGCTGCGCATCGGGCTGGTACTGTCGGGCGGCGGCGCGCGCGGCGCGGCCCACATCGGCGTGCTGGAAATGCTCGACCGCCTGCACATACCGATCGACGCCATCGCCGGCACGAGCATGGGGGCGGTGGTCGGCGGCCTGTACGCGAGCGGCATGTCCGGCCAGCAGATTGCGCAGGCCATGGCCTCGGTCGACTGGCAGATCGCCTTTCGCGATCACCCGCCGCTCGGTGCGCTGGACTACCGCCGCAAGCAGGAGGAGGAGCAATACCTGGTCAACCTGCCGCTCGGGCTGCAGGGCCGCAAGCTCGTCATCCCGCGGGGGCTCATCCAGAGCCAGAAACTCACCGAGACTCTGCGCCAACTGACCCTGCCGGTGGCGCGCATCAGCGATTTCGATCAGCTGCCGACGCGTTTTCGGGCGGTGGCGACCAATCTGGCAACCGGCACCCCTACCGTGCTGGGCGCGGGCGATCTGGCGACGGCGATGCGCGCGAGCATGTCGGTGCCAGGGGTATTCGCGCCGGTCGAGTACCGCGGCCAGATCCTGGCCGATGGCGGCCTGATCGACAACCTGCCGATCGACGTGGCGCGTGCCATGGGGGTCGACGTACTGATCGTGGTCGATGCGGGCTACACGCTGCAGCCGCGCAAGAGACTGATATCGCTGCCGGGCATCACCAACCAGATGCTCTCGATCCTGGTGCGCCGGAATGTCAGCACCGAACTGGCGAGCCTGGATCCGAGCGACATCCTCATCACCCCGCAGCTCGGCAACTATTCCTCGTACGATTTTGCCGACGAATTGAAGATCGTCAGCGCCGGAGAAGGCGCCGTCCGCACCGTGCAGAGCCGCCTGCAAAGCCTGGCGTTGCCCGAGGCGCAGTATGCGCAATACTTGGCGGCGCGCGCCGAGCGGCGCTCGGCGCTGCCGACGATACAATTCGTGCGCGTGGATCCGGACTCGACCGCCTACCAGCGCCAGATTCACGACATGTTCGACCGCTTCAGCGGCAAGCCGGCCGATCCGCAGGCACTGGAGCAGCAGGTCCAGCTGCTCTACGGGCGCGGATATCTGGAGACGCTCGACTACCAGCTGCAGCAGGATCCGTCCGGACAGTACGGCCTGGACTTCACCGCGCTGCGCAACTCCTGGGGCCCGAACTACCTGCGCCTGGGGATGCAGATGCAGGACGACTTCGAGGGCAATACGACCTTCGACGCCGCGGCGCGCCTGGATGTCACCGAGCTCAATTCACTGGGGGGCGAGTCGGACTGGACCGTGCAGGTGGGCAGCTCCCCGTCGGTATCCACCGAGTTCTATCAGCCGCTGTCCAATGCCGCGCAATACTTCATCGATCCGCACGCGCTGGTCGAGCAGCACGACGTCGCACAGGTCGAGGGCGGCCGGCAGATCGGCGAGTACCTGGTGCGCAGCGCCGATTACGGCCTGGATTTCGGCCGTGCGTTCGGAAACTGGGGCGAGCTGCGGCTGGGTGCGCAGAACACCAGCGGCAGCGAGCGCGTGAGTCTGGGTGATTTCAGCGCCCATGGCTCGAACTTCGATGTCGATGAGTTTTCGCTCGGCTTTGGTTTCGATCAACTCGACAGTCCGAGCTTTCCGCACGCCGGGCAGGCGCTGACCACGAAGTTGACGCTCGAGGACAACCGCGGCGGACAGCCGGGAACCGACCTGTTCACGCTCGACTGGCGCGGGGTGCATTCCTGGGCCAGGAATACGCTGGTGGCGTGGCTGTCGGGCGGCAACACCGTCGGCGGCAACCAGACCAATGTGCGTACCTACTTTCCGCTCGGCGGCTTCCTGAACCTCTCCGGCGTGCGCGGCGACACGCTGGCGGGGCCGCAGTACGTGATCGGCAGGCTGATCTTCCTGCACAAGATCGGCAACGGCGGCGAGGGGATCCTGGACGTGCCGGCGTACGTCGGGATGTCGCTCGAATCCGGCAACGTCTGGATGCAGCGCAGCCAGATGAGTTTCACCTCGCTGCGCACCGATGCTTCGGTATTCGTCGCCGCCGATACCTATCTGGGTCCGGTGTATCTGGCAGGCGGCTACGACCAGAGCGGCTCGACCGCCTTCTATCTGTACCTGGGCCACAGCTTTTAGCGCACCGGCGGCCAGTGCCGCGGTGGCTAGAGTCCGCGGCTGGCCGCGAGGTCCTCGATTTTCTCGAACAGCAGCGCCGGCTTGTCGCCGATGCGAGAATACTCGTGTTTGCGGCTCATCTCGGCCAGCGCCGCGTCGCGCTCGGCCGCGGTCGCGAACCAGTGGCTGCGGTGCCATTCCGCCCCCATGATCTTGCGAAACGGGTCGCCTGGGCGAAGACTGACGCGTACGCCGTAGGGCTTGGGGCCGTGACTGATCGGGCGGCGCAGATTGTGCGGCTGGCAGATGGCGCTCATGTCGGCTCGTATGCGGTCGGGGTGGCACGCCGGCGAAGGGGATCTGCCGCGCTTGCCGCCGCGATTGTAGCGGCAACGCGGCAGCCAACGCGAGACCCCATTGATGACAAGCGTTTCCTGTTCGGGCGTGTGGCTGGCTTTCAGGATGTTGATGTTCCGGGACGTGTATAATATCGACTTGCCCTGAGCATATCGTCAGAGGCACGCGCGCGATTGTCCAGGCACTGGGCCGAGTGCGACGATGAAAACAACGAGAATGAACGGGGCAGTGGCATCGGCGGGGCTGATGTGACCGCCGCATCTGCGCCCAGCAATAAGGCGAGCATGCGGCTGTTCATCACCCGCTACGAGGACCTGCTGACCATCACGAGCATCGTGCGCGCGCGTGCTCAAGTGCGTCGACAGCATGGGGCTGCTGCTCAACTGAGCCGCGGCGGTTGCGAAGGCGGCCCGCGGCGTCCATGATCCTGTGAAGCCGGGACGCGAGGAGGCGTAATGGACATTCCTGAGACGCATTTCGTCAACGGGCATCGCATCCGGCCCCCGTTTCCCGAGGGCCTGGAGCGGGCGCTGTTCGGTCTGGGCTGCTTCTGGGGCGCGGAGAAGACCTTCTGGCAGCTGCCCGGGGTGTACTCCACCGCGGTTGGTTATGTCGGCGGGGACACCGCCGACCCGAGCTACCGCCAGGTCTGCACCGGTTCGACCGGCCATGCCGAGGTGGTGCAGGTCCTGTTCGACCCCAAGCGCGCCGGCTACGAGCAGCTGCTGCGTGTGTTCTGGGAATCGCACGATCCGACCCAGGGCATGCGCCAGGGCAACGACATCGGCACGCAGTACCGCTCGGTGATCTTCACCTTCTCCGACGCGCAGCACGCGGCGGCGGAGCAATCGCGCCGGGTGTATCAACGCGCCCTGAGCGAGGCCGGCCATGGCGCCATCACGACGCAGATCCGCGCGGCGCCGGCGTTCTACTACGCCGAGGAGTATCACCAACAGTACCTGGCGAAGAATCCGGACGGGTATTGCCCGGATCATTCGTGCGGGGTCAGCTTCAAATCCGCGGAGTTAGCGGTGGGGGAGAAGGCGTGAGGGCTGGTGCGACCCTGTTTTCTGAGTGAAGACAAAGGGTTACTGGCTGTCTGACTCAAAACCTTGCGGATTTCTGCGGGAAAACGCCAGCTGTTTTAGGCGCTGAGGTCTACCGGAAGTCTACCGGTGGTCTGGCGCCAGGAAAGTCCTCGGGGAAGGAATCCGTCAGTTAGTGGCAGCGAATCGCGGCGCTAACGTGGATGGTGCTGCGAGGGGTATCGCCGATAGGGGTCAATCAACGGTGTCGCACATAACGTTGAGTTTCGCGACAGACTCTTGGCACGTCGGCGTTGACTTCGTCACTTGACGATCGTGCTGTCCAGACTGACCGCCTCGATCGTGATGCGACCTATCCTAATGCTGCACGGAGACGCATTTGGCGCAGCTGGAGAGTCGAGGACTATTTTGCCAGCAGCCGGCTGACTCGTGCCGCCGATAGCAGACCACGCAGGCGCAGTTCTCCATCATTGGCGCTCTCGAGCACGGAAATATGGGTCAAGTGCGTCTTGTCGAACAAACGCGCTACGTCCACGACCGCTGCGCGATCAACGTCTTTGATATCCACCACCTGCCAGTCGTCGACGCGCTGCATGATATCTCGCACCAGCACTTCGGGTCTGGAACTGACCACCGAAAGCATATGCTGCATGGGCTTCTCACCGGTGATGTCGTACGCGGTGATCAGACCGACCACAAGCTGTCCTTGAATTGCAATTGCAAACGCGCTGCGCACGCCCGCGTGCTTCATGTGCTCGAGCGCATCGTCGATCGTTGCGCTCTCGGAAACCGTGACCGGGTTGAGTTCCCGAAAATCGGTCATTACGGAGAGCGCGGGGTCGTCTGGCTTTGCCTGCCGCGCACTGACGCCGGGAATCTGCAGGCTGCTGCAAGCAGCTGTTTTAATCGGAATGCGGGGCATCGCTATCCAAGTCCAGGCAAATGTCTTGCCTAATCGCAACGCGTCGAGGTTCGATCGATAACTGCGTGGAAGATGCCCATCTAGGAGTCTTTCAGCCGGCAAATTTGCGCAACGCCGATGTCGGCGCCGGTGGCGCTATGGACTCCACGGGAAGTCCCTGCACAGATATAGTGCGGCTAGGTGCAATGGCACTTACTTACTGATCAGTGCATCAAATAGTGCGTAATGTGGTATCATCGGAGGCATGCAGAGCAGAGTGGATGCTCGGAAGTTGGGCATGGCCACGCAGGCGCATTTGCGCCGTTCGGCGGTGCAAGCCGTGCGGGGTGGTATGAG
>DATAWM010000047.1:0-43976 GCA_036267195.1 Steroidobacteraceae bacterium
ACGGCGGATCTTGCCGATCGTCTCCACGCATAGCACCCCAGTTCTCCCTGCTCGGCCTTCTCAGCCTCGCAGGGTACAGGGTGGTCAATTTTGGACGCCGGTTACACCCCGATCCTGGTCAGAATTGCACGCCGGTTTACATTCGAGGAGGAATTTCCGGATTATCGCTACAAAGCTGAGCTGCCTACGGCGAGAAGTGACAAGGCGGAGACGTGCGGCGAGGTCTTTGACAGGTTCTTGGCTCACTGCGAGATGCGCGTGTCGATGGACGACTTGGCGTTCTCCACGCTGGATGGTTACCGCGAAATCCTGGATGTGATTTTCAGACCGAAGATCGGCCAGGAGCCATTCGAGAAGATCGTCTACTCACAGCTGGCGAAAATTGTCGCGGACCATACGAAGAGCAAGAAGAAAAAGACCTACAACAACGTCACCAGCGCGATACGGACAGCGTTCAAGTTCGGCTACAAGGATCGCCCGGGGCTGTTCAATCCGGCTTTGTCACTATCGACGTTCCGCATCACCAGAAGGGATCGCCCGCCAGTGGATCCGTTCGCGGTGCCGGACGTCGAGGCGATCATTTCCGCGTCGCATCACTTGCACGGCGAGTGGTACGGGAACTACGAGGAGTTCCGATTCTTCACTGGGTTGCGCCAGTCCGAGCAGTTTGCGCTCAAGCTCAGTGACTGCGACCTCGGCAGCGGCACGATTAGCATCACTAAGGCCGTGGTCCTGTCACGTGCGAAGAATCGGCCCAAGACCAATCAAGACAGGGCGATCACTCTCTGTCCGCGGGCACTGGACGTGCTGCAGGCACAGTTGGCGCTTCGGGAGCGGATGGTCGCCGCCGACAAGCTGAATCATGACTGCGTGTTCTTTACGGAGAGTGGCGAACCGTTCGAGACGGTCTACCTGCCCTATAACCGCTGGCGCGAGGTGCTGGAGACTCTGCCCATTCGCTATCGCAAGCCCTATAACGCGCGCCACACGTACATCAGCTGGCGGCTCATGAAGGGGGACAATCCCCTTCTCGTGGCCCAGGAGGACGGCCACAGCGTCGAGACGATGCTGAGAACCTACGCGGCCTGGGTCAAAGGCGCGAAGCTCCAGGACATCGAACAGATTAGAGCGGCGACGGCAGGCCGTCCGTCGGCGGATACTGAGAGCGAAGCTGGCACCAGCAGGCCCCTGGAATCCCCCGAAGCTGTCTACAGGCTGTCTACAGACGGGCAAAAAGAGGGAGCGGCACTGGCGGCCGCCGAGGCAATGGGGGCTACCGCTCAGCAGGCAACCGCTTGTTCTTCCAAGAAAAAACGCCGAGAGCCGTGCTCAAAGAAGGTTGGCTGGGGTGGCAGGATTCGAACCTGCGTATGGCGGGATCAAAACCCGCTGCCTTACCACTTGGCGACACCCCAATTCGTCCCGCTACAGCAGCGCATGCACCGGCGAGCGATTCAGTCCGCGCGCGACGAAGCTGCGCCATGGATCCGGCACGCGCGCGGCGATGCGCTCGGCATCCGCGGCACGCTCGAAGCTCGCGAAGATACAACTGCCCGTGCCGGTCATGCGCGCGCGCGCCCCCTCGCCGGGCCCATCGATCTGCCCGGCAAGCCAATCCAGCGCCTCTGCAACTTCGGGATAGCGCGACCGCACCACTGGCTCGCAGGCATTGCCGACGCGGACCGCCGCAAAGGCGCGTATTGTGATGACCGGAGAATTTCGTGTCAATTCAGGGGCCTGGAAAACTTCCGCGGTGCTCACGGCGACTCCCGGGTGGATCACCAGAAACCAGCGCGGCGGCAGCTCCATCGGCTCGAGCCGCTCGCCGCGTCCCTCGCCCCAGGCGCTGCTGCCGTGAACGAACACCGGCACGTCGGCGCCCAGCGCCAGGCCCAGCTGGGCGAGGTCCGCGACCGCCAGCCCGGTGCGCCACAGGTGATTGAGCGCCAGCAGCACGGTGGCGGCGTCCGAGCTGCCGCCGCCCAGCCCACCGCCGGCCGGAATGCGCTTGACGACGTGAAGATCCGCGCCGAGCGCCACCCCGCAGTGCCGCTGCAGCAGTAGCGCCGCCCGCACTGCCAGATCCTGCTCGGGCGCGACGCCGGCCAGCCCGGCATGGCGCTCGATACGCCCGTCCTCGCGCAGCACGACGCCGATCCGGTCGCAGTGGTCGATCAGCTGGAACAGGGTCTGCAGCTCGTGGTAGCCATCCGCGGCCCGGCCCGTCACCTGCAGGAACAGGTTCAGCTTGGCCGGCGCCGGCCACCACGTCAGCGCGCCCGCGGGCATCGGCTCGCTCATCGCCCCTTCCCGCTCATCGCCCATCCCTACAGCTGCCAGGCATTGATGACGAGCTTGAGCCGCAGATCCCCGCGCGTGACGGTGAGGCGTCGTGGCAACCACAGCTGCTGCGCCGTAGTTGGCCGTTGTTCGGGCGTGGGGCCGAGCCATTGCACCGTCGTGTATCCGTCATAATCGATCCGCCATCCATCCTGCTGCAGATGCACCACGCGCTGCCGCGCATCGAGCGTCTGCTCGGCGCTGCTCGCCGGATCGCTGGCACCGAGCACCCAGTAGCGCAGGCTCGAGAGCGGCGGCGGAAAGCCCAGCGTCGCGGCCAGCTGCGCTTCGGCGGCGGCGCCGTCCAGCGTGACGCCCTTGCCGGTCGTCACCCGCAGCTGCTGTCCGGTCAGCTCGATATGCGCCGCGCCGAAACCCAGCGGGCCGACCAGCTGCAGGTCGGCGGCGCCGCTGCGCTGGCGCCAGCGCACGCCGGCAGAGAAGCCCTCGTTGGCGTGGCTGGCCGCGATCCGGCCGCTGAGCTGAAAGTCGCGGATCGAGCGCAGCCGCGCCAGGCGCTGCGGCCACGGTATCGTCGCGACGGTCGGGGGTGCAACGCTGCGCGGTGGCGCCGTGACGCACGCGCCCAGCAGCAGCGTGGCCGCCATCAGCGCGATGAGCTTCAGATCGGCGTGCCCGGAGGACTTCAGATCGAGGTGCCCGTCCCCGGCGTGAGCAGTTGCGGCGCCCCGAGACGTTGCTCGGCCGACTTGACCGAAGTGTTGTCGGGATCGGCGATCAACGCGCGGCTCCAGGCCTCGCGTGCCTTGGCCTTCTGTCCGAGCGCCCACAGCACCTCGCCCCAATGCGCACCGATGTCACCGTCCTGGTCCAGCCGGAAGGCGCGCTCGAGCAGCGGCAGCGCCTCGTGCGCCATGCCGCGGCGATAGTCGAGCCACGCCATGCTGTCGAGAATCACCGGGTTGTCGGGCTCGGCCTGCAACGCGGTACCGATGAGCTTCTGCGCGCGGCCCAGATCGCGATCATGATCGGCCAGGATGAATCCCAGCGCGTTGGCGATCGCGCCGTCCTGCGGCCGCGCCTTGTAGAGGCTCTCGAGCTGCGCAATCGCCGCATCGGTGCGGCCGCCCTTCTCCAACACGATGGCCTTCTGGTACAGCAGGTCCGGGTGCCCGGGCGCGCGCGCCAGGGCGTCGTTGATGCGCGCCAGCGCCTGATCGGCCTCGCCGCCATCGGACAGCAGCTGCGCCTGCGCGATCTCGGCATCGAGGCGCGCGGCCGGGCCGGCGCCGCTGGGCGCCGAGAGCAGCTGCACCGCCTCCTCATGCTGGCCGTTCTTGAACAGCAGCATCGCGGCGCGCATCCGCGCCGCCGACTCCAATGCGGTACCGGCGAGCAGCTGGTAACCGCGCAGCGCGATGCTCTGCTCGTCGCGCCGCTCGGCGATCGCCGACAGATAGTAGACCGCGATCGCCGCCGAGTCGTGATCGCCCAGCAGGGCCGCAAATTGCTTCTGGGCACCGTCGTAGTCACCGCTGTCGAATGCGATCAGGCCCAGACGCCGCTGCGCCTGCGACTTGAGCGCCGGGTTCGCCGCCAACGCCGTCTCGATCGCCTGCTGTGCCTCGCTCTCGTGGCCGAGCAGCAGCAGCACGTCGGCATAGGCAAAGCTCTGCTCCTTCGGCGCCGCCGCGCGCGCCGCCGACGCGGCCGCCTCGGCCTGCTCGGCGTCGCCCAGTCCCGCCTGCGCGCGCGCGATCACCAGCTGTGCCGATCCGCGGGACGCCCCGGCACCCAGCGCGTGCTGCGCGTACTGCAACGCCTCGTGATAGTTCCAGCCATCCAGAGCCAGATCCGCGAGCGCGAGCTGACCCGGCGCCGTCTGCAACGGCTGCGCACGCGCCCCACGCAGCATCGCCAGCGTCGCGGCGACCCCGCCTTGGTCGGCCACCTGCTGCACCTGCTGCGCAATGCCGGCACGCTTTGCGGCGGCCACAGCGCTGCTCTGCAGCCAGCGCTCGAACGCCGCGCGCGCCGCATCGATCTGATACAGGCCGAGCGCCGCCCGCATCGTCGCATACAGCGGTGCCGGATCCCGCGGTGTGAGCTGCTGCCAGCGCGCCGCCGCCTGCTGGGCCAGCTGATACTGGCCGCAGTCCAGCGCCACCTCGGCGGCGCGCTCGGCCACGTGCGCATCGGGCAGCCGTCGCGCCGCCGCGGTGTAATCGGCGGCCGCGCGGCCGCAGTCATCACGGCGCAGCGCGATCTCCGCGGTCATGATCAGCGCATTGGAATCGGCCAGTTCCGCCACCCGGATACCCGATGCCGCGGCGGCGGGCGTCGCCCAGGGGAGCATCAGGACGCCGATCGACAGCGCCGCGGCGACCCCCGGCGCCCGGCCGGTCCGCCGGGTACGGGACGTCGGAAAGCGATCGGGCATGAGAAAGCGACAGGCCATGACCATTAGACTATAGCTGAAGATGAAAACGTCGATCCGTCAAAAGCTCGAAAAAGCCGAACAGCGCGTCGAGGAGCTGCGCCACCTTCTGGCCGACCCGCAGGTGCTGGAAAATCTGCAGCAATTCCGGGAGTTATCGGTGGAGTACGCACGCCTCCAGCCTACCGCCGAGGCGTTCGAGGGCTATCAGCGCCTGGAGCGGGAGCTGTCAGCCGCACGGGAGATGCTGAGCGACGCGGATTCCGACATCCGGGCCCTCGGAGCCGAGGAGATCACGCTGCTCGAGGGTGCCCTGGACCGGCGCGGCCTGGACCTGCAGCAGCTGCTGTTGCCGCGCGATGAGCGCGACGAGCGCAACATATTCCTGGAGATACGCGCCGGCACCGGCGGCGATGAGGCCGCCATTTTCGCGGGCGACCTGCTGCGCATGTACAGCCGCTTCGCCGAGTCGCAGGGCTGGCAGATCGAGACGCTGAGCGAAAGCGCCGGCGAGCACGGCGGCTACCGCGAGGTCATCTGCCGCGTGGTCGGGCGCGGCGCCTTCTCGCGCCTGAAGTTCGAGTCCGGCACGCACCGGGTGCAGCGCGTGCCCGCCACCGAGGCCCAGGGCCGCATCCATACCTCGACCGTGACGGTGGCGATCCTGCCTGAGCTCGACGAGATCGAAAAGGTGTCGATCAACCCTGCCGAGCTGCGCGTCGATACCTATCGGTCCTCCGGCGCCGGCGGCCAGCACGTGAACAAGACCGACTCGGCGGTGCGCATCACCCACCTGCCCAGCGGCATCGTGGTCGAGTGCCAGGACGAGCGCTCCCAGCACAAGAACCGCTCGCGTGCCATGGCGCTGCTGGCGGCCCGGTTGCTGGCCGCTGAGCAGGAAAAACAGCTGTCCGCGCAGGCCCGCTCACGCAAGCTACAGGTCGGCAGCGCCGAGCGCTCCGAGCGCATCCGGACCTACAACTTCCCGCAGGGCCGCGTCACCGATCACCGCATCAATCTGACTCTCTATCGCCTGTCCGACATCGTGCAGGGGGATCTGGAAGAGCTGCTGTCGGCCCTGCAACAGGAATATCAGGCCGCGCTGCTGGCGGCGGCGGAATGAAGCGTCAGCACCAGGGCGCTGAAGAACACCCCGACCATCGCAAAGAAGGCGATCGAGCAGGCGGTGGCGATCGCCTGGAAGGCCGGACCGGTCAAGATCGCCGACAGGATTCCCAGGATCGCCCCGAATGCCAGCATGAACACCAGCACGACCAGGATCGCGATCACCAGCGTCGCCAGCGTCTTCCACCAGTACGGCCGGACCAGCAGCACGCAGCGCAGCAGCGCGATGTAGGGATTGCGCTGCTCGAACAGCACCACCGGCAGCATGACCAGGTAGCAGACGAACAGGAACAGCCCAGGCAACACCAGCAGCGACAGCCCCACCACCAGACTGAGCTGGGCCAGTATCCAGGTCAACAGCACGAACGGCAGGCGTCGCGCCGCCGCGCTCAGGGCCGTGACGGCGCTGAGTCGCACGCCGGCGGCCAGCGAGCGCTGCTGCAGCATGACTGCGCTGGCCAGGTACAGCATCACCGCGGCCGAGATCATCGAGATCAGCCAGTAGGTCGGATCGGTGGGCCAGCCGCGCTCGGGCCGATGGCCGCTGGCGAGCCAGTACAGGTTCGGGACCTCGGCACACACCAGCACCACCATCGCCAGCGGCAGGCATTTCAGCAACGTGGCCCGGAAGAGCTGGGTCGCGGTCTCCAGCATGTGGCTGACGTTCTCGGCGGGTGATGGCGCTCCTGAGCTCATGATCTCTCCATGGGAATGGCAGACAATCTAACAGACCGTACGGCCGGACAGGCGGCCGCGCACGCCACGATCGCGGCGCTGCTCACGCACGGCCGCTTGCTGCTGGCCCGCCGCAGCGACTGCGCGACCCTGGATGCCCAGCTGTTGCTGGCACACGTACTCGGCCGGCCGCGCAGCGAGCTGCTGACCCATCCGGAGCGCGCGGTCGCGCCCGCGTGCGCTTCCGCCTACCACGCGCTGCTGGCCAGGGCGGCCGCCGGCGAGCCGCTCGCCTACCTGACGGGCATGCGCGAGTTCTGGTCGCTGCCGCTCACCGTCACGCCCGCGGTGCTGATCCCGCGGCCCGAGACCGAGCTCGCCGTCGAGCGCTGCCTGGCGTTGCTGAGGGCCGGGCCCTATCGCCTCTGCGACCTGGGCACCGGCTCCGGGGCCATCGCGCTGGCGCTCTCGCGCGAGCAGCCCTCGTGGCTGATCACCGCCACGGATCAGTCGGCCGCGGCCCTGGCCGTGGCACGCTCCAATGCCGAGCGGCTCGCTGTGCGCGGCCTGGAATTTCTGCAGGGAGATTGGTTCGCGCCGCTGCCCGGGCGCCGCTTCGACCTGATCGTGAGCAATCCGCCCTACGTCGCGGCGGATGACCCGGCCATGGCCGCGCTGGCCCATGAGCCGCGCCAGGCCCTGTCCCCCGGGCCGAGCGGGCTCGAGGCCCTGGAGATGCTGGTCGAGCACTCGCCCGCCCACCTCGCGCACGGGGGATGGCTGGTGCTCGAGCACGGCGCGGACCAGGCCGCCGCGGTGGCGCGCGCGCTTGTGGCCAGGGGCTATGCTCGCGTACGCTGCCATCAGGATCTGGCGGAGCGCGACCGCGTCACCGAGGCCCTGTGGCCCTGACGCCGCGCGCCTGCAACAAGAGGGGCCGCGCCTCCAACGAGAGGGAAATTGTCCATGGTTCGATTCGAAACTTCGCACGGCGGCTTCACCGTCGAGCTGTACGACGAGGACGCGCCGCAGACCGTGGCCAACTTCCTGCGCTATGTGGATGAAGGCTTCTTCGACGGCACCATCTTCCACCGCATCGTGCCGGGCTTCGTGATCCAGGGCGGCGGCCTCACGGCCGATTTCAAGCAGAAGGAGACCCATACGCCGGTACGCAACGAGGCTGGCAACGGGGTGCGCAATCAGCGCGGCACCCTGTCGATGGCGCGCACCGAGGAGATCCACAGCGCGACCTCGCAGTTCTTCGTGAACCTGGCCGACAACGACTTTCTCGATCAGCGCCCGGGCCAGTACGGTTATGCGGTATTCGGCCGCGTCAGCGAAGGCATGGAATCGATCGACCGGATCGCAGCCGTGTCCACCGGGCGCCGCAAGGGCTACACCGATGCGCCGCTGGAGGACGTGCTGATCAGCTCGGCGCGACGGATGAAATCCGCCGGCACGCCGTCCACCGCGGCGCCGGCGGGCACACCACCACCGGCCGGCACGCCGCCGGGCAAACCTTAGGGGGACGGCGGAATAATTGAGCCGGGGCGAACGCGCGTCTCGACCTTCCCGCGGCTCGCCGCGCCGCGGCCCATGGCGGCGCCTGGGACGTGCGCTGGCCGGGATCGTACTGGCCGTACTGGCCGCGGCGCTGGCAGCCGTACTCACGCTGCGCTGGGTCGATCCGCCCACCAGCGCCTTCATGCTCGAGGCGCGCGTGCATGCCTGGCTCGCCGGTGAGCGGCACTACCGCACCCGCTATCACTGGGTGAACCTCGAGGCGATCTCCCCGCAGGCCGCGATCGCGGTGATCGCCTCCGAGGATCAGCAGTTCCCGTTCAATGCCGGCTTCGACTTCAAGTCGATCCGCGAGGCGGTGCGCGCGCACGAGCGCGGCGCGCGCCTGCGCGGCGCCAGTACGATCACGCAACAGGTGGCCAAGAACCTGTTCCTGTGGTCCGGCCGCAGCTTCGCGCGCAAGGGCCTGGAGGCGGCGTTCACGGTGTTCATCGACATGCTCTGGCCCAAGGAGCGCGTACTCGAGGTGTACCTGAACGTCGCCCAGTTCGGCCGCGGCGTCTACGGAGTCGACGCGGCGGCGCGGCACTTCTTCGGCAAGAGCGCGGCGCGCCTCACGGCCGCCGACAGCGCCCTGCTCGCCGCCGTGCTGCCCGATCCGGACCGCCTGCTGGTTAACGCGCCCTCGCGCTACCTGCTGTCGCGGCGCGAGCAGATCCTGCAGCAGATGGCCAACCTTGGCGGACCGACATACCTGCGCACGGTCGAGCCCCAGCGGACAAGCCCGGGGCCGCGGCCGCGGGGATTGGCCCCGTAACGGGGGTAGGATAGGCACCATGGCCATCGAGCTCGATCAAGCCGCCCACCGCAGCCGCTCTCCCGCACCCCAGCGCCAGTACCGCTACTACGACTTCTTCATGGCGGCGTACGTGTGCATCCTGCTGTGCGCCAATCTGATCGGGCCGGCCAAGGTGTCGACCGTCGCCGTGCCGCTGCTCGGCCACATCACCTTCATGGCCGGCGTGCTGTTCTTCCCGCTGTCCTATATCTTCGGCGACATCCTGACCGAGGTGTACGGCTACGGACGCGACCGCCGCGTGGTGTGGGCCGGTTTCATGGCGCTGGCATTCGCCTCGCTGATGTCCAGCGTCATCGTCGCGCTGCCGCCGTCGGTCGAGTGGCGCGACAAGCAGGCCGCGGTCGAGACCATCTTCGGCAACACGCCGCGCATCGTGGCCGCCTCGATCATCGCCTTCTGGTGCGGCTCGTTCGTCAACAGCTACGTGATGGCCAAGATGAAGATCTGGAGCAACGGCCGCTGGCTGTGGACCCGCACCGTCGGCTCGACGCTGTGCGGCGAGGCGGTCGACTCGGCCCTGTTCTACTCGATCGCGTTCTACAGCGTGATGGATACCCACCTGCTCGGGGTGCTGATGCTCACGCAGTACCTGCTCAAGAGCGGCTGGGAGATCGTGATGACCCCGGTCACCTATCGCGTGGTCGGCTTCCTCAAGCGTACCGAGCACGAGGACTACTACGACCGCGACACCGACTTCACGCCGTTCTCGCTGCGGGCATGACCGAATCGTCACCGCCGACTGATCCGCGTGGACTGTCCCGCCGCCGCTTCGTCCAGGGCCTGGCGGCCGGCGCCGCGGTCGCCACGCTCTCGCCGCAGCTGGGCCGCGCCGCGCTCAACTCCGCCGCCGCGCGGGCGGGCCGCTATGGCCTGCCGGAGCTGTCCGGCACCCGGTTCGATCTGGTCATCGGACCGGCGCGGGTCGACATCACCGCAGCGGGCACTCCGGCCACGCTGATCAACGGCCTGCTGCCCGGTCCGCTGCTGCGCTGGCGCGAAGGGGACATGCTGACACTGCGGGTGACCAACCGGCTGAGCACTTCCGCCTCGATGCACTGGCACGGCATCATCGTGCCCACCGGCATGGACGGGGTGCCGGGCATCAGCTATGCGGGCATCGCTCCGGGCCAGACGTTCGTCTACCGCTTCCCGGTGCGCCAGAGCGGCACCTTCTGGTACCACAGCCATACGCGCTTCCAGCTGCAAACCGGTGCGGCCGGCCCGCTGGTGATCGAGCCGCGCGAGCCCGATCCCGTCAATGCCGACCGCGACTACGTCGTGATGCTGTCCGATTGGAGCGACGAGGATCCGGAGCAGATCTTCTATCACCTCAAGACTGCCGGCGATTACTACAACTATCATCGGCGCACCATCGCGGATTTCTTTCACGACGCCTCCACCCGCGGCCTCGGCGCAACGCTCGCCGATCGCTCTGCCTGGGGCCGCATGCGCATGGACCCGCGCGACCTGCGGGACGTGAGCGGGGCCCAGACCGGCGGCACCTATACGTTCCTGGTCAACGGCCAGCCGCCGGCGGCGAACTGGACTGCGCTGTTCAAGCCGGGCGAGCGCGTCAGGCTGCGCTTCATCAACGGCTCGTCGATGTCGTACTTCGACGTGCGCATACCGGGACTGGTGATGACGGTGGTAGCCGCCGACGGCAGCAACGTGGAGCCGGTGTCGGTGGAAGAACTCCGTATCGGCGTGGCCGAGACCTACGACGTGATCGTGGTCCCGCGCGCGGACGCGTACACGATCTTTGCCCAGGCGATGGACCGCAGCGGCTACGCGCGCGCCTCGCTGGCTGTACGCCCGGGCCTTGCCGCACCCATACCGTCGATGGACCCGATCTACAGCCGCACCATGGTCGACATGGGCATGAGCATGCACGGCATGGCAAGCATGGCAGGCATGGCAGGCATGCCCAAGGAGGCGGGCATGCCGCAGATGCCGGGCATGGCGGGCATGGCGGGCATGCGGCAGGGCATGTCGCGGCCCGCGCCGGCGATGTCGCCGCGGGCCCGCCCCAATGCCAGCGGACAGATCGCCTACCCGCAGCCGCAGCAGGTGCATCTGCGGCTGGGGCCGGCGGTGGCGCACATTGCGCAGCACCCCACCGAGCGGCTGGACCGGCCGGGCGACGGACTGAACGGCAACGGCCGCCGCGTGCTGACCTACGATGCGCTGGTGCGCCGAGCCGACGGCCCGCAGAACGGCGGCTTCGTCACGCGCGACCCGGACGCCGAGGTGCTGCTGCATCTGACCGGCAACATGGAGCGCTACATCCTCGGCTTCAACGGCCAGACCTACGACCAGAGCGAGCCGGTGCGCTTTCCGTATGGGCAGCGCATCATGGTCACGCTGATCAACGACACGATGATGGAGCACCCGATCCACCTGCACGGGCTGTTCACCGAGCTGGACAATCACCGCGGGCGCCTGCGGCCGCTGAAGCACACCATCAGCGTCAAGCCGGGCGAGAAGCTGCATTACTTCGTCAACGCCACCGAGATCGGGCGCTGGGCCTATCACTGTCACCTGCTCTACCACATGGCCGCCGGCATGTTTACCTCGGCGGTGATCGCGTGAACCGCGCGCCAGTCCTGCCGGCGCTGCTCGCAGGACTGTCGCTGGCCGCTGCCGGCGGGCTGCTGGCGATCGGGGCCGAGGCTCAGCAGCAACCCACGCAGGCGGGATGGCCGCAGCCGGTTCATAACGATCCACTGCTCGGCTATGCCGTCGTCAACCAGAACGAACTACGGACCGGCGACGGCTCGAGCACGTATCGCTGGGACGCCGAGGGCTGGTATGGCGACAATCTCAACAGCGCCTGGGTGAAAACCGAAGGCAATCTGGATACCGGCACCAGCGCGCTCGACGAGGCCGAGGCGCAGCTGCTGTATTCGCGCGCCGTCAGCACTTTCTTCGACCTGCAGGCCGGTGTGCGGGAAGATTTCGCACCTGGCCCCGCGCGCAGCTGGGGGGCTGTGGGCATCGAGGGGCTCGCGCCGCTGTACTGGAACATCGGCGCGTTCGCCTTCGTCAGCGACAGCGAACACCTCGGGGCGCGGCTGGAGGGCTACTACGATCTGCTGCTGACGCAGCGGCTGATCCTGCAGCCGCAATTCGAGCTGAACGTCTATTCCCGTAATGACCCGCGCCGTGAAATCGGCGCAGGATTTTCCGATCTCGACACCGGGTTGCGGCTGCGCTACGAGATCCGGCGGGAATTGGCGCCCTACATCGGCGTGACCTACGAGAACCGTTACGGGCACACCGCCGCGCTCACCCGCGGCCAGGGGGCACCGATCGAGCAGGTGCGCCTGGCGCTCGGCATCCGCGCGCGGCTGTGAACTTCTCAATTGACCGACTGCGGCCCCGCCGGCTGCGCGCCGTCGGCCAGCACCCGCTCCGCATCGACCGCATCGAATCGATAGGGTCGGCCGCAGAACTCGCAGGTCACGGTCACGGCGCCCTGCTCGGCCAGCAACGCGCGCACCTCCTGCGTTCCGAGCGCGCGCAGCAGTCCGGCCACCCGACCCGGGTTGCAGCGGCAGCCAAATCGAACCGGCGCGGGGGCAAACAGCCGGGCCTCGTGCTCACCGCAGACGCGTTGCAGGACCTGCTCGGCCTGCCCCGAGCGCAGCAGCGGCCCCGGGAGCGAGGCCACGCCGGCCTGCAGATCCTCCCAGGCTGCGAGCGCGATACGTGTGGGCAACTGCTCGGAGGTGGCAAAGTAATGTTCCAGGCAGGCGGCGAGGCTCTCGCCCTCCAGCGCCACGATGCCCTGGTAGCGCGCCGCGCGCTCCTCGGCCTCGACCGTGACGGCCATGCGGCCCCCACGGCCCACCAGCTCCCGAAATCCGGCCGCAGCGCCGCCAGCCTCGACGCCCGCGCTCACCGCTGCGCCCGGCTCCATCCGCGCCACCGCGCGGATGCGCAGGTCATGGGTACATTGCGCGACCAGCAGCCGCACCGCGCCATTCCCCTGCAGCTGCAGGCTCAGCGTGCCATCGAATTTCAAGGTGGCGGCCAGCAGTACCGAGGCGGTAACGGCCTCGCCCAGTAACGCCTGCACGGCCGGCGGATAGTGTTGAAAGCCATGCAGCTCGCGCCAGGCCGCGTCCAGCCGCGTCCAGAAGCCGCGCACCGGGTGGCGCTCGAGCACGAAGCGCCGCAGCTGCGCATCCCCACCGGCGCCCCCGGACGGATCGCCGGCCACATCGATCCGTGCTTCAGCCACCGCGTCCCTCAGCCACCGTGTCCCTCGGCCCCGCCAAGCTTCTTCTTGAGCAGCTCGTTCAAGCGGGCCGGATTCGCCTTGCCGCCGGTGGCCTTCTGCACCTGGCCGATGAAGAACCCGAACAGCTTGTCCTTGCCTGCGCGGTAATCGGCCAGCTGCTTGGGGTTCCCGGCCAGCACCGCGTCGATCGCGCGCTCGATCGCCCCCTCGTCGGTGATCTGCGTGAGGCCGCGCGCCTGGATGATCGCGTCGGCCTCGCGACCCTCGTCCCACATCGCCTCGAGCACGTCCTTGGCGATCTTGCCCGAGATGGTGTCGTCCACCACCCGCCGCAGCAGCGCGGTCAGGCTCGCCGGGCTCACCCGGCTCTGGCCGATCTCGAACCCGTCGCGGTTGAGCAGTCCGGCCAGCTCGCCCATCACCGCGTTGGCGGCCAGCTTGGCGTGCTCCTTCGCCCCCGCGGCGTCCCCGGCAGCGTGCCCCGCGCCCAGACCGCGCGCCACCACCTCGAAATAATCCGCCAGCTCGGCGCTCGCGGTCAGTACGCCGGCGTCGTAGGCGGACAGGCCGTACTCATCCATCAGCCGCTGCGCCTTCTGGTCCGGCAGCTCCGGCAGTGTCGCCGCCACCGCGTCGATGTAGGGCTGGTCGATTTCCAGCGGCAGCAGGTCCGGGTCGGGGAAGTAGCGGTAGTCGTTAGCCTCCTCCTTGCTGCGCATCGAGCGCGTCTCGCCGCGATCGGCATCGTACAGCCGCGTCTCCTGCACCACGCGCCCGCCGCCCTCGAGCAGCTCGATCTGACGCGCGATCTCGTAGTTGATCGCGCGGTCGACATAGCGGAAGGAGTTGAGATTCTTGGTCTCGGTGCGAGTGCCGAGCTTGTCGGTGCCGCGCGGCCGCACCGACACGTTCGCATCACAGCGGAACGAGCCCTCCTGCATGTTGCCGTCGCAGATGTTCAGGTAGCGCACCAGCGTGTGAATCTTCTTCAGATACGCCACCGCCTCCTTGGCCGAGCGCAGGTGCGGCTCGGACACGATCTCGATCAGCGGCGTGCCGGCACGATTCAGGTCCACCGCCGTCAGCCCCGCCAGCCCCTCGTGCATCGACTTGCCGGCATCCTCTTCCAGATGCGCGCGGGTGACGCCGACGCGGCGCAGCGAGCCGTCCTCCAGCATGATGTCGACCGCACCGCCGGCGACGATCGGCAGCTCGTACTGGCTGATCTGGTAGCCCTTGGGCAGATCGGGGTAGAAGTAATTCTTGCGCGCGAAGATCGAGCGGCGCGCCACGCGCGCATTGATGGCCAGCCCGAACTTCACCGCCATGCGCACCGCGTCGGCGTTGAGCACCGGCAGCACCCCGGGGTAGGCGAGATCCACCAGGCTGGCCTGGGTATTGGGCGGCGCGCCGTAGGCGGTCGCGGAAGCCGAGAAGATCTTCGAGCGCGTGCACAGCTGCGCGTGGATCTCCAGTCCGATGACGGGTTCCCATTCCATCAGGCGCATCCCATCAGACGAATCCCTTTGGCAGGCGCTGGTGCCAGTCGGTCTCGCGCTGATAGCGATGCGCCACGTTGAGCAGCCTGCCCTCCGAGAAATGCGGGCCGATGAGCTGCAGGCCCGCCGGCAGGCCGCCGACGAAGCCGCATGGGACCGAGATTGCCGGCAGCCCGGCCAGGTTGGCCCCGATCGTGTAGATGTCATTCAGGTACATCGTCACCGGATCGTGCGTCTTGGCACCCAGCTCGAACGCCGCCGTCGGGGTGGTCGGCCCCGCCAGCACGTCGACCTCGTGGAACGCCTGCTCGAAGTCGCGGCTGATCAGCTCGCGCACCTGCTGTGCCTTCAAATAATAGGCGTCGTAATAGCCGGCCGACAGCACGTAAGTGCCGACCATGATGCGGCGCTTGACCTCGGCGCCGAACCCCTGCGCGCGCGAGCGCTCGTACAGATCGGTCAGGTCGCGCGGCGCCTCGCAGCGATGCCCGTAGCGCACGCCGTCGAAGCGCGCCAGGTTGGAGGAGCACTCCGCCGGCGCCACCACGTAATAGGTCGGCACCGACAGCGGCAGATGCGGCAGGCTGACCTCCTTGATCACCGCGCCCTGGGCATGCAGCAGCGCGAGCGCAGCGCGGATCAGCGGCTCGATCGACGCGTCCAGGCCCTCGAAGAACTCGCGCAGCACCCCGATCTTCAGCCCCTTGAGCGGCTGCTCGAGCGCGGCGGCGTAGTCGGGCACCGGCATCTCGACGCTGGTGGAATCACGCGCATCGAAGCCCGCCATCTCGGCCAGCAGCAGCGCCGCATCCTCGGCGCTCTGCGTGATCAGTCCGCCCTGGTCCAGGCTCGAGGCGAACGCGATCATGCCGTAGCGCGACACGCGCCCGTAGGTGGGCTTGATGCCGGTCACCCCGCACAGCGCGGCGGGCTGGCGGATCGAGCCGCCGGTATCGGTGGCGGTGGCGGCGGGCGCGAGCCGGGCGGCCACGGCGACGGCCGAGCCGCCCGAGGAGCCGCCGGGCACCCGGGAGGTGTTCCAGGGATTGCGCACCGGCCCGAAGTAGCTGGTCTCGTTCGACGAGCCCATTGCAAACTCGTCCATGTTGGTCTTGCCCAGCATCACGGTGCCAGCCGCGCGCAGCCGCTCGACCACGGTGGCGTCGTACGGGGAGACGAAATCGGCCAGCATGCGCGAGCCGCAGGTGGTCTTCTCCCCGCGGGTGCAGAAGATGTCCTTGTGGGCGATCGGAATGCCCGTCAACGGCCCGGCAGTGCCGGCGCGGCGCCGCTCATCGGCCCGCGCAGCCTCCTGCAGCGCGCTCTCGGCGCTGACGGTGATGAAGGCATTGAGCTCGCGCTGATGCTGCTCGATGCGCGCGAGCAGCATGCGCGTCAGCTCGACGCTCGATACGCCGCCCGACTGCAGCTGCGCCGACAGCTGTGCCACGGTCGCCAGGTGCAGGTCGGTCACGTCGCGCTGCTCACTCGACCACGCGCGGCACCAGGTATAGCCCCGAGCGCACCTGCGGTGCATTGCGCTGGTACAGCTCGTGCTGGTCGGCTTCGGTGACGGCATCGGTACGTAGGCGCGCTCGCTGTCCGGGCAGCGGATGTGCCATCGGCGCCACCCCGGCGGTGTCGGCGCGCTTGAGCTGCTCGACCATGCCGAGGATGCGCGCGAGCCCCTCCACGTACTGCGGCATCTCCTCGGCGCTCAACGCCAGGCGTGCAAGCCTGGCGATGCTCTCGACGTCACTGCGTTCGATGGTCATGCGATGCTCAAATTCGTGCGCAAAAAACGGCGGAAAATCATACACCTCGCCTTGTGCATTGTCCTCTCGATTGCTAGATTAGCGTCGGATTTTTCCTACGACTAATCAAAAGGTCCCCCGTCCACATGTTCAAACGCCTGCGCGGCTATTTCTCCAGCGATCTGTCGATCGACCTGGGGACCGCGAACACCCTGATCTATGTGCGTGATAAAGGCATTGTGCTCAACGAGCCCTCCGTGGTCGCCGTTCAGGACGAGCCCTCGCGCGGCGGCAAGGTCATCGTCGCGGTCGGCGCCGAAGCCAAGGGCATGATAGGCCGTACGCCCGGACACATCACCGCGGTGCGGCCGATGAAGGACGGTGTCATCGCCGACTTCACCTACACGGAGAAGATGCTGCAGTACTTCATCAATAAAGTACACGGCAATCGCTTCCTGAAGCCCTCTCCCCGGGTGCTGGTGTGCGTACCGTTCGGCTCGACCCAGGTCGAGCGCCGTGCGATCCGCGAATCGGCCGAGGGTGCAGGCGCCCGCAATGTCGCCATCGTCAGCGAGCCGATGGCGGCCGCGGTCGGTGCCGGACTGCCGGTGCAGGAGGCGCGCGGCTCGATGGTGCTGGACGTCGGCGGCGGCACCAGCGAGGTCGCGGTCCTGTCGCTCAACGGCATCGTCTACGCCAACTCGGCGCGCATCGGCGGCGACCGCTTCGACGAGGCGATCATGAACTACGTGCGCCGCAACTACGGCATCCTGATCGGCGAGGCCACGGCCGAGCGCATCAAGATCGAGATCGGCTCGGCCTACCCCGGCGCGCAGGTGCGCGAGCTGTCGGTCAAGGGCCGCAACCTCTCCGAGGGCGTGCCGCGCAGCTTCACCCTCAACAGCAACGAGATCCTCGAAGCGCTGCAGGAGCCGCTGCAGGGCATCGTCAGCGCGGTCAAGCAGGCGCTCGAGCAGACCCCACCGGAGCTCGGCGCCGACGTGGCCGAGCGCGGCATCGTGCTGACCGGCGGCGGGGCGCTGCTGCGCGACCTCGACAAGCTGCTGATGGAGGAAACCGGCCTGCCGGTGGTGATCGCCGACGATCCGCTGACCTGCGTGGCGCGCGGCGGCGGCCGCATCCTCGAGCTGATGGATCAGATGGGGCCCGGACATTTCGGCCTGGAGTGACCCTGGACATTTCGCCCCGCAGTTACACTGCCACCCTGTGCGGCGCGGGACCGTAGCTCCCGATGGCACTGTTCGGCAGCCATCTGGACCGGCCCCTGTACGACCGCGGGCCCTCGCCGGGGCTGCGTTTCACGATCTACGCGATCGTTTCGATCGTGCTGATGTATTACGACCGTCACGGCCAGTTGGTGCAGCGCATCCGCTATGCGCTCGACGCCGCCACCTACCCGGTGCAGGTGGCGGTCGGCTCCCCGCGAGTCGCATGGCGCTGGCTGTCGCAGAGCCTGCAGACGCGCGATGCGCTGCAGCTACAGAACCGTCAGCTGCAGGACCAGTTGCGCGAGCTGGAGCTCAAGACCATGCGCCAGGCCGCGCTCGAGCAGGAGAACGCGCAACTGCGCGGCCTGCGCGCCTCGCTCCCGCCGCTGATCAGTCACTGGCAGCTGGCACAGATCATCGCGGTGGAGACCGACCCGCTGCGCCAGCGCATCGTGATCGATAAGGGCGCGCACGACGGCGTGCTCGCCAACCAGGCAGTGGTCGACGGCAACGGCATCCTCGGCCAGGTTGCCCGGGTCGGACCGTGGAGCGCCGAGGTGATCCTGGTCACGGACCCCGAGCATGCGATCCCCGTGCAGGTGACGCGCAACAGCCTGCGCTCGGTCGCGCTGGGGGGCGGCAGCGGCGGGGAGCTGCTGCTGCCGTATCTGGCCAGCAATGCCGACGTCAAGCCCGGGGATCTGCTGGTCAGTTCGGGGCTCGGAGGCGTGTTTCCCGCCGGCTTTCCGGTCGCACGCATCGTCGGAGTGCGTCCGGATGGCAGCCAGCAGTCTTCGCAGGTGCGCGCGCGGCCGCTGGCCGACGTCACGCGCGATCGCGAGGTGATCCTGCTGCAGTTCGATCCGGCCAATCCGGCCGCCCCGGCGCCGAACCCGCCGATCGCCCCGGCCCCGCCCCCCAAGCCCGCCCCGGCAACCAAGGCCCCGGTGCCCGACGATGAGTGAGCGGCATCCCCGCACGACCGTGGTGCTCACCTCGCTGGTCGCGCTGGTGCTGTCGCTGGTGCCGCTGCCGCATTGGGCCGCGATCCTGCGGCCGGCGTTCCTGGTGCTGGTGGTGCTGTACTGGTCGACCATGCTGCCGCGCGCCGGCGGCATGACGCTCGGCTTCGGCGGCGGCATGACGCTGGACGCCTTTCACGGCGCGGTGCTGGGCGAGCACGCCCTGGCGCTGAGCTTCGTGACCTACCTGGCCATCCGCCTGAACCTGCTGGTGAGAGCCAAGCCTCTATTCGAGCAGTCGCTATTTGTATTTGCGGCGCTGATGGCTTATGAATTCCTGCTGTGGGTGATCGACGGCTGGAGCGGCTATCCGTTGTCCACACCGACGCGCTGGGTGCACACGCTGACCGGCGGGCTGATCTGGCCGCTGGTCGTGGGCATCCTCGGCCGCTTCCATGCAACACGCTAGGGATAGAGCCCTGCTCGACAGCTGACAGTTCGTGGCGTCTCCCGTTCGCATCAAAGACCGCTGGAATGAGCAACGCCTGTTCTCCCAGCGCACGCTCGGCGCAATCCTCGTCATCGCCGCGCTGGTGCTGACGCTGGTCGGCCGGCTGATCTACCTGCAGGTCTACCGCTACAACTACTACGTGGCCCTCTCGGTCGGCAATCGCGTGCGTCTGGACCCGATCCCGGCCAGCCGCGGCCTGATCCTCGATCGCCACGGCACCGTGCTGGTCGACAATGAGCCGGCCTACCAGCTCGAGCTGATTCGCGAGCAGGTTCCGAACCTGAACGACACGCTGCAGCGTCTCTCGGCCCTGGGCCTGGTCGAACCGGACGAGATCGATGAGACCCGCCGCAGCATCTTCGCGCGGCGCAGCTTCGACCCGGTGCCGGTGGCACTGCGGATGACGGGTCCGCAGATCGGGCGCTTCGCCGTGCATCGCTTCGAATTCCCCGGGGTCGACCTGGCCACGCGCCAGACGCGCCACTACCCGTACGACGAGCTGGCCGTGCATGCGCTCGGCTACGTCAGCGCGATCAGCGAGGAGGACCTGCAGCACATCGATCGGGCGAAGTACGCCGGTACCGCGCTGATCGGCAAGCTCGGTGTCGAGGCCGCCTACGAGCGGTTGCTGCACGGCAAGAACGGTTACCGCGAGGTGCTGGTCAATGCGATGGGCCGCTCGGTGCAGCGGGTCGGGGCCTACGCCCCGGAGCTCGGCTACCAACCGCCGGTCGCGGGCGACGACCTGGTGCTCTCGCTCGACCTGCTGACGCAGCAGGCCGCCGAGGAGGGCCTCGGCGATCACAGCGGCGCGGTGGTCGCAATCGACCCGTCCGACGGCGACGTGCTCGCACTCGCGAGCAAGCCCGAATTCGATCCGGCGCAGTTCGCCCGCGGCATGTCGCCGCGCGAGTACGCCGCGCTGGCCGACGACCCTGACAAGCCGCTGCTCAACCGCGCGCTGCGCGGCGAGTACCCTTCCGGCTCGACCATCAAGCCGACCATCGCCCTGGCCGCGCTGACCTACAACGTCGTGGATCCCTACAAGACCATCTATTGCACCGGCATCTTCCGCCTGCCGGGCAGCTCGGTGGTGTGGCGCGAGGGCACCACGGACGGACGTCACGGCGAGATCGACATGCAGCAGGCGATCACGCGCTCCTGCGATGTCTATTTCTACGGGCTCGCTTCCACCCTCGGCGTCGACCGCATCGACACGTTCCTGGCGCCCTTCGGCTACGGCCGGCTTACCGGGATCGACATCAGCGGCGAGAAACCCGGCGTGCTGCCCTCGCCGGCGTGGAAGAAGAAATTCTTCAAGCGCCCGCAGGACGAGGTGTGGTTTCCCGGCGAGACCGTCAACCTCGGCATCGGCCAGGGCTACCTGCTGGTCACCCCCCTGCAACTGGCCCACATCGCCGGCGTGCTGGCCGAGCGCGGCAAGAGCTTCCGCCCGCGGCTGCTGATCGGCACGCGCGACGCCGACGGCCGCATCAGCCGGATCCCGCCGGTCGAGGATGCGGGCGTTCAAGGCGTCAGTAACAGCTCCTGGGATCTGGTGCTGCAGGCCATGAGGCGCGTGACCACCTGCGAGGACGTGCCGCTCTTCGGCGAGACCTGCGGCACCGGCCACGCCGCCTTTAAGGGCGCGGCCTACCAGGCGGCGGGCAAGACCGGAACTGCGCAGGTCTTCACGGTCGCGCGCAACCAGCGGCTCACCCAGCACGTGGCGGAGCGGCTGCGCGACCATGCCTGGTTCATCGCCTTCGCCCCGTTCGATCACCCGCGCATCGCCGTGGCGGTGCTGGTCGAGCACGCCGGCTTCGGCGCGGAGGCAGCCGCACCAATCGCCCGCAGGGTCATCGATGCCTACCTGCTGCGCCAGTACGCCCCGAGCGCCGACCCCGCCGCAGCCCCGCCCAAGTCCATCCCCAAGCCCAAGCCCACGGCCAGGCCTGCCGCCGCCCACTCCACCGCGACCCCCAGCAGCGCGCCCGTCCGGCAGGAGCAGCCATGATCGAGAACACCGGCTACGCACGCACCCGTCGCACGCTCTCGGCGACGGCGCGGCTGCTGTCGGCGCTCAATCTGGATGGGCCGCTGCTGGTGGCGCTGGGGCTACTGGCCATCTATGGCCTGGTCATCCTCTACAGCGCCTCCGGACAGAGCGTGGACACGATCCTGCGCACCCTGATGCGCATGGCGCTGGGCGCGGCCGCGATGCTGGCGCTCACGCATGCCAAGCCGCACTTCCTGCGCCACCTGTCCCCGTGGCTGTACGCCGTGGGCATCCTGCTGCTGTTCGTGGTCGCGGCCACGGGCGTGATCGACAAGGGCGCGCAGCGTTGGCTGAACCTGGGGCTGTTCCGCTTTCAACCCTCGGAGGTCATGAAGATCGCGGTACCGATGCTGGCCGCCTGGTACCTGCATGACCGTGGGCTGCCGCCGGACTGGAAATCTCTGCTGGTGCTGGCGGTGATCATCTTCCTGCCGGCCGGACTGGTGGCGATGGAGCCGGATCTGGGCACTGCGGCGCTGATCGCGGCCAGCGGGATGCTGCTGGTACTGATGGCGGGTCTGTCGATACGCGTCGTTCTGGTGCTGCTGCTGCTGGGCGCCGGCGGTGCGGTGCTCGGCTGGAACTTCATGCACGACTACCAGCGCGAACGCGTCCTGACCTTCCTCAATCCGCAAACCGATCCGCTCGGCGCGGGCTACCACATCATCCAGAGCCAGATCGCGATCGGCTCGGGCGGCGTATTCGGCAAGGGCTGGATGAACGGCAGTCAGGCGCAGCTGGATTTTCTCCCCGAGCGCTCCACCGACTTCATCTTCTCGGTCGTCGGTGAGGAATTCGGCCTGATCGGACTGCTGGCGCTGCTGGCGCTGTACCTGTTCATCGTCGGCCGCTCGCTGTGGCTGGCGATGCAGACCAATGACACTTTTTCCCGCTTGCTGGCGCTGAGCCTGGCGCTGACGTTCTTCGTCTATGTGTTCATCAACACCGGCATGGTCAGCGGCCTACTGCCGGTGGTCGGCGTGCCGTTGCCGCTGGTGAGCTACGGTGGGACGTCGGTCGTGACCTTGCTGGCCGGCTTCGGTATTCTGATGGGACTGTATTCACATCGTAAACTGGTGGGGTCTTAGAGAACCGGTGGGCGCTCCTATCACGCGAAGCTGCATCCTCGCACTGACGCTGCTCACTCCGGCCGCCTACGCGCAACAAGGCCCCGCCGGCAGCACCGCCGCGGCCGCCGCGGCCGCCGCTGTCGCCACCAGCGCCGCCGCGCCGGCACCGCCCGCGCCTGCGTCCACAGCGGCTGCGCCCACTCCCGCGGCTGTGCCTGCGCCCGCGGCCGATCTGCCGCGCTTCGATCCGAGCCGGCCGGAGATCCGCGCCTACATCCGCGAGGCATGCGCGCAGGGCCTGGCCCGTGAGCGCATCATTGCCGCGCTCACGGCGGCCGAGCCGCAGCCGCAGATCGTGGATGCGATGAATCGCCCGGCGGAAAAGACCATGCAGTGGTGGGAGTACCGCGCACGCATGCTGACCCCGGGGCGCATCGAGGCCGGGGCACAGCTGTGGCGCGAGCACAAGGAGCTGCTCGACCAGATCGCGGCCGAATACCAGGTGCCGCCCGAGTACCTGGTCGCCGTACTCGGCGTGGAGACCCTGTACGGACACATCACCGGGCATTACCGCGTGATCGACGCGCTCGCAACGCTGGCGTTCGACTACCCCCCGCGCGAGCGCTACTTCCGCCGCGAGCTGACCGATTTCCTGCTGCTCGCGCGCGAACAGGGTTTTGACCCGCTGTCGGTCCGCGGCTCCTATGCCGGGGCCATGGGCGCGCTGCAGTTCATGCCATCGAGCTATCGCAAGTACGCGATCAGCGAGCAGCCCGGCCTGCACAGCGATCTGTGGGGCGACTGGGGCGACATCTTCGCCAGTACCGCCAATTTCCTGCATCAGTCCGGCTGGCAATACGGCGCGCCGGTCCTGGCCGAAGTCACCGGCACGCGTGGCGACGACGTGGCACTGTCCGATCACCTCGGCCGGACGGACACGCTCGGAAGCCTGCGCGCCGGGGGCCTGTCGATCTCGACCACATTGCCCGACGACACGCCGGCGCTGCTGCTGGCGGCGCCGGAACCGGACAGCCCGCACTACCGGGTCGGTTTCCACAATTTCTACGTGATCACGCGCTACAACAGCAGCCCGCTGTACGCCATGGCCGTGTTCGATCTCGCGCAGGCGATCCGTGAGCGCATCGCCGTGGAAGCCGCGCTTTGACGATGCGCCGGTGGGCCACGGCGGCGGCACTGCTGCTGTTGCTCACCGCCTGCGCCGGCCCGCCGCTGCCGTCGCGGCCGCAGGCAGGTCCTGCGCGAGCGGGCACGGCGCTGCCGCCGGCTCCAGCAGATCTCGCCCGCCTCGCCGATGCGGTGCCCCGTGCGGAGCCGCGCAGCGCACTCGGCAATCCTCCGTTCTACGAGGTCGGCGGCCGCCGCTACGTCGTGCTCTCCAGCGCCGCCGGCTATGTCGAGCGTGGCGTGGCCTCCTGGTATGGCCCCGGATTTCATGGGCTGCGCACCTCCACCGGAGAGCCCTACGACATGTTCGCCATGACAGCGGCGCACAAGACGCTGCCGCTGCCATGCTACGCCCGTGTGACCAATCTGTCCAACGGACGCAGCGTAGTGGTGCGCATCAACGACCGCGGTCCGTTCGTCGCCAATCGGATCATCGACCTGTCGTACGCGGCCGCGACCCGGCTCGGCATGATCCGCAACGGCACGGCATTCGTACAGGTCCAAACCCTGACGCCGCCATTTACCCGAGCGCCCGAGGCGGTATCCGTACCGATGCCGGTGCACGTGCCGGCGGTCTCGGCCGCCAGCGCCGGCGTCAGCAGCGTGCCGCCCGTCACCACGCAGGCGGCCGGCGCTGCCGTGGGCCCCGGCGCTCCCGGGAGCGCCACCTTCTACATCCAGGTCGGCGCGTTCACGCAGCCGCGCAATGCCCTGCGCGCCGCCCAGAGGCTGCGCGCCGCCGGCTTCACTCCCATCCTCACCGCCTCACCGAGCACGGGGCCCTCGCTGCAACGCGTGCGCATCGGCCCGATTGACAGCGTGCAGCAATTCGACGCGCTGATCGCACGTCTCGATGCGCTCGGATTTTCCGGCGCAAGGCTCGCACAAGATTGAAAACAGCCGTTACACTTGAAGGCCAGCGCCTACACGGGATCCCATAGCGCATGAAATTCTTGGCACCTGTCTGGACCCTGGCCGCCGTTGCGGCCGTTTCGTTCTCGCTTCAGGCCCGTGCGGTGCCGTCCGCTGCTGCCGCACCGTCCGCGGTACTGCCGGCCGATGCGGCACCCCAGTCCGCACCGGCGATTCCCAGTCCGCCAGCGGTCGACGCGCATGCCTATATCCTGCTGGACTACGCCAGCGCCCAGGTCCTGGCCGCGCAGAACGCCGATATGCGCATGGCGCCGGCGAGCCTCACCAAGCTGATGACCTGCTATGTCGTGTTCCACGCGCTGGCCACCGGCACGCTCAAGCCTGACGAGCCGATCACGATCAGCGAGCATGCCTGGAGGGCGGAGGGCTCGCGCACCTTCCTGAAAGTCGGCAGCCAGGTTCCGGCCGAGGTGCTGATCAAGGGCATGATCGTGCAATCCGGCAATGATGCGACCATCGCGCTGGCCGAGCGCGTCGGCGGCACCGAGCCCGCGTTCGTACAGCTGATGAACGAGTACGCCAGGCGCCTGGGGATGGTGAACACGCACTTCGACGACAGCACCGGCCTGCCCTCTCCGACGCACTACACCACCGCGCACGACCTGGCGCTGCTGGCGCGCGCGCTGATACACGATTATCCGCAGTACTACTCGTATTTCTCGATGCGCGAGTTCGTGTGGAACAACATCCGCCAGCAGAACCGCAACGGGCTGCTCGGGCGCGACCCGACGGTGGACGGCCTGAAGACCGGCCACACCGACGCGGCCGGCTACTGCCTGGTCACCTCGGCCAAGCGCGGCAACATGCGCCTGATCGCGGTGGTGCTCGACGCCGGCAGCATCAAGGGACGTGAGGATGCCAGCGCGGCGCTGCTGAACTACGGCTACACGTTCTATGAGACCATCAGCGTGGAGAAGGCCGGCGCCACGGTGCTGCGCCCGCGGGTGTACAAGGCGGGTGAGCAGTACTACGCGATCGGTCCCGCGACCGACGTCAACGTGGTCGTGCCGCGTGAGCTGGCCAGCAGCATCCAGACCAACGCGGTGCTGGACGGCGTGCTGATTGCACCGCTGACGACCACGACGCCGGTCGGGCAATTGGAGATCGCCGTGGGCGGCAAGCCGGTCCGCTCGGTGCCGCTGTTTCCGATCAGCGACGTGCCGCAGGGCGGCTGGTGGACCCGGATGACCGACACCATGCGGCTGTGGACGCGGCGGCACAAGTAGCTCCTCCGGGGCCCGCTCCGACCCCAGCGCATGTCCGAGCCGCTGCCGATCTGCCATCTGAACGGCGCGCTGCTGCCGCTGCGCGAGGCGCGCATCTCGCCGCTCGATCGCAGCTTTCTGTTCGGCGACGGCGTCTATGAGGTCATCCCGGCACGGCGCGGACGCGCACGCCGGCTGCCGGCAAACCTCTCGCGCCTGGGACGCAGTCTCGCGGCGCTGCGCATCCCCGATCCGCATTCACCGCAGCACTGGACGCAGCTGGTCGAGGAGCTGATCGCGGCCAACGGCGGCGGCGATCTGTATGTCTACCTGCAGGTCTCGCGCGGCGCGGAGTTCGGGCGCAATCACGCCCCGCCGCCGGATCTGACGCCGCTGGTGTTCGGCTTCTGCGCGCCGCTGCCGCTGCCGTCCGCCGAGCAGCTCGAGTTCGGTGTCGCCTGCATCACCGCCGCCGATACGCGCTGGGCCCGCTGCGACATCAAGTCGGTCGCGCTGCTGGCCAACGTGCTGCTGCGCTGGCAGGCGCTCGAAGCCGGCGCCACCGAAACCATCCTGCTGCGCGAGGGCTGGCTGACCGAGGCGAGCGCCTCGAGCGTGTGCGTCGTCATCGGCGGACAGATCCGCACGCCGCCTCCGTCCCCACAGCTGCTGCCGGGGACCACGCGCGGCCTGATCGAGGAGCTCTGTGAACAGCATCGCCTCCCCCACCGCACCACCCCCGTCAGCGAGGGCGAGCTGCGCGCGGCCGACGAGGTATGGCTGACCGCGGCGACGCGCGGCGCCATCGCCGTCACCCGCCTCGACGGTGCGCCGGTGGGGGACGGCAGGCCCGGGCCGCTGTGGCGGCGCATGCACGCGCTGCTCGAGGCGTACTGGACCGCCTGAACCCGCGGCGCAGGCCCGTCGCAACCCAGCGCGACCCGTTGCGAGCACCCTGCGCATCGAAACCGCACGAGTAGTGGAGAGCACGCGGCGGCTTCATTATGATGAAGCCGCCGCGTGCTCTCCACTACCCGCGCAGGTACCTATGAACAAGATGGTCGCGATCGGTCTCGGCGCGCTGATGGTCGGCACGCAGGCGCACGCGCAGCTGTTCACGCAGCGGCCCCCGGCCTTCACGGCCGAGCAGGCCAGTCAGGGCAAGGCTGCCTACGCGGGCAGCTGCATGATGTGCCATGGCGAGGACCTGGGCGGCAGCGGCGCAGCCCCGGCGCTCAAGGGGGCGGATTTCCAGGCCCAGTGGCGTAATCTGCGACCCGACGGGCTGTATGCCTTCATCGTCGGGCAGATGCCGCCCAATGCCGGCGGCTCGCTCGACACCCGGGCCTACGCCAACATCACCGCGTACATCTTTCAGGCCAACGGACTGGCGAGCGGCGCGCGGGCGTTCGATCCGGACGCTGCCTCGACCGGCCAGCAGGGAGGCGTGCCGGGCCTCGCGCGCTTCATCCTGCGCGATCCGACCTACGACGCCGTGATGGCGCAGCGGCAGGCGCGGCTCGCGCACCTGACGCCGGTCACCGATGCGATGCTGGCGCACCCGCCCGACGGCGACTGGCTCATCTGGCGGCGAAACTATGCCAGCACCGGCTACAGCCCGCTGCACCAGATCAGCCGCGGCAATGCGGCGGATCTACGGGTGCAGTGGACCTGGTCGCTGCCGCTGGGTGGCAACGAAATCACCCCGTTGGTGCACGACGGGGTCATCTTCATCAAGAGCGGCGATCACGTGCAGGCCATCGACGGTAGGCATGGCGATCTGCTGTGGCAATACGTGCGACCGTACCCGGCTTGGATGCATGACGGCGTCACCGAGATCGTCAAGAACCTGGCGATCTACGACGACATGCTGTACGTGCCGTTCCTCGACGGGCACCTGGTCGCGCTGGACGTGAAGACCGGCAAGGTGATCTGGGACCACGTGCTCATCGGTCCCAAGGAGTCCGCGAGCCGCCTGCCCGGCCCGTTCGATTCCCCTGACGCGCAGCACTTCCTGATGGTTGCCGACGGCGGGCCGCTGGTGGCGCGCGGTGAGGTCATCATCGGTGTCGCCGGCTGCAGCAACCAGTACCCGGGCGGCTGCTTCATCGTCGGGCTCAACGGGCACACCGGCCACGAGGACTGGCGCTTTCAAACCATCGCGCGTCCCGGCCAGCCCGGCGGCGACAGCTGGAACGGCGCGCCCGTGGACCAGCGCTTCGGCGCCTCGGTGTGGTTCTCGGGCAGCTATGATCCGGATCTAAACCTGGTGTATTTCGGCACCGGCCAGACCTACAAGACCTCGACCCTGCTGCTGCCGCAGGCGGCCACGGGCGACTCCAACGACGCGCTGTATACCGATTCGACCGTCGCGCTCGATCCCACCACCGGCCGCCTGGCCTGGTATTACCAGCACTTCAGGGCCGACATCTGGGACCTGGACTGGGCGTTCGAGCAAACGTTGCTGTCGCTGCCGATCAAGGGAGTCAATCACAACCTGGTGGTCACGGCCGGCAAGATCGGCATCTTCGACGCGCTCGAGCGCAGCGACGGCCACTACCAGTTCTCCCGCAACCTCGGCCTGCAGAACATCGTCACGGCGGTCGATCCGCGCACCGGCAAAAAATCCATTGATCCCACATTCCTGCCGGCGCCCGGCAAGGACACGAGCGATCGCCACGGCAAGGGCGTGTGCCCGTACGCGCGCGACGAGCCTTCCACCGCCTACGATCCGGCGACGCACGTCATCTACGTGCCGGTGATGGATGACTCCTGTCCACGGCCGCCCGGCAGCAGCTTCGACGGCAAGTACGGCCGCCTGGAAGCGCTGAATCTGGCCACCGGCAAGGTCGAGTGGATGCACCGCCAGCGTGCCACGGAGGCGAGCTCGGTGCTGGCCACCGCCGGCGGCGTCGTGTTCGACGGGCAGATGGATCGCACGTTCCGCGCCGTCGATGCCGCCGACGGCAAGGTGCTGTGGCAGATGCGGCTGAACAGCGCGCCGAAGACCACGCCGGTCACCTACAGCGTCGACGGCAGGCAATACATCGCGGTGATCGCCGGCGGCGCGGTGCTCAACACCGGGGCCGGACCCACCGCGGAGCTGACCGTCCCGACCGACGGCGAGACCCTGTGGGTCTTCGCGCTGCCCGCGAAGGGCACCGACGCCGCCGACTAGCCCCGAGGGGCTACGGCGCCAAGGCGCAGTAGGCGCCGCGCCTTCATTGGCCCAGGTTCCACCTCATACCAACGAACACGGAGTTCTGCACGGTGTCATCCGGCGAGTTTTGCAGTGAGTACCTGAACCAGCGGTAGCCGGCCAGCGCCAGCAGCCGCGGCGCGAACCTGACCTGAACCCCGGCGGTGAAGTCGTAGACATTGTTCGCCGCGCCGAAGACTAGCACGCTCGGCGCATAGAATGCGCTGCCGTAGGCAGCAATGCCGAGGCGCGGGATCAGATCCAGGCGCGCATCGCCGCCGACCGACGTCGCGAGGATGCCGCGGCTCTGCTCGGCCAGCGACGCCACGTAGGCCTGCGGTCCGATATCGAAGCTCAGGTGCGGCACCAGATCCAGGTCGGTATGAATCAGCCACGCCGCCGAGCCGATCACGTTGTGCTGGTTGCTCACCAGCAGGCCATAGTCCAGATCGCTCGGGATCGACTGGAACGGCGCCGCTGTCAGGTAGCGCATCTGCAACGCGTGATCGCCGGCGGTGCCCTCGATCACGGATCCAGGTGTCGGGGTACGCGGCTCCTGGGCACGCAGCGGCAACGCGGCCACGAGCGCCAAAGCGCAGAAGGTCAAGCTGAGGGTGCGCATGTCTACTCCTGGGCCATTGCCAACGGGGGCGTGATTGCAGCAGTCGCGGCGCCGGCATGTCTGTCAGGCATGAGGAAGTCGCACTCGCGGGCCGACCTATGCGCTGCGGGAACTCACTGCCGCGCTGACGGCGCAATACCCGGCTGGATCAGCGCCTCGGCGTAGGAATAGCGCCGCGGTTGGGCCCGTCGCTCGCCATCGATCGATCATCGGGAACGCAGCGCGGCGCGCACGTACAGCGCGTCGATCAGCGCGACCGCGGCGACGGCCATCGGCGTGGCAAACACGATGCCGAGCACGCCGAACAGCCAACCGAACACCACCACCGCGATGATGGTCAGCGCCGGCGGCAGCGCCACGGCCCAGCGCTGGATCATCGGTACCAACAGCTCGCCCTCGAACAGGTGCACCGCCAGGTACAGGACGATCACCTCCAGGGCGCGGCTCGGACCGAGGGTCAACGCAACCAGGACGGCGGGGATCGCCGCCAGGATCGGACCCAGGTAGGGAATGAACTCGCACACGCCACTGAGGATCCCGAGCGATAGCGCCAGCGGAATGCCCAGCGCCCACAGCCCCAGCCCGGTGACGATGCCGATGCTGAGCATCGACAGCAACACCCCCTTGAGCCAGTGACCGAGCGCGGCGATCGACGCATCGAAGGCATGGGCCACGTCGTGCCGTCCCGACAGCGGCACCAGGTGCAGCAGTCCGCGCCGGTACAGGTCCGGATCGACTGCGAAGAACAGGCCGGTGAAGAGGATCACACCGGCGTCGACGAACGCGCCCACCGTGATCGTGGCCACATCGGTCAGATGCGAGAGCAGCCCGCTCGTGGCCGACTGCGACCGCGCCTCGCGCATGATCAGCCGGCCGGCCGAGCTGTGGTTGAGCAGCGCCAGCAGGCGCTGCCAGGCTTGCGGCAGGGTCTGCGTCAGCTGTCCCATCTCGGTCGCGACCCGCGAGCCGATCAGCAGGCCGAGCAGCGCCATCACCACGAGCAACGCCACGACCGCGACCAGCAGCGCCCAGCGCCCGTGCAGCGGCGTGAAGCGTTGGATGATCCGCATCAACGAGCGCAGTACCAGCGCCAGCACGATGCCACCGAAGATCAGCACGAAGATGTCCACCACCCGCCACAGCACCACGACCAGGGCCGCCAGCGCCACGGCGATCAGCACCCGGACAGCAAATTCGCCGACGGAAAGGTGCTGGTTCATGTGCCGGGGGAGGCGGCGATGCGTGCGTACAGCTCGAGGGCCCCATCCATGTTGCCGGTCGCCGCGTAAGTCAGCGGCGCGGCGTCGGGGCGCAGCACCTCGCCGCTGCGCACGCGACCGATGATCAATTCGTGGTCAGCGGCCGGCATCGTGGCCTCGAGCACGCAGTCGAAGTAGGCCAGGGCATCGAGCAGGATCGGTGCACCGCCGCGCGCAGGCCGCCAGCGTATCCCGGCCAGCTTGTCAGTCCGGTGCGCCGATGTGGTGCCGAAGTGGCGTGCCACCTCCAGCTGGTCCGCGCCCAGCACATTCACCGTGAACTCACGCGCCGATCGCAGCAACGGGAACGATGCGTGATCGTGTCCGACGCAGGTCGCGATCAGAACCGGATCGAACGACACCGGCATCACCGAGGAGGCCGTGAATGCATTGACCTCGGGAGCGTGTGCATCGCCGGCCGCACCGGCGACACCGGCGACACCGGCGACACCGATGACATACACCCCCAGCGACAATGCCTGCATCAGCTGCACGCTGCGGATGCTGTCCCGCACCGGTTCCGCACGCTATCACCCGCGCGCCGCACGCGCTTGTGGTCGCGCTCCCACTGCGCCGCCTTGCCCGGACGGCGCCCGCAGCGCTACGCTGGTGAGTGGCCCATGCGAGCGAACGGTGTAGGACTTTAGGGGACGGACCATGGACCAATCCGCTGGTGCCAGCGCGAGACCGGCAGCGCGTTTGCATTGAATGCATTGATCGAGGCGAGCCTGGTCACGCATCCGCATGCCCAGCCCGAGCTCATCCACGCACCATCGCTGAGCGGCCTGGGCCAGATGATCGCCCGCTGCCCGCAATGCCGGGTCGCCGTGTGGAGCAACTATGCCGGCGCGGGGTCGGTACTGCGCTTCGTGCGGGTCGGGACACTGGATGAGCCGGACCTGCTGCCGCCCGACATCCACATATTCACCGCTTCCAAGCAGCCCTGGATCATCTTTCCGGCCGGCACGCCCGCGGTGCCGCTCAGCGTGTCAGGCACAGCCACGCCAGTGCGCCCAGCACCAGCACCGCCACCAGCGTCAGCAGCGTCTTGACGAAGCCGTGTACTTCCGCGCGCCAGTTCAAGATCGCGCGCCAGACGCAGTAGAGCGCGGCCAGAGCGGCCAGCACCGGTACCACGTACAGCATGACGTGCCAGTGCAGCGCCAGGCCCCGCGGCCGGCCGAAACGCAGCCACGACACCGCGCCGTAATAGCCGGCGCAAACCACGGCGATGCCCAGCAGGCGCGTCGAGTAGGGCCCGAGCGTCGCGCCGTGCATGCGCGCAATCACGACGGCAGCGGCGGCCAGCAGCAGGCAGCCGATCACGGACCACAGCACCACCCTGTCCTCTCCCCCCGGTCGATCAGGTCTGGCGACGATGCCGGCTGCCGGCGTGACCCGCCGATGTACGGCGCAGCAGCCAGACCAGATACCACACGACCGCCGCGTTGATCAGCAGCGTCACCAGCACCGCCAGCCTGCGGCTCGGTGCGCGCGTGATCAGCTCCCACAGCTCGAACGGGATCAGCGAGGCGGTGGCGATCACTGTGAACCATTCCGCCCAGGCGCGTCGCATCCACAGCCCGATGCCCTCGGCCAGTACCACGGCCGTATAGCCCAGCGTGACCGCGACCACGATATGGATGCGCGTAGCGCCCAACCCCTCGACCCAGCCCAGCGCCCGCAGCAGCATCCGCTGCGCGAAGCTGTCGGTCAAGGTATCGACCCAGCCGTACAGCCGCGCCAGCCGCGTCACATTGAGCAGCAGATGCACCCCGTAGCCGGTCGCGATCAGCAGGACGGCCTTGACGAACTTGAACAGCGCGATGATGCGCAGCCCGTCGAGCGGGCGGTGCGCCGCTTCGGGCAGGGGGCGGCTGCGAGGTTCGCGGGCTGGCTGCATTCTCACGGCTGCTCGGGGGGACATTCGATAACCTTAAGCGATCGGCCAGCGCCGCGCCACGACGGCGAGCGCACGGCGCCGTCCGCCCTACAGCTCCACCGGAGTGTCGGCGCGCGCGCCCCATTCGGCCCAGGAGCCATCGTACAGCGCCCCGGGCGGCAGCCCCGCGACCTCCAGTGCCAGGTTCAACACCGCGGCGGAGATGCCCGACCCGCAGCTGGTGACCACGCTGCTGCTGTCGTCGACACCGCAGGCGGCGAAGCGCTCACGCAGCTCGGCCGCCGGCCGCAGCGTCTGTGCACCGGTCAGCATCGCCGTGTACGGCAGGTTGCGGCTGCCCGGGATGTGCCCGCCGCGCACTCCGGCCCGCGGCTCGCTCGCGCGTGCATGGAAGCGATCGCGCGAGCGCGCGTCCAGCACGATCTCGCGCTTGGAGTGCAGGTTCTCACGCATGTCGCCCAGCCCGCGCAGCAGCCGCGCGTTCAGATCGGCGCGAAACTGCGCCGCACGCGGCGCCGGCGCGGCGCTGTGCTCCACCGGCCCGCCATCGCGGCGCCATTGCGGCAGGCCGCCGTCGAGCACCGCGCAATTGGCATGTCCGAACAGGCGCAGCAGCCACCATGGGCGGGCTGCCGAGGCGATGCCCTTCTGGTCGTAGAATACGATCCGGCTGTTGTTGGAAATACCCAGCGCGCCCGCCAGGATCTCGAAGCGCGCCGCACTCGGCGCCATGTGCGGCAGCGGCGAGTCCGTGTCGGCGACGGCATCGCTATCGAAGAAGCGCGCCCCCGGAATATGTGCCTGGTGATAATCGGCGAGCGCGTCGCGCTGCTCGGCCGGCAGATACCAGCTTGCATCGAAGACGATCAGGTCGCTCGCGGACAATTGCTCCGAGAGCCATCCGGTGTCGACCAGGCATTGCATGCGGCGGAAAAAGGGCCCGGATTGCTCCGGGCCCCGTGAGGCGTTCAGTTCAATGACTCACACGCGATGACCGGCGGTCCGCGTGTTACCAGCGGCCGCCGTTGCCGTTGCCACCGCCGGCGCCGGCGCCGCCGCGATAGCCACCGCCCGGACGACCGCCGCCGCTGCGCGGCTTGTCCTGTGCCTCGTTGACACGCAACGGGCGGCCATTCATCGAATGGCCATTCAGATTTTGAATTGCGCGCGCCGCGTCGGCCTGGCTCATCTCGACGAACCCGAAGCCGCGCGGACGACCGGTCTCGCGGTCGGTAGGCAGGGACACATTCTCAACCGTCCCATGCTGCGCAAACAGCGCACGCAGCTCTGTTTCATTTGCCGAGAACGGCAGATTACCCACATAGATCTTCGCCATAAAGGATCCGTATTCTCCAAAGCGATCCGACCGCTTGCGGTCGTAACGACACGGCAGGAATGAACCACGGAAGGTCAGCGAGCGAGGAATTCTCTCGAGCCGTCGAAGTCGATCCTGTCACCATGACCGCCCCCGAACGGGGCGGCAATCACGCCCCCCTGGACGAATCGACGATCAGCTTGAGTGTAGCACAAGCACCTGAATTTCAAGCCGATTCCTGTAAGCACCGTCCTACAAGCGACCCGCTGCGCGCACCGATCGGGTGTAATACTGCGACTATGAGCGACGCACCCCGTCTGAGTTTTCCGTGCAGTTATCCTATCAAGGTGATGGTGCGCGCCGACCCCGGCGTGCGCGCCCACATCGATGCGATCATCGAGCGTCACGCCGGCCCGCTGGATCTGTCCGCGGTGCGTGAGCGGCCCTCGGCGCAGCAGCGCTTCATCGGCATCACCTATGTCATCCAGGCGACCAGCCAGGCGCAGATCGCGCAGCTGTTCGATGCCCTGAAGCTCTGTCCCGAGGTGATGCTGGTGCTGTAGCCGCGGCAGCGGGCAAGGAAGTGGGCCACCCGACGGTGCGGCGAAGGGGAAACACCCCCGCGTCGAAGCTTCGTATGGCCGGCCTCCTCGCCCGCCGTGGTACGCCTACCAGTGCATCTGCCGCGACGTCGTGCGCGTGCCGGCACGCGCATGCTGCCTGCGGGTGCTCGCGGCCTTCTTTGCCGCCGCCGAGCGGCGCGCCGGTCCCTTGGTGCGCACTGCCTTGGCGGCGGCCGCCGAGCGGCTCGCGCCGCTGCGCCGGCTCGCGGCCGAGCGCGCTTCCGACGCCAGCGCGCGCGACGAGGCGGACTCGCGCGGCTCGCGCTCGAGCGCCTGCGCCGAGGCCGCGCGCCGCTTGGCCGTGGCCCGGCGCCGCGGCGCCGCCCCGTGGCCGAGCTCATAGTCGCGCGTGGCGCGTCGCGCCGTCTTGGCCGATGAGCGTCCCTGCGAGGGAGGCTTCAGATCCACGCCGGCACGCCGTGCCTTGGAAAGTCCGATCGCCACCGCCTGCTGCGGGGAGCGGGCACCGTGCTTGCCTTCCCGGATGTGGTGTATTTCCTCGCGGACGAATTCCCCCGCCTGTGTCGACGGGGCCTTCCCTTCGCGTTTGTCGCGCTGTGCGCGCTGTAGCGTTTGCCGCTCCGGCATGGGACCACTCCTATTGCTGATGAACCGTCAGCGATGCTACCCGCCCACTCGCAGCGAAGGTGTCAGCGCATACTGATTCACGCACGCTGATTCACGCGGGCACGCACGCGCCCGGTGCGCGGTCTGAAAGTGACGCGGTTCAGCGGTTCAGCGCGGCGCTTGCGAACAGATTGAACACACCTAGCAATATTCCGCCCAGCAGAGCTGCGCCGAAGCCGGCCACGCTGAATCCTGGCACGATGGCGCTGGTCAGCAGCAGCATCAGTGCGTTGATGACGATCAGGAACAATCCGAGGCTCAGGATCGTGATCGGCAGCGTGACCAGGAACAGCGCCGGCCGTACCAGCGTGTTGACGACGCCGAGCACCAGCGCCGCCAGCAGCGCATGGCCGAAGCCGGCCACGTGAATGCCGGGTACGATCAGGCTCACCAGCCACAACAGCAGCGCGCTGACCACCAGATGCACCAGCAGACGTTTCATCGTCGGCTCATCGGCTCATCGGCTCATCGGTTTGCAGATTACTGGCATAGGCGGCCAGCAGCGCATCGACCCGGGCCGGGTCCACCGGCTTGGTCATGTGCTCATCGAAACCGGCCTGCCTGGCGCGCTCCACATCCTCCGGCTGGCCCCATCCCGTGACCGCCAGCAGCAGCACGCGGCTGCCCCCGGGCTGCGAGCGGATGGATCGGGCCACCTCGTAGCCGCTCATTCCCGGCATGCCGATATCCAGGATGAACGCCTCCGGCCGCTCGCGCGCACCGAGTTCCAGCGCCGCCGTGCCGGAATGGGCCAGGTAGACCTGGTAGCCCCACATTCCCATGACGAGCGCCAAGCTCTCCGCGGAGTCGCGGTTATCGTCGGCGATCAGCACCTTGCATCCGCGGCTGATGGCCGGCCGCGGCCGCACCGCGCTCTCCTCGGGCCGCGAGCGCCGCAGCGTCGCATGCACGCTGGGCAAGCGGATCGTGAACGCGCTGCCGCGGCCGGGTCCGTCGCTGCAGGCCTCGACCGTCCCGCCATGCAGCGCCACCAGCCCCTTCACCAGCGCGAGCCCGATGCCCAGGCCGCCCTCGGCGCGATCCACCGGTGAGTCGATCTGGGAGAACATCTCGAACAGCCTCGGCAGCGCGGCCGCATCGAAGCCGATGCCGCTGTCAGCCACGCTGATGCGCAGCTCCCCGGCGAGGAGCTTCGCGTCGAGGGTGATGCGGCCGTGCGCGTCGGTATATTTGGCGGCGTTGTTCAGCAGATTGGAAATCGCCTGCGACAGGCGCAGCGGGTCGACTTCCAGCTCGACCGGCTCGGACGGCAGTATCACCTCCAGGGTATGTTGCTTGGCGTCGATCAGCGGGCGGGCGGTCTCGATCGCGGTGGCGACCAGCGCGCCCAGGCCGACGCGGTCCTTCTTCAGCTCCAACCTGCCGCGCGTGATGCGCGATACATCCAGCAGATCGTCCAGCAGCAACCCCATGCGCTGCACCTGCCGGGCGATGACCTGGCGCGCCCACTGCCGTTGGTGCTCGTCGGCCGCCGGAACTTCCAGCAGCTGCGCGGCATTGCGGATCGGCGCCAGCGGATTGCGCAGCTCGTGCGCCAGTGTCGCCAGGAACTCGTCCTTCCTGCGATCGGCCTCGCGCAGCGCCTCCTCCGAGCGCTTGAGGCGGCTGATGTCCAGGTGGATGCCGGCCCAGCCGCTGATGCGGCCGTCTTCGCCGCGGATGGCCACCCCTTGTGCCAGGATCGGATGCACGGCGCCGTCCGCCCCGCGCACGCGGTACTCGCAGTACCACGGGCCGCCCGTGCGCACGCACTCCCGCCATGCCGCCAGCACCGCCGGGGCTTCCTCCGGATGCAGCGCGCCGGGCCAGCCGCCGCTGCAGCATTGCTGCTGCGTCATGCCGATCAGCGATAGAAATGACTCGCTCACGTAGGTGATCCGGCCGGCGGCGTCGCTCAGCCACACGCCGTACTGGATCGACTCGCCGATGGCGCGATACAGCTGCTCGCTGTCGCGCAGCGCCAGCTCCGTGGCCTGCCGCACCTGTACCTCGGTCTGTAGCGCGGCATTGGTTTGCTCCAGTGCACGGGTGCGCGCCTGCACCTCGTCGAGCATGCGGTTGAAGGCCTCGACTACGACGCCGATCTCGTCGTCCGTGATCCGCTGCGCCCGCAGCGAGTAGTCGCGCTGATCCACCACCTGCCTGGCCACGCGCGCCATCGCGTCCAGCGGGGCGGTGATCGCGCGCTGCAGGCCGCTGGACAGCACCAGCGCCACGATCATGCTCATCGCCACCAGCAGCGCCAGGATCTCCAGGTAGGTGAACATTCGGTGGATCATGTCGAAGTGCGCGTGCAGGTAGATCGTGCCGAGCCACTCGCCGTTCTGCACGATCGGCGCCGTCAGATCGACGCGCTCACCCGACATGACCAAGGCGCTGCGCGAGCTCGGCAGGCGGCCAGGCGGCGCCGTCTCGCCCGGCTGCACGTACTGGGCGTACAGCTTGCCGTCGGTCCCATACAGCGCGGCCGCCAGCACCGCGCTGTGGGCGCGCAGCACCGCGAGGCTGCGCACCGCGGCGGCGTGGTCATCGAACGCCAGTGCCGGGGCGCTCGCCAGCGCCAGAATGCTCGCTTCGGTGGCCAGCTGCGAGGCGCGCGCCTGGCGGTAAGCGGTCAGATCCTGCGCCGACATCGCCACGGCGGACAACAGCAGCGCGATCGCGGTGGTCTGTACCACCACGACCATCAGCTTGCTGCGCACGCTGCGCGGGGCGCCGCCTCGCCGCGGCCACGGCCACGGCCACAGCCACAGGTGCAGCCGGCGCATCGCGCCGGCGATGCGGCGCATCGGCGCGGGCACAGAGGGGATGAGTGCGCTCCTCATTATTGGCGGGCGATCCGTACCAGGCAGGAGCGTCCACGGCCGTTGCGCATGCCTGGAGCGCAGACCGACCCGGGGCGTACCTCCCCGGTCTTGACGCGCTCGGCCACGGCCAGCAGCGCGGAGCTGATCGTCAACCCCGAACGTCTGGCGGACTCGGTGGACACCTCGAAGCGCACGTGCGCGCCGTTGAGCAGGAAGTTCACGGTGCCGCCGTCCTCCAGGCCGCCCGGCTGATCGGTCACCACCAGCACAGGCCGGCCGCTCAGCGCCGCGATCAGCGCACGCAGATCGCCGTCGTAGTCCGGGCCGATGTACAGCATCTGGGCCCCGTCGAGCTGCTGGATGCGCGTGATCGTCTGCACCTGCGCCGGCTCGCCCTGGATCGGGTGGTCCGGCAACAGCCGCCGCAGCTGCTCGGCCACCGCGTCGCCACCGAGTACCGCGATGGTGAATTGCTCACCGGAGCGCGCCGACGCCGGCCACTGCACGTAGCCGGCGAAGCGGTACAGGAACACCGCCTTGACGGCGTCCTCCGGATACGGGCCGCCGGCCGGCGGGGGGCTCGCGAGCGCGGCCCACGAGCGCGACAGCGGCCACAGCAGTGCCAGCGCCGCCATCATCGCCAGCAGTATCGGCACCCGCAGCGCCGACGGCAGCAGCACCCGGCGGACACTGCTGCGAGGCCTGATCGGCATCCGCCTATCTGCTCTCATCGCCGGTGCAATTCTGCTCGATCCATTGCGCGTACGGCGCATGGACCTGCTCCAGCGCCAGTGCATGAATGGCCGGCAGCTCGTATGAGTGCAGCTCTTTGATGGCAGCCTCGAGGGCCTGGTAGCGCTCGGAGGTGGTCTTGAACACGATGCGGTGCTCTGGCTCCTCGTGCACCCGGTCCTTCCACCGGTAGACACTCTCGATCGCGCAGATCTGCGCACACGCCGCCAGCCTGCGCGTAACCAGGGCACGAGCCATGGCGCGCGCTTGCGCCGCCGTGGCGACGGTCGTGACGACGGCGATAGTTTTCATGACGACAAGATTATGTCCGCCGGACGCGCCGAAGGCCCGCCCGGTTCTTATGATCGCCGACCCGACCGGCCTTGGCTAGCCGTCTGCGCCGCCCGACGGGGCGTCGAAGAACTCGACCATTCCGGTCTCCACCGAATACTGTGCACCGACCACCACCAGGCCATCCTCCTGGATGAGTTTCTCGAGCACGTCTGAGCCATAGCGCAGGTGGCTGACCGACACGCTGATGTTGGCGCGGATCGCGTGCCGTACCAGCGCCGCCGGATCGCTCTTGAGCTCGGTATTTAGCAGCGTTTCGACCGACGGCCGGACCCGATCGACGATCGAGCGCAGGTTGCGTGACTGATTCTCGGCCGGCCGCTGCAGCTCCTCGATGGTCGCCGTGACGGCCCCGCACTGCGAGTGCCCGAGCACGACCACCAGCCGCGTGCCGAAGCGCGCAGCCGCGAATTCGACGCTGCCGATCTGCGAGGGCGACACGATGTTGCCGGCGACGCGGATCACGAACAGATCCCCCAGACCCTGGTCGAAGATGATCTCGGCCGGCACGCGCGCATCCGAGCAACCCAGGATGATCGCAAACGGCTGCTGCACGCTGTTGAGCTCCACGCGTCGCGCCGGCGCGACCGGATCGCTCCCGGCCTGCGCGACGAAGCGCCGGTTGCCCGCCCGCAGCCGCTCGATGGCCTCCAGCGCCGCCGTCATCGCCGGGCGCTCATCGCGGCCCGCGGGTGCTCCTCGCGGCCCCGGCGGTTCAGACGGCTCATCGCGGCTCCTGCGGCGATGCCGGCTCGCCGGTCGCCATGACCAGCAGCTCCTCGTCGGAGAACTCGCGCTGCGACAGCGTCCAGCGCGCCTGGTAACACTGCGAGGAATCCACCAGGATGCGGCAGGGCGCGGCCTGCCCGAACAGATGGGCCTCGGACACCACCCGTACCGCAATGCCTTCGGCTTGCAGCACACGGGCCAGCGCGGCCGCGGAGGGCTCGTCCGAAAGCGTCATCAGCCAGCGCCATGTTACCCCTGACATTTGCCATGCAAGCGTAGCACGTAAGGCGCTCAGCACTCGCCTGCATCGGCCGCGGCCTGCCGATAGTGCAGCACCGTCGGAAACGGATCGTAGAAGTGGTGCAGCAGCGCACGCCACTGCTGATATTGCGGCGATTGCCGGAATCCCTGCGACTGCCCCGGTCTGATCTGCAGCGACGCCGCCTCAAGGATCATGGCGCGTCGAGGCTCATTGCGCGCGCGCTCACGCCGGCGTCCCAACTGGACTGCATGGTGGACAACCCCAGCTTCGCTGCCAGCCGCGGCGCGAGCTGCCGCGCGGCCGCGCGCACCTCGGCCGGCCCGCCGAGTGCGGCCAGCTGCGTCATCTGCAGCCCCGCATAACCGCATGGATTGATGCGGCCGAACGGCGCGAGATCCAGGTTCACGTTGAGGGCGAGGCCGTGATAGCTGCCGCCGCGGCGCACCCGCAGTCCCACGCTCGCGAGCTTGCAGTGCTGCACGTACACGCCGGGCGCGCCCGCACGCGTCTGCGCGCGGATACCGTATTCGGCCGCGCACTCGATCACCGCCTGCTCCAGCGCGCTCACCAGCGCGCGCACGCCCAGGCCGGCACGGCGCAGATCGATCAGCACATAGACCACCAGCTGGCCGGGTCCGTGATAGGTGACCTGTCCGCCGCGGTCGATGCGCACCACCGGAATGTCCCCGGGCGCGAGCACGTGCGCCGGGTCGGCGCCCATGCCCAGGGTGAACACCGCCTCGTGCTCGAGCAGCCAGATCTCATCCAGGGTATCGGGGCCGCGCTCCTCGGTGAAGCGTTGCATCGCGCGCCAGACCGGCTCGTAGGTGCGGCGGCCCAGCCACCGGCAGCGGGCCGGGGCGCCGGGCGCAGTGATCGGTGCGGCCGCCGCGCTCGCCGGTGCGGCCGTGACGCTCACGCCGGCCCCAGCCCCACGTTGTTGCCGGCGAGTGCGCGCTCGGCGCGGTAACTCGAGCGCACCAACGGACCGGACACGCACTCGCGAAATCCGCGCGCGAGCCCCCAGGCGCGATACTGCTCGAACTGCTCGGGTGTGACGAATCGCCGCACCTCGGCATGGTTGACCGTGGGACGCAGGTACTGGCCGAGGGTGATGATATCCACGCCGGCCGCGCGCAGATCGTCCATGCACTCGGCGATCTCCGCGTCGGTCTCACCGAGCCCCAGCATCAGGCTGGTCTTGATCAGCACCCGCGGGCGGTAGCGCTTGGCATGCGCGAGCACCGCGAGCGTGCGCTCGTAGCCGGCGCGCGGATCGCGCACCGGATGGGTCAGGCGGCGCACGGTCTCCACGTTCTGCGCGAACACCTCCAGCCCCGAACCCACCACCGTCTCCACGTCGCGCAGCACTCCCTGGAAATCCGGCGTTAGCGCCTCGACCGCCACCTCCGGGCTGCGCTGCTTGATCGCACGGATGCACTGCGCGTAGTGCGCCGCGCCGCCGTCGGCCAGGTCATCGCGATCCACCGAGGTGAGCACCACGTACTTCAGCCGCATCAGCGCGACGCTGGCGGCCACGTTGGCGGGCTCGTCGGCGTCGAGCCAGCCGTGCGGATTGCCGGTATCGACGGCGCAGAAGCGGCAGGCGCGGGTGCACACTGCGCCCATCAGCATGACGGTCGCGGTGCCGGCATTCCAGCACTCGCCAATGTTGGGACACCGGGCCTCCTCGCACACGGTCGCCAGGCGATGCTCGCGTACCGTCCGGCGCACGAAGTCGTAGCCCTCCCCGACCGCGAGCGGCGCCTTGAGCCAGCGCGGCTTGCCGTACAGCCCGCGGCGCTCACCGGCCTGCGGCTCCCCGGGCGCTGCCTTGATGCCGTCCTTGATCGCGGTGAAGCCCTGCGCCGTGCGGTATTTCTCGCCGCTGTGCGGTGGCGGGCCGCGCGGCGCCGCAGCGGCCGGGGCGCCGGCCGCTTCGATGACGACGGGGATGTTGTCGAGCTGGCTCATGCGGACCGTCGATTTTACCGCAACGGCGGCGGCCGCGCCGTCACTGCAGCGCCGAAAGCTGCTCGGGCGTGCCGACATTGGCCCAGGCGCCGGTGTACACCTCGCCGTACAACCGGCCCGCCGCGATCGCCCGTTGCAGCACCGGCAGCAGCGGGAAGCGTCCCGGTCTGCAGCCCTCGAACAGCTCCGGCCGGTACAGACCGATGTTCGCATAAGTCAAGGTTCGCTGACCCTGATAGCTCACGCGACCATCAAGCAACGCAAAGTCGCCCTGCGGATGATGGGTCGGATTGGGCACCAGCACCAGATGCGCCAGCGCCTCGGGGGCAATGGTCAGCATGCCGAAGTCGAAATCCGTGAACACATCGCCACTGACGACCAGGAACGGCGCGGTACCGAGCCACGGTAGCGCGCGATAGATGCCGCCGCCGGTCTCCAGCGCCTGCCCCCCCTCGTCGCTGTAGTGGATCTGGAGCTGCCAGCGCGAGCCATCGCCCAGCGCCTCGCGCAGGCGCGGCCCGAGCCATGCGAGGTTGATCACCACCGTGCTGACGCCGAGCCGGGCGAGCTTTTCGAGGTGATAGACGATCAGCGGCTTGCCGCGCACCGGCGCCAGCGGCTTGGGCAGCGCGTCGGTCAGCGGTCGCATGCGCTCGCCACGGCCCGCGGCCAGGATCATCGCGTAGCGGATGCTCATGAGCCGGACGGTGCCGCCTGCGTCAGCGCGGCTGCGTTGGCTGGCCCGAACGCCGGCAGCACGCGCCGCTCGAGCCAGGCGGCGAAGGCCGACAGCTGCGAATAGCGCCCGGCCGCGTCGCGCACGTACTGCAGCGTGCGCGGCAGGTCGGCGAGATAGCCGCTCTTGCCGTCGCGCCACCACAGCCGCGCGAAGATGCCGAGCACCTTGATGTGACGCTGCAGTCCGACCAGGTCGAACCAGCGCAGGAACTCTCGCGGGTCGGCACCGGCCGCCCCGGCAGCGTCGGCCGCGCCGCCCTGCGCCACCAGCCGCGCGCGATACTCCTCCACCCAACGCTCCACGCGCGCACGCGGCCAGTCGATATAGCAATCCTTCAGCAGTGACACCAGGTCGTAGGTGATCGGGCCCGCGAGCGCATCCTGGAAATCGAGAATGCCGGGATTGCCCTGCGGCAGCCACATCAGGTTGCGCGAGTGATAGTCGCGGTGCACGAACACCACCGGCTGCGATAGCGCCGCGTGCGAGAGCAGCTCGAAGGTGTCGGCGAGCACGCCGCGGTCCTCGGCATCGAGCGTGAGGCGCAGGTGGCGGGTGCAAAACCATTCGGGCATCAGTGCCATCTCGCGCTCGAGTGCGGCGCGGTCGTACGGCGGCAGCTCGCGTGCGGCTTGCAGGCCCTGCAGCTGGATGCGTCGCAGCGCCTCGAGCGCGTCGCCATACAGCGACTGCGGATCGACGCCCGCGCGCAGCCGCACCAGGTACTGCGTCGAGCCCAGATCCTCCAGCAGCACGAAGCCGCGCGCCGCATCCACCGCATCGACCCGCGGCACGTGCACGTCGCAGCGCGCAAGCAGGCCGGCCACCTTGAGAAACGGCGCGGTATCTTCTTTGTCCGGCGGTGCGTCCATGACCACGCGCGTGTGCCCGTCCGCGCCCCAGGCGCGGAAGTAGCGCCGGAAGCTGGCGTCGTTCGAGGCGGCCTCCAGCCTGACGAGATCGAGCTTGAGCTCGCCGCGCAACCAGTCCGCAATCTGCTCGAGGCGCGGGTCTGTCATGGAAGTGGTCGTTCCCTGTGTCGGGCGGTGCCACCGCAGGGGCGAAGCTCGCGGTGCGAAGCACTCAAGTGCCTGTTACCCGAGTCATTATAATGGCTGCCTGCAATAATGAGTCCCTGAATGATCGGTTTCCGGCACCTGCGAGCACTCCTGGGTGCAGCGTTCTGCTGCGCGCTGTTGTTATCCGTGCTGGCCTCGCCAGGCGCCGACGCAGCGCCACCGCCGGCGT
>DATAWM010000048.1:0-7407 GCA_036267195.1 Steroidobacteraceae bacterium
CGTAGCAGCGCCTCGGCGCTGCCGTCGGTGCTGCCATCGACCACGACCCAGACCGGATTCCAGTGCGCCCGCGCGGCGTGCACGGTGTCGAGCACCAGCGTGCCCGGGTTGTAGCTCGGGATCAGCCCCAGGTGGGTAGCCGACTGGGCGGGCACGGTAGCGGACACGGGGCGGCTCAGGTGCCCACGGCCTCGATCTCGACCAGCAGCTCGCGCCGGCAGATGTCGGCCTGCAGGAACAGCAGCGGCGGGACGGGGCCGAGCTCGCGGCGCAGCGTCTGCTCGATTCGCGGCTGATCGCCCGGGCGGCGTACGTACACCTTGTACAGCAGCCGCTCGGCGCCGTAGCGCGCGCCGCCGGCCTGCTCGTTGGCGGCCCCGACCAGAGCGCGGATGTTGTCGAGGGTCTCGCGGGTCTGGGCGATCACATCGCCGGCGTGCGCGGACGCGTGCCCGACGATGCTGGCGGTGCCCGAGATGAACAGGGTCCGGTGGGCGCCGGCCTCGATGCAGGCGCGTGCGAAGATCGGCTGCTGCGGTCCGTACTGCGGCGGATACTGCCAGGCGCTGCACTGGCGCGGGTTCTCCAGCGCGAGCGGCGGCGCGCACCCGGCGATGCAGTACACGCACAGCGAATCCCCGGCGGCGGTGCCCAGCGCGCTGGCCGCAGGCACATCGCCGCGGATAGCGCGCCGGGCGCGCACGAAGGCATCCCGGCGCGCGTCGTTGAAGTGCCAGTAGCGCTCCGCGCCGTCGCTCTCGGCGTTGATCCGCGGCAGGTAGTTCCAGATGCGCAGCGGATGTGGACAGCCCAGCTGCCCGAGCGCGGCGAACAGCTCGGCGTAGGCATCCCGGGTGGCCGCCCGCAGCCGTCCGGACGGGGTAATGCCCGCGGTGGCGTATGGGCCCTCCGGCAGCCACAGCGCGGCGAACAGCAGCCGCTCGTTGCCGCGGAAGCGCACCCGGCCGTGCTGGCCGGATCGCAGCGGGCCGGCCAGACGCCAGATCTCCGCGCCGCGGTCCGACCCGCCGAGCACCGGCAGCAGCACCGGTGGGCTTGGAATGCCGTGGAACGGGTCGGAGGAGCCGGGGGCCGGATCGAACCTCACCACTGCAAGCACCTCGTCCCACCACCCCGCATCGTGCTGCTGCAGCTCCCCTGGGGCGCAGTACTCGGCCTGCAGCGCCGGTTCGCGTGCCGTGCTGACTGCCGGGGCCATCGCGAGTGGCGGGCGGCTCACGTCGGCTGGATGTTGCGCTGGCGGCGGCGCAGGTCGCGCATGCTGCGACGCGGGTGCAGCAGCGCGATCAGCGCGTACAGCAGCTTGAAGGCCCGCAGCGAGGTCCAGATCGGCGTGGGGCCGAAGATATCGCCCGCCAGCACCGACAGCAGCGCCTCCTTCATGCGCAGCGGATTGCTCGGCTGCAGGAACAGCTCGATCATGTTCGGCTGCGTGACGCGATAGATGAACCAGGAGAATTGCCGCGGGCCGTGGCGCATGATGCGATCGAAGCGGCGCAGCGCCGCGCGCGCGCGCGGGGGGGTGCGCAGGCACACATCGACGGTGTGCGCGCCGGCGAAGGCGCTGTTCATCGCCAACAGCACCCCGGAGGAGAACACTGGATCGACGAACGCATAGGCGTCGCCGAGCATCAGGTAGTCATCACCGTGGCTGCGGGTGCTGCTGTAGGAATAATTGCCGGTGGCCACGACCTCGGTGAGCAGCTGCGCTGCGGCGAGCCGCTCGGCCAGCGGCGCACAGGCGGCGATGGTCGCCAGATAGAACTGCTCGACCGGCACGGTGCGGCTCTTGAGGTAGTAGGGCCACACCACCGCGCCGACGCTGGTGGTGCCGTCGCGCAGCGGGATGAACCAGAACCAGCCGTGCTCGAACCAGTACAGCGAGATGTAGCCCTCGCGCTCGCCGCTGTAGCGGTGCGCGCCGCCGAAGTGCGCGAACAGCGCGGCGCTGTTGTGGCGGGGATTGCGGCGCTTGCAGTCGAGCTGGTTGGCCAGGTAGGTGTCGCGTCCGGAGGCGTCCACCAGGAAGCGTGCCTGCCACTCGCACGCCGTGCCGTCGGCGTGCTCGGCGTGTACCTGCACCCCGCGGCCGGCGCCCGCGAACTCGACCGTGCGCACGCGGCAGTTCTCCAGCACCTGGGCGCCGGCGCGCTCGGCATTGCGGATCAGGATCTCGTCGAACTGCGAGCGGCGTACCTGGTAGGCATACGGCATGCCCTTGTCCCAGCTTTCCGCGAAGCGGAAGTCCTGGTGGCGGCCGTCCCCGGGTGAGATGAACTCCGCCCCCCGCTTCTCCATGCCGATCGCACGCACCTGCTCGGCCACGCCGAGCTGCTCGAGCAGCCGCAGATTGGCCGGCAGCAGCGACTCGCCGATGTGAAAGCGCGGGTGGCGGTCCTTCTCCAGCAGCGTGACCCGGTGTCCGCGCCGCGCCAGCAGCGCCGCGGCGGTGGAGCCGGCCGGCCCGCCGCCGATGATCAGCACATCGGTCGGCGCGGCGCTCACGTGGGGGCCTCCCCGCGCTTGTGCTCGATCAGCCGCGCGAGCGCGCGCACGCTCGGATGCTCGAAGATCTCGGTGACGTCGATGGCACCGGGCCACAGCTGCTCGATGCGCTCGTGGATCGCGATCAGTTTGAGGGAGCTGGCGCCGATGTCGAACAGGCTTTCATCGACCTCGAGCGCGCGGCCGTCGAGCTCGTTCTCGCAGATGTCGAGCAGGCGTTGCTCGATCTGGTCCGCGGCGAGCGTGGCGATCGGCTGCACGGCCCGAAGCCGCGCGAGCTCGGAGAGCTCGGTGCCGAACTCGCCGGCGAGGTACTGCTCGGCCAACAGGTGGCGCTGGACCTTGCCGCTGGTGGTCTTGGGGATGCGGCGCACCGGTACCACCGCGCCCACCTCTACCCCTGCATGCTCGCCGATGCGGTGTGCGAGCTCGCGCGCGAGCGGCAGAAACTGCGCCGTCGTGCCCCGGTGCAGCACGAACGCGACCAGCTCGTCGGCTGGGGCGCCGCTCGCGCGTACGCCGGCCACCACGACCTTGCCGAGCTCCAGGCCCGGCAGGTCCTCGACCATGCGCTCCAGGTCGTGCGGGTAGTAGTTCTGGCCGTTGACGAACACGATCTCCTTGTCGCGGCCGGTCACGTACAGCTGTCCCTGATAGATCACGCCCAGATCGCCGGTGCGCAGCCAGCGCTCGGCGGTGAACGCGGCGGCGTCGGCGTCGCGGTCCTCGAAGTAGCCGCGGGTGACGTTGTCGCCGCGGATCTGGATGTGACCGACGCTGCCGGATGGGGCGCTCTGATCATCGGCGGTGGCGATGCGCAGCTCGCAGCCGGGAATCGCGCGCCCGACGCTGGCCAGCCGCACAGCGTCGCGCGAGCCGGCCGGCAGGGGCTGCGGCAGTGCCCCGACACCGAGCCGGGCGCGCTCGAAGCCGCAGGCCTGCAGCGGCCGGCCCGGCTGCGGAAAGCTCACGGCCAGCGAGGCCTCGGCCAGCCCGTAGACCGGGTACATGGTCTCGGGCGCGAGAGCGGCGCTCGCCAGGCGCGCCAGGAACTGCTCGCACAGCTCCACGCTGATCGGCTCGGCGCCGTTGAAGATCAGCCGCACGCTGCCCAGATCCAGGCCGTCGAGCGACCGCTCCCCCAGCGCCTTGAGGTAGTGGCGGTAGCCGAAGTTCGGCGAGCACAGCAGGCTTGCGCGGGTGCGCGTGGCCAGCTGCAGCCACAGCAGCGGGCGGCGCACGAACAGCTCCGTGGGCATCAGGTGCGAGTGCACGTGGTTGGCGAGCATCACCAGGTGAAAGCCGATCAGCCCCATGTCGTGGGTGAGCGGCATCCACGACAGGCTGACGTCATCGGCATTGAAATGCGCCACTTCGCTCGCGCCGCGCACGTTGGCCATCAGATTCGCGTGCGTGAGCACGATGCCCTTGGGCTCGCTGGTGGAGCCGGAGGAGAACTGGATGAACGCCACGTCGCCCGGGGAGGCGCGGTGCGGCTTGCCGCTGCGGGCGACCTCGTCCAGATCGTCCACCAGGAAGCTACGCGCTCGCAGCGCCGCGTACAGGTCCTGGTCGCCCTCGCCGCCGCGCTCGGTCACGAAGGCGCCGATGCGCTCGAGCAGGCGCTGCTCGGTGTACAGGAACGGCTCGCGCAGCCGCCGCGCGATGCGCAGCAGCTTGTGGCGATGCTCATCGCTGATGCCCGGCGCGACCGGCACGGCGATGATGCCGCCGAGCACGGCCGCCCAGAAGGCATCGACGAACGGCTCGTTGTCGGAGAGCAGCAGGATCATGCGATCGCCGGCACGCGCCCCCAGGCGCTGCAGACGGTGCAGGATGCCGAGCGCGCGCTGGTGGATCTCGCCGTAGGGGACCGAGTGCGTCTCGCGCTCGCCCTGCAGATAGGTCAGCACGCGGTTGGAGCCGCGATGGGCGTCCATCAGGGCCGCCAGCGTCGGTGCGGTGATCGGGGAGTTGGCGCTCATGTGAGCGAGCGATTCTAGCGGTTTCAAATGTGGACGCGCATCAATAAATCAGCGGCTTAGCTTGTCTTTCGGCGAAGCTATGCGAGAATCGGCGCTCCATGTCCAAACCGCCGCAGGGCACCAGCAGCGATTTACCGGCGTCCGACGTCCTTGCCCCACAATTCTGGACCGGCAAGGCGGAGCGGCACTCGCCGGGCATCGACGTGGCCTGCACCAAGGTGGCGGTCGATCTGCAGAACCTCGAGCGCGACGGCGCCGATGAGTGCATCAACCGCTGCCTCGAATCGCTGCGTGATGCGGCCTCGGCCGATGCCGCGTTCGCGGTGTTCCTCGACGCCGACGCGACCCGCATCGAATCGGTGCTGTGCGCCCGCGGTCACTTCGCGCAGTGCCACCCCGAGGCACTCAAGGGTGCGGCGATCGCCACGCTCCCGTGGCTGCAGTCGCGCGGCGAGCACCTGCGGCTGTCGGAGTTCCGCGATACCGCCTCCCCGCGCCCCGATCAGGTCGGCGACGCCGGCAGCCTCGCGGAGCTTGCGGTCGGCTCGGCGCTGCTGATCGCGTTCCGCATCAAGGATCAGCCGGCCGGATGGCTCGGCCTTGCCTACGGGCTGCCGCGCGGTGGCTTCGACGTCAACGTGCAGCTGCTGATGAAGCTGCTCGGCAGCAGCCTTGCCACCGGGCTGGCGCGCGTGCGCCTGTCGCTGCAGCTCGCGCGGCTGAGCGAGCGCAACGCGCTGGCCGAGCGCGCCGCCAACGATGGCCTGTGGGACTTCGACGTCGAGAACAACGACGTGTACTTCTCGCCGCGCTGGCGCGCGATGCTCGGCTACGACGAGGCGGACCTGAAGGGCGGGTTCGACTGGCGCAGCCTCGTGCACCCGGACGACATCTCGCGGGTGCAGGCCTCGATCCGCGAGCACGTCGCCGGCAAGACGGCGATCTTCGAGAGCGTGCACCGCATGCGCCACCGCAATGGCGAGTGGCGCTGGGTCATCAGCCGCGCGCAGGCGCAGCTCGATGAGCACGGCCGGCTGGTGCGCCTGGTGGGCGTGGAGCTCGACATCACCGAGCGCAAGCTGTACGAGGAGGCGCTGTTCCGCGAGAAGGAGAGCGCGCAGATCACGCTGCAGTCGATCGGTGACGGGGTGATCACCACCGACGCGCAATCGGTCATCGACTACATCAATCCGGTGGCCGAGCAGCTCACCGGCTGGCGGCTGGAGGATGCGATGGGCCGGGCGGTCGAGGAGATCTTCCGCGCGTTCCACGAGGAGACCTGCGAGCCGCTGGAGAATCCGCTGACCGTGTCGATCCGGCGCGCGCGGCCGATCAAGTCGGTGCGGCCGATGCTGCTGATCCGGCGCGACGGCAACGAGCTGTACGTGGAGAGCACGGCCTCGCCGATCCGCGCCGGCAACGGCAAGGTCGGCGGTGGGGTGCTGGTGTTCCACGACGTCAGCGAATCGCGCGAGCTCAACCGGCGGCTGTCCTATCATGCCAGCCACGACCTGCTCACCGGCCTGGTCAACCGCCGTGAATTCGAGAACCGGCTGGAGCGCGCGCTCAAGAGCGCCAAGGCGCGCGAGAGCTCGTACGCGCTGTGCTACCTGGACATCGATCAGTTCAAGATCGTCAACGATACCTGCGGCCACAGCGCCGGGGATGCGCTGCTCGGGCAGATGGGCGCGCTGCTGAAGTCCAAGGTGCGCTGGCGCGATACGCTCTCGCGCCTGGGCGGCGATGAGTTCGGCATCCTGCTGGAGAGCTGCTCGCTCGACGAGGCGATGCACATGGCCGAAGGGCTGCGCGAGGCGGTGCGCAACTTCCGCTTCAGTTGGGAGGAGCGCGTGTTCCGCCTGGGCGCGAGCATCGGGGTGGTGCCGATCACGGCCGACAACGAGGACGTGGCCGCGATCCTGTCGGCCGCCGACAGCGCCTGCGCGGCCGCCAAGGAGCAGGGCAGAAACCGCGTGCATTCGTTCGCCGAGAACGACATCGAGCTGATGCGCCGGCGGCGCGAGATGCAGTGGGCCGCGCGCATCAACGCGGCGCTGGAGGAAGGCCGCTTCGAGCTGTTCCGCATGCCGATCCTGGCGCTGCAGAAGCCGGAAACCGGCGCGCACTACGAGCTGCTGCTGCGCATGCGCGACGAGAACGGGCGCATCGTCGCGCCCGACAGCTTCATCGCCGCGGCCGAGCGCTACGGCATCACGCCGAACATCGACCGCTGGGTGGTGGAGAATGCGCTGCGCTGGCTGGTGTCCGAGGCCGATGAGCGCGAGCGGCTGGCGATGTGCTCGATCAATCTGTCGGGCCAGAGCTTCGGCGACGACAAGTTCCTGCCGTTCGTGATCGAGCAGTTCCACCGGAGCGGCCTGGACGCCAGCAAGATCTGCTTCGAGATCACCGAGACCGCGGCGGTGGCGAGCTTCTCGCAGGCCAACCGCTTCATCCAGGCTCTGAAGGAGCTGGGGTGCAAGTTCGCGCTGGACGACTTCGGCACCGGGCTGTCCTCGTTCGGATACCTCAAGCACTTCCCGGTCGACTACCTGAAGATCGACGGCAGCTTCGTGCGCGAGATCCTGCACGATCCGATCGACCGCGAGATGGTGCGCTCGATCAACGAGATCGGCCACCTGACCGGCAAGCTGACCATCGCCGAGTTCGCCGAGAACGCCGAGATCATCCAGATGCTCAAGAACATCGGCGTCGACTACGCGCAGGGCTACGGGGTGGCGCAGCCGCAGCGGCTGCTGAAGTCCATCAGCACCGCGAGCAACCCCTGAGGGAGCGCCTGACGGACGGGCCGGAAGGCCCTGCCGGACGCCACCTGACCGCGGGCATAGCCGAAGAGCCTGACGCGAGCCACACCGCGCCTTTGTCATGACAAAGA
>DATAWM010000049.1:0-32364 GCA_036267195.1 Steroidobacteraceae bacterium
GCGCTTGCGCGCGGGGAGCTGCTGATTCCGATCGTGAAGGGCTGGTGCACCGAGCAGGCCACGCAGCTCGCTTCCGTGAGCGTGCAGATTCACGGCGGCATGGGCTTCATCGAGGAGACCGGAGCCGCCCAGACGCTGCGCGATGCGCGCATCACCTCGATCTACGAGGGCACCACCGGCATCCAGGCCAATGATCTGCTCGGCCGCAAGCTGCAGCGTGATCAGGGCGCCGCCATGGCTGCGCTGCTGGGAGAGTGGCTGGGCGAGCTGGAAGGCTCGGCCGCGGGCGATCCGATCGTCGCCGCCGTACGGGATGCGGCGATCGAGGCCGTGGCCGCGCTGCGCGATGCGACCGACTCGCTGTTGCGGCAGCTGGCCACGACGCCGCCGCGCGCCTATGCCGTCGCGGTCCCCTACCTGCAGCTGTGCGGGCGCGTATCGGGCGGGGTGCTGATGGCGCGCGCGGCCGCGATCGCAGCCGCGAGGCTGCGGCCGGGCGACCCGAATGCGCTCGCAGCCGCGCCGGCCGCCGCGGCCGCCGCGGGCGCCGATGCCGGCTTCTACCGCGGCAAGCTGCAGACCGCGCGTTTCTACGCCCAGCAACTGCTGCCGCAGTGCCTGGGCCTGCTGCGTGTCATCCAATCAGGGGGTGCCAGCGTTACGGATGCGGAGCCGGAGCTGATCCGCAGCCGCTGAAAGACGCTCGAAGGTTCCGGCGGTACTATAAAATCGCGCCGGTTGATCGCCACTACGCCTGGATGTCCCGCCCATGCCTATCGCTGCTCGAATCGCACTGCTGATCGTCGGCATCCTGCTGCTGGCCGCCGCGGTGATCGGCGCCATGGTGGCGGCCGCCAGGAAGAATTCGCTGCGCTCCGGCCGCCTTCAGCGCCTCGCCATCGGCGTGGTGGGAGCGGCGCTCATCGCGTGGGCGCTCGCGCAGTGGCCGCGTGCCGCGCAGGAGCAAACGGTCGCCCCGACCGCGGCTGTTCCCACGACCGCGGCTCCTCCCGCGGCGGCGGCTCCTGCCGCGGCTGCGGCCGCGAACCCCAGCGCGCCGGGCGCGGCGCCGGTACATCCGGACCTGATCTTCCTGGCCGACTCGGTGTTCGAGGGCTGTGTCGCCCCGAGCCGGCCGGGCGCGGCGCCCGACGGCACCAAGGCCACACGCGCGCAGATGCAGGCGTCACAGGCCGCCGCCAAGGCGTTCGACGCCGCGACCGACTCCTATCTGAGCTGTCTGAACACGGCCGCCAACAATTTCACGCGGCAGTACGGCCGCGGAATGACCCAATCCAATCTGCGCGCGGTGAATGCCCTGCACACCCGGATCAACAATGCCGCCGTGGACGTGGACCAGTCGGTGGCCGATCAATTCAACAAGCAACTGCAGATCTTCAAAGCCCGCCCCGGCTCGTAATACTGTCGTCGTTTCCCGACGCCGAAAAAAGTTGCCGGGCGCACGCGTCAGCCCGCTGCCTCCTGTAACGTTCCTACCAGGAAGGAAGCGACGGAAACGCGGGGCGCGCAGGAACTCGGACCTGCGGCCCCCCTCTGACGTGTATGGGTCGGGCACCACGGTGCCGGCCCCCGACAACTACAGATGAGGTGATCGTGAAAAAGACACTTGCTTTGATCGGCGCCGGGATCGGCGCGCTCGTGGCGACCGCCGCGATGGCGGCAGACTATGGCTATGGCGGCGCGGGTTACAGCGGTCCTTACCTGGGCGTGAGCGCAGGGCAGCTCTATTACAACGAGCAGGGCCTGGCGCAGATGTCGCCGACGATCCTGATGTTTCGCGGCGGCGAGCAGTTCAGTCCGTATCTTGCCGCCGAGGGCCGCATCGGCACCAACGTGAGTGGCGGCAGCGCCTTCGGTTATCACATCAATGCCCAGGCCATCTACGCCGGCTACGTCAAGGGCATCCTGCCGTTCTCGCCGCTGATCTCGGGCTACGTGCTGGCCGGACTGGGCGGCGCGCAGTGGCACCGCAACTACCCGGACTACAATTCCAATGATATCGGGCTGTCGTTTGGCGTCGGGGCCGAATTCAACCTGAGCAGTGCCGCCTCCGTCGATGTGGAATGGGCGCGGCTGACCAGCGGCAGCAACGATCATGACCGTTACGGCTATTCGGCCAACCAGCTGACCTTTGGCGTGAACTGGCGATTTTGACGGCCAATGTGAGCTCCAGCTGAACCGCGGCATCTGAGCGCGGGACAGTTAAATATCGGACGGCGCCGACAACCGGGCGGGAGCGTCACCGATCGCTGCCGGACTCGCGCGGCCTTTCTGTTGGTACCGGCGCAATCGCCAGGATACCGGCGCTCAAGGAGCGGACATTGCAGCGGACCAGGATCGGCGGCGCGGTCATGCCGGCAGCCTTTCGCGTGCTGTCCTGGTGCGTGACCGCTGCCGCGTACCTGGTGCTGGCCGGGCAGCTGAGCTGGTCGGAGGTGTTCACCGCCGTGGTGCTGGCATCGCTGGCCGCGCTCTGGTCGGCGCGCCTCCGCCGCTGCTCGAGCCGCACCTTCGCCGTGACGGGGCAGCACGCCGGCCACTGGGCGCGCGCGTGGATCGCCTTGGCGCCCGGCGCCTGGCGTGTAGGGTGCCGGCTGCTGCGGGTGGCGCTGGTGGGGGCCGCACCGACGGAGACGTCCGCGCATCGCGTCGATTTCGACTACGGCCGCGATGCCGATGCGCTCGAGCGCGGCCGGCGCACCACCGCGCTGCTGACCGCCTCCCTGGGACCGGCCAGCTTCATCGTGCGCATGCGCGCCGGCCGCGGCGAGGTGCTGATGCATCGGATCGTGCCCGAGCGCGCCGCGCCGGACCGGCGCTGGCTGCAGTGATGCGTGCCTGGCTGCTGGCGTCGCTCGGACTGGTCCCACCACTGCTGTGTGCGGTGGTACTGGCCGGACGCGGCACGGTGGCCGGAAGACTGATCGCCGTGCAGCTCGCCGGGTCCGTCGCCACCTTCCTGCTGGTCGCGCTGACGTTCGCGTTTGCGCAGCCCTCCTCGATCGACCTGGCGCTGGCGCTCGGGTTGCTGGCGCTGCCGGGCACGCTGGTGCTGGTGCTGTTCTACGAGCGCTGGCTATGAGCGCGGCGGCCATCGCGGCCGAGGCGGCGCTGGTGTTCGCCGTCGCCGCGGCGTGGGTGGGAGTGGCCGCGTTCGCGCGGCTGCGCACGCCGCTGGCACGCATACACGCGGTGACGTTCGTCAACCTCACGGCGGGCGGTGCGATCACGCTGGCGGCGTTCCTGAGCGAGGGCCTGACCTCGCGCACGCTCAAGTGTGCGCTGCTGTGGGCGGCGGTGATGACGATCGGTGCGTTGCTGTCGCACGCCAGCGGCCGCGCGCTGATGCTGCGGGATGGGCAGCGCCGATGAGAGCGGCGCTCGCGGTGGTGACGCTGCTGGCGGCCGCGCTGTGCGGGCTGCTGGTGGTGTTGGCGCGCGATCCGAAGCGGCAGGTGTTCGCGCTACTGGCTAATGGGCTGGTGCTGTCGGCCCTGTTCGAGGTGCTGCAGGCCCCCGACGTGGCACTGTCGGAGATCGTGGTCGGCGCGGCGGTGACGCCGCTGCTGTTTCTGGTGGCGCTGGCGGCGATCGCACTCGACCGGCGCGAGCGCCCCACGAATGGGGGGCAACCGCGATGAGCCCGCGCTGGCGATTGCTGCTGCTGACGCTCGCGCTGCTGGCGCTGGCGCCGGGCCTGTGGCGGGTCGCGCGGGCCATGCCGCCGTTCGGCTCGCCGACTTCCCTTTACGGGCCGGCGATCAATCAGCTCGCCCCTGCGGCGCGACACGTGTCCAACATGGTCGCGGCGGTGAACTTCGATTTCCGCGGTTTCGATACGCTCGGGGAGGAAACCATGCTGCTGTGTGCAGTGACGGGCGCGGTGGTACTGCTGCGCGGCTCGCGCGGGGAGGGCGGCCGCGATCGTGCCGGCCGCCTGCCTGGCCGCACCGTGGCGCCGCGTGCCGACGCCACCGTGCTGGTGTGCCGACTCTCCGCGGCGCTGGTGCTGCTGTTCGGTGTCTATGTGGTCCTGCATGGCACGGTGACGCCCGGCGGCGGCTTCCAGGGCGGCGTGATCGCGGCCTCCAGCTTCCTGTTGCTGTACCTGGGGGAGGGCTACGACGTGTGGCGCCGCCTGATGCGCGGCCCCTTGCTGCAGCTGCTGGAGGCGGGGGGCGCGCTGGCGTTCGTGGTGGCCGCCGCCGTCCCGCTCATCCGCGCGCATCCGGCGCTGACCAACCTGCTGCCCCTGGGGCAGTTTCGCAGCCTGTACTCCGGTGGGCTGGTGCTGGTGGTGAACGATGCGGTGGGACTGTCCGTGACCGGCAGCTTCGGCATGCTGCTGCTCGAGTTTCTGGAGGAGACACGCTCGTCCGCGTCCGATCCGGTGCCCGATGAGGAGGATACGTGAGCGGCTCGTTCGGCAGCCTCTCGTTCGGCATTCTGCCGTGGCTGATCGCCGCGTGGCTGTTCGCCGTCGGGCTCTACGGCATCGTCAGCTCGCGTAACTATGTCCACCTGATCGGCTGTCTTGCCGTGTGCCAGTCGGCAACCTATGTGCTGCTGCTGGCGATCGGGTTGCACCGGGGCGCCGGGCCGCCGATCTTCTACGATCATCCTCCCGGTACCCGCGCGGTCGATCCGGTGGTGCAGGCGCTGGTGCTGACCGACATCGTGGTCGGCGCGGCGGTCACCGCGCTGCTGCTGGCGATCGCGCTGCAGGTGCAGAAGCGGCGCGGCAGCGTCGATCCGCAGGCGCTGCGGCCGCTGCGTCCCACGCAGTGACGCTGCCCGCCACGCTGCTGCCGGTCGCCGTGCTGCTGCCGCTGGGGGTGGCGCTGTGGCTGCTGGCTATCGCGCACTGGCTGCCGCCGCGAATCGCCGATTGGACCGCGGTCGCCGTGGCCGCCGCAGTCGCGCTGTTGTGTGCGTGGCTCGCGCGCGCCGGCCTTACCGGACCGGTGGTGCAATGGTTCGGAGACTGGACGCCGGCGAGCTCGGGGCGGCCCGGCGTCGTGCTCGGCATCAGCTTCGTGGCCGATCCGGCCAGCGCCGCGGTCGCCGCCTTCGCGGCGCTGCTGTTCGCCGCCGCGCTGGTATTCGCGTGGAGCCGGTTCGACGACACCCGCTCGCACTTCCAGGTCCTGATGCTGCTGTTCCTGGCCGCGATCGTGGGCTTCTGCCTCACCGCGGATCTGTTCAACCTGTTCGTGTGGTTCGAGCTGATGAGCATCGCCGCGTTTGCGCTCACCGCCTACCCGCTCGGCAAGAGCTCGCTGGAAGGGGCGTTCAATTTCATCATCACCAATGCGTTGGCGAGCTTCTGGATGCTGGCGGGCGTCGGGCTGCTGTATGCGCGCACCGGCACGCTCGACATGGCGACCATGGGCCGGGCGGTCGCCCAGCTGCACCACGACCCGGTACTGCTCGGCGGCTTCTGCCTGGTGAGCGTGGCCCTGCTCACCAAGGCGGCGATCCTGCCGCTGCACCTGTGGCTGTCCGATGCGCACGCGGTCGCGCCCACGCCGGTGTCGGTGGTGTTTTCCGGCGTCATGGTGAGCCTGGGGCTGTTCGGGCTGGCGAAACTGGTGGCGCAGGTGTTTCTACCGAGCGCCGAGCTGACCGCGCTGGTGCATGGGTTGCTGTGCTGGCTGGGAGTGGCGACCGCGCTGATTGCGGGGCTGATGACCTGGGCGCAGCGCCATCTCAAGCGCCTGCTGGCATTCTCGACCATCGCGCATATGGGCGTGATGCTGATCGGGCTGTCGGCTGCGACCCCGGCCGGTTTCGCGGCGCTGCTGTTGTACCTGTTCGGCCACGGCCTGGTGAAGTCGGTGCTGTTCATGGTCGCCGGCATCCTGCTGGCGTTGTGCGCCTCGGCCGACGAACTGGCACTGTATCGCCGCGGCCGGACACGGGTGCCCGCGGGAGTGGCGATGATCGGCGCCGCCCTGTTGCTGGCGGGACTGCCGATCGGGCTGCTGCACGGGGCGGACCAGCTGATCACCGCGTCGCAGCCATCCACGCTGGTGCGCGTCGCCACCGTGCTGGCCACATCCTTGACCGGTGCCGCGGTGCTGCGCGCCGCGGCGCGCATCTTCCTCGGTTGGAGCGGTGCTCCGGGCGCGGAGATCACCGCGCCGACCGAGCGCGAGCACGAAAAGTCGCAGGCCTCGCTATGGCTGATGCTCGCGCCGTGCTTCGTGCTGCTGGCGCTGGCGTTGTTGCCGGAGCGGATGTTGGCGCCCTTCCTCGGCCAGGCGGCCGCCGGTCTGTTCGCGCCGCTGCATCCGTCGGCGCTGCAGCTGTCACCGCCGGCACTGCCGCACGAGTCGGCGCTGGAGCAATTTACCCCGCTGATCCTGGCCGCCGTGCTGGTCGGTGCCGCGCTCGCGCGCCGGCGGTCCACGGCGCCGCTCGCGCGCGCGCTGGTCGGCATCGAGACGGGGGCGTTCAGGGTGCTGCAATACGTTCACAGCGGCCTGGTTGCCGATTACGTTGCGTGGATGGTCGTGGGCCTGGCGGTATTCGGCATCGCCGTCGGGGAGAGCCGATGAACGACACCGTATCGCCATCGCCCCAGGGCGATGCCGTATCGCTCCAGGACAACGCCGTGCGCACCGATATTCCGGCACGGCTGGACCGCCTGCCGTGGAGCGGCTTTCACCTGCTGCTGGTGGTCGCGCTGGGCGTCACCTGGATACTGGACGGGCTCGAGGTCACGATCGTCGGCTCGATCGGACCGGTGCTGCAGAATGCCGGTACGCTGCACCTGAGCAGCGCCCAGCTCGGCGCGGTCGCGTCCAGCTACGTGATCGGCGCGGTGGCCGGCGCGCTGCTATCGGGCTGGGTCACCGACCGCCATGGCCGGCGGCTGGTGTTCTACCTGACGCTGTGCGTCTACCTCATCGGGGTGCTGCTTAGCGCGCTGTCGTGGAATTTCTGGAGCTTCGCGATCTTCCGCGTGATCACCGGGATCGGCATCGGCGGGGAGTACTCGGCCGTCAATTCCGCAATCGATGAGCTCATTCCGGCGCGCTATCGCGGACGCATCGACCTGATCGTGAACGGCAGCTTCTGGCTGGGTGCACTGGCCGGTGCCGGCGCCTCGGTGCTGATCCTCAACCCGCGTTGGCTCGCGCCGAACCTGGGCTGGCGCCTGGGTTTTGCGATCGGCGGGATTCTCGGCCTGTCGGTGTTGCTGCTGCGTCGCTGGGTGCCCGAGAGCCCGCGGTGGCTGATCACCCACTGCCGCACCGGGCAGGCCGAGCGCGCCGTTCGGACGATCGAGCAGCGGGTCGCGGCCGGCACGCGGCGGGCACTGCCGCCGGCCGAGGGCAGCGTGACGATCCATCCGCGCGCCGTGTTCGGCCTCGGCATCATTCTGAAGTCGATGCTCGGGCGCAATCGCGATCGCAGCATCCTGTCGCTGGTGCTGATGGTGGGGCAGGCGTTCCTGTACAACGGCGTCTTCTTCACCTACGGGCTGGTGCTGACGCACTTCTATCGCGTGCCCGCGCCGCGGGTCGGGCTGTACGTGCTGCCGCTGACGGTCGGCAACTTCATCGGACCGCTGCTGCTCGGGCGGCTGTTCGACACCATCGGCCGCAAGAAGATGATCAGCGGCACGTTCGCGGTGAGCGCGCTGCTGCTGCTGGTGATCGCCGCGCTGTTCGGCGCCGGCCGGCTGACCGCCGTCACCCAGACCGTTGCGTGGATGATAACGTTCTTCTTCGCATCCGCCGCCGCCAGCTCGGCCTATCTCACCGTCAGCGAGCTGTTTCCGCTCGAGACCCGCGCGCTTGCGATCGCCGTGTTCTATGCGCTCGGTACCGGCATCGGCGGCTCGCTCGCGCCGTTGCTGTTCGGTTGGCTCGCCGGTACCGGCTCGAGCGTGATGGTCAGCGCCGGCTATGCGGTGGCTGCGGTGCTGATGCTGGCCGCGGCGCTCGCCGAGCTGAAGCTCGGCGTGAACGCCGAGGGCCGACCGCTGGAGAGCGTTTCCGAGCCGCTCTCCAGCGCCGGCTGAGTGGTGCCTACAGCGGCGGGGTGGAGCGCCCGCGCCGGCCGATGATCAGCGAGATCACGAACAGCACCAGGAACACGAAGAACAGGATCTTGGCAATGCCGACGGCCGCGCCGGCGATGCCGAAGAAGCCCAGGGCGCCTGCGATCAGCGCGATGATCAAAAAAACTACGGCGTAATAAAGCATGATCTTCTCCCGTACATGGGTAGCCGGCCGCGAGGGCCGGTGGAGCACTCCTGGACGCTGGCTACTGGATGATCTCGTTGCGCAACGCGTAGGTGGTGATGTCGGCGTTGGTGGTGAGGTTCATCTTTTCCAGTATCCGGGTGCGGTACGTGCTCACCGTCTTGACCGACAGGCACAGCTCGTTGCCGATGCCCGAGACGGTACAGCCGGCCGCGAGCTTGCAGAAGATCTGGAACTCGCGCTCCGACAGGCGGCGGTGCAGCGGCTGGTCGCTGTCGACGCCCAGGTCGGATACCAGCAGCTCGGCCATCCGCGCACTCACATAACGGCGCCCCTGCATCACCGTGCGCGTGGCCAGCAGCAGGTCCGACGGTGCGCACTCCTTCGGCAGGTAGCCGCTGGCACCGGCCTTGAGCACGTTGACCGCGTATTGCCGCTCCGGAAAGGCGCTCAACACCAGTACCTTGGTCTCCGGATAGCCGGAGCGGATGTGACGCAGGATGTCCAGGCCGCTGCGGTCCGGCATGTTGATGTCGAGGATCAGCAGATCCCAGCGGCGCTCGCGCAGTCGCTCGAGCGTCTCGTTGCCGGAAGCCGCCTCGCCGATCTCGGTGATGCTGCGATCCTCCTTGAGCAGTTCACGTAATCCGGCGCGTACCATCGGATGATCGTCGGCTATGAGTAGCTTTGTCATGGAGAAATATCCTGTTGGCAATCGCACGCGCGCATTTTCTGGCGATCCGGCGGCGTGCGGTGATATCGAGATGACGGTTGTGATGATCGGGACCGCCCCGACCGTATGAATTGCCCCTCTGTCGATAACTCGAAGCCCGATTGTTGATCTGTCTGAGACGCCATCGATTCCGCGATGCAACCCAGCACCGCCGCAGTATTGCAAGAACGGCGCGCGCGGCCTCGGCGGCAATGGCGGACTCTGGGGTAGGCGCGCGCTGACAGGCGCCCCCCGGCCGGCAGGCTTAGCACTGTAGTGCCGAGCGCAGTGCCTGGCGAAATTGGGTCGCCCCGCCCATCGAGGGATGACGCAGCGCGGCGGCGCTGCGGCCGATTTCCATCAGCGCCTGCTCGGCGTGACGGCCGACGGCGAACAGGCGCGCATGCGGGAACTGTGCCAGCAGCGCCTCCAGCACCGCCAGGCCGTGCGCGCGCTCCGGCCGCGTCGGCGTGCGGTTGGACAGCGGCTGCTGCGGCCGGTGCGGATGCCAGGGGAAGGCGTTCCACAGCACGGTGCTGCCGGCGATGCCCAGCTCGTGCAGCGTGGACCACACCACCGTCGCCGACGGCTCGCTCCACGGGATGCGGCGGGTGGACAGGCGCGGGGCGCGCAGCGCAACCGCGACGCGGGGGATCATGTCCGCGATCACCAGCCGCTCGCTGGTGAACGGGATGCCGGTCATGCGGCAACCCTGGTAGCCCGACGCCTCGCCGATCAGCAGGTACTGCGCAGGGATTGCCAGATGTGCCGCCAACCGGCGGCAGCGTGCGGCCGGCCCGTTGGCCGCGGGCGCGTCGTCGGCGCTGCACTGGGTCCATGGATTGAACACGTCGTCGGCGGCGTAGCTTCGTAGCAGCCGTTGAAAGCGCACGCCGGCGCCGGCGCGAGGCGGGCTCAATCGTCGATGGCCTGGTAGACCAGCGTCCAGAAGTCGCGGCTGATACGCGTGCGCGGATCGAAGTCCAGCCGCTGGATCATCAGCATCGCGACCATGTCCTCGGCGGGATCGGCGGTCCACGAGGTGCCGTAGACGCCGTCCCAGCCGAAGCGCCCCGGTGAGGCGGACGGGCCGTCGCGCCGCGTGACCATCGCGAGGCCGAAACCCCAGCCGCGGTTGTCCCAGTAGCCGGGATAGAAGCCCGAGCCGATCTTCTGCTCCGCTGTCAGGTAATCCGTCAGCATGGCCTCGACCGTCGGCCGCGCCAGGATGCGCGTACCGCCGAGCCGTCCCCGGTGCAGCATCATCCGGCCGAAGGCGAGGTAGTCGTCCGCGCTCGACACCAGCCCGCTGCCGCCGCTCGGGAAGGTGGGCGGACGACTCCACTGGCTGTCGCGCGCATCGTCGAACGGCTCCAGGGCCTGGTTGGCCGGATTCCACTGATAGCAGCTTGCCAGCCGCTCGATCCGGTCCGCCGGCACCTGAAAGCCGGTGTCGGCCATGCCCAGCGGCGCGAACAGGCGCTCCCGCAGGAACACCTCGAACGGTTGCCCGCTGGCGCGCGCGATCAGCACCCCGAGCACCTCCGAGCCGAAGTGGTACAGCCAGCGCTCGCCCGGCTGGTAGATCAGCGGCAGGGTGCCCAGCCGCCGGATCCATTCATCGGGCGCGTGCGGGATGGCCGGCTTGCGGCCGATCAGCTGCAGCTCGCTCATGGCCCGCTGAATCGGATAGCGGTCGGGCGGCCCGATGATCACGCCGGTGCCAAGTCGGAACGTCAGCAGGTCGCGCAGCGTCAGCGCGCGCCGCGCCGGCTCGGTGTCCTCGAGCGGGCTGTCGATGCGCCTGAGCACCCGGCGGTTCGCCAGTTCCGGCAGCAGCGCATCGATCGGATCATCCAGTCGCAGGCGGCATTCCTCGACCAGGATCATGGCCGCGACCGCGGTGATCGGCTTGGTCATCGAGGCGATGCGGAACAAGGAATCGCGGCGGATCGGATCGCCGCGCGTGCGATCCTGGCAGCCGATCGCATCGACCCGGGTATGACCGTGCCGGTCGAGCAGCGTCACCACGCCAGCCACCTCCCCGCGCTGCACGTAGCCAGCCAGTACTTCGTGCAGCCGCTCGAGCCGCGCCGCCGAGAAGCCGCTGCCATCGCCGCCGCCCCCGTCGCTGCCGCCAGTGTTCATGCCGCCCCCTTCATGCGGTCGCGTCGTCGGAGCCGGGCACCAGCACCGCCACACCGCTGAAGCGGCCGGCGCGCAGATCATCGAGCGCCTGCTGTGCGCGCTCGAGCGCATAGCGGTGCACCTGTACCTCGAGCGGCATGCGCTCGGCCAGGCGCAGGAACTCGACGCCGTCGGCGCGCGTGAGGTTCGCCACCGAGACGATCTGCCGCTCTCCCCACAGCCAGTCGTAGGGAAACGACGGGATCGGGCTCATGTGGATGCCGCCGCAGACCACGCGGCCGCCCTTGCGGACCGCGCGCAGCGCCAGCGGCACCAGCTCGCCGGCGGGGGCGAAGATGATGGCCGCATCCAGCAGCTGCGGCGGTGCCTCGTCGCTGGCGCCGGCCCACACCGCGCCGAGGGAGCGCGCAAACGCCGCGGCCCGGTCGTCAGCGCGGCGTACGAAGGCATAGATTTCGCGCCGCTGGTGGCGCGCGATCTGCGCGATCAGGTGCGCGGCCGCACCGAAGCCGTACAGGCCGATGCGCTGCGCGTCGCCCGCCTTCACCAGGCAGCGATAGCCGATCAGCCCGGCGCACAGCAGCGGCGCGGTGTGCAGATCGTCCAGCCCCGGCGGCAGCGCCAGGCAGAAGCGCTCGTCGGCCAGCGTGTAGCCGGCGTAGCCGCCGTCGATCTGGTAGCCGGTGAAGCGCGCCGAGTCGCACAGGTTCTCCTGCCCGCTGCGACAGTAATCGCAGCGCCCGCAGGTATACCCGAGCCACGGGATGCCGACCCGTTCCCCCGGCCGGCGGGCGCTGCCGTTGCCCACCGCGTCGATCACGCCGACGATCTCATGGCCCGGCACGATCGGCAGCTTCGGATCGGGCAGCTCCCCGTCGACCACGTGCAGGTCGGTGCGGCACACCGCGCAGGCGCTGATCCGCACCCGCACCTGGCCCGGACCCGGCACCGGCAACGTGCGCTGCTCGGCCACCAGCGCGCTGCCGGGCTGCCGCAGCACCATCGCCCGCATCATGCCTCCGCGGTGCCGGCAGCCACTTTGGCGGCCCCGCCGAGCACCGGTACCATGTTGGCCAGCAGGAACTCCAGGAATTGACGGATCATGGCCGAGCCTTCGCGTTCCTTGGCATATACGGCCGTGAGCTCGAGCGGCTCGGCGACGCTCCAGTCCGGCAGCACCCGCTCGAGCTTGCGCATCGCCAGGCCCTGCCGGCACAGGAACTCGGGTAGCACGGCGATGCCCAGGCCGGCGGCGGTGCTCGAGTGCACCAGGCCCGGGTCATCGACCTGCAGCGCGGGCCGCAGCCGCAGCTGCTGCTCTTCGCTCCCGCGGCGCAGCCGCAGACTCTGCGAGGGCGATGCGCCATCCGCTGCCGCTGACGGCATAATGGCGCTGGATTGCGCGGCGCCGGCGCAGGGGCGCAGCACCGTGTGGGTGGTCAGATCGGCGGGGGTGCGGGGACGGCCATGACGCGCCAGATAGGCCGGGGTTGCACACAGCAGCAGCGGTGGACGGCCGAGGGGGGTCTGCGCCAGGCCCGGCTGCTCGCATGGAGCGTTGCAGATCAGCAGGTCCCAGTCCGGCCCCGGGCCGGCGGGCAGCGCATCGACCACCGCGACCGTCAGCTCCACATCCTCGTAGCGCTCCAGGAAGCGCGGCACCAGCGGCGTGACCAGCAGGCGTCCATAGCCCGGGTCGATGATCAGCCGCAGGCGCCGCCCGGCGGCCTCGGGGCGAAAGCGCGAGCGTACTGCCTCGACCTCGGCCAACAATCGCTGGCAATGCGGCCGCAACAGCTCCCCGGCCGGCGTCAGACTGACGCGCCGTGTGGTGCGGATCAACAGGCGTGTTCCGAGCTGGCGTTCGAGGCTTACTATGGCGCGGCTGACGGCGACTTTCGGTACCCCCAGTGCGCGGGCGGCAGCGGTGAAGGACTTAAATTCACAGACATGGGCAAAGGCGGCCATTTCTGAAGCGAGCCACATTGATTCGTTTTCACCCCACTGTGCTGGAAACCCGCCCAGTATTGTGGCATAGAAGGAACAGTTTGGGTGCAGCGCATAAAAAGGGAGCTGCCCGGCGTGCGCCGCCCGGCCAAGGTCGAGACCGGTTGGAATGAACACACTCAACGCGCAACGCGATAACCGCGATTTTGCCTACGAGCTGAAGTTCTACATTGGCAATGAGCAGGCCGGTGCGCTCAAGGATTGGATGCGCTCGCGGCTGGACCCCGATCCGCACGGCGGCGGATCGCACGGCGACAGCTACCAGGTCAGCAGCGTGTACTTCGATACCAGCGCGTTCGACGTGCTGGCGCGCGAGGGATCCTACGGCCGCAGCAAGTACCGCATCCGCCGCTATGACCACAGCGACACGGTCTATCTCGAGCGCAAGACGCGCGGCCAATCGCACGTGTTCAAGCGCCGCTCGCCGATCGGCATGGAGAGCCTGCCGCGCCTGCTGGCGGCGCAGCCGTCATCCGACTGGGACGGCCACTGGTTTCACCGGCGGCTCGTCGTGCGGGCTCTCAAGGCCGTGAGCCGGGTCGACTACCAGCGGATCGCCCGCATCGGGTACAGCCACTATGGGCCGGTCCGCCTCACGCTCGACCAGCAGCTGTGCGCCTGGCGCTCGCGCGCCGTGAGCTTCGACGCGAACGGTGCGGGCGCGGCGCTGTCGCGCCAACGGCTGATCCTGGAGCTCAAGTTCGGCCATGTCATGCCGGCGGTGTTCAAGGAGCTGGTACGCGAGTTCGCCCCGCGCCTGGAAGGCATCTCCAAGTACCGCCTGGCCTGCGCCGCGCTGGGGCTGTCCCCGCTGGCGCTCGCGTCCGCACCGCCGCCGCCGGTCGCGCTGAGTGCCGGTCCCGCAGCACTGCATGCGCTAAGCGAATAGCTTGATGCCAGCATGGTTGAGGGACGCCCTGGCGAGGGATCCGATCATCTCGCCGCAGGACATGGCGCTGCGGTTGGTCGCGGCATTGGTGCTCGGCTACGTCATTGCCTGGATCTACCTGCGCAGCCGCCGCGAGGATGCCGACGTCGGCGCGTCGTTTCCGATGACGCTGGTGCTGCTGTCGGTGCTGATCGCGATGGTCACACAGGTGATCGGCAACAACGTGGCCCGCGCCTTCAGCCTGGTCGGTACGCTCTCGATCGTGCGTTTCCGCACAGTCGTGCGCGATACCCGCGACACCGCGTACGTGATCTTCGCGGTCGTGATCGGCATGGCCTCCGGCGCCGCGGATCTATGGGTTGCGCTGATGGGGCTGGCGGTGATCGGATTCGCGGCGCTGCTGCTGCCGATCTCGGTGCGCTCCGCGGTGCGCGCGGCGCAGATCTACGAGCTGCGCCTGCGGGTCGCGCTCGGTCACAACCCCGAGAGCGTCGCCGGCGCGGTGCTGGATGACTACCTGGACGCCCGCGTGCTGATCTCGATGGGGACCTCGCGCCCGGGCGTGTCGCTCGATTATAGCTACGAGGCCCGGATGAAACCGGGACGGCTGCCGCAGGAGCTGGCGCAGGCACTGTCGATGGTGGAGGGACTGCAGGAAGTGCGTGTCGAGCGCCGCCCGGTGGACCGACTGTGATGGGGTGGGCGGCGCGCGTGCACGGCAGCAGGCATCCTTCCGCCCACGCAATCGCATAGGCGGAAAATCGCATAGCCTCTGGAGGAAGCATGGGCGCCAAGCGGCGCTTGGCCGTGGTGCTGATCGTGGTAGCGGTGATCGTGGCGCGCCTCGGGGCGCGCCACCTGCACAGGCATCCGCCGCGCGCGCTCGAGACGACGCCGGCCGCGGCCGCGGCCCCTGCCGTGCCCGCCGTCGGCGCGCATCAGGACGCGTGGCGCCTGGGGCGGCTGACGCTCGTGCCGTGCGAGATCAGCGGCGGCAACGGCCTGGCCTCCATCGGCGCCTACTGCACGCATGTCGAGGTGCCGGAGAACTGGCAGGCGCCGGCGGGCCGCCGGATCGCGTTGAAAGTGGCGGTGGTCCGCGCGCAAGGCACGCCCGACACCGACTGGGTGACCTTGCTGGACGGCGGTCCCGGCGGCGCGGCCACCGACGACTATGCGGCGATTGCGGCGGCGCTCGCGCCGCTGCGCGAGCGGCATCACATCCTGCTGATCGATCAGCGCGGCACCGGCGGCTCCAATCCGCTGAGCTGTCCGCAGCTGTCGGGCCAGCAGCAGTCCCCTACACAGCTGGTGCGGGCCAATCAGCCGGACCTGCTCACCGCGCTGCTGCAACGCTGCGTGGCCGAGCTCGCGCCGCGGGCCGCGCCGCAGTACTACACCACCACCGCCGCGGTCCGGGACCTCGAGGCCGTGCGCCTGGCACTTGGCGCCCCACCGCTCGACCTGATCGGCGTGTCCTATGGCACGCGCGTGGCACAGCAGTACGCGCGTCGCTACCCCGCCGCGGTGCGCAGCGTGGTGCTCGACAGCCCGGTGCCCAACACGCTGGCGCTCGGGGCCGATCACGCGCGCAACCTGGAGCGCGTGCTGCGGCTGCTGTTCGCGCGTTGCCGCGCCGATGCGGCGTGTGCGCAGCATTTCGGTGATCCGTACGCGACGCTGTACCGGCTGCGCGCGGCACTACGCTCGCACCCGCAGATGGTGCAGCTGCGCGATCCGGTCAGCTTCCAGCCGTTGCAGCTCACCCTCTCCGCGGACGATCTGGCTGCAGTGGTGCGCTTCTATGCCTACAACCCTCTGACCGCCGCGCTGCTGCCGCTGATGCTCGATCAGGCCGATCACGGCAACTATGCGCCGCTGCTGGGACAGAAGCAGTGGCTCGCGAGTGACCTGGGCGATCAGATCACCAGCGGCCTGGAGCTCTCGGTGGTCTGCGCCGAGGACGCCGATCTGCTCACGTCCCGCCCGCAGGATGCGGACACGCTGCTCGGCAACGGCATGATCGAGCGTGCCCGGGCCGCGTGCCGGGTGTGGCCCACGGGCAGCCGGCCGGCCGATTTTCATGCGCCGCTGGTGTCGTCCCGGCCGATCCTGATCCTGTCCGGCGAGCTCGACCCGGTGACGCCGCCGGCCTACGCTCAGCAGATCCTGCGCACCCTGACCGATGCGCGCGGGCTGATCGCGCCGGGGCAGGGACACGGCGTGATCGGCGCGGGTTGCATGCCGCGGCTGGTACAGCGCTTCGTGGAGACGCTCGATCCGTCCCGGCTCGATGCGCGCTGCCTGCAGCGCCTCGGCACCGCGCCCGCGTTCATCGACTACAACGGCGCCGCGCCATGATCGCGGGTGCCGCGCAATGACCATAGGGGCCGCGCGATGATCGAGGCACGCGAGCTGCGCAAGGCGTTCGGCGCCACGCAGGCGGTCGACGGAGTGTCATTCATCGCGCGCGACGGGCAGATCACCGGCCTGCTGGGCGCCAACGGTGCCGGCAAGACCACAACGCTGCGGCTGCTGTACACGCTGATGCAGCCGGATGCCGGGCAGGTGCTGGTCGACGGGCTGGACGCGGGTCGCGAGCCGCTGGCGGTACGGCGGCGGCTCGGGGTGCTGCCCGATGCGCGCGGGCTTTACCGGCGGCTCACCGCGCGCGAGAACATCGCCTACTTCGCCGCGCTGCAGGGCCTGGACGCGCACGCCGCCGCGGCGCGCATCGAGCTGCTGCTCGACACGCTCTCGATGCACGACATCGCCGACCGGCGCGCCGAGGGCTTCTCGCAGGGCGAGCGGCTCAAGACCGCGCTGGCGCGCGCGCTGGTGCACGATCCGCGCAACGTGCTGCTGGACGAGCCGACCAACGGCCTGGACGTGATGGCCACGCGCAGCCTGCGCGAGTTCCTGCGCGGCCTTGCGGCCGAGGGACGCTGCGTGCTGTTCTCGACGCACGTGATGCAGGAGGTGGCCGCGCTGTGCGACCGCATCGTGATCATCGGGCGCGGCCGCGTCGTGGCCGATGGCACGCCGGACGCGCTGCGCGCGCAGGCCCACGAGCAAAGCCTCGAGGAGGCCTTCGTGAAGCTGATCGGCACGGCGGTGCTCGAGGGCATGGCGTGAGCGGCATCGGCGGCATGAGGGCGGCCGGGATCGTATTCGTCAAGGAATGCCGCGAGAGCCTGCGCGACCGGCGCGTGCTGATCAACGCACTGCTGCTCGGGCCGTTGCTCGGGCCGCTGCTGTTCGTGCTGCTGCTGCGGCTGACGATCACCCGGCAGCTCACGGCGGCCGAGCGGCCGCTGGCGGTGGCCATCATCGGCGCGCAGCGCGCGCCGAACCTGGTCGCGGCACTGGAGCAGCAGGGACTGGAAGTGCTGCCGCCCGTGGCGGATCCGGAAGACGCCGTGCGCGCACAGCGGCTGGCGCTGGCGCTGCGCATCACGCCCTCGTACGCCGCCGACTGGCGCGCCGGCCGGCCGGCGCAGGTCGAGATCATCTACGACTCCTCGCGGCGCGATACCGGGGCGTCGCTGCAACGCCTGCAGGTGATGCTGGAGAACTACTCGCGCCGCATCGCGGCGATGCGGCTGATGGTGCGTGGGCTGGCGCCCACGCTGCTGGCGCCGGTGGTGGCCGCGGGGCGCGACCAGGCCACACCGCAGGCGCGCGGTGCGTTGCTGTTCGCGATGCTGCCGTACTTCCTGATCTTCTCCGCCCTGATCGGCGGCATGTGGCTCGCGATCGATTCGACCGCGGGCGAGCGCGAGCGCGCCTCGCTCGAGCCGCTGCTGATCAACCCGGTGCCGCGCGACCGGATCCTGCTCGGCAAGGTGCTGGCCACGGGCGCGTTCAGCCTCGCCAGCCTGGTGCTCGCGCTGCTGGCGTTCATGGTGGCGGGCGCGCTGATGCCGGCCGATCAGCTCGGCATCAGCTTGCGCCTGGGGCCGGCGGTGATCGCCGTGATCCTGCCGGTGATGATTCCGCTGGTGCTGCTGCTGGTGATCGGACAGGTGCTGGCCACGGCGTTCTCACGCAGCGCACGCGAGGCGCAGACCTATCTGGGGCTGCTGCAGCTGGTGCCGGTGATTCCCTCGGTGGTGCTGAGCATCCTGCCGATCCGGGAGCAGCTGTGGATGTACGCGGTGCCGCTGCTGGGCCAGCAGCTCACGATCATGAAGCTGCTGCGCGCCGAGCCGCTCGCGCCGCTGAACGTGGCGCTGTGCGCCCTGGTCACACTGCTGGTGGCGGCCGCAGCCTTCTGGGCCGCTCGCCGTAATTACCAGACCGAGCGGCTGGCGATCACGGCGTGAGCGTGCTCGTGCAAGCGGCGTGCTGCCGCGCGCTTTGCCAACGCGGCGCTCACACGGCCGCGCCGTGCGCGGCGAGCAGGCCGATGACGCCGATCACGATCAGGTAGATCGCGACGATGTAGTTCAGCAGCCGCGGGACGATCAGGATCAGGATGCCGGCGATCAGTGACACCAGCGGTGCGAGACCAAAGTGAAAATACATGTGCGGTTTCCTGTTGTGATTGTATCGCGCCCGGGCGACCATAGCGCCGCCCCCCCGGACCGCGCAATCGGGCAAACGGACGACGGCGCTGCAGCGAGCGTCCGGTGGTGAAATACTGGCGGACCCGCCAGTCAAGGAGTCGCAACTGATGCCGGTGCGTGTGCTGCTCGTGTGCATGGGCAACATCTGCCGCTCGCCGACGGCGGAGGCGGTGCTGCGCTCGCTGGCGGCGCGGCTGGCACCGGATCTGGCCATCGAGATCGACTCGGCCGGCACCCACGGCTACCACATCGGCCAGCCGCCCGACGCGCGCGCGCAGGAGGTGGCTCGTGGCCGCGGCATCGACATGTCGGGGCTGCGCGCGCGGCAGCTGGTGCTGCAGGACTTCGAGCGCTTCGACTGGATCCTGGTGATGGATCGCGACAACCACGCGGCGACCTGCCTGCTCGCGCCGCCGCAGCACCATCACCGCGTGCGGCTGCTGCTCGAGTTCGCCCCGCAGCTGCCGCTGCGCGAGGTGCCTGATCCCTACTATGGCGGCGTCGCGGACTTCGAGCGCGTGTTCGAGCTGACCGAGCAGGCCGGCCGCGGGCTGCTGCAGGCGCTGCGTGGGCAGGCGGCGGCGAACGAGGCGGTCTGAGCGGAAAATCGGGTAGTCCAGAAAACAAAGCTTGGCCGCAATCAGCGTATCAGCTCGGCGATTAATTCGATCATCAATGCAGCCAAGAGCGCAACCAAAGCTGCGGAGAACGTCTGAAAAAACGGCAATGATGAGCACTGCGAAGACAGAGCGCTATGCCGCTTGCCTGCGGGGTAAGCTGCTAAAAAGTGGGATCAGGATCCAGGCGCTATGAAGGAATTTTGCCGCGTGCTGGGGGAGGACGTTATTTTTGATTCTCCTAAAGCTAGAAAGCTGTTGGATGTTTAGGGGCTCTGGCGATCACCTTCGTAGCGGCTACGATTTACTGTCGATATCGGCGGTGAAGCCGATGCCGCGGCGCTTGGGCGCCGGCGGGTTCATGAGCTGGCGGATGGCCGAGAGGATAGCGGCGATGGCCTCGTCGTGCTTATCGAGCCGGGCTTCCAGCTGCGCGAAGCGGCGGCCCAGCGCTCTGTTGCTGCTCAACAGATCCCGCACGTGCACGAAGGCGCGCATGATCTCGATGTTGACGGCGATGGCGCGTTCGCTTTTGAGGACCGAGGAGAGCATGGCTACGCCCTGCTCGGTAAAGGCATAGGGTCGATAGCGGCGGCCACCGCGCTCTGGCTTTGAGGTCACAATTTGTGACCTCAAAGCGGTCCACTCATGATTGGTCAGCTGCAGCATGAAATCTGCTGGAAAGCGCTGATGGTTACGCCGAACGGCCTGGAGTAACACCTTGGTGGCGACGCCGTAGAGGGCGGCGAGCTCGGCATCGAGCAGCACCCGCTGGCCGCGCAGGACGAGGATGGCGCGGGAGATGTCCTGGGCCGGCGCATCCCTGGCGTTCATGGGATCCTCTGCTGCTGCGTGCGGTAAAACGGGCCCGTAGGCTACCTCCGCCCCTGATCTTCAGGAGTCGACATTACTGTTGTAAAAGGAGCGATTACGAATGGTCTCCCCGGGAAATTGGAAATGTCTTCAGGGGCTTCGGCCTCGTGGACGCCGCCCGTACCTTGTGATATAAAGGTACCGTCCTAAGAAAAGGGCCTTCCTCCAGAAGACTTGAAGGGCGCCGATGACCGTGCCCCGCGGCCGACCATCGACGCTCACAGTCGGGGCTATCGTCATGCGCACAGTGGTCACCGTCAGCCTGAACGGTAACGCCTACCAGATGGATGAGGGGGCGTACGAGGCGTTGCGCGCGTACCTCGACGAGGCCCAGGCCAAGCTGCGTGACGATCCGGGCTGTGCCGAGATCATCGCCGACCTCGAGCAGGCGGTCGCCGATAAGTGCAATCACTGCCTGAACGATCACAAGAACGTCGTCAGCACCGAGGAGCTGCAGCGCATCCTCACCGAGATGGGCCCGGTCGACAGCGGGGCCGAGCCCGGGGCGGATCAGGCCGGCGGTGCGGCTGGCACGGGGCGCGCGCACACTGGTTCGGGTGCACGTGCCGACCCGGCGGCGCCGAAGCGTCTCTACCAGATCCGCGAAGGTGCGCTGATCAGCGGGCTATGCAAGGGTATCGCCGCCTACCTCGACATCGACGTCGCCATCGTCCGGATCGTGTTCGTGCTGCTGGCGATCGTGACCTGGGGCGGATGGATCCTGGTGTACGTCGCCCTGATGTTCGCGATTCCGTTCGCCAGCACCTCCGAGGAGCAGGCTGCCGCGCATGGGCTGCCCTTCACCGCGCAGCTGCTGGTCGAGCAGGCCAAGAAGCACTACGAGTCGTTCCGGCAGGGTGCCGGGTGGCGTCATAACTCGCACCGCGAGGCTCGCCGGCAGCGGCGTCAGTGGCGCGCGGCCTGGCGGCACCGGCGCGCCGACATGCGCGCGCGCCGGCACTGGTACTGGCGGCCACCGCCGCCGCCGCATTCCGGCGATACCGATTATGCCGCGCAGCTGCTCGCGGGCGTGCTCAATCCGCTCGCGGCGTTGGCCAACGTGGTCCTGCTGATCGCGCTGCTGATCGCGATCGCGCAGCTGATCGCCCACGGCGTGGTATTCGGCTGGACCCCGCCACCCAGTGTGCCGCTGTGGGCCGGCATCCTGATCCTGGTGGTCATCTACCACATCGTGGCCACGCCGCTGCGGCTGATGCGCCACGCCGCCTACTACGGTCCCGGACCCAACCTGTGGATCGCACTATGGGGCAGCATCGTGTGGCTCGCGTTCATGGCGGTGTTCTTCTGGTTCGCCTATCAGTACTGGCCGGAACTGCAGCACTTCCTGCGCCAGCTGACCGATTCGCTTCATCTGCGCCTCGCGCATCCGGCCGGGCAGGCGATCAGCTGGATCGTCACTACGTCCAGGGATTGAGCAGTGACTTCACCGATTCGGTGAAGTCGGCGACATGACGTGTCACCAGCGTAAGCGCGTGCACCCGCCCTATTGCATCAGGCTCTCGAGCAATCCCAATCCCTCTTTCCATTCTCCGAAGCCGCTGGCGGTGTTGATATGCCCCGCCGCGCCGATCGTCACCAGCTGGCTGCCCCAGGCCGAGGCGCAGGCACGCGAGTGCTCCCAGCTGCCATAAGGATCGTCGGTGCTGGCCACCACGATGCTCGCGAATGGCAGCGGCCGCATCGGCACCGGGGCGAATCCCACCAGCTCGGGCGGAAATGTGGGCCGCAGCGGGTCGGGGACCCCGACGAGCAGCGCTGCCTTCACCCGGCCGCGCGAGCCTGCAGCCCAGTGCGCGGCCGCAAGGCAGCCCAGGCTATGGGCCACCAGCACCGTTCCCGCATCCGAGGCGGCCACTGCCGCCTCCAGCCGCTGCCGCCAGGCCGCGCACACGGGCCGCTCCCAATCATCCTGGATGACGCGGCGGAAGTTCGGCTGAGCGGCCTCCCACCGGCTCTGCCAGTGCTGCGGATCGGAATTGCCGCGGCCCGGCAGGATCAGCACCGGCACGCTCGACATGGGCGACACCGTCACGCGCCGCGCTCCCGGGGCTTGCCGCCAGCGCCATTGCCGCGGCCGCCTGCCGCCGCGGCAGCCTTGGCCATCGCGCCTTCGAGTCCCTGCGGCGCGGCGCGCAGCGCGGCGATCTCATCCGCCTGCCACTCGTGCACCAGGCGCCCCGCCAGCAGCAGCGCGGCGCGGTCCGCGTAGCGTTCCACGATATCCAGTCCGTGAGTGGCCAGCAGTACGCTGCAGTGCCGGCCCTCGATGCGCTCGCGCAGATGCCGCTTTAGCGCCAGGGCGCTGCCCGGGTCCAATCCGTTGAACGCCTCATCGAGCACGATCAGGCGCGGCTCCCCGACCAGCGCGAGCAAGACCGCCAGCTTCTGCCGGGTGCCGGTCGAATAGGTATCGACGAAGCGGTCGAGCATCCCGGAGAACTGCAACGATTCGGCCAGCGCCATCAACGGCCCATCCAGCGCATCCGGTGTCGGCACTGCCTTGGCCGCCGCGTGGACCTGCAGGCATTGCCGCCCCGTCAGCAGGCCCGGCAGCCGCTCGGGCGCGCAGCCGAATCCCAGTGAGCGCTTCGCGGCCTGCGGGTCGCCATGCAGCGATGTTCCGCAGACGTGGATCTCCCCCCCACTCGGCGCCAGCATGCCCGCGATGCAGTGAAGCAGCGTGGTCTTGCCGGCGCCGTTGGGACCGAGCAGCGCGAACCACTGCCCGGGCGGCAGCGTGAGGTTGATGTCGGACAGGACGGGCTGCCGGTCATAGCCGGCGGATAGCTGCCGGATCTGCAGCACCGGCAGCCTCGGCGGTGGCTGTTGCGGCCCCGTCGCAGCACCCGTACTCGCACTGGTTCGCGCTGTGGCGGCGTCTCTCATCGCATCCATCGGTGTAACCTCGAGTGCGCGATCGAGCGCGGCGCCAGTGCCCAGCCGCAGGCGCCCGCACCGCTCAGGCAGCACAGCGCCAGCCACGCGGCCGCGATCGCACCGCCCTCGCGCAGCACCGATGCGCCGCCGAGCGCATCGGTGGCCGCGAGCGAGAGACAGCAGATGAGCAGCTGCCGCAGCCACGCCAGATACACCAGTGAGCCGGTGAAGCGCAGGATGCCGATCGATGTCGGCGCCAGCCACCATGCCGCTGCGAACGCCACACGCATGACCGCGACCAGCAGCGTCAGCAGATACCAGCCGACCAGCACCCCGGCCGCCGCCGCCAGAGCCTTGGCAGCGGGCGTGCCCAGCGGTACCGCGAGCAGCACGACCAGTACCCACCGTGCCCTGATGCTCGGCCGGCCCCAGACGCGGGTGGCGGCGATGGGCCAGTGCGCCAGCGGCAGCAGCGTTGGCCGGAGGTCGGATCGGCTGCGCGGCACCAGCGCGTACCAGGATCCGGGCGTCGGCGCCGCGCTGCCACGGGGCAGCAGCCAGCCGATGACTAAGCCTGCGGCCGCGCCCGCGGCAATGGCCGCCAGGATCACGGCCGCCGCCGGCAGCGGCAAACCGGCCAGCGTTGCGATGATCAGTACCGAGACGACAAGCGCCACGAGGCCCAGCGGTGCGAGCGCCACGCGCGCCAGCTGCGACTGCGCGCTCGGCAGCGCCGCCAGCCAGGACTGCCCGAGCTCGCGCCGCACGCCGGCCTTGCGGCGCGTCGTGGCGGCGGCCACGGCAGCCGCAGCAACCAGGCCGACGACCACGGAGTGTGCGCAGCAGTGCTGCAGCCACGCGATCAGCGCGGTCCGGCCGAAGGCCCAGACCAGCACCGCGATGACCATTGCACTGAGCGGCCACGGCAGCAGCCTGTGCCGATAGGCGTTGCGACACTGCAGCCAGGCCGCCAGGCAGTGCGGGCGGCGCCTCAGCCAGCGCGGGCGCGAGTGCGTGTGCGGGACGACGGCGGAAGTCATGAGCGGACCATGCGGGACATATCCTAATCGAGCGGGCCGGGTGCGCTCGATGCCCGATGCGAGCGCCTACGGATACAACGGCGCCAACTCCGTGCCGCGCTCCCGGGCTGCCGCGGGTGCCGGCCGCAGCTCGCCGAGGCGCTCGGCCAGCGCGTCGCCGCGCCAGGCGCCTCCCGCATAGCAGGCACGGTCCAGCTCGCGCAGCAGCGCTGCGGTGTCCGGATCATTCAATAGCCGCGATAGCGAGCCCAGTCCCGACGGCGGCGTCGCCGGCCAGCGCGCGGCCGCCCACGCCAGCAGCTGCCGCGGCCGGCAGCGCCCACAGCGTGGACAGGTCCGGCAGCTGCGCGGCGGTCAGGCCCTGTGCCTGCAGATGCAGCTGCACCGTCACCGGATCACCGGCGTGTACCCGCAACGGCGCGGGGCTCCACTGGCTCGTCAGCATCACCCGGGTCGCCGGCAGCCAATAGGCGGTGTTCGCGCCGGCGGGACGCGGGCGAACGTTCAGCACGATCGGATCGCCGTGTAACCGCATGGGGCGAGCCATGATGGTGCCGAACGGCGAGCCGCCGAACTACTGTGCAAACGGATCCTCGCCGGACAGGTTGCCGCATCATGGCGCCGGAACCTTGGCCAGCAGCTCATCGACGCAGGCCTGCGCCGTCACGCCGCGGGCCTGTGCGGCGTAGTCCAGCAGCAGCCGGTGGCGCAGCGCATCCGGCGCGACGCTCTGGACGTCCTCGGGGCTCACGTAATCGCGCTGATCCAGCCACGCCAGTGCCCGGGCCGCGCGCTCGATCGCGATCGCCGCGCGCGGACTGGCGCCCCAGCGCAGCCACTCGGCCAGCGGCGCGCTGTAGGGCGCCGGCCTGCGGGTTGCGTCCACCAGCGCGGCGATGGAGTCGGCCACTGGATCCGACAGCATCAGGCCCAGCACCTCGCGCCGTGCCGCGAACACCATCTCCCGGCCGAGCCGATCCGAGGCGCAGCTGGATCGCTTCATGCTGCACACCCGCCTGGATTACCCCAGCCGCGCGGTGACGCTGATCTGGCGCTCCGCCATCGCCCCCAGCAGCGCGGACTGCACCTTGGCCGGCGCGCGGTTGACCTCGTCGGTGAGGATCAGGTTGTGAAACAGCGGGCCGCGCTGGAAGCCCTCGACCAGCAGGTGCCCGTCGGCGAGCAGCGCGATCAGCAGCCGCTCGATCAGGCGGTCCTGGCCGAGGATCTGGCTCGCCAGGTAGTCGCGCAGGCGCACGAACTCGCCGTGTGCTGCGCTCTGGGCCGGGGCCGCTGCCGCGCTGCCATCGCGTGCGCTCGGGGCTGCGGCAAGGTTGCTGATGCCGGCGTTGGTCATTCAGGTTCCTCACTTTAATTTCGGCCAAACAGATCCGCGCGGTGCGGCTCTCGTGGCCGGTGTGAACTGCGTCCCTGCTGCGCCGCGTCGGTACGTGATCGAACACGCCTTGGCCGGAGCGTCAAAAACATGGATGTTTTCGCCGTAGCCATCATGGACGATTTCACGGCGGTGCGGCCAAGGCGTGTCCGATCACGTACCGGCACCCGTCACAACGTGCGTGAATGGTCCGCGCTAAATCGGGTTCTCCAGGCTGAACATCGCGCGCTCATCGTCGTACGCGAACGCCTCGGCGTAGCGCGCCATGCTGATGATCGCGTGCAGCGTCTGCTCGGCGTCATCCTCGCCCATGAAGTCCTCCAGCTCGTCGATGAAGCGGCTCTTGCGCGCGGCGTGCGAGGCGCGCTCGTCGAGCACGCGCCGGATGTGCCCCGCCAGCGGTATGTAGTTGAGCAGGTGGCGGGCGAAGATGCGCTTGCGCTCGTCGAGCTCCGCGTTTGCGAATGCCATGCCTTCGGGGGTCAGACGGATGTCGCCGCCCTCGACCTCGGCGAAGCGCATCATCTGCAGGTTCTCGGCCACCGGGAACAGCTCATCGATTTCCATCTGCAGGTCCGAGGCGATCTTCGGCAGATCGGCGGTGCCGTTGAACGGCGGGGCGGCGACCGTTTCCATCAGTCCTGACAGCAGATTCGATGACACGTGCGGCAGCACGGTGCCGATGCCGAGGCCCGGGAAGCGCTCGGCCCGGCCGCCGTGCGCGGTGCCGATCGGACGCGAGGTCATCTCCACGTAGATGCGCTCGACCAGCTCGCGGAAGCTGGGGTCCAGGCGCTTGCGCGGCTGCGGCAACGTGACCGGTATCTCGCTCAGGATGCGCCCCGGGTTGCTGCCGAACACCAGGATGCGGTCGCACATCAGCACCGCCTCCTCGATGTTGTGCGTGACCAGGATCACGCCCTTGATGGGCAGCTGTCCCTCGGACCACAGGTCGAGGAAGTCGGTCCGCAGCGTCTCGGCGGTCAGCACGTCCAGTGCCGAGAACGGCTCGTCCATCAGCAGGATGTCCGGGTGGATCACCAGCGCGCGCGCGAAGCCGACGCGCTGGCGCATGCCGCCCGATAGCTCGCGCGGATAGGCCGACTCGAAGCCGTCCAGGCCGATCAGGTCGATCGCGGCCAGCGAGCGCTTGCGGATCTCGGCCTTCGGCATGTAGCGCGCTTCCAGGCCCAGCGCGACGTTCTCATAGACCGTCAGCCACGGAAACAGCGCGAAGCTCTGGAACACCATCGCGATGCCGGAGGCCGGGCCGGCGATCGGCCGACCGCTGAATGACAGCGCGCCGGCGCTCGGCTCGGTGAGTCCGGCGATCAGTCGCAGCAGGGTGGACTTGCCCGAGCCCGAGCGGCCGAGGAGTCCCACGATCTGTCCCTCGTGCAGCGTCAGGTTGACCCCGTCGAGCACCAGCAGCTCGCCGCCGTCCGGCTTGGGGAACGCCTTGCGGACCTGCTCGACGTGCAGCAGCTCGGCGGTGGCGAGGTTCGGGGCGGTGTTCATCGGATCGGTCCGGGTCGCTCAGGTCAGCCGGTACTTGCGCTCGGCGTAATAGTACAGCGGCCGCCAGAAGATGCGATTGAGCGCGACCACGAACAGGCTCATCGTGGTGATGCCGAGGATCACGCGGTGAAAGTCGCCGGCGTTGCTGGCCTCGGTAATGTAGGCGCCCAAGCCGTGCGCCTTGACCTGGGTGTTACCCCAGCTGGCGATCTCGGCCAGCACCGAGGCGTTCCACGCGCCGCCCGAGGCAGTGATCGCGCCAGTCACGTAGTAGGGCAGGATCCCCGGCAGCGCGACCTTGCGCCACCACAGTGCGCCGCCCACCCCCAGGCTCTGGGTCGCGTCGCGCAGCTCGGTCGGCATCGCCGCGGCGCCGGCGATCACATTGAACAGGATGTACCACTGGGTGCCGAGGATCATCAGCGGACTGAGCCAGATATCCGGATCGAGTTTCCAGGCCACGATGCCGAACACGACCACGGGGTAGAGCAGGTCGGCGGGAAACGCCGCCAGAAACTGCGCGATCGGCTGCACGATCGCGCTCGCGCGCGGGCGCAGGCCGACCCAGATGCCGATCGGGACCCACACCAGGCTCGCCAGTGCGATCAGCACCACCACGCGCAGCAGCGTCAGGCAGGCGAGCCCGGCGACGTCGAGCGCCTCGTGCACCGAGGTCTGGCGGACCAGGATGCGCGCGATCAGCCAGGCCGCGACCGCGACCACCAGCACCAGTAGCGTGAACCACAGCAGGTCGGTGGGTCGGCGCGCGCGTGCGGACCGCGCAGCCTGCGGCGCCTCCTGCACGGCCGGCCTGCGGCTGCTCCAGCGGATCACCGCGTTGAACAGCGTGTGCAGCGCGCCGATCAGGTGCGAGCGCTGCAGCGTGGTCAGCGCCCAGGAGGAGGGCACCATGACGCCCTGCTCCTGGTCAATGCGGAAGCGATCGCCCCACACCACCAGCGGCCGGAAGATCAGCTGGTCGTACAGCAGGATCACGACCAGCATGGTCGCGATCGCCCAGCCGATCGCGCGCAGCGAGCGCTGCTCGATCGCCAGCGCGATGTAGGAGCCTATGCCGGGCAGCGCGATCTTGGTGTGCCCGACGGTGATCGCCTCGGAGGCGACCACGAAGAACCAGCTGCCGGACATCGACATCATCATGTTCCACAGCAGCGCCGGCATCGCGAACGGCACCTCCAGCCGCCAGAAACGCATCCAGGGGGACAGATGAAACGAATCGGACGCCTCGCGCAGTTCGTCCGGGATCGTGCGCAGCGACTGGTAGAAGCTGAACGCCATGTTCCAGGCCTGGCTGGTGAAGATGACGAAGATGGCGGCGAACTCGGCGCCCAGCACCCGTCCCGGAACGAGCGACAGGAAGAACACGATCGTGACGGACAGGAACCCGAGGATCGGTATCGACTGCAGGATGTCGAGCACCGGGACCAGGATGCGTTCGGCGCGCGCGCTCTTGGCGGCCCAGGTGCCGTAGGTGAAGGTGAACAGCAGCGATAGCACCATCGCCGCGAACATGCGCAGCGTGGTGCGCGCCGCATACACCGGCAGGTGGCTCGGTGCCAGCGACAGCGGCGCTGCCGCCAGTTTTGACAGGGGCTCGAGCAGGCCGCGGCTGGCCTCCGCGAAGAACGCCAGCAGCCCGATCACGACCACGATCGCGATCGCGTCCCAGCGCGTCGCGAGCTCGCGTACGAAGGCAAATGGGTCGAATCGGCTCATCGTCTCGCCCCAGCGTGTCAATCACCTGTAGAAGAAGCCTCAATGACCCGATCACGGGCGGCCCCAAAAAATTGACGCGCGAGTCTACGCCCGACGGGCTTTGCATGGCATAGCCGTCACGCAATTTTCATACCGGCGCTCAGCGCGACGGGCGGTACAGCGGCGGCGGTGCGTTGAGGCGGTTCAGGTAGCGCCGGCGCGCGGCCACGCTCAGGCGCTGCCAGTCGAGCTTGCGGGTGAACGCCTGGCGCAGCATTGCGTCGGTGACGTACACGCAGCGGCCCTTGCGCGCACGCGTGCCCGCGCGCAGCACGCCGGTACGGCCGCGCAGAGCCAGCTCCACCACAGCCTCGGCCACGCGTTCGCTGCGCGGCAGCTCGCTGTGCTCACAGCGCAGCGAGTAATCGTGCGCCCCCGACAGCGTGGCGCAGGCCGCCGCGACGGTACCGTCTCCGGCGGCGCTGACCTCGTAGCGGAACTGTCCATCGCGGCGCTCGATCCCGGTGACGGTGCGCTGGCCGGTGCCGATGATGGAGATGAAGCGCGCATCGGCCGGCGCGAGCGCGGCGCCGAAGCCGCGTGCCGCAGCCAGCAGGGCCGGATCCGGTCGCGGCGCGTGCGCGGGCCACGCCGCGCGGTCGAACAGGTCGAGCGTGGCACTGGCGGCCGGCAACATCTGGTACAGGCTCACGAAGCGGCGGAACACGCTCGTGGCCAGCGCCGTGGCATCGTGCACCCGGTCCAGCGCAGCCAGCCGCAGTACGGCCGGGTAGGTCGCACGCAGCGCCTGCACGGCGCCGATCGAGCCGCCGTGCGGTACACCCAGCCCGATCAGGCGCGTGATGCGCCGCTCTGTGTCGGGCCGGCATCGCGCCAGCGCCGCGCGCGCCAGCAGCCCGCCCATGCTGTGGCCGATCAGCACCAGCTGCGCGGCGCCGTCGGCCTCGAGCCGGGCCACCAGTGCGCGCGCCAGCACCGTGAGATCGCCGCGCCAGTCGTAGTCGTGCAGTACCACGTCGAAGCCGCGCGCCACCAGGCGCAGCTTCAGCGCCAGGTAACTGTACGGCAGCACCCCGAGCGAGCGGATCCCGCTCGCCGCCGCCAGCGCCGTGAGCCGCCCGTTGACCACATCGGTCGGGTCGAGCCATAGCAGGTCGGGCGGCTGCCCGGCTGCGCGCCGGCAGCCCAGCTGCGAGCCGAGCAGTCCGGGCAGCAGGTAGATCCGCATGCGCCCGGCTTGCTTGCGGCGGCGGGCTCCGCCTGTGGCCTGGCGCGCCAGCGCCGTGAGCGTGGCGTACTCGGCCGGCCCGAAATAGGCGATCAGCTCGCGCCGGTGCGCCCCGTGCGCGAGCGCGAGCTCGAGCTGCCCTTCCGGCCAGCACAGGCGGTCGTAGACCGATACTTCATCCGAGCCGTTCATTCCGACGCGTTCATCATGCTGGTACCGGCGTGCTCATCGAGCGCAGGCGCTCAGCGTGCTTTCGCGGCTGCCCCGGGCAGTCCGCAGTGGCGCACGATCTGGTCGCACACCGCCGTGATCGCCCCGATCCGGGCGCTGCTCTTGCGCCACACCGCGCCGATGCGTCGGCTCGGCACCGGACGGCCGAACGCTCGTACCGCCACGCCCCTGGCGCTGCTGTAGGGGCCGCGGCTCGCCAGCGCCGGCAGCAGCGTCATGCCGGCCCCGGCGGCGACCATCTGCCGCAGCGTCTCGATGCTGGTGGCACGGAAGTCCTGCTTCTCCTGCATGCCGACGCGGCTGCAGACCGAGAGCGCCTGGTCGCGCAGACAGTGCCCGTCCTCCAGCAGCAGCAAGGTTTCCCCGCGCAGGTCGTCCAGCTGCACCTGCGCGCGCGCCGCCAGCGGGTGCGACTCGGGCAGCGCCAGCACGAACGGCTCCTGGTACAGCTCGCGCGTGGCCAGGTCTTCCGCCTGCACCGGCAGCGCCAGCAGGCCGACGTCGATCTCGCCGGCGTCGAGCCGCTCGAGGATGGCCTGGGTCTGGTACTCGTACAGCATCAGTTCGAGCCGCGGCAGTGCGCGGCGCAGCTTCAGGGCCACCGAGGGCAGCAGGTACGGCCCGATCGTCGGCAGCAGCGCCAGCCGCAGCTGCCCGGCCAGCGGATCGCGCCGCGCCTGCGCCAGCGTGACGATCGCCTCGCCGCTCTCGAGCATCGAGCGCGCCCGCCGCACGATCTCCTGCCCGGCCTCGGTCAGCGCGATGTGCCGCGGGCGCCGCTCGATCAGCTGCACCCCGAGCGATTGCTCCAGCTTGCGCAGCTGCGCCGACAGCGTCGGCTGGCTGACGAAGCACTTGGCCGCAGCGCGGCCGAAATGGCGCTGGTCGGCCACGGCCACCAGGTAGCGCAGATCCTTGAGCTTCAGTTCCATGAATTTCGATATATGGCATCTATCGATATTATCAAGTCAATCGATTGGACGCTTCGCGACGCCGGTCGCAGTATCGCTCCCAGATCAACGACACCCTCACCTTTTCCGGAGACACGATATGTTAGGAGTAGGACAGAAATTTCCCGCGTACGCCCTCACCGGCGTGGTCTCGAACGATCCCGCCACCGCGTTCCAGCCGTTCGACAGCGCCGGGCAGGCCGGCAAGTGGCAGGTCATCTTCTTCTGGCCCAAGGATTTCACCTTCGTCTGCCCGACCGAGATCGCCGCGTTCGGCCGCCTGCAGCGCGAATTCGAGGAGCGCGGCGCGGCCCTGTTCGGCGTGAGCATCGACAGCGAGTACGTACACCTGGCCTGGCGCCAGGACAAGGAAGAGCTGCGCAATCTGCCGTTCCCGATGCTCTCGGACCTCAAGCGTGAGCTGTCCGGCGCCCTGGGTATTGTGGATGCGGATGCCGGGGTCGCACAACGTGCCACCTACATCGTCGACCCGCAGGGCGTCATCCGCTTCGTCTACGTGACCGACCTGTCGGTGGGCCGCAATCCGGCCGAGGTCCTGCGGGTGCTGGATGCGCTGCAGACCGACGAGCTGTGCCCGTGCAACTGGCAGCCGGGGCAGAAGACCCTCGAGGCAGCCTGACCATGGACACGCTCGAGCGTATCCGCGCGGGCCTGCCGGACTACGCACGCGACCTGAAGCTCAATCTGGGCAGCGTGCTGAGCACCGGCGGGGCACCGGGGCTGTCCGAGCGGCAGATCTGGGCGGTGGCACTGGCGGCCGCGATCGCGGCCAGGAACGTGACGTTCGCGCAGGCGATCGAGGCCGCGTCGCTCGAGCACCTGGACGGCGCACACGTGACGGCCGCTCGGGCCGCCGCGGCGATCATGGGGATGAACAATATCTACTACCGCTTCCTGCACCTGGTGGAGGACGGCGAGTACCAGCGCCTGCCGGCGCGGTTGCGGATGAACGTGCTGGGCGCCCCCGGCATCGACAAGCTCGACTTCGAGCTGCTGTCGCTGGCGGTATCGGCCATCAACGGCTGCGGCCTGTGCATCAGCTCGCACGAGAAGCAGCTGCGCGGCCACGGCGTCACGCGCGAGGCGATCCAGAGTGCCGTGCGCATCGCCGCGGTCGTGCATGCCGTGGCCGGAGTCCACGAGCACCAGCACCCGCCAGGCGACGGCGCCGGCGACGTCCACGCGGCCACGCGTGTGGGAGCATCGATGGAGGCCTAGAGTCATCAGTGTCACCCGAGGAGGCATGACGGCACGCCACGCCGCGACTTCATCATGATGAAGTCGCGGCGTGGCG
>DATAWM010000050.1:0-23772 GCA_036267195.1 Steroidobacteraceae bacterium
GCGTCGCGCTGCGCCAGGTACTCATTGACCGTGACGACGTGCACGCCCTGGCCGGCCAGCGCATTGAGGTAGGCCGCGAGGGTCGACATCAGCGTCTTGCCCTCGCCGGTCTTCATCTCGGCGATCTTGCCCTGGTGCAGCACGACACCGCCGATCAGCTGCACATCGAAATGCCGCAGCTTGAGCGTGCGGCGCGCCGCCTCGCGCACCACGGCAAAGGCCTCGGCCACCAGCTGGTCGAGGGTCGCGCCCTGCCCGAGCCGCTCGCGGAACTCCACCGTCTTGTGGCGCAGCGCCTCGTCCGGCAGCGCCTGCAGCGAGGGCTCCAGCGCCACCGCGGCGCGCACCATGCGCCCATAACTCCTGATGAGCCGGTCGTTGCGGCTCCCGAATACGCGGGTCAGCGCCTCTAACACTAATTGAGTCCCTTGGGAATAATGAACGGCCTCAGCGCCTTACATGGAGCTGACGAGGCCTGAATCAACTATTGTAATGGTAGACCGCGCGCCAAAGTAGTCGTTCGCGCTCCACCCCGGCGCCCCGGCGGCGCTCAACGCCGCACGAACGTCATCGGGTCGATCTGCACGCCGTTCCTGAGCACCTCGAAGTGCACGTGCGGGCCGGTGGAGCGGCCGGTCGAGCCGACGGTCGCGAGCGCCTGGCCGCGCTGCACCTCGTCGCCGATCTTCACCAGCACCGTTTCATTGTGGGCGTAGCGGGTCGAGTAGCCCTTGCCGTGGTTGATCTCGACTAGGTTGCCGTAGCCCTCGCGCGGCCCGGCCCAGGTGACGATCCCGGCCGCCACCGCCAGCACATCGGTGCCCGCGGGGGCGGCAAAGTCCACGCCCTTGTGAATGCCTTCCTCACCGGTGAACGGGTCCATGCGCTCGCCGAAACCGGAGGAGATATAGCCGGCCCGGACCGGACGGCCCTGCGGCCGGATCTCGGCGGACAGCTGCCGGCCCAGCAGCACGTTGGCCAGCGCGCCGAACTGGGCGCTGCGCTGATCGATCTGCTGGCTGAGGTTATCGATCATCCCGGTCAGATCCGGCATCGCCGCGATATGGGCGGCCGTATCCTCCGGACCACCGAGGGGCGGGTCGTGATCGAAATCGAACTCGCGGCTGTTGATGTTGGCCATCTCGGTCAGCCGCTTGCCGAGCGCGTTGAGCCGGATCAGGTGCGCGTCCATCATCCCGAGCCGCATCGACAACGCATCCACCTTGTCCTGCAGCTGCACCCGCAACTGCACGATCTGCTTCTGCTCCGCGCGGAAGGTCGCCGCCGGCGTCAGCAGCGCCAGGCGGGCCATGCTGCGCTCACCGAGCTGCATCCCGACCGCAAACGTACCGGCGATGACGCCCAGGGCCAGGGCGATGATCAGGCCCAACGTGACCGGATGCGCCAGATTGAGGTGCCGGGCGCGGCCTTCACGGCGCGAGAAAAATATGACGTTCATCTTTTCGCTCCAGGCCCAGCGCGGCGCGCTCGTCGATCACCGCCTGACTTCTCGTCGCGAATGGGACCTTAGCGCCTTAAGGCGCCCGCGACGATCCGATCTGCTATCCGGGCGCGTTCTGCGCCGTCGCCGAAGATGGTGCTCGCCCTGCCGGAGCACCTGGCATACGCTGTTACGCGCCTCTTCGGCGCCTTGTTCGTCTACGACTGACTATGCACAAGAAGCCTCCCCCTGGCAAGAAGACTGGCGCACGAATTAGTGCCACGCGCACGCCCGGGTCCGTGCCAGCGGCGACCCCGGCACCCCCCGCCGCCAGGACGGCTCTGCGCCGGCCCCGGGGGCGCGGCGTCCCACATTCTGTCAACCACCTGCTCCAGCGCCGCGGCGTCTTAAGTCAACTGACCCGCAGCCTGCCGATCCAGCAGTCCTGGATCGAATGGCTGCGTGTACAGGTGCCCGCGCAGCTCGCCCCGCACCTGGTGGGCGCGCTGCCCAAGGCGGCGGCATCCGGCGCGCCCACCGCCCGCGCCGCGACTGCGACTGCGATCTCGACTGCCGCCTCGCCCGCCGCGGCGATCGCCGAGCTGGTCGTATTCGCAAGCTCGGCGGCGTGGTGCACGCGCCTGCGCTATGCGCTGGTGGGACTGCAGGAAGAGGTCGACGCGCGCGCCGGCGCGCCGGTGCGCATCAGCGTGCGGGTGCTGATGCGGTCCGAGGTCTCAGGAGGCTAGCGTCTCAGGAGGCCAGCGCGGTCGGTGCCGCCGCCTGGGCCGGCACGAACGAGATCGGCGCCGCATCGGCGCTCTCGAACTGCACCTCTTCCCAGGCCTCCCGGTCCGCCAGCAGCGCGCGCAGCAGGCGATTGTTCAGATCGTGGCCGGACTTGTGACCGGAGAACTCTCCGATGAGGCTGCGGCCGAGCAGATATAGATCACCGATGGCGTCGAGGATCTTGTGCTTGACGAACTCGTCCTCGTAGCGCAGGCCGTCCTCGTTCACGACCCCGACATCGTCGAGCACGATCGCGTTCTGCAGCGTGCCGCCAAGCGCCAGGTTGTGCGCGCGCAGCGTCTCCAGGTCGCGCATGAAGCCGAAGGTGCGCGCGCGGCTGATCTCCTTCAGGAACGAGGTGGTGGAGAAATTCATCGATGCGCGCTGCAGCCGACGCTTGAAGATCGGATGATCGAACTCGATCTCGAAGTTGACCTTGAAGCCCTCGAACGCATCGAAGCGCGCCCACTTGTCACCCTCGCGCACCTCGACCGTCTTCTTAACGCGGATGAAGCGCTTGGGCAGCGCCTGCTCCTCGATGCCGGCGGACTGCAGCAGGAACACGAACGGACCGGCACTGCCGTCCATGATGGGCACCTCGCCGGCGGTGACCTCGACGCAGGCGTTGTCGATCCCCAGGCCGGCGAAGGCAGAGAGCAGATGCTCCACGGTGGAGATGCGCGCCTCGCCGCTCACCAGCGTGGTGCCGAGCATGGTCTCACCAACATTCTCCGCGCGGGCCGGTATGTCCACCGGCTGCGGCAGATCGACGCGACGGAAAAAAATCCCTTTGTCCGCCGGGGCAGGCCGCAGCGTCATCATGACCTTCTTGCCCGTGTGCAGTCCGACTCCGGTGGCCCGGATGGAGTTACGCAACGTTCTTTGACCCAGCATAGATTGCTTCCGGCACACAGCCCCAAGAAAGCCCGCGCTACCGTATCACAGCGGCCAGGGCCGCGCTCGCGATTGCTGGGAAGATCCCACGCATCACGCGCGCCGGCACCGGCGGCCCGGCCTTATGGCCGAGCCCCCGCCGATCCCCTGCCAATCCCGCGCCGCCGGCTCAATCAGCCTGCCGGCGCAGGAACGCCGGGATGTCGAGCATCTCCTCGGCGCCGGTATCGGCGCGCAGTCCGTCGCCGACCGCGCGCTGGCGCACGATGGTGGGCTTGTCGAGCACCGAGTAGTCGCTCGCGGTCAACGGCGCACGCGAGCGCATCGCGCGTCCCATGCCCGGATCGGTCAGCCGGCCGCCGGCCACCTCGCGCACCGCTGCCGAGCGCTCCATCGGCAGCTCGCGCGCTGCCTCGCCACGCGCGCGCGCCGCCATGGCGCCGGCAACCCGGCCCAGGCCGGTCGCGACCACGGTCACTCGCACCTGGTTGGACATCTCCGGATCGATGACGGTGCCGACCACGACGGTGGCATCCTCGGAGGCGTATTCCTTGACGATGTTGCCGACCTCCTCGAACTCGCCGATCGACAGGTCCAGCCCCGCGGTGACGTTGACCAGCACGCCATGCGCGCCGGCGAGGTTGATGTCCTCCAGCAGCGGCGAGGACACCGCCGCCTCGGCCGCCGCGCGCGCGCGGTTCTCGCCGCTGGCCGCGCCGCTGCCCATCATCGCCATGCCGGTCTCGCTCATCACCGTGCGCACGTCGGCGAAGTCGACATTGATCAGTCCCGGCCGCGTGATCAGCTCGGCGATGCCCTGCACGGCGCCCTGCAGCACCTGATTGGCCGACTTGAAGGCATCAAGCAGCGTAGTGCTCGGCCCGAGCACGGTCAGCAGCTTCTGGTTGGGAATGGTGATCAGCGAGTCGACGTGCTTGGTCAGCTCCATGATCCCGTGATCGGCCACCCCCAGGCGCTTGTTGCCCTCCATCTGGAACGGCTTGGTGACCACCGCCACGGTCAGGATACCCAGCTCGCGTGCCACCTGCGCCACCACCGGCGCCGCGCCGGTGCCGGTGCCGCCGCCCATGCCGGCCGTGATGAACAGCATGTCGCAGCCCTCGATCAGCTCGAGGATGCGGTCGCGGTCCTCCATCGCGGCCTGGCGGCCGACTTCCGGATCGGCACCCGCACCCAGTCCCTTGGTGATGTTGCTGCCGATCTGCAGCGAAGTCTTTATCTTCGAGGCCTTCAGCGCCTGCGCATCGGTGTTGATGCAGATGAAGTCCACCCCCTCGATCCCGCTCGTCACCATGTGCGAGACCGCATTGCCGCCGCCGCCGCCCACACCGATCACCTTGATTACAGCGCTCTGGCTGTATGCATCCATCAGTTCAAACATCGTGTCAGCTCCTCAAAAAAAATAGAGTGAGTCCGTGCATCCGCCGCATCAGTCGTTGAATTCAAATTCCCGTCGATCAGCCGCGTTTCGCCCTGCCCCTGCCTGCTTGTGCCTGCCATCCGCTTTAGAAGTTGCCCTTGAACCAGCTGCGCATTCGGTCGAGCACCCCGGCGACATTGCCGCTGAGCGCGCGGCCGGAACCGGCCACGTTCTCACGCGCGTACAGCAACAACCCCACGCCGGTGGAATAGATCGGGTTGCGCACCACGTCGGCGAGCCCGCGTATCTGTCCCGGCAGGCCGAGCCGCACCGGCACGTGAAATATTTCCTCCGCCAGCTCGATCGCCCCCTCCATGCGCGCGCTGCCGCCGGTGAGCACCACGCCGGCGGCGATGATTTCCTCGAAGCCGCTGCGGCGCAGCTCGTCGCGCACCAGGTTGAACAGCTCCTCGTAGCGCGGCTCGACGATCTCGGCCAGCGTCTGGCGCGCCAGCCGGCGCGCCGGCCGATCGCCCACGCTCGGCACCTCGATGCTCTCGTCGGGGTTGGCCAGCTGCGACAGCGCGCACGCGTAGCGCACCTTGATGTCCTCGGCGTACTGCGTCGGCGTGCGCATCGACACCGCGATATCGTTGGTGACCTGATCGCCCGCGATCGGGATCACGGCCGTGTGGCGGATCGCGCCGCCCGAGAACACCGCGATGTCGGTGGTGCCGCCGCCCACATCCACCAGGCACACGCCCAGCTCGCGCTCGTCCTCGGTCAGCACCGCCAGGCTCGAGGCGAGCTGCTCGAGCACCACATCCTCGACCGCCAAGCCACAGCGCTGCACGCACTTGACGATGTTCTGCGCGGCACTGTCGGCGCCGGTGACGATGTGGATGCGCGCCTCCAGCCGCACCCCGGACATGCCGATCGGGTCGCGAATGCCTTCCTGCCCGTCGATGATGAATTCCTGCGGCAGCACGTGCAGGATGCGCTGGTCGGCCGGGATCGCCACCGCCTTGGCGGCCTCGATCACCTGCTCGACGTCAACGTGCGTGACCTCGCGATCGCGGATCGCCACCACGCCGTGCGAGTTCAGGCTGCGCACGTGGCTGCCGGCGATGCCGGCGTATACCGCGTTGATCTCGCAGTCGGCCATCAGCTCGGCCTCCTCGACCGCGCGCTGAATCGACTGCACGGTCGACTCGATGTTCACCACCACGCCCTTCTTCAGCCCGCGCGAGGGCTGCGAGCCCATGCCGATCACCTCGATGGCGCCCTCCGGGGTGATCTCCCCGACCAGCGCCAGCACCTTGGAGGTGCCGATGTCGAGTCCGACGATGACGTTCTTGTCCGATTTCTTAGCCATTCAGATGTGACGCTTTCCCTGTAGCGGCCGCATGGCGGGCATCGCCCTTCCATCCGATCGCGAAGCCATTGCCGTAACGCATGTCCACATAAGCGATGTCGGTGGCGCGCGCGCGCACCAGCCTTGCGGCCACCAGCATGAAGCGATCGAAGCGCTGATCGACGTGCTCGCGCCCCAGGCGCACCGCGACGCCGTCGTCAAGGGTGAAGTTCCACGCCCCGCGCGCGTCCAGCGACAGCGTCGTGAGCCGCAGTCCCACCTCGGTCAGATGCCCCTGTATCGCCAGGTAGCGCGCGGTGACCTCCTGCTCCGAGCCCGCAGGTCCGGCCAGCTGCGGCAGCTCCGGCGGCACGAAGCGCGGGTCGTGCAGGAACGCCACGCCGAGCGCATTGACCAGAGCGTCATCGTTCCAGCGCGCCACCGCGCTCTGCTCGACGATCTGCACCGTCAACCCGTGCGGCCAGCTGCGCTGCACCGCCGCGCTCGCGACCCACGGCAGCGCCGCCAGCCCCCGGCTGATGTCGCTCAGGTTCACGGTCACGAAGCCGGCATGGCCCAGGCGCGCGCGCACCACCTTCTCGACGTCCAGCGGGGAGACGTGCTGCAACCGGCCGCTCACGGTCACACGCGTGATGGGCTGATCGAGCAGCCGTCCCAGTCCCCCCAGCGCCAGCGCCGCGAGCAGCACCGCCGCGGCAGTCCAGGCGACGCGCCGCGCACGCAGCCCGAACGGCAGCGCCGGCCAGCGCCGCGCGCCGGCCCTGCGGTTAGTGCGTTTGCGCGCGGTCATTCTCACCGCCCGCCCCCCGCCGCCGTGGAGCGCGCGGACGGCGCATCCGCGCACGGCACGCGCGCGAAGCTCGTTTCGAGCACGCGCCAGACCAGCTCGTCGAATTCGATCCCGGCCGCGCGTGCCGCCATCGGCACCAGGCTGTGATCGGTCATGCCCGGCACCGTGTTGATCTCCAGCAGCAGCGGCCGCCCGGTGCCATCGAACATGAAGTCGGCGCGGCCCCAGCCCTGCGCGCCGCAGGCCTCGAACGCTGCCAGCGCCAGGCGCGAGAGGTGGTCTTCCGCCTGCGCCGACAGCCCTGAGGGGCACAAATAGCGCGTGTCCGCGCGCAGGTACTTGGCCTCGTAGTCATAGAAGGCGCGCGGCGTCTCGATGCGGATCGACGGCAGTGCGCGACCCTTCAGGATCGCCACCGTGTACTCCGCGCCGCCGATCCACGCTTCCGCGAACACCACCGGATCGAATCGCAGCGCCGAGCGCCAGGCCGCCGGCAGCTCCTCGGCGCGCTCGACCCGCGTCATGCCGACGCTCGAGCCCTGCGAGCCCGGCTTCACGATCATCGGCAGTCCGAGCCGCTCGATCGCCACCGGCAGGTCCTGCGCCTCGCGCAGCGGCACGAACTGGGCCGTGGGCACGCCGATCGCCTGCGCGAGCCGCTTGGTGCGCAGCTTGTCCATGCCGAGCGCCGAGCCCAGCACGCCGCTGCCGGTGTAGGGCACGCCGAGCACTTCCAGCGCTCCCTGCACGGTGCCATCCTCGCCTCCCGGCCCGTGCAGCGCGATCCAGGCGCGCGCAATGCGCTGGTGCACCAGCTCTTCCAGCGGCCGCTCGGACGGATCGAACGCCTGCGCCTGCACGCCGCGGCGCTGCAGCGCCGCCAGCACCGCAGCCCCGCTCACCAGCGAGATGTCCCGCTCGCTCGAGCTGCCGCCCAGCAGCACCGCGACGCGGCCGAACTCGCCGGCATCGGCGGCGCGGCGCATCCCCGCCGGATCGTGCCGCAGGCGCATCAGTGCATCTCTCCGGGCGCCAGACCAGCGCCGCTCTCGCCGATGATGCGCACTTCCGGCTCGAGCACCACACCGTGCGCGCGCTGCACGGCCGCCTGCACATGGCGTATCAGCTGTTCGAGCTCGGCGGCGCTCGCGTGACCCTGGTTGATGATGAAGTTGGCGTGTTTCTCGGACACCACGGCATCGCCGATGCGGTACCCCTTCAGTCCCGCCGCCTCGATCAGGCGGGCGGCGTGATCGCCCGGCGGGTTCTTGAAGACCGAGCCGCAGCTCCACGCCCCCAGCGGCTGCGTGTCGCGGCGCCGCTGCATCAGCGCCTGCAGGGCAGTGCCGCCGCCGCCGGCGCCCGGATCGAACTGCAGCTCGGCGGCCAGGAACCACTCCGCCTGCCCCGGCTCGCCCGCCTCGGCTCCTTCGGCTCCCTCGGCATCGGCCAGCGCCACCTCGCGGTAACCGACGCGGTACTGCGCGGCCGCGCGGGTGCGGCGCCGACCGCTGCGGCTGATGGTCTCGACCGCAATCACGTGCCGCCAGGTCTCATCGCCGAACGCCCCCGCGTTCATCGCCAGCGCGCCGCCCAGGGTGCCGGGGATGCCGCTGAAGAACTCGCCCGCCGAGAGCTCCCAGTTGGCGCAGCAGCGCGCGATGCGGGCGCACGGCACGCTGGCCTCGCAGTGCACGCGCTGCTGCGAGCGCCGCTCGATGCGCGTGAACGCTCCGGGAGTGGCGATCACGACGCCGCGAATGCCGCCCTCGCGCACCAGCAGATTGGTGCCGAGCCCCACCCAGTACACCGGCACGGATGCGGGCAGCGAGTGCAGGAACGCCGCGAGCTCATCGGCATCGCGCGGAGAGAAGTAGACCTGCGCGCGGCCCCCGGCGCGCCACGAGGTGTGCGCCGCCATCGGCTCGTCATAGCGCACGCGTGCCTGGAAGGCACCGGCGATGATCGGCCTCGGCTCACCGCTGTCCTGCAGCCCCGGGCTCATGCGCCGCCTCCGGCCCGCAGCTTCAAGGGCAGCTCGTGCGCGACCGCGCTGATGTGGCCCGCGCCCATCATCACGATCACATCGCCGGGCTTGAGCACCGCGCGCAGCGGCACCGCCAGCTCCTCGATCCGCTCGACGAAAATCGGCTCGACCTTGCCGCGGCTGCGCACCGCACGGCATACCGCGCGGCCGTCGGCATTCTTGATCGGCGCCTCGCCGGCCGCGTACACCTCCGCGACCAGCAGCACGTCGACCCCGGCGAGCACGTTGGCAAAGTCATCGAGCAGGTCGCGGGTGCGGCTGTAGCGATGCGGCTGGAACACCAGCACCAGCCGCCGCTGCGGCCAGGCCTGGTGCAGCGCTTCCAGCGTCGCGGCAATCTCGGTGGGGTGGTGACCGTAATCATCGACGATGCTGACGGTGCCGCCGGCCACCTCCACGTCGGCCACGTGCTGCATGCGCCGATCGATGCCCTGGAAGCCCTCCAGCGCGCGGCAGATGGCCGCATCGGTGATGCCGAGCTCGCTCGCCACCGCGATGGCCGCCAGGGCATTGCGCACGTTGTGGGTGCCCGGCAGGTTGAGCGTCACCGGCAGCGGCCGCGCGCGCCCCGGCAGCTGCACGTTGAAGCGCGTGCCGCTGCGCATGCGCTCCAGGATGGTGGCGCGCACGTCCACTCCCTCGGCGAGCCCGTAGGTCACGATCGGCCGGCTCACTTCCGGCACGATGCTGCGCACGTGCTCATCGTCGCCGCACAGCACCGCCAGGCCGTAGAACGGCAGGTTGTGCAGGAAGCCGACGAAGCTGTGCTTGAGACGGGCGAAGTCGCCCTCGTAGGTGGCCAGGTGATCCTGGTCGATGTTGGTGACCACCGCGATCACCGGCTGCAGGTGCATGAACGAGGCGTCGCTCTCATCGGCCTCGGCCACCAGGTAGCGGCCGGTGCCCAGGCGCGCGCTGCTGCCCGCGCTCTTCAGACGCCCGCCGATCACGAAGGTCGGATCCTCATCCGCCAGCACGCTGGCGATCAGGCTGGTGGTCGTGGTCTTGCCGTGCGTGCCGGCCACCGCGATCGATTCGCGGAAGCGCATCAGCTCGCCGAGCATCTCCGCGCGCGGCACCACCGGCAGGCGCCGCGCCAGCGCGGCCTGCACCTCCGGATTCTCACGCGGCACGGCGCCGGAGACCACCACGACGTCGGCGCGCTCGATGTGCGCGGCCGCGTGGCCGATGTGGATGCACGCGCCCAGGGCCGTGAGCCGCTCGGTCGCCGCGTTGGCCTTCAGATCCGAGCCCTGCACGTGATAGCCGAGGTTCAGCAGCACCTCGGCGATACCGCTCATGCCGGCCCCGCCGATGCCGACGAAGTGAATGGCGTCGATGCGGCGCATGCGCGCGTCGGTGCTACGGCGGCCGCCGGTGGCGCCGGCGAGGGACGCACCGGGCCCCGATGACGGTCGCATTGGACTGGACCGGCTCACGCGGGTGCTCCCGGCAGGTGCCGCGGAGGGCGCTGCGGCGCGTCTGGCAGCGTCAGCTCGACGCAGGCGTCGGCCAGCTCCTGCGTTGCGCGCGGCCTTGCGAGCAGCCGGGCGCGCTCGGCCATCGCCAGCAACCCGACGCGGTTGACGCACAGTCCGATCAGCATCTCGGCGAGCTGCTGGGCCGAGAGCTGCCGATCGGGAATCATCATCGCGGCGCCCCCGTCCACCAGCGCGCCGGCGTTACGGGTCTGATGGTCGTCGGTGGCAGCCGGAAACGGCACCAGCACCGCGCCGACGCCGGCAGCCGCCAGCTCCGAGATCGTCAATGCGCCGGAGCGGCAGATCACCAGGTCGGCCCAGCCGTAGGCCTCGGCCATCTCATCGATGAAGGCATGCAGGCGCGCGCTGACGCCGGCCTGCGCGTAGTTGTGCTGCACGCTCTGCAGCCAGCGCTCGCCCGCCTGGTGCCGCACGTCGAACTTCAGCGGTGCCGCGCGCGCCAGCGCGAACGGCACGATCGCATTGAGCCGGGCGGCGCCCTGGCTGCCGCCCAGCACCAGCACCCGGATCGGCCCGTCGCGCAGCGAGAAGCGCTGCGCCGGCGACGGCAGATCCACGATCTCGCGCCGCACGGGGTTGCCGACCACCTGCGCCCGCACCTGCGGTGCAAAGCTGCCGGGGAAAGCGGATAGTACGCGTCGCGCCAGATGCGACAGGCAGCGGTTGGTGAAGCCGGCGACGGCGTTCTGCTCATGGATCAGCAGCGGCCGGCGCAGCAGCCAGGCGGCCACGCCGCCGGGACCGGCGGCGAATCCGCCCAGACCGATCACCAGCGCCGGGCGGCGGCGGCGAATCACCGCCAGCGCCTGCGCCAGCGCGCGCGCGAGCCGCAGCGGCGCGCTCACCCATACCCACGGGCCCTTGCCGCGCAGGCCGGCGACCGACAGCCACTCCATCGGTATCTGCTCGGCCGGCACCAGCCGCGCCTCGAGCCCGCGGCGCGTGCCGAGCCACACGATCTGCCAGGAGCGCGCGCGCAACTCGCGCGCCAGCGCCAGCGCCGGAAAGACGTGCCCGCCGGTGCCGCCGGCCATGATCAGTGCCAGCGGCGCATCCGCACCCGCCCGTGGCGCGGCCGCCGGCAAGTCGCCCGCGCCGCTCGCGCGCGCGCCGCCGGCAGCACCGAGCGGGGCATGCGCCTGCGTGCGCGCGCACATGTCTGCCGCGCTCATGCTTCGCCCCGCAGCACGCGGCGGCTGCCGTGTACCGCCTCGTGGTTGACGCGCAGCACGATGCCCAACCACGCCAGCGTCACGATCAGGCTGCTGCGGCCGTAGCTCATCAGCGGCAGCGTCAGCCCCTTGGTCGGCAGCACGCCCATGTTGACGCCGATGTTGATGAACGCCTGCACGCCCAGCCACAGCCCGAAGCCCGAGGCCAGATAGGAGGGAAATTTCAGGCCGATGTCGTACGCGCGCCGGGCGATCACGAAGGCGCGCCAGCTGAGCGCCAGGAACAAGCCCAGCGTCACCACGACGCCGGCCAGACCGAGCTCCTCGGCCAGCACCGCGAACAGGAAGTCGGTATGCGCCTCGGGCAGATAGAACAACTTCTGCACGCTGTCGCCCAGTCCCACCCCCAACCAGGCGCCGCGGCCGATCGCGATCAGCGACTGCGTGAGCTGGAAGCCGCCGTTGAACGGATCGGCCCACGGGTCGAGGAAGGCGGTGAAGCGATGCAGGCGGTAGCTCGAGAACAGCACCAGCAGCGTCATCGCGCCACCGGCTGCCAGCAGCATCACAACCACCCAGCGCAGCCGCGCGCCGGCCAGGAACAGCAGGCCGAAGCCGGTGATGAACAGCACGCTGGCCGCGCCGAAGTCCGGCTCGCCGAGCAGCAGCACCGCCATCAAGCCCAGCAGCGCCAGCGGCCGCCCGAGCCCGCCCAGGCCCGAGCGCAGCGCCTCCTCGTAGCGCACCGCGTAGCTGGCGACGTAGATCAGCGTGAGCACGCGCGCCGCCTCGGACACCTGGAAGCTGATGCCCGCGAGCTGCAGCCAGCGGCGCGAGCCGTTCACGACGTGTCCCAGGCCCGGCACCAGCACCGCCAGCAGCAGCACGGCGGCGACGAGCAACAGCGGCAGTGCGCCCTTCTCCAGTTTTTCGGTCGGAATGCAGAAGGTGAGTGCCGCCAGCACGCTGCCCGCCAGCGCCAGCGCCAGCTGGCGCTCCAGGTACGCGAATGGCTGGCCGTCGCGGCCCGCAAATGTGATCGATGCGGAGGTCACCATGATCAGCCCCAGCAGCACGATCGCCGCGGTGAGCAGCACCGTCGGTCCGTCGACGATCGGCGCGCCGCGGCGCAAGCCCGGGCGTGCCGTGTCCAGGGTGGCGCTGTTCATGCGGCCAACCTCCTGACCGCCTCGGCGAACACCTCGCCGCGATGCGCATAGTCGCGGAACATGTCGAGGCTGGCGCAGGCCGGAGACAGCAACACCACGTCCCCGGGGCGGCCCAGTGCCGCCGCCCGCGCCACCGCCTCCTCGAGCGTGGCGCAGTACACGCATTCGCAGGCACCCGCGAGCGCCGCCCCGACCAGGTGCGCGTCGCGCCCGATCAGCAGCGCATGACGGACCTTGCCGGCAAAGGCCGCACGCAACGGCGAGAAATCCTGACCCTTGCCCTCGCCCCCGGCGATCACGATCAGCGCGGCGGTCAAGCCGCACACTGCCGCCAGCGTGGCGCCGACGTTGGTTCCCTTGGAATCGTCGACATAGCGCACGCCGCGGACCTCGGCCACGCGCTGCATGCGATGTGCCAGGCCGGCGAACTCCCGCAGCGCGGCGAGGCACGCCGCGCGCGGCAGCGCCAGCGCCTCTGCCAGCGCCAGCGCCGCCAGCGCATTGGCGGCATTGTGCAAACCGCCGAGCTTCAGCTCCGACAGGGGCAGCAGCGGCTCGCCGCGTCGCATCAGCCAGCGCTCGCCGGCGCGCTCATCGAGGTAGTAGTCGGCCGGTGGCGCGGTCAGACCCGTAGCGGCGGCCCCGCCGGCAGCGGCGCCCACCGAGAAGCTCAGGCGAGCCTGTCCGGAGCGCGGCATCGCCGCCACGAGCGCATCGTCGTGGTTGACCACCGCCACGTCGCAGTGCGCGAAAATGCGCGCCTTGGCCGCCGCGTACGCGCGGATGTCGGGATAGCGGTCCAGGTGGTCGGCGCTCACGTTGAGCACGGCCGCCGCCGCGAGCAACAGCGACTGCGTGGTCTCGAGCTGAAAGCTCGACAGCTCGAGCACGTACAGCTGCACCGCCGGGGCGAGCAGATCCAGCGCCGGGACGCCGAGGTTGCCGCCGGCGCGCACCTGCAGCCCGGCCCGCTGCGCCATCTGTGCCAGCAGTGTGGTGACCGTGCTCTTGCCGTTGGTGCCGGTGATCGCCGCCACCGGGGCGCGCACCGCACGCGCGAACAGCTCGATGTCGCCCAGCAACGGGATGCCGCGCGCGCGCGCCTCGTCGAAGAATCCGCCCACCGGCGCCACCCCGGGCGACAGCACCACCATGCCGGCTCCCTCCAGCAGCGCGGCATCGAAGCCGCCGGTGCGCAGCGTCAGCTGCGCCGCGCTGTCGGCCAGCAGTGCGCGCCCCGGCGGATCCTCACGGCTGTCGGTGACCGCCACGCGCAGGCCGCGCGCGAGCAGGTAGCGTGCCGCGGAGGCGCCGGTCCTGCCCAGCCCGACCACGACGGCGGCGCTTGCATCGGCGGGGCTTGCAGATCGGGGGCTCATCGCAGCTTCAGGGTCGAGAGGCCCGCGAGCACCAGCAGCAGGCTGATGATCCAGAAGCGCACGATCACCTTCGGCTCGACCCAGCCCTTGAGCTCGAAGTGGTGATGGATCGGCGCCATGCGGAAGATGCGCCGGCCGGTGAGCTTGAACGAGGCCACCTGCAGGATCACCGAGGCAGTCTCGAGCACGAAGATGCCGCCCATGATCAGCGCGACGATCTCCTGGCGCACCACCACCGCGACCAGCCCGAGGGCCGCTCCGAGCGCAAGCGCCCCGATGTCACCCATGAACACCTGCGCCGGGTACGAGTTGAACCACAGAAAGCCCAGCCCGGCCCCGCCCAGCGCGCTGCAGAAGATCAGCAGCTCCCCGGCCTGCGGAATCGCCGGAATCGACAGGTAACGCGCGAAGATCTCGTTGCCGCTGGCATAGGCGAAGATACCGAGCGCGCCGGCCACCAGCACCGCCGGCATGATCGCCAGCCCATCGAGGCCGTCGGTGAGGTTCACCGCATTGCTCATGCCCACGATCATGAAATAGGCGATGGCGATGAAGCCGCCCGCCCCCAGCGGGATGTTGATCGTCTTGATGAACGGCACGAAGAAATCGGTCTCGGCGCCGACATGGGCGCTGCGGTACAGGAATACCGCGGCGCCGAGGCCGAGCACCGACTGCCACAGATATTTCCAGCGCGCGATCAGTCCGCGCGAGTTGCCGACCACCAGCTTCAGGTAGTCGTCGTACAGCCCGATCATGCCGAAGCCGACCGTGATCCCGAGTACAACCCAGACGAAGCGGTCGCGCAGGTCCGCCCACAGCAGCGTGCTGATCGCGATCGCGACGATGATCAGCGCCCCGCCCATCGTGGGCGTGCCGGCCTTGGGCAGGTGCGAGCGCGGCCCTTCGGTTCGCACCACCTGGCCGATCTGGTAGCGCGACAGGCGCGCGATCATTGCCGGCCCGACCAGCAGCGACAGCGACAGCGAGGACATGACCGCCAGGATCGCGCGCAGTGTCAGGTATGAGAACACGTGGAACACGCTGTGATGGACGGCCAGGAGCTTCGCAATCCAGTACAGCATCGCCTACGCCGCCCGCTCCGCGGCCAGCGCCTCGACCACGCGCTCCAACCGGTTGATCCGCGAGCCCTTGATCAGCAGCAACACGTCCGGCCCGAGCTGCGCCGCGAGCGCGTGCGCGAGCGCGGCCGCGTCGTCGAAGCGCTCGGCACCGGCACCAAAGCTGTCGGCGGCCAGCGCCGCCAGCGACCCGAAGGTATACAAGCGCTCCACCCCCAGCTCGCGCGCCAGCGTGCCGAGCTCGCGGTGGCTGTCGGCGGCGAATTCGCCGAGCTCGGCCATGTCGCCCAGCACCAGCCACAGGCGCCCCGGCATCTCGCGCAACGCCGTCAGTCCCGCGCGCACCGAGCTGGGGTTGGCGTTGTAGGAATCGTCGATCAGCCACGCGCGGCTGGGGCTGCGGCGCAGCTGCAACCTGCCCTTGACCGCGCGCATGCCCGCCAGACCCGCCACCACCTCGGTCAACGTGGCCCCGGCGCTGGTCGCGGCGGCCGCGGCCGCCAGTGCGTTCAGCACGTTGTGCCGCCCGGCCAGCGCCAGCGTGATATCGGCGCTGCCGCCCGGCGCGCACAGCGTGAAGCGGGTCGAGAAGCCGTGCTCGTCCAGCGCGAACTGCAGCGCCTGCGCCTGGAATTCCGCCTCGTTGACCAGGCCGAAGCGCATCACGTGCGCGCTGGTGCTCGAGCGCCACAGCGCCGCGTAGGCATCGTCCGCGTTGATGATGGCGGTGCCGCCAGGCGGCAGGCCCGCGACCATTTCGCCTTCGGCCCGTGCCACACTCTCGAGCGAGCCGAAGCCTTCCAGGTGCTCCGCCCCCGCATTGGTGATCACGCCGATGTCCGGCAACGCCATCTGCAGCAGCTGCTCGACGTCGCCGGAGCGGTTGGCGCCCATCTCGACCACGGCGCTGCGGTGCGTGGGCGCGAGGCGCAGCAGCGTCATCGGCACGCCGAGGTGATTGTTGAGGTTGCCACGCGTGGCCAGGCACGGTCCGCGCTGCGACAGGATCGCTGCGGTCATCTCCTTGACGGTGGTCTTGCCGTTGCTGCCGGCCACGCCGATCACGGGACCGGCGAACTGGGTGCGTGCCAGGCGCGCCGCCGCCGCCATCGCGGCCACGACGTTCGCAACCACGATCTGCGCCAGCGACCCGGGCAGCTGCGCCGCCGGCAGCGGCCGCAGCACGATCGCACCGGCCGCACCCCTGGCGGCCGCATCCGCCACGAACTGGTGGCCGTCGAGCCGCTCGCCGGGCAGCGCGGCGAACAGCTCCCCGGCCGAGAGCTTGCGGCTGTCGATCACCACCTCGGTGAAGGCGCGGTCCTCCCCGAGCAGCTCCCCGCCGCAGGCGGACGCGAATTGCGCCAGCGTGCGGATCATTCCAGCCTCCGCGCCAGTAGCGTGCGCGCACAGGCCGCATCGCTGAACGGCCGGTGCTCCCGCCCGATGATCTGGTAGTCCTCGTGACCCTTGCCGGCCACCAGCACCACGTCACCCGCCACGGCCTGGGCCAGCGCGGTGCCGATCGCCGCGGCGCGATCGTGGATCACCTGGGCACGGGCGGCGCCGCCGGCGGCGGCGATGCCCTGCACGATGGCGGCGGCGATGGCTTCCGGGTCCTCGCCGCGCGGGTTGTCATCCGTGACGATCAGCGCATCGGCGCCGAGCGCCGCGACGCGGCCCATCTCGCCACGCTTGCCGCGATCGCGCTCCCCGCCGCACCCGAACACGCACCACAGGCGCCCCTCGCAGTGCGCGCGCGCAGCCGCCAGCGCCTTATCCAGCGCATCCGGCGTGTGTGCGTAATCGATCAGCACCAGCGGCAGCGCGCCGCCGCCCTCGGCCTGCATGCGCCCCGGCGGGGCCACGCAGCGACCCAGTGCGTCGCAGGCATCGGCCAGCGGGACATCCCAGGCGAGCAGCAGCGCCAGCACCGTCAGCAGGTTCTCGACGTTGAACGGCCCGCGCAGCGCGCTATCGAGCCGGGCTGCGCCGCGAGCGGTCGCAAGCGTGAGGCGCAGCCCGGTGCGCTTCGCACCCACGGCGCGCGCGCACACGTACTGAGCGCCGCCGGCAAGCAGCTGCGCGGTGACCGGGTCGCCGGCGAGCGCTTCGGGCGAGCGCTGCGAGGTCAGGAACAGCCGCGCCGCGGCCGATCCGCCGGCCGCGCCGACCGGCTGCGTGTCCGGCTGCGCGGGCTGCCAGCGGCGCGCGAGCGCGGCACCGAAGCGATCGTCGACGTTGATCACGCGCGCCCGCAGGGCGGGCCACGCGAACAGCTTGGCCTTGGCCTCACCATAGGCGTGCATGTCGCCGTGGTAATCCAGATGATCACGGGTGAGATTGGTCAGCGCCGCGGCGTGCAGGCGCAGCGCGGCGCACCGGTCCTGATCCAGCGCGATCGACGACACTTCCATCGCCACCGAATCCGCTCCCTGCGAGCGCAGGCGCGCGAGCTCACGATGCAGTGTGATTGCGTCGGGGGTGGTATGCGTCAGTGCCTGCAGGGCGCCCGGCATGCCGCTGCCGAGGGTGCCCAGGTAGGCGGTGCGCCGCCCCAGCAGACCCAGCGCCTGAGCCAGCAGCCAGGCGCAGGTGGTCTTGCCGTTGGTACCGGTGATGCCTGCGATCGTCAGCCGGGCCGATGGCGCCCCGAAGAAACGGTCGGCGATCTCCCCGAGGTGTGCATGCAGCTGCGGGATCTCACGTACCAGCACGGTGTCATCGAGCTGCGGCGGCGCGGCCTGCGGGGCACTCTCCCACAGGATCGCGCGCGCGCCGGCGGCCGCGGCGCTGCGGGCGAATTCGAGTCCGTGATGCGTGCGGCCGCGGCAGGCGAGGAACGCGCACCCCGGGGTGACCGTGCGGCTGTCCTGCGTGATGTCCGACACCATCAGCTCGCCGGGCACATCGGCCAGTCCGCCGAGCACCGTGCCGAGCGCACGCGCGTGCATGGCGGCGGCGGCATTCATCGCCGCGCCACCCGCTGGCCCTGCAGCAACGGGTCCGTCGGCACCGACCGGTCATCGGGCGCCACCCCGAGCAGCCGCAGCGCGCCGCCGACCACCGCCGAGAACACCGGCGCCGCCACGTCGCCGCCCTGGTGCTTGCCCGCGCCAGGGTCATCGATCACGACCACGGTCGCCAGCCGCGGCGCCGAGGCCGGCGCCAGGCCCGCGAAGATCGAGGTGTACTGGGTCGTCGAGTAGCTGCCGTCGACGAGGCGCTCGGCGGTGCCGGTCTTGCCGGCCACCCGATAACCCGGGATGCGCGCCCGCACACCGGTGGCGCCCTCCTGCGTGGTCACCGCCTCGAGCAGCTGTATCAGTCCCTGGCACAGCTGGGTCGACAGGACGCGCTGGCCCGCCGGCGGCGTATCGACACGCAGCATCGATACCGGCCGGCGCACGCCGAGAGCGCCGATCGTGGCGTACGCCTGCGCCAGCTGTAGCGCCGTGACCGAGATGCCGTAACCGTGTGACAGCGTGGCAATGCTGATCGCGCGCCAGTGCGAGTAATCCGTGAACACGCCGGCCGACTCGCCCGGCAGCGCGCTGTCGGTGAGCCGGCCGAAACCGAAGCGGCTCAGCGTGCTCCAGATCTCACGCGGCGGCAGCTGCAGCGCGAGCTTGGCCATGCCGACGTTGGAGGACTTCGCCAGGATCGTGGCCAGGTTGATGACGCCGAGGTTGTGGTCGTCCTGAAAGGTCCTCGCCCCCACCTGGATGAAGCCGGGATTGGTGTCGATCAGGCTGTGCGCATCGAATTTGCCGGACGCCAGCGCGGCCGCGACGATGAACGGCTTGATGCTCGAGCCCGGCTCGAACAGGTCGGTGACCGCGCGGTTGCGATAGGCCGCCGGCGCGAGCTGGTCGCGATCGTTGGGGTTGTAGGCCGGCTGGTTGACCATCGCCAGCACCTCGCCGGTGTCGACATCGATCATCACCAGCGAGCCGGCACTGGCGCGATTCTCCTGCACCGCGCTCTTGAGCTCGCGGTAGGCCAGGTACTGGATGCGCAGATCCAGGCTCAGCGCCAGGTCGCGGCCCGGCCGCACCGCGCGAATGCCCTCGACATCCTCGACCGTCTGGCCGGTGCTGTCCTGGATCACCCGCTTGGCGCCATCTTCGCCTGCGAGCCAGTTATCGAATGCCAGCTCCATGCCCTCCTGGCCAACGTCATCGACGCTGGTGAAGCCCAGCACGTGGCCGGTGACCTCGCCGGCCGGGTAGTAGCGGCGGTATTCGCGCGCCAGGTTCACGCCGGGCAGCGCCAGCGCACTGACGCGCTGCGCCTCCTCGGGAACGAGGCCGCGGGCGACGTACAGGAACTGGCGGCTCTGGTTGCCGAGAACGCGGCGCCTGAGTTCGGTGCGGTTCAACCCGAGCGCGTGCGCCAGGTACGGCAGCTCCGAGAGGTTATCGGCCAGCATCGAGGGGTCGACCCAGACCGAGTCCACCGGCGTGCTGACCGCGAGCGGCTCGCCGTTGCGATCGGTGATGTTGCCGCGGTGGGCGACGATCGTAGCCACACGCGAGAAGCGCTCGTTGCCCTGCTGCGTCAGAAAGCCGTGATCGACCAGCTGCAGATCGACCGCGCGGCCGACCAGGGCCAGCGCGGCGAGCGACAGCAGCCCGAACAGCAGCGTCAGACGCCGGCGGTGCGAATAGTGCGCGGGGCGGGCACCGCCGCGGCCGGCGCCGCGCCGGGTGCGGCCGCGCCGCGTGGCCGCGGCCTTGCGGGCGCGTCCGGCAGCTCGCAGGCGCACACCCTTCATGGCGTGATGATCTCAATGTCGCGCGGATCGGGCGTGCTCATGTGCAGCCGCTGGGCCGCAACGCGCTCCACCAGGCCGTAGCTCGACCAGGCGCTCTGCTCGAGCTGCAAGCGGCCCCATTCGGCATCGAGCGCATCGCGCGCGCCGCTCAGGTGCTCGAGCTGTGCGAACAGCATGCGTGCTCGATATTTGCTGTAGATCGCGCCGGCCGCGGACGCGAGTACCGCGCACCACAGCAGCGGCAACAGCAGCAGCAGCGAGCGCTGCGAGGCCTTCATGCCGCCCGCCCCGCAGCGACGGCGATCAGCAGCCCCACCCGCGCGGCTCTCATGGCAGGCGCTCGGCAACCCGCAGCAGTGCGCTGCGCGCACGCGGGTTGGCGGCGATCTCGGCCGCTGCGGCGCGCTGCTTGCGGCCCACGCGCCGCAGCGGCGGCCGCAGGCCCGGCGGCAGCGCGCCGGCGGCCAGCGGCAGCCGGGCGAGGGCCGGGTCAGGCTCGGAGTGCCGGCGGATGAATTGCTTGACGATGCGGTCCTCGAGCGAGTGAAAGCTGATGGCCGCCAGCCGGGCGCCCGGGGCGAGCAGGCCGAGCGCCTGGGCCAGGCCGCGCTCGATCTGCCCGAGCTCGTCATTGACGTACATGCGCAGCGCCTGGAACGTGCGCGTCGCGGGGTGCTTGCCCGGCTCGCGCGTGCGCACGCAGCGCGCCACCAGCTCCGCCAGCTCCGAGGTGCGCTGCAGCGGCCGCGCGCCGCGCGAGCGCACGATCTCGCCGGCGATGCGGCCGGCGAAGCGCTCCTCCCCCAGGGTGCCGATCACGTGACGGATCTCATCGCGGTCGGCCTCGGCGAGCCATGCGGCCACCGGCCGGCCGCGCGTCGGATCCATACGCATGTCGAGCGGACCGTCCTGGCTGAAGCTGAAGCCGCGCGCGGGGTCGTCGAGCTGCGGCGACGCCACACCGAGGTCGAACAGGATGCCGTCGCACTGCGTTCGCGCCGCATGCGCACGCACCGCGGCGTCGAGCGCGCCGAACTCGGCATGCACCAGGCAGATGCGCGGCTCGAGCGCAAAGCGCACGCTTCCGGCGGCGATGGCGTGCGGGTCGCGATCCAGGGCGATGAGGCGGCCGGCGGGGCCGAGCGCCTCGAGGATGCGCGCGCTGTGGCCGCCACGGCCGAAAGTCGCGTCCACGTACAGGCCGGCCGGACGCACCGCCAGAGCCTCGAGCACCTGTTCGACAAGCACCGGCGTGTGCTCATCCAATCGTTCCTTTCGCCCCGTGATGGCCACGCGCCGCCGCCCTACAGCGACAGCGAATCCAGTTGCGCCGGCAATTCGGCCGACGCCGCTTCGCTCTTCAGCCAGGCATCGCACTTCTCGTTCCAGCGAGCCTCATCCCACAGCTCGCAGCGGCTGCCCTGGCCGATCAGCACCGCATGTCGATTGAGCCCGGCGAACTCGCGCAGTTCCGGCGGCAGCAGCATCCTCCCGTGGCCGTCGAGCGCCAGATCGGTCGCATGGCCCACCATCAGCCGCTGCAGCCGGCGGGACTGGGGGTGCAGGCTGGGCAGCTCCATGAGGCGCCGCTCGACCTGCTCCCAGTCGCTCAGCGGATAGATCAGCAGGCACTCCCCGTCGCGGTCGACCGTGACCACCACCTGGCCGCCCGAGCGCTCCAGCAGCCGCTCGCGGTAGCGGGTGGGAATGACCACGCGCCCCTTGTCGTCCAGGGTGATTTTTGCTGCGCCGCGAAACATCGGAATGGGGCGTGATCGCCCACTTCTCCCCACTTTTTCCCACCGGGCGCCACTATAGGAATGGCTGCGCTCGCGTGTCAACGGTTCTTCAAGGAATTTCTTGAAGTGGCGTAGGGACTTACGTGCCACCCGCGGGGTCGCGGGGCGACCTCGAAAACGCTATCCGTTAGGGATCATCGACTTGAGCAATTAATCTCGACGCACCGTCTGGATCGCCGAGACGCCGCCAGCCTCAATTCGGCCGCGCGGGCCCGGCGACGGCACCGCATGCACCACCCCCAGCGGCGTCTCGGCGCTGTCGGACAGTGGCCGGCCGCTCTTGAAGGCCTGCCAGTAGCGCTCGATCAACCCCTGATACTGCGCGCGAAAGCGCTCGCTCGAGAACCGCAGCGCATTCTCACGGCAGGCGGCCGGCTCGAACAGCGCCTGCTTGCGCTCGAACTCGCGCACCGCGGCGGCGATCGAGGCCGGGGTCTGCGCATCGAAGAACAGCCCGGTCGGCGCACCGCTGCCGGGCGGCCGCACCGATTCGAGCGCGCCGCCGCGGCCATAGGCGATCACCGGGGTGCCGCAGGCCTGCGCTTCGATCGGCGCGATCCCGAAATCCTCCTCGGCGGCAAACACGAACGCGCGCGCGCGCTGCATCAGCTCGCGCAGTTGCGCAGCCGGCTGGAAGCCGAGCACCTCGACGTTCCGACCCGCCGCGGCCTTCACCCGCGCCATCTCCGGGCCGCCGCCCACCACCACCAGGCGGCGATCCGGCAGCAATCGGAACGCGTCCGCCACGGTGGCGATCTTCTTGTACGGCACCAGCCGCGATGCCGTCAGGTAGAAGTCTTCCTTCTGCGTGCGCAGGTCGAAATGCTCCACGTCGACCGGAGGATGAATGACCACCGCGCGGCGCCGGTAGACCTTCCAGATGCGGCGCGCGATGAACTGCGAATTGGCGATGAAGTAGTCCACGCCGTTGGCGCAGCGCAGATCCCAGAAGCGCGCCCGGTGCAGCATCCAGCGGGCCAGCAGACTCTTGACGCCGCGATCCAGGCGCGCCTCGCGCAGGTACTGGTGCTGCAGATCCCAGGCATAGCGCATCGGCGAGTGTACATAGGCGATGTGCAGCTGATCGGGGCCGGTGAGCACCCCGCGTGCGACGCTGACGCTGCTGGAGAGCACCAGCTCGTGCTGCGACAGGTCCAGTTGCTCCATCGCGAACATCAGCAGCGGCAGGAAGCCGCGGTAGTGCCGCGCGACCAGCGGCACGCGTTGCGCGAAGCTGGTGATGGGACGCTTGCCGTGCAGGAACTCGCGGTTGGCGTCTGCGAGCGTATCGATCGCGGCGTACAACTCGGCCTGCGGGTACAGCCCGATCATCTGCTCGAGCACGCGCTCGCCGCCACCGGCGTAGCCGACCAGCCAATCATGGATCAGGGCGATACGCTGCGTCGATGGTGCATTCATCCCGTCACCGTGTGGCCCTCACTGCTGTACCAGCACCAGGGGGGCCGCGCTCAAGGTGGCAGTGCTGCCGCTGCTGGCCGAGGCCGCGACGCTGTAGCCCGAGGCCGTCAGCGACGCCGCACTGGCCGAGTTCGCGGTCTTGGTGAAATCGTCGGTCGACAGCCACGCCGCGTAGTACTTGCTGCCGTTGGCGAGTGTGCCCGACACCGTGATCGCACCATTGGCATCGGTGCCTTGCGTCGCGATCGCCGGCGAGAGGATCAGGTCCTTGATCTGCATCAGCGCGGTGTAGGCCGGCTTCTGCGCGCCGCTCTGCTGCAGCAATCCGAACCGGTACAGGTAGTTGGTCTGATCCGAGCCGTCGTCGATCAGGTCGTACCACCACACTCCGGCGATATACGGGCGCGTGTGCGCCAGCAGCAGGAAACGCTGCAGATACGCCGCGGCCGTCGCCGGCGCAAAGCCATACTGGCCGACGTTGGTCGCCCAGCCGATCTCGGTGATGTAGATCGGCACGGTCTTGCCGGCGGCCGCGGTGAGGATCTGGTTGACCTGGTCGACCCAGGCCATCGCATCTTCGGGCGTGCCCGGCACCGCGGCCGGGGCCGCCTGCGCCTGCGCCTGCGCGCTGGGTATCAGCAGCGAGAGCAGCCCGGCGGCAGGGCTGGGACCGAACGGGCGCGCGCGGCTCCACCAGCGCGACAGCACCGGGCTCGCGGGCGCTCGCGCACGCGAGTGCACGTACGGATGCAGCGAGAA
>DATAWM010000051.1:0-3897 GCA_036267195.1 Steroidobacteraceae bacterium
CGGGCCGTCGGGGCTGACCACCGGGCAGACCGCATCGCGCGTGAGCGCCTGGAAGTACTCCTTGAGCGCCAGCGCGCCGGTGCGCGAGGAGGAGCCGCGGATCACGTGGCCGCCGGCGCGGCGCAGGACCATCGCGCCGAGCTCGCCATCGACCGAGGGGCTGATCAGGAAGCCGACCCGCAGCGGCCGCCGCCGCTGCTGGCGCAGCAGATACTGCGCGCAGAACAGCGTGTGCTGGTGCCAGTAGCACGGCAGGAACGACGGCCAGCGTGCCAGCACCGCATCCAGGTTCTCCTCGCCGACCACCGCGACGATGCGGCAGCTGCGCCACCACAGCCGCGCCAGGCCGAGGATGGCCGGCGAGGCAACCCGGTACAGCGCCCGGCGTATCGGGCCCATGCGCCGGCCGGTATAGCGCTTGTAGATGCTATTGCGCAGAACCTCGTCCGCGGGCCTCGAGTCGCTCATGCCGTGATCCGTGTGCTGATGCCGTCGGGCCAGGCCCGGCCGACCTGGGCCGGGCGGGCCGCCGCGACGTGAACAAACACTGTACGGGCGGCCTCGACCGCGCGCAACCGCAGGCGCGGCGGCGGTTCGGATCGGTGGCGCAGCCGCCGGGGCGGATCAGTGCGGCGCGGGCTTGCGCCGGTGCGTGTGCGCGTGCCGGTCCGCGGACGAGCAATGGCTGCAGCCCGAGGCGGAGAGGCGCGCGCGATGGCGCGCGGCCGCCCGCGTCAGCACTGCGCGGGAGGCGAGCGCATCCAGCCAGCGTTGCCGCCGCGCCGCGGGCGTGAACGTCCAGATGACGTAGCCGGCCGCGAACAGCACGGCGAGGGCGATGATCAGTTGCTGCAGCATGAAGGCCCCTGCTGATTGCCCGGTTGCTGCGGCCGCGATACCGCAGGTCAGGCACCCGCGCCGCAGGCCAGCGCGATGTGGTAGGTGGCGAATGCGAACACGTATGACAGCACGAACAGGTAGGCGACCATGATGGCCGGATAGCGCCACGAATTGGTCTCGCGGCGCACGGTCACTACCGTGGAGAGGCACTGCGGCGCGAACACGTACCAGGCCAGCAGCGACAGCGCGGTCGCAAGGCTCCAGCTGCCGGCGATCATCGGCCGCAGCGCGGTCTCGATCTGGCCGCCGCCGGTCCCGGTGAGCGAGTAGACCGTGCCGAGTGCGGCCACCACCACCTCGCGGGCGGCGAAACCGGGCACCAGCGCGACGCTGATCTGCCAGTTGAAGCCCAGCGGCGCGAACAGGTGCTGCAGGCCCAGACCTGCCATGCCGGCGATGCTGTAGCGGATCGCTGGTCCCGCCGCGCCCGCGGGGGCGGCCGGATAGCTGCCGAGGAACCACAGCAGCACCATCAGCGCCAGGATGATGGTGCCGACACGGGTGATGAAGATCTGCGCGCGTTCCCACAAGCCGGTCAGCAGGTTGCGCAGCGTCGGCCAGTGATACTCGGGCAGCTCCATCATCAGCGGATGATAGTTGGAGCGCATCGACACGCGCTTCATGATCAGCGCCACCAGCAGGGCCCCGGCCACGCCGACCGCATAGAGTGCGAACAGCACCAGGCCCTGCAGGTTGAACGGGCCGACCGAGCGGATCGGGATGAAGGCACCGATGATCAGCGCGTACACCGGCAGCCGCGCCGAACAGGTCATCATCGGGGCGAGCAGGATCGTGGCCAGCCGGTCGCGCAGGTTGGGGATGGTGCGTGTGGCCATGATGCCGGGGATCGCGCACGAGAACGAGGACAGCAGCGGGATGAACGAGCGGCCGGAGAGCCCCACCCCACCCATCAGCCGGTCGAGCAGGAAGGCCGCGCGCGGCAGGTAGCCGCTGTCCTCGAGCAGCAGGATGAAGAAGAACAGGATCAGGATCTGCGGCAGGAACGCGATCACGCTGCCGGCACCGGCGATGACACCGTTGACCAGCAGACTGCGCAGCGGTCCGGCCGACATCACGCCCTGCAGGGCATTGCCGGCCGCATCGAAGCCGGCGCTGATCCAGTCCATCGGCGCCTGCGCCCAGCTGAATACCGCCTGGAAGATCAGGAACAGCAGCACGGCCAGCAGCGCCGGGCCCGCGACCGGATGCATCACGATCGCGTCCAGGCGAGAGAGCGCGCGATCGCGCAGCGGCTCGACGTAACAGGCGACGCAGAGGATGCGGCGCACCTCGCGCTGCGTGGCCTCGAGCTGCGCATGCGAGGGCGCGGTGGAGAAGGCGGGTTGCAGCGGCGGCGACGGTGAGGGCGGCGACGACGGCGGCGCGCTCAGCTGCAGCGCGTCGAGCGCGGCGAGCAGCGCGGCGTCGCCACCAGGGCGCACCGCCACCGTCTCGACCACCGCCACCCCCAGCTCGCGCGACAGCGCGGCCGGGTCGAGCGTGAAGCCGCGCCGGTGCGCCAGATCGCTCATGTTCAGCGCGACGATCATCGGCAGACCAAGCCGCGTCAGCTCCAACGCCAGCCGCAATGACAGACGCAGGTTGGTGGCGTCGAGCACGCAGACGATCGCCTCGGGCGGCGCCTCGCCCTGCAGCCGGCCGGTGACCACATCGCGCGTGATCGCCTCATCGAGCGTGGTGGGTACGAGGCTGTAGGCGCCGGGCAGATCGATCACGCGATAGAGGAGCCGACCGCCGGTGCCGACGAAGGCGCCCTCCTTGCGCTCGACGGTGACGCCGGCGTAGTTGGCAACCTTCTGCCGGCTGCCGGTGAGTCGGTTGAACAACGCGGTCTTGCCGCAGTTCGGCGCGCCGACCAGCGCGAAGCGGCGCATCACCACGTCGGGCAGGGTACGTGTCATGGTGAGCCGCGTGAGCTGCGCGCCATGCGGCCGCCTAGACCGGGTCGACCTGGACCATCACCACCTGCGCCTCCCGGCGGCGCAGTGCGAAGATCGAGGAGCCGATGCGCACGGCGATCGGGTCTCCGCCGGGGCGGGCCTCCTCGATGATCTCGACGGCCTCGCCGGCCACGAAACCGAGCTCGATCAGCCGCCGTGCGATGGTGGAGCCGGCGGCATCGCCGATAGTGGCCGCCGCGTCATGCGCGGGGGCGTGCCCCGCCGGGCTGGTCTGCTCGATGACGCCACTGACCCGGCCGCGCATGCCCTTGTGCAGATGCGCGAGCGACTGGACGAGGGGACGCGCCGGTTGGGCATTCATTCGGTGGCCTCGACCTGCGGACGCAGGTATAAATGCGAATCACTCGCAATTGCATTCAGCATAGCGTAAGTCGCTGGGGGTCGCCAGCCGGTGGGCTGCGTTCTGCGGGCGGTGTCAGGTTGCCGGAGGGTGTCGTCCGGCTCTGCGGCCCGGTGCGCGATCGCGAACAGTTCAGCGAGGTGCTCGCCGCGCTGGCGTATCGGTACCTCTGCTTCCCTGTTCCCCCCGACCGATAGCGGCATGCCGTTTCTGCCGCCCTCCGGACCGTATCGCGCCGGGTCGATCACCGAGGAACGGTGGATAGCGATCGCCCGGCGCGGAAAACACTTCGCTGATGGAGGAACTGGCCAGTCGCGGACACATCGTGATCTCGATACAGCGCCAGGCGCCGCGGCGCGCAGATGACCGCCCGGCTCCGGCGCGCCGACAAGACCGAACGGCTGCGGATACCGCGCATCTGAACTATCACGACCTGGCCGGGCTGCTGCCGGTACTGCGGTTCAGGGGGACTACAGGGCGGACGGACCCGGTCTCGTTCCTGCGGTTCCGGAACGAGACCGTGCGTAGATTCTGCGCAGCAGGTGATCGAGCGATAGCGGGCCGGGGCCCAGCGCGAGGATGCTGACCGCCAGCGCAGCCCAGGGCAGATGGAAGTTGGCCCAGCCCGAGGGCACGGTCAGCTGGATCACCCCCACCATGATCAACAGACCGAGC
>DATAWM010000052.1:0-91462 GCA_036267195.1 Steroidobacteraceae bacterium
GAATAATATGCCAGGACATTATCCAGGTAGTTATCAGTAAATCTAAATTCCCAGGAGCATCCGCTCGGGGTTCTCCACGCATTCCTTGATTCGCACCAAAAACTGCACGGCCTCGCGGCCATCGATGAGTCGGTGATCGTAGCTGAGCGCCAGGTACATCATCGGCCGGACCACGACCTGCGCGTCGACCGCCACCGGCCGCGGCTGAATCTTGTGCATCCCGAGTATGGCGCTCTGCGGCGCATTCACGATTGGCGTGGACAGCAGCGAGCCGAAGATTCCGCCGTTGGTGATGCTGAAGGTGCCGCCGGTCAGATCATCCAGCGTGATCGCGCCGCTGCGCGCGCGCGCGGCATACTGGGCGATGCCCTGCTCGACCCCGGCGAAGCTGAGCGCATCCGCGTCGCGCAGTATGGGTACCATCAGGCCCCGCTCGGTCGACACCGCCACACCGATGTCGAAGTAGTCGTGATAGACGACGTCGTTGCCGTCGACCGCGGCATTGACGACCGGAAAGCGCTTCAACGCCTCGACCGAAGCCTTGACGAAGAACGACATGAACCCGAGCTTCACGCCGTGCTGCTTGTCGAACGCGTCCTTGTAGCGCGCGCGCAGTTCCTGCACGGCCCCAAGATCGACCTCGTTGAACGTGGTGAGCAGTGCCTGCGTGGCCTGTGCCTGCACCATGCGCTCGGCAATGCGCGCGCGCAGCCGGTTCATCGGTACGCGCTGCTCGGTGCGCCCGGCGGGCGCGGGCTGTGCGGGCGGCACGGCCGCGGCGCTGCCCGCTGCCGCGGCAGGCGGCTGGGCCACCGCGGGCTGGGAGGGAGCGGCCGGGGCGAGTGCCCCGGGCGCACTGGCCTGCGCGGCCGCCTGCAGCGCGTCGTTCCTGGTGACGCGTCCGCCAGGCCCGGCGCCCGTGACCGCCGCGGCGGCCAGCTTGTTCTCCTCGATCACCCGCCGGGCGGCAGGTCCGGCGCGGCGCGCCTGCGCCTCCGCCGCGGCGGTGGGCTTTGCGGCGGCAGCACCGCTGGCCGTGGCCGCGGCCGCGGCCGCGGCGGCAGGCTGGGTCGTCGCAGCAGCAGGCGCTGGCGCACCGGTTGTGACGGCAGGCGCGGCGGTCGCGCCCTCCTCGATCACGGCCAGCAGATCGCCGCTCCTGACGGTCGCGCCGGGTTGAGCCTTGATCTCGCGCAGCACGCCATTGACCGGCGCGGGCACGTCGAGCATGACCTTGTCGGTTTCCAGGTCCGCGAGGCTCTCATCGCGGGTCACGCTCTGGCCGGGCTGCTTGCGCCAGCCTGCCAGCGTGGCATCGACGACGGATTCGGGCAGTTGGGGTACGCGGATCTCCACGCTCATGAACTTTTCCTTATCGGTGTCAGGGCACGCCCGCCCGGCCCCGGTGTCAGCGTCAGCCGCGGGGTGCTGCGCAGGGTCTGCTCGATCGAGGTCGCGCTCAGCGCGGTCTCGACCAGGCGGCGCTGCTCGAGCTCGTGCAGCTTGGCCAGTCCCGTGGCCGGCGCCGCCGCGGCGGCGCGGCCGGCGTAGTAAACCGTGCGGCCGGCCGCGAGATCCTGCAGGCGGTGGCGGATCTGGTACCAGGCGCCCTGGTTCTGCGGCTCCTCCTGGCACCAGACCAGGTCGGTGGCGCCGGCGTAGCGCTCCAGTATCGAGTGGTACTCCTCGGTCGGGAACGGATAGAGCTGCTCGATGCGCACCAGCGCCACGTCGCGCAGCTCCTGGGCGCGGCGCGCCTTGAGCAGATCGTAGTAGACCTTGCCGCTGCAGAACACCACGCGCTGCACCTGTGCGGGCACGACCGGATCGATCTCGTCGATCACGTTGGCGAAGCCGTCCATCGCCAGCTCCGTGAGCGAGGAGGTCGCCAGCTCGTGTCGCAGCAGGCTCTTGGGGGTCATCACGATCAGCGGCTTGCGGAACGAGCGCAGCATCTGCCGCCGCAGCAGATGGAACATCTGCGCCGGAGTCGACGGTACGCACACCTGCATGTTGTTCTCGGCGCACAGCTGCAGGAAACGCTCCAGGCGCGCCGAGGAATGCTCCGGCCCCTGGCCCTCGTAGCCATGCGGCAGCAACAGCGTCAGGCCGCACAGGCGCCCCCACTTGGCCTCGCCCGAGGAGATGAACTGATCGATCACCACCTGCGCGCCGTTGGCGAAGTCGCCGAACTGGGCCTCCCAGATCGCCAGGCAGTCGGGGCTGGTGGTGGAGTAGCCGTATTCGAAGCCGAGCACGGCCTCCTCGGACAGCACCGAGTCGACGATCGTGAAGCGCGGCTGCGCGTCGCGCACGTGCTGCAGCGGTACGTACGCGCGCCCACTGTGCAGGTCGTGCAGGACGGCGTGACGGTGAAAGAACGTGCCGCGCCCGGAGTCCTGTCCCGAGATGCGCACCGGGAAACCCTGGTCGAGCAGGCTCGCGTAGGCCAGCGTCTCGGCAGCGCCCCAGTCCAGCGGCATCTGCCCGGCGAACATCTTGGCGCGGCTGCTCATGATGTTGGCCACGCGCGCGTGTAGCTGCAGGTCGCTCGGCAGTGTCTGCAGGCGCTGGCCGAGCGCGATGAGGCGCTCGGTCTCCACGCCCACGCGCGCCGGCTCGGACCAGTCGGCCTGCGCATAGCGCGCCCAATCCACCGTGTACTGGTTACCGATCAACCCGAGTGCGTGATGCTGCTCCAGGCGCCCCGAGTCCAGCCCCGCGCGGTACTGCGCGATCATCTGCTCGGCCTGCTCGGCGCTCACCGTGCCGTCGCTGATCAGCCGCCCGGCGTACAGCTGCCGCACGGTCGGGTGCTGGCGGATCGCCTGGTACATGACCGGCTGCGTGGCCGCCGGCTCGTCGGCCTCGTTGTGGCCGAGCCGGCGATAGCACACCAGGTCGATGACCACGTCCTTGTGAAACTGCTGGCGGTAGCGCAGCGCCAGGCGGCTGGCGAACACCACCGCTTCCGGGTCGTCGGCGTTGACGTGCAGGATCGGCGCCTCGAGCATCTTGGCGACGTCGCTGCAGTACATGGTCGAGCGCGCATCGTGCGGATCGGAGATGGTGAAGCCGATCTGGTTGTTGATGACGATGTGGATGGTGCCGCCGGTACGGTAGCCGCGCGCCTGCGACAGCTGCAGCGTCTCCATCACCACGCCCTGGCCGGCGAACGCGGCATCACCGTGCAGCAGCACCGGCACCACCTTGTCACCCTGTGCGTCGTTGCGCCGCTCCTGGCGGGCGCGCACCGAGCCCTCGACCACCGGGTCGACGATCTCCAGGTGCGACGGGTTGAATGCCAGCGCCACGTGCACGTTGCCCTGCGCGGTGCGCACGTCGGCGGAGAAGCCCTTGTGGTATTTGACGTCGCCGGAGCCCTGCATGTGATTCTCGTCGTACTTGCCCTCGAACTCCGAGAACAGCTGTGCCGGGGATTTGCCCAGCACGTTGACCAGCACGTTGAGCCGGCCGCGATGCGCCATGCCCAGCACGAATTCCTCGATGCCGCTGGCGCCGCCCTGCTGAATGAGGTCGTTGAGCGCGGCGATCAGCGCGTCGGCGCCCTCGAGCGAGAAACGCTTCTGGCCGACGTACTTGGTGTGCAGGTAGCGCTCCAGCCCCTCGGCCGCAGTGAGCTGCCCGAGCAGGTCGCGCCGCTCCGCGCTGGTGAGGCGATCCTGCATGCGCCCGAGTTGGAACACGTCCTGCAGCCACAGTCGCTCGTCGCTGTTGGAGACGTGCGCGAACTCCGCGCCGATCGGGCCGCAGTAGACATGCTCCAGGCGCGCGATGATCTCGCGCAGCGGCGCGCGCTTGGGCATCCAGTCGTTGCGGCTGGCGGTGTAGAACTCCGTATCCAGGTCCGCCTCGCGCAGGCCCGCATAGTCCAGCGCCAGCAGGCGCGGCCGCGGCCGCTGCAACAGCCCGAGCGGATCGATGCGCGCGATCAGGTGGCCGCGGTTGTAATAGATCTGCATCAGCCGCGAGACCGCGGCCTGCTTCTCGCTGGCGGCGCCGCTCGCGCCGGCGGCGCCGGCCATGGTTGCGCCCGCAGACGGCGGCAGCGCATCGAAGTAGGCGCGCCAGCCGGCGTCCAGGCTCGAGGGGTTGCGCAGATACTGGTCATATAGCGCCCCCACGTAGGAGGCGTTCGCGCCAAAGAGCGGCGTTCCGGCGAGCTGCTCAGGCATGGATTGGGGCATGAAGCTACCTGGTGAAACGACGAAAAATTCCTGTCAGCTCAAGGAGCTACGGGTAATAGAACGAGGGTATATTGTAGCGGAACCACCCCCTCAAGAATACGGACAAAGCGCACATTTGCCCGTAGGTCCTTGATGCGCAACGCCGTTGCGCTGCCGATGCGCCGCCTCGCCTGACGGCGTGCGCGCAGCGCCGCAACCGCCTCGCCTTAAGGAATGGCGGCGCTGGCCGGCGCCACGGGCGCGTTGGCCGCGGTCTGCGCGGGGGCGGGTGCGGCGGCGGCGGCGGCGCTCCAGCCGCCGCCCAGGGTGCGGTAGAGGGTGACCAGGTCGGTGGAGACGGCGGCGGTGACCGACAGCAGCGCGAGCTGATTCTGCTGCAGCGAGCGCTGCGCATCGAGCACGTCGAGGAAGTCGGTGACGCCGCTCTGGTAGCGCTGCTGCGCGATCGACAGCGCGAGGCGATTCTGTGCCACCGCGTCGGTGAGCCACTGACGCTGCTGTTGGTCGGCAGCATACGCCGCCACTGCATCCTGCACTTCATGCAGCGCGTTGAGGACGGTGGCCTGATAGGACAGCGCCGCCTCCTGCGCCCTGAGATTGTCCAGGTGCACCGTCTTCCAGGCGCCGCGGTCGAATACCGGCAGCTGCAGCCCCGGTCCGACGCTGCCGAACAGGCTCGACCAATGCAACAGGGTATTCGCCGCCTCGGACTGGACTCCGCCCGAGGCCGACAGCGTCAGGCGCGGGAACAGATCGCCGACCGCCACACCGATCTGCGCGGTCGCGGCATGCAGGCTCGCCTCAGCTTGGCGCACGTCGGGGCGGCGGCGTGCCAGCTGCGCCGGCAGTCCGATCGGCACCTGCGGCGGCACCGGCGGAATCGGCGCGGCCGAAGCAAGCTGCGCGCGCAGCGCCTCGGGGGCCAGTCCGAGCAGATTACCGAGCGCATGGATGGACTGGCTGATCTGCAGGTCGAAGGCCGGCAGGCTCGCGCGCGTCTGCGCCAGCTGCGCCAGCGCGTTGCGCACGTCCAGCTCGGTGGTCAGTCCGGCGGCGCGGCGCTGGCGCGTCAGGTCGAGCAGATCATCGATGGTGGCCAGATTCGCGCTCGCGATCGCCTCGCGCGCCTGGGCGCTGCGCAGTGCGATGTAGCTCTGGGCGACGCGCGAGAGCAGCGACACCTGCAGGGCATGCTGATCCTCGACCGACACCTGCAACTGCGCATTCGCGGCCTCGATCGAGCGGCGCAGCCGCCCGAACAGATCCGGCTCCCACGAGGCGGCGGCGCCGAGCTGGTACTGATTGTATGGATTGGGGATGCGCAGGCTCCCGAACCCGGGAATCGAGAACTTGCCGGCCGAGCCGATCAGCGCGCCCTCGGGCGTGGACTCGCTGATGCGCTCGCGATCGTAGGAGGCGTTGGCCGACACGGTCGGCAGGCCGCCGGCGGCGCTGATGTCGCGCTGGGTGCGGGCCTCCTGGATGCGCAGCACGGCCGCGCGCAGGTCCAGGTTCGCGCTCACCGAGCGCTCGATCAGCGAGCTTAGCACCGGGTCGTGAAACTGTGTCCACCACGCCGCCAGCGCCGCGGGACCCTCGCTGATCGTGCTGAGCGGCGGCAGTGACACCCCTGCGCCGGCCGCCACTTCGGCGGCGCTCTCGCTCGGCGCCGCGCTACCCGTCGCGCCGGCGCTGCCCGCGGCACCCGGCGCTGCCGGCAAGGACGACGGCGTCGGCAGCGCCCAGTGCGCCGGTGTCGGTGTCGTGGGGCGCACGAAGTTCGGGCCGACGGTGCAGGCGGCCAGCGGCAGCATCAGCGAGGCGGCGCCGGCGGTCAGCAACGCCCCGTGCGGGCGTCCAGATCGATGGCATTGGCGAGGGTAGTTCATGGGCGGGTCACTGCGTACGGTGGCGGAAGGTCCAGGCGGCGGCCGTGAGCGTGACGGCGGCGATCACCGCCAACGGCCACAGATCCGGCCCGAGCACGTCGAAGCCGGCGCCCTCCAGATACACGCGCCGCGCGATGTCGATCGCGAAGCGCAACGGGTTGATGAGCGTGAAGGCCTGCAGCGCACCGGGCATGCTGGCGATCGGGGTGGTGAAGCCCGACAGCAGCGAGAACGGCATGATAAACAGCATCGAGTAAAGCATCGCCTGCTGCATCGTGGCGGCGATCGACGACAGCAGCAGTCCCATGCCCACCGCGGCGAGCAGGAACAGCAGCAATCCGGCGTACAGCACGAAGTAGGAGCCCGCGAACGGGATGCGGAACCACAGCTGCCCGACCAACAGCACGCCGGTGGCCTGGACGGTGCCGATGAACATCGACGGCAGCGCCTTGCCGATCATGATCTCCTGCGGGCGAAACGGGGTCACCAGCAGCTGGTCGAAGGTGCCCTCCTCGCGCTCGCGCGCCACCGACATCACCGTGAGCATCATGGTCTGGATCAGCGTGAGGGTGCCGATCATGCCGGGAATCATGTACCAGCGCGTCTCCAGATTCGGGTTGTACCAGGCGCGCTCGATGATCTGCAGCGCCGGGCCGGCCAGGCCGTGATCGGCGCGCCACTGGGCGTTGAACTGATCGACGATGGCACCGAGGTACCCGGTGGCGGTGCCGGCGGTGTTGGAGTCGCGCCCGTCGGCGATCACCTGCACGTCGGCCTGCCGCCCGGTCAGCAGCCGGCGCTGAAAGTCCTGATCGATGCGTACCACCAGCAGCGCGCGCCGCGAGTTGATCGTGCCGGCAATGTCGCCGGCGTCCTGCAGATCGGCCACGCGCTCGAACACCCCCGAGCCGTCCAGCCCCGCCACCAGCTCGCGCGAGGCGGCGCTGCGATCGCCGTCCAGCAGCGCGTAGGGCACGCGATTCAGGTCATAGGTCGCGGCGTAGCCGAAGATCATTGCCTGGATGATCGGCGGAATCAGCATGCTCATGCGCGCGCGCCGGTCCTTCAGCACCGCCAGCAGCTCCTTGCGCGTCAGCGCGACGATGCGCAGCAGCGAGGCGAATATGCCCGTCACAGCAGGCTCTTGCGGGTGACCGCGCGGCTGCCGAGCGCGAGCGCGGCCGCCATCAGCGCCAGCACCAGCGCGTCGGGCACGATCACCGACCAGACATTGCCGGCGAGGAACACACTCTGCAGCAGCGCCACGTAGTAGCGCGCCGGCAGCAGATAGGTGATCAGCCGTATCGCCGTGGGCATGCTGCGCAGATCGAACAGGAAGCCCGACAGCATCAGCGCCGGCATGAAGGTGGCGAGCGCGGCGAGCTGGCTGGCAACCAGCTGGTTCTTGACCCACGAGGAGATCAGCAGCCCCGTGCCTAGCGCCACCAGCGTGTACAGCATCGAGGCGCCGAACAGCACCCACAGCGAGCCGCGCAGCGGCACGTCGAACAGAAACCTGGCCGACAGCACGCACAGCGTCAGGCCCACCAGCGCCAGCAGGAAGTACGGCAGGGTCTTGCCCAGCAGGATCTCATCGCTGCGCACCGGGGTCACGAACAGCGCCTCGAGCGTGCCGTGCTCCCACTCGCGCGCCATCACCATCGCCGTGAGCATCCCGCCGATCAGGGTCATCACCAGCACCAGCAGCCCGGGGACCAGGAAGTAGCGCGACTCGCCCGCCTCGTTGAACCACACGCGCGACTGCAGGTTGACCGGACCGGCCGCGGCGGTGGCCCCGCCCAAGCGCCCCTGCGCGGCCAGCTGCGCCGACCAGGTGCCGACCGCGCCCTCGGTGTAGCCCTCGATGATGCGGGCGCTGTTGGCATCGCTGCCGTCCACCAACACCTGCACCTGCGCATCGCCGTCCTGCAGGCGGCGCGAGAAATCACTCGGGATGGTGACGATGCCCTTGACGCGGCCGGTCCGCAGCAGCCGCTGCGCGGCCGGCATCGCATGCTCGATCTGCGGCTGAAAGTACGGCGATAGCTGGAAGCTCGCCACCAGCCCGGCCGCATCGACCGAGGGGTCCTGTACCACCAGCGCGACCGGAACGTTGCGCACGTCGAGCGACAGGCCGAAGCCGAACAGCAGGATCAGGATCAGCGGCAGCACCACGCCCATACCGATGCTGGAGGGGTCGCGCACCATCTGGCGCGTCTCCTTGCGCACCAGCGCGCGCACGCGCCGCAACTTCTCCCTCATGCGGCGGCCTGCGCTGCGCTCACGCGGCAGCCTCCGCGGCCTTGCCCTCATCCCCGCCGCCGCGGCGCGCCTGCTCCACGATCGCGATGAAGGCATCCTCCATGCTCGGCTCGGGCGTGGACTCGCTCTGGCCACGCTGGCGAATCTGCGCCGGGGAGCCCTGCGCCAGCACCTGGCCGCCGTCCATGATCGCCACGTGATCGCAGTACTCGGCTTCCTGCATGAAATGCGTGGTGATGATGATCGTGACCCCCTGCTCGGCCAGCGCGGTGATGCGGTGCCAGAACGCGCGCCGCGCCAGCGGGTCGGTGCCGCTGGTGGGCTCGTCGAGGAACAGGATCTCCGGCTCGTGCAGCAGCGCCGCGGCCATCGCCAGGCGCTGCTTGTAGCCGCCGGGCAGCTGCGCGCTCATCGCCTGCACGCGGCTGCCCAGGTCGAACTGCTCCAGCGCCCAACCGATGCGCGCGCGCTTGCCCTCGCCGCGCAGGCCGTAGGCGCCGGCGAAGAAATCCAGGTTCTCCCCCACGGTCAACGGCCCGTAGAGCGAGAATTTCTGCGCGACGTAACCCAGGCGTTCGCGCGCCGAGGCCGGCGCGGTGCGCACATCCGCGCCCGCGACACGCAGCTGCCCGCCGCTCGGGGTGAGCAGCCCGCACAGCATGCGGAACGTGGTGGTCTTGCCGGCGCCATTGGGACCGAGCACGCCGAAGATCTCCCCGCGGCGCACCTCGAAGCTGATGTGATCGACAGCGACGAAGGCGCCGAAACGCTTGACCAGCTGCTGCACGCGCACCGCCGCCTCATCGGCTCCCGGCGAGATCGGATGCGCCATCGTGATCGGCCGCGCGCGCTCGCGCTCGACCTGCTGCTGCAGCAGCCACATGAAACCATCCTCGAAACGCGCCCGCACCGGCTCGAGCGGCAGCGTCCGCAGCACATCGTCCGCGCCCGAGGGTGCGCCCGGCACGCCCGTTGTGCCCGGCACGCCGGCGCGCAGCACTACACGCACGCGGCCGCCGTCGGGCACCGCATCGATGACGTCGGCGCGATCCAGCAGCCGCGCCTGCAGCCTGCGCGCCGTCTGAGCGCTCGGCGGGGACACCAGGAAGCATTTGCCGTCGGCCCGCGCGGCGATCTCGTGCGGCGCACCCTGCGTGAGCGTGCGTCCCTGGTACAGCACGATCGCGCGGCTGCAGCGCTCGGCCTCGTCCAGGTACGAGGTGCTCATCAGCACGGTCAGGCCGCGCTCACTCACCAGCTGCCGCACGATGTCCCACAGCTCGCGGCGTGACAGCGGATCGACGCCGACCGTCGGCTCATCCAGCAGCAGCAGCTCGGGCTGGCGTACCAGCGTGCAGGCCAGACCGAGCTTCTGTTTCATACCGCCCGACAGCCGGCCGGCCAGGCGGTCGCGGAACGGTCCGAGCGCGGTCATCTCGAACAGTCCGGGATAACGCTGCGCGCGCTGTGCGGCGGTCACGCCGTGCAGGTCGGCGTACAAGTCCAGGTTCTCCGCGACGCTCAAGTCCTCGTACAGCCCGAAGCGCTGCGGCATGTAGCTGATGCGGTCCTGCACCCGCTGCGGCTCGGCGGCGACATCGATGCCCAGCACCGACAGCGTGCCGCCGTCGGCAGGCAGCAGTCCGGCCGCCAGGCGCAGCAGCGTGGTCTTGCCGGCGCCGTCGGGCCCGACCAGCGCGGTGAGCTCTGCGTGATAGGCCACCAGAGAGACGGCATCGAGCGCGGTGACCGCGGGCTGCTCCTTGGGGGTGAAGCGCTTGGTGAGCGCCTGCGCGACCAGGGCCGCACCGGCCAGCGCCGGCTGCGCCTGCGCCGCGCCGGGGTCCACCGGCTCGCTCATCGAACACCGCTGGAGGCGGGTGCCGGTGCGACTGCGCCCGCCGGCGGCGGCGTGTTCGAACCCGGCGCCGACGCCCGTCCGGTGTCCTCCCCACCATTGGCACTACCGCCGCTGCCGCTGCCGCTGCCGCTGCCGAGCGGCAGCTGCACCGTGGCCGGCATGCCCAGGCGCAGCGTATCGTCCGGGTCGTGCACGAACACTCGCACCTCGTACACCAGGCTCGAGCGCAACGCCGTGGTCTCCACCGTCTTGGGGGTGAACTCGGCCACCGGCGAGATGAAGCCGATCCAACCGGAGAAGCGCCGCCCCGGGTAGCCGTCCACCGTCACCGTGGCGGCCATGCCCTCACGCACGGCGCCCAGGTCCGGCTCATCGACGTACGCGCGCACCCACTTCGGATCGGTGATCGCGAGCGTGAAGGCCGCCTGCTGCGGCGAGGAAATATCACCCGGCTCCACCAGCCGCGAGCGCACCACGCTGTCGAGCGGGGCGCGCAGCTGCGCATCGTCGAGCGCTTGCTGCGCGGCCGCGAGGTCCGCCTGGTCGGCGCGCAACTGCGCCTGGGCCTCGGCGACGTCCTCGCGGCGCGAGCCGAGCTGCTCGAGCGCCAGCGCCTTCTGGTTGACGGCCAGGCGCGCCTCGGCCGAGTCGTACGCGGCCTTGGCGCTGTCCAGATCCTGCTGACTGACCGCGCGGCCGCCGGAGCTGCGTTCCAGCGCGCGCGTGCGCGCGTACTGGGCCTGCGCGTTGGAGGCATCGGCGAGCGCCGCCGCCACATTGGCGCGTGCCTCGGCGATCTCCTGCGGACGGTTACCGTGCAACAGCCGCAGCACCACCTGCTGCTGCATCTCGACCATGGCCTGGGCCTTGGCCACCTGCGGGACGAGCCGGCCGGTGTCGAGCCGCGCGAGCAGCTGCCCCTTGCGCACCCGGTCCCCCTCCTGCGCCAGTACCTCGGCCACGCGCTCGCTGTCGTTGAACGGTAGCTGCACCTGGCGCAGATCGACGTTGCCGTACAGCGTGAGCGCCGTGCGCTCGGGGCGGCGGCCCAGCGTCCACCACAATGCCACCGCCACGGCGGCTAGAACCACCAGCACCAGAGCCAGTCGCGCGATCCTGGACATGCGGTCACCTGCTTGGACGAAGCGCGCGGATTATCCCCACGCCGGCGCGGCGTTTGTCAAATTCAAATTTGAATTAGACTTGATTCATGGCGGCGCGCGGTGCATAAGTAGCGCCGCAATCGCAGCAGCAACCACGTAACGACGCATGCAGCAGCAAAATATTGCAGCGGCCCCGCCACGTCGGCAGCGGTCGCCGCGCCGCCGCGCGCGAGCCGCGCGCCCCGCGCGCGCGGCTCGCAGCGAGCGCACCCGTGCACGGCTGATCGACGCCGCCGGGCAGCTGTTCGCCGAGCAAGGCATCGACCGGGCCACCGGTCAGGACATCTGCCGGCGCGCCGGGGTGCATTCGGCGGCGATCGTGTACCACTTCGGCGGCATGGACGGGCTGTACCGGGCGGTGCTGGCCGAGGCGCGGCGGCGCCTGATCACCACCGAGGCGCTGGCCGCGGCCGCCGCCGCCGAGCACGAGCCGCGCCGCAAGCTGGAGGCCTTTCTGGGCCTGATCGTGCGCACGCTGGCCAGCCCGATGTCGCAGTCATGGGCCACGCAGCTGTTCAGCCGGGAATTCGTGGCGCCGTCGGCCACTTATGGCCGCTCCCATGACCGTATCCTGGCCGAGCGCGCCCGGATACTGGGCACCATCATCAGCGCGTTGACCGGGCTGCCCCCGCAGGACCCCGCGGTGGCACGCGCCTGCGTCAGCATCATGGCGCCGTGCGCCGTGCTGCTGGTGTTCAACCGCCGCAAGCTCTCCCGGCTGATGAGCGGCATGGAGCTCACCGTCGAGGCCGCCCCGCAGATCACGCGCCACCTGGTGGCATTCGCGCTCGGGGGACTCAAGACCCTCAGCGCAGCTGCCCGCGGCGGCGAGCGATGAGCACCGAGGCCCCCCCCTGCGCACCGACCCTCTGTAGGCCTGCGCGCGCCGGCGAGTGCACCTTTTGGCGATGGCCCGGCAGTAGCGCGCCTGCGTAGTGTCACCCCATCGTCATGGACACGGAGGCAGCAGCCGATGGCAATCCTTCGAATCCTCGCGGTGCTGTTGATCATTGCCTGGCTCGTGCTGTGGTTGCTGGTGAAGATCACCTTCGTGGCCATTCACCTGTTGCTCGTCGCCGGCGTGGTGCTGCTGATCATCAGCCTGTTCGGCCTGGCAAAGTCCAAGACCTGAGCGCGCCGGCGCGACGGCCACGGCGGGCGCGGCGATGAGCGGCCCGGCGCACTCCGGCCTGCACTACTTTCCGGTCACGCTGCCGTTCCTGCTGCTGCTGGCAGGCTTGCTCGGGCTCGTGCTTGGCATCGCCGCGCTGCGGGTGCTGCGCTATGCGGCCGGCGGCATGGGCATCAGCCTGGCGGGGCTCGCTGCCATCCTGGTCCTCTCGTTGCTGGGCAGCTACATCAACATTCCGCTCGCCCACCTGAGCGGCCGGCAGATCGCCGGCGCCGCGCAGATCAGCTTCTTCGGCGTCACCTATGTCGTGCCGGTCGTGCGCCAGTCGGCGGCCACCATTCTGGCCATCAACGTGGGCGGGGCGCTGATTCCGATCGCGCTGTCGCTCTACCTGATCGCCCGGCACCGCCTGCTGGCGCTGAGCGTCGTGGGTGTGGCGATCGTGGCCATCATCTGCCACCTGTTGGCGCGGCCGGTGCCGGGACTGGGCATCGCCGAGCCGGTGATGGTGCCGGCGCTGACCACGGCGATCGTGGCGATGGTGCTGTCGCGCCGGCATGCCGCCCCGCTGGCATATATCAGCGGCAGCCTCGGCACACTGATCGGTGCGGACCTGCTCAACCTCGGCAGGCTGCAGGCCATGGGAGCACCGGTCGCCTCCATCGGTGGCGCCGGCACCTTCGACGGCATCTTCCTGACGGGGCTGCTGGCGGTCCTGTACGCGAGCCTGGCGGGCTACGCGCGCCGTTGAGAGGCGTCGAGCGACACACGATAATGCCGCCGGCGCGGGCGAGGCCGCGGCGGCAACGGCAGCAACGGCAGCAACGGCAGCGCAGGAGGTTCTAGGTGCCCGGGAAGATTCAAGGCGACGATTACCGCGTCAAACCGGGATCCAGGCTGCACCTGGATAAATGGCCGACGCTGGTGGAGCCGGTCTACCGCTCCAAGCAGCACTATCAAAGCCTGCTGCAGCAGCACACCGATGAGCTCAGCCGGCTGCAGAGCCTGCTGTATGCCTCCAACAACTATGCGCTGCTGCTGGTGTTCCAGGCAATGGATGCGGCCGGCAAGGACGGCGTGATCAAGCACGTGATGTCCGGCGTCAATCCGCAGGGCTGCCAGGTATACAGTTTCAAGCGCCCCAGCGCCGCCGAGCTCTCCCACGACTTCCTCTGGCGCACCAGCCTGTGCCTGCCCGAGCGCGGCCGCATCGGCATCTTCAACCGCTCCTACTACGAGGAGGTGCTGGTCGTGCGCGTGCACCCGCAGATCCTGCGGGCAGAAAATCTGCCGGCGAGCGCGCTGCAGATGAAGCGGTTCTGGCACCAGCGCTACCGCTCGATCATCGAGCTGGAGCAGCATCTGCACCGCAACGGCACCCGCGTGGTGAAGTTCTTCCTGCACCTCTCGCGTGACGAGCAGCGCAAGCGGCTGCTGGCCCGCATCGACGATCCCGACAAGAACTGGAAGTTCAGCCTGGCGGACATCGAGGAGCGGCGGCGGTGGGATGATTACCAGCGCGCCTACGAGCACTGCCTGGGCGCCACCAGCACCGAGCAGGCGCCGTGGTACGCGGTGCCGGCGGACGACAAGAGGAACGCGCGCCTGATCATCTCGAGCATCATCCACCAGACGCTGCGCGGGCTGGACCTCGCCTACCCCACCGTCGATGCGGCGCGCCGCCGGGAGCTGCGCAAGCTGCGCGGCCTGCTCGCCGAAAGTTAGCGCCTCGCGGGCCGTGCGTCCCCTGGCGGGCGCCCTGCCGTGGCGGGCGCTCAGCCCCCGGGGCGGGCGCTCAGTGCGCGTCCGCTGCCGCGCTGCCGCCGCGGACGCACTCGGAATGCCAGATCGAGTGGCAGGCCAGGTGAAAGCGCAGGACCTGCTCCTTGCCCTCATCCGGCACCTCGATCTCGTACTCCACTTCCTCGATCCGGATCGGTCGCCCGCACAGCGAGCAGGGCGCGCCGGTGCCGCGACTGCCCCACATGCGCCGGGACGGATTGCAGGGCAGCTCGCCCGCCTGGATGCGTTGCTTCGCCAATCGCCCTAGTTCATCGTCGCTGGCAGCCATCTTCGTTCGAGCGCAACGCCCTGACGCCCAAAGCACGCGATATGTGACTGGCGGCGGCGCACATTGTTCCCTCCATACGCGCGAAAAGTTCCACTTCTCCACCCCGCAAAACCCCGGCCAAACTCCCGCAAAGACCTTAGGTTTCGACTGTGCCGCAATGCGACCGGACAAGTCGAGCGGCGTGAGTCGCTGTCGCGCCCTGAGCTTCGCGTGGGGCTGTTCCTACGGCGTCGATATGGCGAGCGCCCGCAACGGCCGGGCGGCTGATCGAGCACGCTCGCCCCGCCGGGTCCTGGCCGCTCGCAGAAGGCTTGACAGCCGCCGGCCATCTCAATATCTTGGGGTGGCCAGCGGTTCCTACCCCAACCGGTAGGATGAAAAGGGAATCCGGTGCGGCCTGAGCCAATCCCTCGACCTAGTCCGGAACTGCCCCGCAGCGGTAATCGGGAACGATCGGCGCCACAGCACTGGGCATCAGCCTGGGAAGCGGCCCCAGTAGACCTCGCACCCATCGGCCCACGGGCCGGCGGGGCGTCCGCCCGAAAGTCCGAAGACCTGCCGCGGTCACCGGTACCGAAAGTTCCGGTGCAGAGGCTGATTCCGGCTCGCGGGAGCGGATCGCCACGTCCGGCAGGCACGGCAGCTCACGCCCAAGCTGTCCCTGGCGCCTCGCCGTGCGCGTGCAGACGCTGCCCGAGCCCCATTCGAGGGGGAGGACCACCATGATTGTCGATGACGCTCGCAGCCCCGAGTCCACTGCGGCTCGCGGGGTTGAGTCCAACGCTCACGGCGCGCAGATGAGCACGCGCGGCGCCGATACAGCGCCGGCAGAACAAATCGGATTTCGCCTCACGGCGCCGGCAAGCGCGCGCGCGCCGATGCGCGTGACCAAGCGCAACGGCACGCACGAGGCCGTGGACGTCAACAAGATCGTGCGCGCGGTGACGCGCTGCTGCGAGAGCCTCGCGGACGTGGACCCGATGCGCGTTGCGCTCAAGACCATCGCCGGCCTGTACGACGGCGCCACCACACGTGAGCTCGACGAGCTGTCGATCCGCACCGCCGCCTCGTTCATGGCCGAGGAGCCCGAGTACTCGCGGCTGGCGGCGCGGCTGCTGTCGGCCTTCATCGACAAGGAGGTCCAGGGCCTCGGGGTGCATTCGTTCTCGCAGTCGATCCGGCTGGGATTCGATGTCGGGCTGATCAACGAGCGCGTGCTGACCTTCATCGAGGCGCACGCGCGCAAGCTCAACGACGCCATCGATGCCGCGCGCACCCAGGCGTTCGAGTACTTCGGCCTGCGCACGCTGTACGACCGCTACCTGCTGCGCCATCCGACCCGGCGCGACGTGATCGAGACCCCGCAGTACTTCTGGATGCGTGTCGCCGTCGCGCTCAGCCACACGGTGCCGGAGGCGCTCGACCTGTACCAGTGCTTCTCGAGCCTGAGCTACATCGTCAGCTCCCCGACGCTGTTCAATGCCGGCACGCGCCACGAGCAGCTCTCCAGCTGCTTCCTGCTCGACTCGCCGGAGGATTCGCTCGAATCGATCTACGACCGCTACAAGGACATCGCGCTGCTGTCGAAGTTCTCCGGCGGCATCGGCGTGGCCTGGCACCGGGTGCGCTCGGAAGGGGCCCTGATCCGCGCCACCAACGGCCTGTCCAACGGCATCGTGCCCTGGCTCAAGACACTGGACGCATCGGTGGCGGCCGTGAACCAGGGCGGCAAGCGCAAGGGCGCCGCCTGCGCGTACCTGGAACCGTGGCACGCCGACATCGAGACGTTCCTGGAGCTGCGCGACAACACCGGCGATGAGGGCCGGCGCACCCATCACCTCAATCTCGCCAACTGGATCCCGGACCTCTTCATGCGGCGCGTGGAAGCCGGCGAGCCCTGGTCGCTGTTCGATCCGAGCGACGTGCCGGAGCTGCCCGACCTGTTCGGCGCCGCGTTCGACGAGGCCTACGTGCAGGCCGAGGCACGCGGGATCGCGAAAAAGACGCTGCCGGCGCGTGACCTGTACGCGCGCATGATGCGCACGCTGGCACACACCGGCAACGGCTGGATGACCTTCAAGGACCAGTGCAACCGCACCTGCAACCAGACCGCCCGACCCGGCCACACAGTGCACCTGTCGAACCTGTGCACCGAGATCGTCGAGGTCACCAGCTCGGCGGAGACCGCGGTGTGCAACCTCGGCTCGATCAACCTGGCGCGGCACCTCAACGCGTCCGGCTTCGACTTCGAGCAGCTCGGCCAGACGGTCGAGGTGGCGGTGCGGGCGCTCGATCACGTGATCGACCTGAACTACTACCCGATTGCGAGCGCGCGCGCGTCCAACCTGCGCTGGCGCCCGGTGGGGTTGGGGGTGATGGGGCTGCAGGACGTATTCTTCCGCCTGCGGCTGCCGTTCGATTCGCCTGCCGCGAGCGAGCTATCGCTCAAGATCGCCGCGACCATCTACTTCCATGCGCTGCGCACCTCGGTGGAGCTCGCGCGGGCGTACGGCCCGCACGATGCCTTCCCCGACACGCGCGCGGCGCGCGGGGAGCTGCAATTCGACGCCTGGGGCATCGCTGCGCTCGACACGCTGCCCTGGCAGCAGCTCAAGGCCGACATCGCCGGCGCGGGACTGCGCAACAGCCTGCTGATCGCGATCGCTCCGACCGCCACGATCGCCTCGATCGCCGGCTGCTACGAGTGCATCGAACCGCAGGTATCCAACCTGTTCAAGCGCGAGACCCTCAGCGGCGACTTCCTGCAGATCAACGGCTACCTGGTCGATGAGTTAAAGCAGCTGGGCCTGTGGACGCAGGAGATGCGCGACGCGATCAAGCTGGCCGACGGCTCGGTGCAGGGCTGCCGGGAGCTGCCCGCCGAGCTGCGCTCGATCTATCGCACCGCCTGGGAGTTGCCGATGCGCGCGCTGATCGACCTGGCGGCCGAGCGCGCGCCTTACGTGGACCAGAGCCAGTCGCTGAACCTCTTCATCGCCAACCCGAACATCGGCCAGCTCTCGAGCATGTACATGTATGCCTGGAAGCGCGGACTGAAAACCACCTACTACCTGCGCTCGCGCCCGGCCACCAGCATCGCCAAGACCACCGTCTCGGCCGGCGCGGTCGCGGCGGCCGCCGGCGAGGCCGAGCGCGAGGCGGTGGCCTGCTCGCTCGAGAACCCCGAAACCTGCGAGGCCTGCCAATGAGCCTGCTCGACCCCGGCTTCGAAATGACGTTGCGGCCGATGCGCTATCCGCGCTTCTACGACATGTATCGCGCCGCGATCAAGAACACCTGGACCGTCGAGGAGATCGACTTCCAGATCGACCTGGGCCACCTGCGCTCGCGCCTGACCGGGGCCGAGCGCCACCTGATCGAGCGGCTGGTGGCGTTCTTCGCCACCGGCGACTCGATCGTGTCCAACAACCTGGTCATCAGCCTGTACAAGCACATCAACGCCCCGGAGGCGCGCATGTACCTCTCGCGCCAGCTGTACGAGGAGGCGCTGCACATCCAGTTCTACCTGACGCTGCTGGACAACTACGTGCCCGATCCGGCGCGGCGCGCGCAGGCCTTCGCGGCGATCGACAATATCGACTCGATCCGCCGCAAGGCGCAGTTCTGCCAGCGCTGGATCGACTCGGTGTCCTCGCTCGAGCGCATCGGCTCGCAGGCCGACCGGCGCCGCTTCCTGCTGAACCTGTGCTGCTTCGCCTGCTGCATCGAGGGCCTGTTCTTCTTCGGCGCGTTCGCCTACGTCTACTTCCTGCGCTCGCGCGGCCTCTTGCCGGGGCTGGCCGCCGGCACCAGCTGGGTGTTCCGCGACGAGAGCGCGCACATGGCGTTCGCGTTCGGCGTGATCGACACGGTGCGGCAGGAGGAGCCGCAGCTGTTCGATGCGCAGTGGGCCGCCGACGTGCGCGCAATGATCGGCGAGGCGGTCGAATGCGAGGCGCAGTTCGCCGAGGACGTGCTCTCCGGCGGCGTGGTCGGCATGACGCGCGCGCAGATGCGCTCGTACCTGGAGTACGTGGCCGATCAGCGCCTGACGCAGCTGGGCCTCTCCCCCGCGTACCACGCGGCCAACCCGTTCCCGTTCATGGCGCTGCAGGACGTGCAGGAGCTCACCAACTTCTTCGAGCGGCGCGTGTCCGCCTACCAGGTGGCGGTGCAGGGAGAGATCTGCTTCGACGCGACGTTCTGACGGCGCGACCCTTGCGCGGGCCGCGGATCACCGCCCCCAGGTGACGAACATCACCACGGCCGCGGCGGCCATGACGACCGTTGCCGCCCAGCCCAGGATCTTCAGGCCCCACGGCAGCACGAATTGACCCATGATCCGGCGATTCGCGCCCAGCAGCATGATGACGATCATGATGGGCACTGCCGCCACGCCATTGATCACCGCGCTCCAGTACAGTGCCTTGATCGGATTGATCGGAGTGAAGTTCAGTGCCAGGCCCAGGGCGCTGGCCACCACCAGCGTGCCGTAAAACAGCTTCGCCTGCCCGGGCTTGCGCGCGAGGCTGCAGGGTTTGCCGAAGGCCTCAGCGGTACCGAAGGCCGCCGAACCCGCCAGAATCGGCACGGCCAGCAAGCCGGTTCCCACGATGCCCGCGGCGAACAACGCCGAGGCAAACCGTCCCGCCAGCGGCCGGAGCGCGGCCGCGGCTTGCGCCGAGGTGTTGATATCGGTCTTGCCGTGCGCGTGCAGCACGACGGCCGCGGTCACGATGATGAAGAATGCCACCAGCTCGGAGATCAGCATTCCGGAAACCGTATCGATGCGGATGCGCTGCAGCGCGTCCTTTCCCTGACTGGGCTTGCGCCGCAGCGGCTTGCGCGCGTTACCCGGATCGTTGACCTCTTCGACCTCCTGCGAGGCCTGCCAGAAGAACAGGTACGGACTGATCGTGGTGCCGAATACCGCCACGATCGCCACGGCGTACCTGCCATCGAAACCGCCGGGCGGCAACAGGCTGCTGCTCCAGACCTGCGACCACGGCACCCGGATGACGAACACCGTCGCCACATAGGCGAACAGGCTCAGCGTGAGCACCTTGAGCATCGGCGAGTAATAGGAAAACGGCACGTACACCTGCAGTGCCGTCGACAGCAGCGCGAACGCGCCGACGTAGGCCAGTGCCGGGCCGCCCACCAGCAGCTTGAGCGCCGCGCCCATCGCACCGATGTCGGCCCCGAGGTTGATGACGTTGGCGATCACCAGCGCCAGCACCAGCGCGTAGCCGAGCGCACGGCCGTAATGCGCGCGGATGTTGGCGCCCACGCCGCCCCCGGTCACCCGCCCGATGCGGGCGCAGACCGATTGGATGCCGATCATCAACGGCAACGCCGCCACCACGCTCCACAGCGTGCCGTAGCCGTAGGCGGCGCCGACCTGCGAGTACGTGGCGATGCCGCTGGGATCATCGTCCGCGGCACCGGTGATCAGCCCGGCGCTCAATCGGCTCCAGACCGGGGGCTTACGCTCCTTGGGCTTGCGCCCCTTGACGCGCACCTCGCGGAGAATCGCCTCAGCGGCGCAGGTGCGGCTGGTACGCGCGCAGGTGGTAGACGTGATGCACGTGGTGCGCGCCGAGCCAGCCCCCGAACACCGACGCGATCAGCGCCACGATGCTGCTGCCGAAGGCGATCCACATGATCTGCGCGGTGTAGTGCGCCAGCGCCGTGCGATCGATGCCCGATGCGGCCGGCACCGCTGCCGCGGTCGCATACATGAAACGCGTCAGTCCGCCGCTCATCACCAGAGCGGTCGTGGTGACCGACAGGCCCCACACGGCCAGGCCGCGCACCACGCCCATTTCCGTGTCGTTGCGCCCGTCGAACCAGCTCGCGAAGATGCTGCCGATGAACAGCGCGCCGGCCCAGGTGAGAATTATCCAGAGGATGGCACCGGCGGCAGAACCGCCGGTGGCCGCGCCGCTGGCGGCTGCCACCGTGTCATAGGGATTGAGCGCGGAGAAGCCCAGGGCGAGTCCAAAGGCATAGAGCGTCGCTGCCACCGCGGTGGCCACGAACCATCCGGCAAAGACGGCGCCCCAGCTCAGCGTGGGATGCACCGCGAGGGTTGTGCCGCGGATGACTTCACTTGATTCCATGACGTTCGTCCTCCTGACGTGATCGGTATCGACGTGGCGCTGAGCTCGTCAAGCGCAGCCCCGAATCAATGCAAAGATGATCAGCAGGGGGATCGGTACCCCGAGCATCCACAGCAGCACATAGCCGATGGCGCCGCGCTGTCTGCCCGCGCGGCTCCTGCTGCGAAACGAGCGAATGAAGGTCTTCATACCGTGCCTCCTGGCGTGATGGTCATTCGTGACCGGGTGAAGCGAGTCGTGCGCGCGCCTGGCGCACCTCGCCGGGGCTAACCGCGGCGGCCGCGTGACCCCAGCTGTTGCGGATATAGGTCAGCACCGCGGCGACCTGCGCATCGGACAGCTGCGCGCGATAACCGGGCATCGACGGGCCGGTCGGCTCGGCGGTGGTCGCGACACTCTGCGCACCCTCCAGCACCACGCGCAGCAAGGTGTCGAGCCGCCTCGACGCCACCGCATCCGAGCGCGCCAGGTTCGGGATCAGATAGGCCACGCCGCTGCCGTCGGGCCGGTGACACGCGGAGCACAGGTCCTGATAGATCGCCGCTCCGGCCACCATGCGCGCATCTCCGGCCGCCACCGGCGCATTCGGTGTCGCCGCCGGCGCGGCGCCGTGTCCCGTGCGCTCCTTCAGATAGGTGGCGATCGCGGTCAGGTCAGGCAGGGTCATCCGCGAGCTGGAATCGGCGACCTCCTCGGCCATCGGGCCCGATGCCGCGGCGAGGCGGTTGTGGCCGCTCTTGAGATAGTCGACGATGTCCGCGACCGTCCAGGCCGCCAGCCCGCGCCGTGCATCTTCGGTGATGTCGGGCGCAAACCAACCCTGCGTGGTATAGCCCTGGAAGGCCCGCCCGGTCTCATCAGCGGCCAGAAAGGTCTTCGGCGTGTGGCAGGCCTGGCAGTGTCCGGGGCCTTCGACCAGGTAGGCGCCGCGATTCCACTCCGCGGATTGGGACGGATCGGGCTTGAACGGCCCGGGGTGAAAGTACAGCGCGTCCCAGATCTTCATCGCGAAGCGGATATCGAACGGGAACGGCAGCTGATCGGGTGCGACCGCGTGACGGACCGGCGCAACCGTCTCCAGATAAGCGTGCAGCGCGCGCACGTCCGCAGCCGACAGGCGCGTGTAGTAGAGGTAGGGCATCGCCGGATACAAGCGCGCCCCGCTCGGCATCACCCCCCGCCGCAGCGCTGCGTCGAATTGCGCATCGCTCCAGCCGCCGATGCCGGTTTGCTGATCGGGGGTGATGTTGGGCGCGATCATCGTACCGAACGGCGTCTGGATCGGCCGGCCGCCGGCAAACGGCCGGCCGTCATCCGGGTTGGTATGGCAGGCGGTGCAATCGGCCGCCACGGCCAGATACCGGCCGCGCTCCAGCAGCGCGAAGTCCTGGCCCTGCCGCACGCTCTGCGCCACGGCCGCGCCCGTCACAAGCAGGCTCGCCGCCGCACTGGCCGCCACCGCCACAGTCGCCGCGGCGGCACATCGTCGGATGCGGTGAGCACTCACGCGTGCATCAGCGGCCCGGGGCTCTTCAGGTAGCGCGTCCGGATCGCCGCCGCCGACCAGTAGGCGAGCGCCGCGAGCGTACCGGTCGGGTTGTAGCCCGCATTCTGCGGAAACGCGCTCGCGCCCATGATGAACAGGTTCGGTACGTCCCAGCTCTGCAGGTAGCGGTTGATCGCACTGGTGCCCGGATCGGTGCCCATCACGGCGCCGCCACACAGGTGCGTGGTCTGGTAATCGGTGATGTCGTAGGGCGCCTTGCGGTACTGCTTCTCGACCTGCTGCGCGCCCATCGCCTGGAAGATCTCGGCGAAGCGGTCGGTGAGGAAGGCGTTCTGCTTGAGCTCGTTGGGATGAAAATCCATCGTGATGCGCACCAGCGGGCGGCCAAAGCGGTCGCGGTAGGTCGGGTCCAAGTCCAGGTACACGTCGCGGTAGCTGTACATGCTGCCGTGCACGCCGGTCCCGGGCACCAACGTGCTCTGGTAGTTGTCGCGCACCGCCTGCTTCCACTGCCCGCCCCAGCGCGGCGTGCCGGGCGGCACCGGCGTGGTCTCGATCGGGCGCCCATTGGTCTGCACCTGTCCCATGTAGCCGCCGCCCACGAAGCCATGCGGACCATGGTCGAAGTTGTCGCCATTGAACTCGTCGATGCACATGCCGATCGCCCCGGAGGCGATGAACGGATTGAAGATGAATTTGGATTTATCGAAGAAGCTCACGACGTCGGAGATCGTCTGATGGGTGAAGTTGCGCCCGACCACGCCCTTGTTCGCCACCGGGTCATAGGGGGTGCCGATGCCCGAGAGCAGCAGCAGCTGCACGTTGAAGATGGTATAGGCCGCGAGGATCACCAGCTCGGCGGGCTGCTCCCATTCCTTTCCCGCGGCGTCGACGTAGGTCACGCCGGTGGCATGCTTGCCCGAGCCGTCGAGGTTGATGCGCGTGACCTCGCACTGATCGCGCGCGGTGAAGTTGGACTTGCGCACCAGCACCGGCAGCACCGTGGTCTGCGGGCTGGCCTTGGAATAGTTGCCGCAGCCGAACCATTCGCAGAAGCCGCAGTAGGTGCACGGCCCGAGCCGCACCCCGAGCGGATTGGTGTAGGCCTGCGACATGTTGCCGGAGGGTTGCGGAAACGGCTTGTAGCCGAGCTTGCGCGCACCGGCCGCGAACAGCGTGTGACTGAAGGGCTGTTGCTGCGCCGGATTGGGATAGGGGCGCGAGCGCGGGCCCTCGAACGGATTGCCCCCGGGCTGGATCTGGCCCATGAGATTTCCGGCCGTGCCGCTGGTGCCGCACAGGTACTCGAACTGGTCGAAGTGCGGCTCGAGCTCCGGGTAGGTGACACCCCAGTCCTGGATCGTCATGTCGGCGGGCAAAAAACGCGCGCCGTAGCGCTGCGTGAGATGGGTGCGCAGCACGAAGTCGCTCGGCAGGAAGCGCCAGGTCTCCGCGTTCCAGTGCACCCCGCCGCCGCCGACGCCGTTCGGCGGCATGAAGGCACCCCAGTTGCGGATCGGCAGCGCCGTCTCGGCCATCTTGTTGCGGAACGTGAAGGTGGTCTGGTCCGGTTGCAGGAACAGGCCGTGGCGGATGCGGTAGCGCAGCTCGTCCTGCGCGCGGTTGGGCGGATAGTCGGTGGCGGCCGAGCGCCACGGGCCGCGCTCGATCGCGACCACATCCAGTCCGGCGTCGGTCAGCTCGTTCGCCAGGATCGAGCCGGTCCAGCCGAGCCCGATGATGACCGCATCCTTGGGCGGGAGTCTCAGAGCCATGCCGAGCGCGCCTCAGCCGCCCTTCGGGTTCCAGTCGGGCCGGCCGGCGATGCTGACGGGCGGATACGGATAGCGCTCGTTGTGGCGTCCCACCCAGTCCCGATAATCGTAGCGCGCACCGGGAAAGCCGATCATCTTCCATGCGCACATATCGCGGTTGCCGCCGTAGATCGGATCGGCGAAGAAGCCCTGTTGCACGTCCTTCAGCACCGCCTCGAACAGCGTCTTGCCGTCGATGCCCTCCAGCATCGCGCTGCCATCCTCCAGGCCGTGCAGCACGGCGTCCTGCTGCGCAGCGCTGAGATCCATCCAGCCCTTGCCGCCGTAATGGGCGCGGCAATAGTGCTCCAGCGCCGGCAACCCCTGGCGGTAGAGCTCGGCCGGGGTGGTCGGTGACTGTGGTCCCTGCTGCTTGATGCCCTTGCGAAACGGCGGGCGGTTGTACCAGCCTTCATTGCTGCCGTAGGGACCGGCCAGCTGCCGGTCGATGAATACCGCGCAGCCGGCATCCTTGCCGCCGGGGGTGTGCGGATCGGGCGGAATCATCCGCTCGGCCAGCGCCTCGACCATCGGGCCTTCCGCGGCAGTGAAGAATACCCAGTGGCCCGGCTGCGGCGGCGGCGCGGCGCGCTCGGGCGCCGCCTCCCACGGCAGGTGGCCCGCGACCACGGCACCGCGCGCCACGCTTCCCTCCAGCAGCACCAGGGCCGTGCCCGTCAGCACATCGCGGCGACGCAGGTTGGTCACGTTTGTATGCAGTCTCGCGACAACGGATGGCGGATTGTTTGATCCTACTGTCGCGGTGACTGTAGGCGCCGGTGCCGGACAATCGTAGGATCATGGCGCCGAACCGCCACACGCACCGGTCGCGCGACCGGTAACGCGGGCCGCTCACGTGGGCCGGCCGCACCCCCCGCTACGCCGTGCGCCGCCGGCGCTCCCGGCAGCGAGACTTACCGCGCCGGCGCTCCCGGGTCGTATCGAAACCGGAGCGTGCCGGAGGAGATGTGGCCGTCGTCGGCGGAGACGACGCGATAGGAAACCGTGTAGAGACCCGGGGCGAGCGCGGGCAGCGCAACCGTGAAATGCGTGCTCACGTCGGCGGGCAGCGCGACGATCCGGCGCGCGTGCGGCTCGCCCTGCCGCTGGATACTCAGCTGCGTCAGGTGCGCACGCTCCGAGAACGTGAGCATCAGATCACCGGGCGCCGAGCCCACGACGCTGCCGTCGGCCGGCACCGCCTGCTGCAGACGTGCATGCGCCGCTGCGAGCACTGGCAGCATGGCCATGGCTGCCGCGAGCAGCGCCGTCATCCGGATGCCGCGCTTCATATCACTGTCTCCTCGAACGATTGGCCCATACGCGAACAATCGGCCCGATGCCGAACCATCGGCCGTGATGCGAACCATCGCCTTATACGCGACCGCCGGTGACGACACTCGCAAAAATAAAGCCGGGCCGGCACGTCCGGCGCTTGCGCGCGAATGTATCATGCTGCGACGACAGCATTTCATCGGCGACGGGCGTGTTGCGCATCGATAGTTCCATTGGTACGAGGCCCGTTCGCGCGGCTCGCGGCGCGGTTGCAGCCCTCGACGGCGCACTGCGAGCGCGGGGTGGACCGCCATGACGGCCGTCAGCCGGCGTCGCTTCGTGCAAGGCATGGCAGGTGGCGCGTTGCTCGCCGCGGGCACCCGCGCCTCCTGGGGCGCCCCCGCACCGGACAGTGCAGCACCCTATGGTGCTCTGTAGCCCGACATGAGCCCCGACCTGGTATCGCTGATCGTGCGCGCGCTGGCGTTCGTGGCGCTGTTTCAGGCCGCCGGCGTCGCGCTGTTCCTGGCCGGCTTCGGCCGCCACCTGACCGCCTCGCAGTCCGGCATACGCCGCCTGGGACTGGTGGCCGCGGCAGCCGGGATCGTGCTGGTGCTCGCGCACCTGTCACTCGATCCCGCGCGCATGGCGGGAGACTTCTCCGGCATGTGGGATGCGACCCTGCAACGGCTGGCGTGGAATTCCTCGTCGGGCCTGTCTTCGATGGCACAGGTGCTCGGCCTGCTGGTCATTCTCACGGCACTGAGCCTGGGCGCGGAACAGGCTCCGGGGCCGCAGGTCGCCGCCGTCATCGGCGTGGTGGTGGCGATCGGCGCCTTTCTGCTGACCGGTCACACCAGCGCCCACCCGCTGCGCGCGCTGCTCGCCCCGCTGCTGGCATTGCACCTGCTGATCGTCGCGTTCTGGTTCGGCGCGCTGCTGCCGCTCGTGCTGATCAGCCGGATCGAGACGACGGCGGTGGCCGGACAGGTACTGCGGCGCTTCTCTGCATTCGCCGGGCCGCTGGTGCCGCTGATCGCGGTGGCCGGCGTCGCGATGGCCGCGATCCTGTGCGGCAGCCTCGGCGTGGTACATCGGCCCTACGGTCAATTGCTGCTGCTCAAACTCGCAGGCTTCGTGGTGCTGCTCGGGCTGGCAGCCTACAACCGCTGGCGCCTGATGCCGGCGCTGCCGCCCGGCACGGCCACGGCAGGCGCCGCGGCCGCGCCGGGGCCGCGCGCCGCGGGCGCTGCAGGTGCCACCGCGAACACGGTGCACGCCGCGGCAGCGCTGCGCCGCTCGATGTCGGCGGAGTACCTGCTGATCGTGGCGGTGCTGTGCGCCACGGACGTGCTCACGACGTTGTTCTCGCCGCATTGACTCGTCCCCGGCGCACGACCGCGCGGCCCCGGCACCCCTGATTGGCGGTCCGCGCCGATCGAAACAGGGCCCCGGCCCGAGGGATGCCGCCCGGCGTTGCGTATCCTTGCCAAACGCGCCGACCCATCGACACGGGCCGGTCACAAACATGGCTGCCGGAGACTTCTCGCAAGCGTATCGGCTCGTACGCAGCTGCAGTGGCGCGTGCGGCGACGCTTCGGGCAGGGAGTGGTGATGAAGTGGACGCCGGTATCGTACGCAGTGCACGCCAGCATCCTGCTGGCCTGTGGGGCCGCGGCGCAGGCATCGGCGCAGCCGGGGCCTGCCGCGCCCACGCCCGCCCCGGCCCCCACGCCCGCCCCGGCCCCCACGCCCGCCCCGGCACCGCGCAAAGCCGCGACGGGCAGTCAGCGGCGCGCGCCGCAGCCGAGCGAGAGCTCGACGACCTTGAAGGAAGTCACCGTCACGGCGCAGCGGCTGAGCCTGATCGGCACGGCGAGCACCGCCAGCCAGGGCGTGGTGGTCAACAGCGAGCTGGCCGTGACGCCCGCCTATCGACCCGGCCAGTTGCTCGAGACGGTGCCCGGACTGGTGGTGACCGTGCACAGCGGCGAGGGCAAGGCCAACCAGTACCTGATGCGCGGCTACAACCTGGATCACGGCACCGACATCGGGCTATGGGTCGATGGCATGCCGGTCAACGAGCCCACGCACGCGCACGGCCAGGGTTACGCGGACCTGAATTTCATGATCCCGGAGCTCGCCACCAACATCACCTACACCAAGGGGCCCTACTACGCCGACCAGGGCGATTTTTCCTCGGTCGGTTCGGTGCACGAGGCCTACGTCAATACGATCGCGGATCAGGCCACCCTCGGCGCGGGCCCCGAGGGCTTCAGGCGCGTCTTCATCGCCGCCTCCCAGGACCTGCAGGACGGGCAGCACCTGCTCGAGGCCGTGGAGCTGCAGCACTACGACGGCCCATGGACCAACCCGGACGACCAGCGCAAGCTCAACGCGGTACTGCGCTTCAGCGACGGTGACAACCTCAACGGCTACTCGCTCACCGGCATGATCTACCACGACGAGTGGAATGCCACCACCGACCAACCGGAGCGGGCAATCGCCCAGGGGCTGATCGGCCGCTTCGGCTCGCTCGACCCCTCGGACGGCGGCTACGCGCAGCGCGCCAGCCTGTCGGGGCAGTTGCATAGCCAGGGCGATTCGGGCGGACAGTTGTCCGTCAGCGGCTACGTCATCAGCAATCACCTGACGCTGTGGAACGACTTCACGCACTTCCTGGTCGATGCGATCAACGGCGACCAGGAAGCGCAGCACGAGGATAGGACCACCCTGGGCGGTGATGTCAGCTACGACTGGAAAGCCGATTTTGCCGGCATCAGCAACGATCTGCTGGCCGGGGTCCATACCCGCAGCGACTTCAACTACGCCACGCGCATCCCGACCGAGGATCGCATACCGCTGACGCAGGCTCAGCTGGCCGCCGTGGACTATCCGTACTACTACACCGAAATCGATCGCGTCAGCCTGAACAGCGTCGCCGGCTTCGTCCAGGCCACCACGCACTGGTTCGACTGGTTTCGCTCGGTGCTGGGCGTGCGCCAGGACTACATGCGCGGCACCGACACGGGCACCAACGGCGGCGTAGCCAGCGCACACCTGTTCGAGCCGAAGGCCGACCTGATCTTCAGGCCGCTGCACTCGACCGAGATCTATCTGAGCTACGGGCGCGGCTTTCACAGTGACGACTTGCGCGGCGTCAATCAAGCGCTCGCCACGCACGTATACGGGGCACCGCTGATCGCCGCGCAAACCGGTGAGGAGATCGGCCTGCGCCAGCAGCTGTTCGGCCAGCGGGTCGCAGCCACCGTGGCCCTGTACACGTTGAAGGCACAGTCGGAGATCACCTACGATCCGGACGCGGGGCAGGACACCGCCGGCCCCGGCAGCATCCGCCGGGGCGCCGAGATCAATGTCACCTATCAGGCGCTACGATGGCTGGAATTCTATACCAGCTATTCACCCAATCGCGCGCGCTACACCAACGCCTACAACGACGGCACCGGCCACATCGGCTACTACCTGCCCAACGCGCCGTTCGCGATGGGATCGTTCGAGATGTATGTGCGCAATCTGGGGCCCTGGGACGGGGGCCTGGAGTACCGTTATCTCGGCGGTTATCCGCTGACCGCGGACGACGAGGTGCAGGGACACGGCTACGGCGAATGGAACCTGGACGCACACTACTTGTTCGACGGCGGCTGGAAGCTCGGGGCAGGCATCTACAACCTGCTCAACAGCCACGCCGACGCCATGCAGTACTACTACGTCGACCGGGCAACGCCGGCTGAACCGGTCGACGGGGTCGCCGGGCTGCAGGTGCATCCGCTCGAGCCCATCACCTTTCGTCTCACCGTATCGAAGATATTCTGACCGAAGCTATTCTGACAACGGGCATAATCGGCGGGTGGAACCGGCCGCATTCGATTTCTCGGCGCTGATTCATTCCAGCAGCGCTGCAGCCTTCTTCGCCTCGCACTGGGAGCGCGAGCCGCTGCTCCTGCAGCGCGGTGATGGCGCCTATTACGATGCATTACTGACGATCGGGGACATCGAGCAGTTCATCTCGCAGGCCGATGCGCGCTATCCGGCGATCCGGCTCGCCAGGGACGGCGCGTTCTTTGCGCCCGAGGCGTACACGCGCGACGTGCGCTATGGTGATGAGACTTTCCGCGGCGTACCGGACGTGGAGAAGATCTTCACCGAGGTACAGCACCGGCGCCACCGTGACGCTGCCGGCGCTGCACCACTCCTGGCCGCCGCTGGGCCGGCTGTGCGCCGCGATGGAGGCGCAGCTGGATCATCCGGTGCACACCAACGCCTACCTGACGCCCGCACGCGCCGCCCGCTTCACGCCGCACTACGACACCCACGAAGTGTTCGTGCTGCAGATAGGCGGCAGCAAGCACTGGCGCATCTATCCGCCTGCGCTGCCGCTGCCGCATCGCAGCCAGCCGTTCTCACCCGAGCACTACTCGCTGCCGCCGCCCCGCTGCTGGAGCTCGAGCTCGCGGCCGGCGACCTGCTCTACCTGCCGCGCGGGTACGTGCACACCACGACCACCGCCGAGCGCTTCTCGGCGCACGTGACGATCGGCGTCACGGTCTATACCTGGGTGGAGCTGCTGTCCGAGCTGATCCAGGGCAGCATCGAGCACCCGGAGTTTCGTGCAGCGCTGCCGCCGGGTTTCGCACATCGGCCCGAGCTGCGAGCGGCGCTGCGGGAGCGGTTCAACGAACTGTTCGGCGAACTGGGCCGTGCCGTCGATGTCGATGCCCTCAGCGAGCGCTTCGCGCACCGCATCCGCGCGGCCCGGCCGCGCGGCGCACGCTTCCAGGCGGACGCCGCGCCGATCGAGGCGCACACGTTGCTGCAGATCGCACCCGGGCGCGACTACCGCATCCTGCAGGAGCGCGGCAATACGATCCTGGAGGTCGACGGCCGGCGCGTGCGGCTGCAGACGGCCGCCGCCCCGACACTGGAGGCGATCTGCCGGGCACAGTCGTTCACGCCCGACACGCTGCCCGCGACCATCAGCCTGGATGCGCGGCTGGCGCTGGTGCGCTACCTGCACGGCCTGGGATTTCTTCAGCTCCGCGCGCAGGGCGCGCGCTGAGGCGAGCCGGCGAGCCCGGCTCTTCCGGCCCGGCCCCGCGGGGCCTATGGGGCCGCGCCCGCCAGACCGAACGCGGCGGCGAGCAGCTCGTACGAGCGGCGGCGCGCCGCCGGGTCATGGGTCCACGTGTTCACGACCAGCTCGCTGACGCCCAACGCGGCGGCCACGGCCACCAGGCGCTGCGCCACGTGATCGGCGGCGCCGATGATGCAGTCGCGCCGCATCTGCGCCAGCCGGGCCTGCTGCCTCTCGCTGTAGCGATAGGCCAGCGCAACCTCGGGGGCAACCAAGGGCGCGCGCATGCCGGTATCGAGCATGATGTTCGCGTGCGCGCGGCTGGCGAACAGATGCCAGGCCTGCGCGTCCGAATCCGCCGCCAGGGCCCACACCAGTACGCTCGCATACGGCTCGGGCACGCGCGCCGTCGGCCGGTAGGCCTGCACGTAGGTCTGCAGGCACTGCCTGGCCTGCTGCTCGCCGCCCTCGGCCGAATAGTTGAAACAGAACGGCAGCCCCAGCTTGGCCGCCACGCGCGCGCCAATCTCGGAGCTGCCATGGATCCACGGGTGCGGTGCGGTCGCAGCGCGTGGATAGGCGCGCGCCTGCGCCGTCAGCGGCTCGCGCTCGGTCGGCTCGTCGTACAGCCACGCCACCAGCTTGCCGGCCTCGGCCGCGAAGGCGTCTGCATCCAGCGCGCTGCGGCCGAGGGCGCGGCGAGCCGCCTCGTTGGCCCCCTGCGCACGAGCGAGCCCGAGGTCGATCCGATCGGGGGCCAGCGCATCGAGGACGCGGAATTGCTCGGCAACCTTGTAAGGCGAGTAGTGCGACAGCAGCACCCCGGCGCTGCCCACGCGTATCCGCTCGGTGCGCGCGGCAATGGCAGACATCAATACCGGGGGTGCCGAGCCGACGATACCGGGGTTGTTGTGCTGCTCGCCCACCCAGTAGCGCCGATAGCCCAGCCGCTCGCATTCGATCGCGAGCGCGACGGTCGCGCGGATGGTGGCGTCGTGCGGTACGTCCGCAATCGCCGGAGATTGGTCGAAGACGCTCAGGCGGATCACGCGGTCCCTGCGTTCATGGAGCCATGATCGATGATGATCAGCCGTCCCAAAAAACGCAATACCGAGCGGATGCGGCGTAGTCACCGGTCAGGATTTCATCCGGCCGCACCGGCCGCTGCGGCACCGGCGCAATCCGGCCGCGACACGTTATGTCGCTCAGCCTGTGTACCGACGCGCTGGTGCTCGAGCAGGTGCTCTCGCAATGGCGGCGGCCAGCACATCCCAACAAGCCGCGATTGCTTATGGCGGTTACGCTGTTCTATCTTTAACTCAGTAACTCGTAGGCCGGCAGCGTCAGGAATTCCTCGAACGCTTCCTGCTCGACCAACCGCTGCAGCAGGCGCGCGGCGGCCGGAAACGCCCCCGTCGTCAGGCGTTGCTGCCCGACTTCCACGTGGATGCGGTCCAGCTCCTCCATGAGCATCCGCTCGAAGCGCGCACCCGTCACGGATCGCCCATCGCTGGTACGCGCCTCGTGTCGCAGGCACTGCCACAGCTGCGCGCGGCAGATCTCCGCGGTGGCGGCATCCTCCATGAGATGGTAAAGCGGCACGCAGCCCACCCCACGCAGCCAAGCCTCCAGATATTGCGTGCCCACCCTGATGCAGGCGCGCAGCCCCGCCTCCGTGATGGACCCATCCGGCACGCACAGCAGATCAGCGGGCGAGACCCGCACCTGCTCGCGCAGCACGTGCAGCTGATTCGGACCGGTCATCACCGCATCGAACGGCTCGCGCGCGGCCGCGGCGAGACCCGGGTGCGCGATCCACGTGCCATCGTGCCCAGCGCGCGCCTCGCGCAGCTTGTCCGCGCGCACACGCCCCAGCGCGACCTCGTTCGCCCGCGGATCGTCGCGGATCGGAATCTGCGCCGCCATGCCGCCCAGCGCATACGCCCCGCGCCGGTGACAGGTGTATATCAGCAGATCCACGTACGACTTGAGGAAGTGCCGCTCCATGGTGACGCTCGAGCGGTCAGGAAGCAGACAATTCGGCCGATTCCTCAGCTTTTTGATGAAGCTGAAGATGTAGTCCCAACGCCCACAGTTCAGTCCGGTGATGTGCTCGCGCAGCTCGAAGAGAATTTCATCCATCTCGAATGCCGCCGGCAGCGTCTCGATCAGCACGGTGGCTTTGATCGTGCCGCGCGGTAGCCCCAGTGCCTCCTCGGTTGCCAAGAACACGTCGTTCCAGAGCCGCGCTTCCAGATGACTCTCGAGCTTCGGCAGATAGAAGTAAGGGCCGGTTCCCCGACGCGCGAGCGCATCGAAGTTGTTGGCCACGTAGAGCGCGAAATCGAACAACGACGCTGAGACGAGCTGGCCATCTATGCGCACGTGCTTCTCAGGAAGGTGCCAGCCTCGCGGTCGAACCAGCAGGGTCGCCGTGCGCTCGGCAAGCCGGTAAGCACGGCCGCTGTGCGCATCGGTATATTCGATCGTGCCTCGGATGGCATCGCCCAGGTTCACCTGCCCCTGGATGATGTTTTCCCAAGTGGGCGAACAGGAATCCTCGAAGTCCGCCATGAAGGCGCTCACCGGCGCGTTGAGAGCATTGATCATCATTTTGCGGTCGGTCGGGCCGGTGATCTCGACGCGCCGGTCCTGAAGATCCGTCGGCACCGGCGCGATGCGCCAAGCGCCCGCGCGCACCTCGGCGCCCTCGCGCAGGAAGGCCGGTAGGACGCCCGCATCGAACTCAATCTGGCGGCGCTCCCTCGCCGCAAGCAATTCCAACCGGTGCGCATTGAAGCGCGCATGCAGGTTTGTGAGCAGTTCGAGTGCTTGCGGCGTGAGCGCCTCCCCCGAACGTTCTGGTCCCTTACCGGTGATTTCAACCCGTGGGGACGAGCCTCGCGCTTCCCCCTGGCTTGCCAATTCCGCTCGCGCGCTCATGGCTGCCTCACGCTGATCTCGCCGAGTCAAACTGTTGCACCTCGGTGCTGCCAGCGAGCGCCGCCAGGGAAGAACGCCCCGCCATGACCGTCTGGTTGACCAGGTCGAAATACCCGGCACCCACTTCCCGCTGATGGCGTGTGGCCGTGTAGCCGTGTTCCTCGGCGGCGAACTCCGCCTGCTGGAGCGCGACGAACGCCGTCATCTGGCGCGCCTTATAGCCGCGTGCCAGCTCGAACATCGAATGGTTGAGCGCGTGAAACCCGGCCAGCGTGATGAACTGGAAGCGATAACCCATCGCCGCGAGTTCGCTCTGGAAGCTCCCGATGGTGTAATCGTCCAGCTTGCGCCTCCAGTTGAAGGACGGCGAGCAGTTGTATGCCAGCAGCTTGCCGGGGAATTGACGATGAATGCCCTCCGCGAAGTGCCGTGCCTCCTGCAGATCGGGCTTTGCGGTCTCGCACCAAATGAGATCGGCGTACGGCGCATACGCCAGCCCGCGGGCGATCGCCTGCTCGAGTCCCGCGCGGACATGGAAGAATCCTTCCGCCGTGCGGCCCCGGTCGCGATCGATGAAGGGCCAATCGCGCTCGTCCACGTCCGCGGTGATCAGATTGCTGGCCTCCGCGTCGGTACGGGCGATCAGGATCGTCGGTACGTTACATACGTCGGCCGCAAGCCGCGCGGCGATCAGCTTGGTGATCGCCTCCTGAGTGGGCACGAGCACCTTGCCCCCCATGTGGCCGCACTTCTTGGCCGAGGACAACTGATCCTCGAAGTGCACGCCGGCCGCGCCCGCCGCGATCATCTGCTTCATGAGCTCGAACGCGTTTAGCACGCCGCCAAAGCCCGCCTCCGCGTCTGCCACAATGGGCTTGAGCCAGTCGACGCCATCCTTGCCCTCGGCGTGATGGATCTCGTCGGCCCTGCGCAGTGTGTTGTTGATGCGTCGGACGACCGCCGGAACGGAGTCGGCCGGATAGAGCGACTGATCGGGGTACATTTCTCCGGCGAGGTTGGCATCGCCGGCGACCTGCCAGCCAGACAGGTAAATCGCATCCAGGCCCGCCTTGACCTGCTGCATGGCCTGATTGCCGGTGAGCGCTCCGAGCGCGTTGACGAGCGGCTTCTCGTTCAGATAGCGCCAGAACTTCTCGGCGGTGAGCCGCGCGATCGAGTACTCGACCGAAATGGTGCCGCGCAGACGCACGACGTCTTCGGCCGCGTAACCGCGCTCGATGCCGCACCAGCGGGGACTCTCGCGCCAGTTTCGGCGCAGCTCATCTACGGAAGGGGTGGCATGCAGATTCATGGTCGTCTCCTCGGAAGTGACGCGCACAGCGTAATCGACCATTCCGTAGAAAATTGACTTACGGAACTTCACACTGTTAATTTCACTAAACATCCGGCGGCGGTGCGAGGTTTCATCATGGTCGCCCTCATGCACAAGGGTCACTTCCTCGGAGCGAAGCTGCGCAGCGTGCGCCGGCGCAACAGCCTGACCCTCGAGGAGCTGTCGGCGCGCTGCGTACAGCGCGACGCGAAGCACGCCCCCTCGGTCTCCTACTTGAGCATGATTGAGGGCGGCAAGCGCGCGCCGTCACCCGAGGTGCTCGAGCTTCTCGCCCAGGTGTTCCAGCGCAGACCCGAGTGGTTCCTCGACGAGCACGATGACCTCGCCTCCGCCCTTCCACCCGCTTCCGGGGGCGGCGCGGCGCGGATCCCGCTCGAGCCAGGATTCCTGTTCTCGAAGAGTGTCCTGCAGGCGGCCATTCCCGAACTGCTCGCGCAGACCGGCACCAGTGGACGGCAGTTCGCGCACCTACTCATCCGTACGCACCAGGAAATGTCGCGTAATGACTTTCCCGAACTCGAGCGCGCCGCCGAGACCGTCGGTGATCGGCGCTTTCCGCTGTCGGTCGATGACCTGCAGCGCCTCGTCAAGCGCCATGGGCTCGAGATCCGCTGGTTCGAGCGCAAGCCCGTGCTCGCGCAGGACAGGGACCGGGATGTGCGCAGCATGGTGCGCTCGTTCTACGACTCGCCTCGCACCATTTACGCCAACCGCGCCCTGCAGTCCGATCCGGCGCGGCTGAAGTTCGATTTGGCCGCGCACATCGGACACAAGGTGCTGCACGGAGGCGACGGGCTGAAGTCCCCCCACGCAACGGGCGGGGAGATGGGCGGCAGTCCCGAGAGCCGAGCCTACACCACTGTCATGAATGCGCAGGACGTGCTGCATGCCTGGCGCGATTTCGAGTGCACTTTCTTCGCTGGCGCCCTGCTGGCGCCGCGCATCCCCTTCCGCCGCTTCCTCGCGCGCGAGCGCCATCGCGTCGAGGCCGGCACCCGCCTCGAGCTCACGCCGGCGCTCATCATGCGCCGCATGACCAAGGTCTCACCCTATCGATACTGGCATTTCTTCGATGCCTATCCCCCCGGCTACCTGCGTGCCGTGTATCGCGGTAACGGCATCCCGCTGCCCTGGGGCAACCTCGCTCAGGTCAGCGATCCGTGCCCTCACTGGGCCGTGTTCCGCATGATCGACGGCGCACACAGTGAGACCGGATCACAGATTTCGGTACTACGCGACGGGGAACGCTCGCTGCTGTATTGCTGTCACTCGCGCCGCGTGCGCGACATGGCCGGCAATAACCATGTGCTCTCGGTCGGTGTGGATCTAGGGCCGGCGATCGATGCGAACGGAGCGCACAGCGAGGCGCTCATCGACTCGGTGTTCAGCGAATGCCTGCAGCGCAGGGGCGATGCGCGTATCCCCAAGGGAGCGAAGCAGGCGCTGAGCGCGGTCGCTCAGGTGCTCAACATCGCCTGGATCGACGAGGCCCTCGAATACCCGGCGCGTCTGATCTGCCCTCGCAGCGATCGTTGCCCTCGAAGCGATCGCTGCGAGGGTGCCCGCCCAACTCGCGCGCGGGAGATCACGGATGTACGGGACGAGATACTTAGCCAGTAAGCACTGGAAATCGCTGTCGGCCTGCCTGTTCCTGAGGCATCGTTCCGCCGCGAGAGCCGCGCGGCCCAACTGCCAGCCACCTGCGCAGCCGTCCCAAAAAACGCAATGCCGCGCAGATGCGGCATACTCACCGGTCAGGATTTCATCCGGCCGCACCGGCCGGCGTGGGGCCTCAATTGACCGATTTCCGACACTGCAGCATGGGCTGCTGCTCCCGGCTGCTGGGCGTCGCGGGGCTATGGCTGCTCGCGGCAGCGGCAACCGCCGCAGCGCCTGCGCAATCCGGGCCGCGGCACGTTATGTCTCTGAGCCTGTGTACCGACGCGCTGGTGCTCGAGCTGCTGCCGCCCGCTCGCATTACCTCGGTCACCTACCTGGCGCACCGGTCCACGGACCCGGCCCTGGCGGCGGCCGCGGCGCGGGTGGGGATCAACTACGGCACCTCCGAGGAGGTGCTCTCGCAGGCGCCGGACCTGGTGCTCGCCGGAGTCTATTCGACACCGGCCGCGCGCATGCTGCTGCGTCAGCTGCACGCGCCGCTGCTGGTGGTGCCGGCCGCGACCAGCTTCGCGGATATCCGCATGATCGTGCGCCGCGTGGCGAGCGCGCTGGCAGTGCAGCAGCGCGGTGAAGCCCTGCTGGCGCAGATGGATGAGACACTGGCCGCCGTCAGGCGCGCGCGGCCGGCGCAACCCATCCGGGTGGCCGCCTGGAGCGGCGATGGGTACGTTCCAGGCAGAGGAACATTGTTCAACGCGGTGCTGCAGGCCGCCGGCGGCATCAACGTGGCCGCGAACACTCCCGGCGAGCGCTCCGGCTCTTTCGACATCGAGCAGCTGCTGCTGGCCCACCCCGAGGTGCTGGCCTATGGCGCGGACCGGCCGGCCCCGGCGTTGCAGACCCAGAGCGCGGAGCATCCGCTGCTGCGGCGGCTCTACGCAAACCGGCGCATCACCTACCCGCAGCTGCCGCTCGACTGCGGACTGCCGCAGAGCGCCGCAGCGGCTCAGGCGCTGCAGAACGAGCTGCTGGCGGTGATCGGCGCGCCAGCGCACTCGCGCCGCTCGCCCCGCCCGCCGGACGCGCAGCCGCGCTCACGGCCATACGGCGGACCGCCGTGACGCGCACCTGGCTGACCAGCGGCGCCATCGTATTGCTGCTGATCCCGATCATCCTGGTGTCGCTGCTGGCAGGGCGGGTGTGGCTGCCGCCGTCGCAGCTGTGGCACGCGTTGTGGCTGCCCGGCCCGCAGCTGCCGATGCTGATCGTGACCGAGCTGCGCCTGCCCCGGGCGGTGCTGGCGCTGCTGATCGGTGCCGCGCTCGGCCTATCCGGCGCGGTGCTGCAGGGCGTGACGCGCAACCCACTGGCCGAGCCTGGGCTGCTCGGCGTGTCCACCGGCGCCGCGCTCGGCGCCGTCATCGCAATCTATTTCGGCTTGGCCAGCCAGCTGGCCGTGGCGGCACCGCTGCTCGGGCTGCTCGGTGCGCTCGCGGCGGGCCTGCTGACCTTCGTGCTGGGTCGCGGCGGCGGCACGATCACGCTGATCCTGGCCGGCGCGGCGGTCAGCGCGCTCGGAGCGGCCGGCATTTCGCTGGCGCTGAACCTCGCCCCCAGTCCCTATGCCGCCGATGAGATCATGACCTGGCTGATGGGATCGCTCGCCGACCGCAGCTGGCTGCAGGTGCTGCTGATCCTGCCGTTCATCGTGATCGGCAGCCTGATGCTGGCGCTGACCGCGCGCGCGCTCGACGCGCTCGCGCTCGGCGAGGTGCAGGCGCGTAGCCTCGGCATCAATCTGCGGCGCACGCATCTGCTGGCATTGTTCGGCACCGCCCTGGCCGTGGGGGCCGCCACCGCCGTCTCCGGAGTTGTCGGCTTCATCGGCCTGGTCGCCCCGCACCTGGTGCGGCCGCTGGTCGGCCACCAGCCCAGTCGGGTGCTGCTGCCGGCGACGCTGCTGGGCGCGCTACTGCTGCTCGCCGCCGACATCGCCACGCGCCTGGTTCGCTTCGGCCCGGAGCTCAAGCTCGGCGTGTTCACCAGTCTGATCGGCACGCCGTTCTTCTTCTGGCTGGTGGTTCGGCTGCGCAAAGCGGCACCGTAGATGAGGCTGCGCGGCGCTGCAATCGTGGCTGTGACGGTCGGCGGCTGGGCGGCGCTGCCCGCGGCCGCGCAATCATCGCCGCCGGCCGATCAATCCTCGCCGCTGCAGGAAGTGACGGTGACCGCCTCGAAGATGGCAGTGACGCAGCAGCAGATGAGCCAGGCATCGACCGTCGTCACCAACGAGCAGATTCTCGATCAGGCACAGACCAGCCTCACCGACACGCTGCGAGCGCAGCCGGGCATCCAGTTCGAGACCGCCGGCGGTCCGGGCCAGGCCCTGTCCGCGCGGCTGCGCGGCTTCTCCGACAGCACCCTGTACGTCTTCGACGGCATCACGCTCAACGCGGGCGGGACCGGCGGGATCGGCTACCTGCTCGGCCAGATCGATCCCACGATGGTGCAGCGGATCGAGGTGCTGCGCGGGCCGCGCGCCACGCTCTACGGAGCCGACACGACCTCCGGGGTGATCGCGCTGAGCACCCTCGAGGGCGATCACCCGGAATCGGACATCGCGCTCGAAGGCGGATCGCTCGACTGGAGGAAGCTGCGGGCAGGGACGCAGGACCGCATTGCCGCCGGCGACGGCACCTGGAGCTACTCGCTGAACGGCTCCTGGGTCGACAGCGGCGGGGTGAACCGCTGGGAGTTCTACAAGAACAGCTCACTGGTCGGCCGCACCACCTACCGCAGTGGCAACCTCGAGATCGGCGGCAGCTTCTACGCCACCGACAACGAGTTCCAGAACGCCGACCTGATCGAATCGATCGCCGGCGCGACGCAGGCCAACTACTTCGCGGTGCAGATTCCCGATCCGAGCGACGTCGACCACACCCTGGCCGGCGTCGTGAGCCTGTGGTTCGAGCAACAGCTCAGCCCCGCGCTCTCGCAGCGGCTGACGGTCGGCGGCTCCGGCCAGGATTTCTCGATCCACAACGGCGACTACGCCAACGGCGGACTGATCGGCTACTACCGCGCGCCCTATGACGGCTGGACCGATCCCGACAGCTACCTGAGCTACGACGCCGGCCAGCGTGTGCCGGTCTATCAATATGCCTACTCGTACAAGACCCTCTCCAACAATGACGAGGCCGATTACAACCTGCGCTACCGCACCGATGCCGTCTCGGCGGTGTTTGGCGCGACCTACCTGGGACAGATCTACGACGAAGGCGGCAGCGCCGGCGGCTCCCACGAGGCACAGGCGACCCGATCGGTGTACGGCGATGCGGTCATCGCCCTGGCCGGCAGCCGCCTGCACGCCGAGCTGGGCGCACGGCTGGATAGCTACACCGAGTGGACCAGCCAGGGCACTTACAGCGCCGGGCTGACCTACGAGGTCGTACCGGACTTCACGCTGTATGCCAACTACGGCACCAGCTTCACGCAGCCGACGCTGGACCAGCTATACAACCCCGACTACGGCAACCGCCGCGTCACTCCCGAGAATGCCGCTACGCTCGAAGGCGGCGCGCGCGCGCGCGGCCTCGACAGCCGCTGGAGCGGCAGCCTCACCTATTGGCATTCCTACGTCAGCAACGTGATCGCGTTCGATTACAGCATCTACAATCCGCGCGAAGTCGGCGACTACGGCGAATACGCCAATGCCGCGGCGGAACGCTCCCAGGGCGTGGAGATCGCCACCGCGTACCGGATCGTCCGGGCACTGGCCCTGACGGCCAATTACACCCGCACCGACGCCTATCTCACCGGCGCGGCCGGACTGTGGAGCTTCATGGTCGGGAATGCGCGTAACATGGGCAACGTCGGCCTCGCCTACCAGGTCGAGCGCTTCGACATCGGCACCAACTGGTATCTGACCGATCATCGCCTGCGCTGGGCCGGGGATGTGTGGGCACCCGGTTACGATCGCCTGGATCTGTATGGACGCGTCCACCTCTCCGACCGGCTCGACCTGTACGGCCGGATCCAGAATGCACTCGACCGCAAGATCGTCGAGACGCTGGGCTACCGCAACCCGGGGATCTATGCCGTTGGCGGCGCGAACTATCGGTTCTGAGCGCGCGCGGCCGCGACGGTGGCGGTGCGCGCCGTGACGGCGCTTACCGCCAGCCATCTGCGCGTCCGACGCGGCGCCAAGATGATTCTCGACGACGTCTCGCTGACGGCGGCGGCGGGCGAGTTCGTCGCCGTGATCGGTCCCAACGGCGCCGGCAAATCGACGCTGCTGGCGGCGCTGGCCGGCCTGTGGCAGCCCGACGGGGGCACGGTCGAGCTCGATGGCCGCAGCGTCTATCAGATCGCCTCGCGGACGTTGGCGGTCCGCCGCGCCTACCTGCCGCAGAATCCGCGCTGCGAGTGGCCGCTATCGGTCGAGCGGCTGGTGGCGCTAGGACTGACCCCCATCCTGCCTGCCATCGGCGCTCTGCCGCCCGAGCACGTGCGCCGCATCGAACAGGTGCTCTCGCTGTGCGATCTGTCCGAGCAGCGGCTGCAAGCCGTCACGACGCTGTCGGGCGGGGAGCTCACACGCGCGATGCTGGCGCGCGCGCTGGTCGCCGACCCGCAGATCCTGATCGCCGACGAGCCGATCGCCGGGCTCGACCCGCGTCACGCGCTCGACACGATGAGACGCCTGGCCGCGTACGCGCGCGATGGCAGGCTGGTGATCGCCTCGCTGCACGACCTGACGCTCGCCGCCCGCTACGCCTCGCGCATCTTCGCGCTGGCCGCCGGCAAGGTGACCGGCGACGGGCCCACCGCCGCCACTCTCACCGCATCGCTGCTGAAGCAGACCTTCGAGGTCGAGGCCTGTGTTGCCGGCGAGGGGCAAGCACGCTACGTCGATTATCGGTCCGCCCGCTAATGCCTTGCGGTGATGCCGCCAGGTAGCAGCCGCGCACGTGATCGTCCACGACGCCGACGGCCTGCAGATAGGCATAGACGATGGTGGTGCCCACGAAGCGGAAACCGCGTTGCTTCAGGTCCGCGGAGATCCGGTCGCTCAGCGCTGTGTGCGCCGGAATCTGGCCGCGGTCGCGCGGGCGGTTGATCAGAGCACGGCCGTCGACGAATGCCCACAGGTAACGGTCGAACGAGCGATGCTCGCGTTGCACCGCCAGGAATGCGCGCGCGTTGCTGACGGTCGACTCGATCTTGAGGCGGTTGCGCACGATCCCGGCGTCGAGCATCAGCGCCTCGATGCGCCGCCGGTCGAAGCGGGCGACCTTGCGCGGGTCGAACCCGGCGAATACGCGCCGGTAGTGTGCGCGCTTGCGCAGCACCGTCGACCAGGACAGCCCGGCCTGCGCACCCTCGAGGGTCAGCAACTCGAACAGGCGGTGGTCGTCGTGGACCGGGCGCCCCCATTCCTCATCGTGATAGCGCAGGTAATCGGCGTCGCCGCCGTGCGCCCACCGACACCGTTTAAGCTCACCCATCAGGAACCTTGCGCCTGCGAGGGCGCGGCCCGCTTGACCTCCAGACTATCGTAGTCCTTGTAGCGATAGACGAACACCGAGGCGACCCAGGCGATGATGAAGATACCGATGATGATGAAGCCGAGATTATTGAAATTGTTGTTCAGCAGGCCCACGACCTTCCAGAACGGTCCCGACAGCTGCATCTGATCCATCAGCAACCCGAGCGCCTCTATGCCGCCGATCAGCACCGCGATCACCACCGACACCAGCGTGATGGTCATGTTGTAGAACAGCTTGCGGATCGGCTTGACGTACGCCCAGTCGTACGCGCCGAGCATCAGGATGCCGTCGGTGGTGTCGATCAACGACATGCCGGCCGCGAACAGCGCCGGGAACACCATGATCGACCAGATCGACACGCCGCGGGCCGCCTGCGTGGCCGAGATGCCCAGCAGCGCCACCTCGGTCGCGGTGTCGAAGCCGAGCCCGAACAGGAAGCCGAGCGGGAACATGTGCCAGCTCCTGCGGATCAGGCCGAACAGCGGCCGGAACAGGCGGGCGGCGAAGCCGCGCTTGTTCAGCAGGATGTCGAAATCGGCCTCGACGAATTCGCCGCCGTGCTTCACGTGCCGGAAGGTCTTCCACACCGAGAAGAAGATCAGCAGGTTCATCACCGCGATCGCGAACAGGAACAGCGCCGATACCGAGGTGCTGATGATGCCGCCGACGCTCTTGGCCTGGTCGAAATGCAGCGCCGCGGCGGTCAGCGCGATTGCGGCCGCCGCCAGGATCACCACGGTGGAGTGACCCATTGCGAAGAAGAACCCGACCGTCACCGGGCGCTTGCCTTCCTGCATCAGCTTGCGCGTGACATTGTCGATCGCCGCGATGTGGTCGGCATCCACCGCGTGCCGCAAGCCGAAGCCGTAGGCCAGCAGGGCCGTGCCCAGCAGCACCGGCTGGTGGCGGAAAATGAAGGTCGCCCACACCCACACCGCCAGGTTGATGATCAGCAGTACCGCATACACCGCCGCGATCGAATAGCGCAGCGAACTCATGCGCCGGTCGGCGAGGAACTGCAGCAGGCCGAACATCTCGACGATGCCCCGGCCGTCAGCGCCGCCGCGCGAGCAGGCCCGATGCCCGCCGGCGGAAGCGACTGCCCGGGGTGATGCGCGGGCCGAGCCCGCCCACAGCGCTAACCACGCGGCCACGAGGGCTCAAGGCATCCCTCACTGACGCGATTTCCGGGTATTTAACATACGTCCCCTTTCCCCGTGCGCGGTTGGCGCTGAGATCAACTGGCATGCGCGCTAATATATACGTTGCCGCGGCGGCGAACCCTCGTCTGCCGCGATGGCGCCGCAAGCGGCGCGGTTACGAGGCCGGCAGGCCGGCCGCAGCGCGACTGTCCGGGGCGGGACTGTTTACCGGGCCCGAAGGACCGCCCTTGTCCTCGCGCGCCGGGGGGGCCGGTTCGCCGGACCGGCCGATGCTCCGGCGCAGCACCCGGTTCCACCACATCAGCGCACCGGTCACGAACAGGCCACATGGCACCAGGCCGAGGATCACCCACAACCCCTTGACGAACAGCCCGAAGGAGCGGCCGAAATGCAGCCGCACCATCCAGTCGATCAGCACGTCGAGCCGATGCCCGGTGGCTGGCCCGGCGCCGTGAGCGGCGAGGAAGTTGCCCGCGGCGTAAAACACCCCGGGAAACGCCAGGTAGATCCCGGACACCGCCCACATCACGATCAGCAGAAACATCCAGAAACCGAGCACGCTGTGCAGATCCCAGTTGAAGCGGCGCCAGTTGGTGTTTCGGCGCAGCGTCATGCTGCGCCGCCAGCGTCCGACGCCGGGCCACCAGAGGATCGCACCGGTCGCGCACATCAGCGTCAGCAGCACCGCGCCCGCGCCGTTGACCAGTTGCCCGGTGTCGCCCCCCAGCAGGTCGTCGTGCAGGTCCGCGATCCAGGAGACGAAGGTGGGCTCGCACGCCACCGTGTCGCCGAGATCCTTGCCGGTGTAGGGATCGAACAGGCGCTCGAACCGGCCGCGCCCAAACAGGTACCACACTTCCACGGCCGCACCGGGCACGCGCGGCCCGCGCACTTCGATCGCGGGCCGCAAGCGCATCCGCGGGAACGCCGCCAGCGCCGCCGCCGCCAGCTGCGCGTCGGTCATGCGAGGCCCGACGGGCTTGACCAGGATGGTCCGCGGACACAGCGCCTTGTCGAGCTCGCGCCGCAATACGATCGCGCTGCCGGACAGGCACACCACGAAGACATACAGCCCGAAGCCGATCCCGGTCCACAGATGCAGCTGGAACAGCGCCCGGCGCACCCACACGGACTGCGGCTGGCGGGCGAAACTGGCGCGTGTGCTCATACGGCGGCCGCCGCTAGCGCGTAAGCCGGCGATAGCCCAGATATGCACCCGTCACGCACACCGTCGTGACCCCCGACATCAGCAGCAGCATCAGCACGTCCCATTGCGGCCGGCCCCGCAGGGCCACCACGAAATCCATGCGGTGCAGGCCGTCGAACCACCACCGATAGCCCCGGTCGCCGCGGTCGACCTTGGCTATCAGCATGCCTGATATCGGATCGACGTAGTAGCGCGGGTTCGAGCCGTCGCGCCGGATGATGCGGTACACCGGCAGTGGCACCGCGTCCTGGGGGCTGCCGAAGTAATAATTGTCCTCCCGTCTCATCAGCGTGGGAGCCTGCGCGGTGCCGCTCAGAGCCTTGCCGATGAACGCCAGCTCGGCCTGCGCCAGTGGCGCAGGCGCGCCGCCGCCATCGAGGCGCTGGCGCTGGCCGTCGGCCGCGCTTGCGACCACGTACAGCCGCCCGTCGAGCGGCGCGGACGCGATGGACACGATCCCGGGCGGATGCACGGCCGCCAAGGCCCGCAGTAGATCCCTGACCTGTGCGGCCGAGATCTGCGGCCCACGCAGCTGCACCCGCTCCGGGCGCGCACCGGCACCTTCGAGCCAACCCCAGGGATTCACCGACAGCAGCCCACTGAACACCCAGGTCAGCGTGAAAATCCCGAACACCAGCCCCACGAGGTGGTGCCACAGATTGAACCCGCGATACGGCGACCAGCGCCCGGCGGGCCGGTGCAACCATTGCCACGCCCCGATGTACAGGCCGATGGCCGTCAGGAAGCACCCAATCATCGAGGTCACGATGACCACCTGGGTCCAGAGCGCCGGCTGCCGGCGCAGGTCGGCGAAGTAGAGCCAGTGCGGCACCGAGCCGAGCCAGTTCCAGAACCGCTGGCGCTCTGTGGTGAGCTGCACCACCTCTCCGGTGGTGCTCGATACGTACAGCTCGGTCCCGCTGCCATCGTCCAGGCGGAAGTGGTACAGCGGGCCGCCCCGCTCGGTGACGGTCCACTGGTCGTAGTCGATCGTGCCCAGCAACCGCGGCACCGCATGCCGCAGTCCGGTGCTATAGGCAGCGGCCACCTCCGCGGCCTGTCCGGATGACACCCCTTCGATCGCGGAGCCGGTGGTCAGATCGATCAGGCCGGCAGCTTCCGGCGGCCCGCGCACCTCCATGACCGGCCGCCCTGCCAGCATCTCGACACCGAAATCGCCCACCGGATCGGTGTCGGCCAGCACCGCGGAAGAAATCCTGCAGCAACCGCTCCACACGATCGGTGCGAGCCTCGAGAGGCGCACGCGCGAATCCAGTGCCGGGTAGCCGACGTACATCATGACCACGCCGGACACACACCACATGACCATGAGCACACCCACGGCGATGCCCAGGTAGCGGTGCAACCAGAACAGCCACCGGATCATGCGAGCTCATCAGAACGTATAAGTATAGTTGGCCTCGAAAGTTCGGCGCAGGCCCAGGTCGTGCTGGATGTAAGGGGTCCCGTTGGCGTCGGTGTAACCGACATCGAGCTGGGCGTCGTAGACCTTGTTCAACAGGTTGTCCAGGTCCGGCGCATCGATCTGCAGCGCCTCGGCCACATCGATGAATCCTCCATTCTGGATCTGCGCGGCCGAGACCGTGTCCTCGTGCGTGCCGTACTGGGAAAGCTGCTGTGGCAGCTCGTCCTCGAGGCTCTTGGCGGTCACCAGCACCTCCTCGAGCGGCGGCGCCTCGGTCGAGGCGGTCGCGGAGCCCGCGTAGGCTGCGGGGGCTGTGGCTGCCGGCTGAACCTGGGCCTGCCCCACCGATACCGCGGCCAGTCCGCATGCGGCTAGAAAACAAGGCGTTACCTTCATGATCACTCCCTGATGTTGCAGCCCTTTTGTTCTAGTGTTCTGGGCGGCCGCCGTCCACGACCGCTACAACGGAAGAATTACGCGCGCCGGCAGACCATCCCTCGACCCGCCATGCGGCCCGCCGTGCGTCACCGCGCACGTACGCCGCGTCCGCTGTTGACTCGACCGCTCAATCCGGGCACAAAGCCGCTTGCCCATACCGTGGCTGGATTCTGGCTGGACCCCTGGAGAGGCCTGCGTTGAACGGCACCGCCGACGCCGGCGCAAAACTGCGCCTGTACGAGCTCGTCATCGACAACGGACGCCCGATCAGTCCCTATGTCTGGCGGGTGTGCTACGCGCTCGCGCACAAGGGGCTGCCGTTCGAGTCCGTGCCGGTGGGTTTTTCCGATATTGCGCACGCCTGCGGCGGTCGGTTCAAGACCGTGCCGATCATCGAGCACGGCGACACCGCTCTGGCCGAGAGCTGGGACATCATCGACTATCTGGAGCGCACCTTCCCGGATCGCCCGGCGCTGTTCTCAGGTCCCGCCGAGTACGCGATGGTGCGGCTGGTGGATGCCTGGCTCACCGGCGATCTGCAGCGCAAGCTGTTCGGCCTGTACGCGCTCGACATCCACGACGCGCTGCGTCCCGAGGATCGTCCCTACTTTCGCGCCAGCCGCGAGGCGCGTGTCGGCACCACGCTGGAAGCCTTCACGGCCGAGCGCGCCGCACGGGTGCCGGCGGTGCGCGAGGCGCTCGCGCCGCTGCGCGTGCAGCTCGCGCGCGCGGCGTTTCTGGGCGGAGCACAACCGAATTATGCCGACTACATCGCGTTCAGCGCATTCCAGTGGGCCGCCAGTGTCGCGACGCTGCCGCTGCTCTCGCGCACCGACCAGCGGCTGATCGGCTGGATCGAGCGCGGCTTCGACCTGTTCGGCGGGCTGGGGCGCGACGACCGAATGAGGCCGCTGGTCGAGCCGGCCTAGCGGCGCCCCCGGGGACCGCTCCCCGGGGGCGCCGGGAGCCCTGTCGGACAGCTGTATTAGCCCGTCCGTGTGGCGGACAATGACGGCCACACAACGGCCATGACGGCCTCGAGGCGGGGAAAGGCACCATGTCGCTCTACTCGATGATTGCACCGAAGGGACCCAACGGCTTCGGCTACGGATCGACCGCCGAGCAGGTAAGCGCCGGCGTGCCGCTGGCCGGCAAGACCATCCTGATCACCGGCTGCAATTCCGGGCTCGGTCACGAAGCGTTGCGCGTGCTGGCGCTGCGCGGCGCGCGCGTGATCGGCGCGGCCCGCACGCTCGAGAAGGCGCGCACCGCCTGTGCGTCGGTGAGCGGCGACACCACGCCGGTCGCCTGCGAGCTGTCCGATCCGGCCTCGGTGCGCGCCTGCGTCGCGGCGATCAAGGCCGGCGGCGCGCGGCTCGATGCGCTGATCGGCAACGCCGGCATCATGGCTCTGCCCAAGCTGCAGCAGGCCCACGGCTACGAGCTGCAGTTCTTCACCAACCACATCGGCCATTTCATGCTGGTCACCGGGCTGCTGGAGGTACTGGCCGACGATGCCCGGGTGGTGATGCTCAGCAGCGCCGCCCACACGATGGCGCCCAAGGGCGGCATCGAGTTCGACAACCTCTCCGGTGAGCGCGGCTACCGCTCATGGACCGCGTACGGCCAGTCCAAATTCGCCAACCTGCTGTTCGCCAAGGAGCTGGCGCGCCGCTTCAGCGGCAGCCGCAGGACTGCGAACGCGGTGCATCCCGGCGTCATCCAGACCAACCTCGGGCGCCACATGGGCATGGCGCTTGGCAGGCTGGCCTTCGGCATTGGCGGCGCGCTGTTCTTCAAGAGCATTCCCCAGGGCGCGGCCACCGAGTGCTACGTGGCGGTGAATCCGCACGCCGCCGGCATCTCCGGCGCCTATTTCGCCGATTGCGACGTGCATCAGCCGCGCGCCGACGCCAACGATCCGGCGCTAGCGCGCCGGCTGTGGGAGGTGTCGGAGCAGATCGTCGCCGGGCTGCACTGAGCGTCACCCCGTGCGCCGCGCCACCGGCAGCGGCCCGAACGCCTGCGTCACCGGCATCAGCTCGATCGTGTTGATGTTGACGCGCGCCGGCAGGCTCGCCGCCCAGTGCACCGCCTCGGCCACATCCTCGGGCGTCAACGCACCGGCATCCTGGTACACCTTGGCGGCGCGCGCGGCGTCGCCGCCGAAGCGCACCAGCGAGAATTCGGTGCCGCCGACCAGGCCCGGCTCGATGTTGGTCACGCGGATCGCGGTGTGCAGCAGGTCGGCGCGCAGATTGAGCGAGAACTGATGCACGAATGCCTTGGTGGCCCCGTAGACGTTGCCGCCCGGGTAGGGATAGGCGCCCGCGATCGAGCCGAGGTTGACGATGTGCCCGCGGTTGCGCGCCACCATGCCCGGCAGCACCGCGCGGGTGACGTACATCAGCCCGGACACGTTGGTGTCGACCATGCGCTGCCAGGCATCCAGGTCGGCCTGATGCGCCGGTTCCAGTCCCAGCGCCACCCCGGCATTGTTGACCAGCAGGTCGATCGGTGCGAAGGCCGGCGGCAGGCGGGGCAGCGCCGCCTCGACCGCGCCGCGGTCGCGCACGTCCAGCACCAGCGGATACACGCGACTCGCGCCGAGTTCATCGGCCAGGGCCGCCAGCCGCTCCTCTCGCCGTCCCACCGCCACGATGCGGTGATCGCCGGCGGCGAAGCGCCGGGCGATCGCCGCGCCGAAGCCCGAGGTCGCGCCGGTGACGAAGACGATCATGGGGACGCTCCTGCTCCGGATGCTCGGGCTGCTGGCTTAAGATATCCCCATGATCCCATTTTCCGTGCTCGACCTGGTACCGATCGTCGAAGGCAGCGGCACCGCCGAGGCGCTCGCCAATTCCATGCGGCTGGCACGCCACGCCGAAAGCCTGGGATTTCGCCGCTACTGGGTGGCCGAGCACCACAATATGCCGGGCGTCGCCAGCGCCGCCACTGCCGTGGTGATCGGCCACCTCGCCGGCGGCACCAGCCGCATCCGCGTCGGTGCCGGCGGCATCATGCTGCCCAACCATGCGCCGCTGGTGATCGCCGAGCAGTTCGGCACGCTCGCCTCGCTCTATCCCGGCCGCATCGACCTGGGTCTGGGCCGCGCGCCCGGCACCGATGCGCAGACGACGCGGGCGCTGAGGCGGGACCAGGCCGAGGTCGATCGCTTCCCACAGGAGGTCGAGGAACTGCGCGGCTACTTCGACGCCGGCGCGAGCCGCCAGCCGATCCGTGCCATCCCGGCGCTGGATGTGGAGCTGCCGTTCTGGCTGCTGGGCTCGAGCGTCTACAGCGCACAGCTGGCGGCGCTGCTGGGCCTGCCATTCGCCTTCGCCGCCCACTTCTCGCCCGACTGGCTGATGCCGGCGCTGCAGCTGTACCGTCAGCAGTTCTCGGCGTCCGCGGCGAGCGCCAGGCCGCACGCCATGGTGTGCGTCAACCTCGTGATGGCGGACAGTGACCAGGCCGCACAGCGGCTGTTCACCTCGCACCAGCAGGCGTTCATGCAGCTGCGCCGCGGGCGCCCCGGCAAGCTGCCGCCGCCGGTCGACGACATGGAGCGCTACTGGTCGCCCGAGGAGCGGGCCATGGCCGAGCATGCGATGCGCTGCTCGTTCGTGGGCTCCCCGGCCAGCGTCGAGGCACAGCTGACGCAGTTCCTTCAGGCCACCCGGCCCGACGAGCTGATGGTGCACGTGCTGGTGCACGATCAGGCCGCCCGGATGCATTCGCTGACGCTGACCGCGCAGCTGCGCGATCGGCTCGCACCGCAGGCCGCGTAGCGAGCGCTTGGGTCACGCGCCGGCGAAGCGCTATCATCGCCCGCGGTCTCACCCCTCCAGCCACAGGACTGCAATGTCGCACCCCGATCACACTGCGATGACCGTCGTATCGCCGGTACCGGTGGCGATACTGGCGAGGCTGGCCGCGGTCACGCTAACCATGCTCGCGGCCGGCGCAATCTGTGCGGCTGCGCAGCCGCCCGACCAACCGCCAGGCCAACGGCCTGGCCTGAGCCTGGACCAGCGCGCGGCGGCGATGGAAGCGCTGTTCGCCAAGCCCCGTCCACCGCTGTTGTTCCGCGAGGTGTGGAAGCAGCCGCCCTACAGCGGCGAGCTCACCGACGCGAAGCGTCGCATTACCCAGGCGGCGCTCACCAATCCGAACCTGCAGCTGCAGCTCTACGGAACCGATGCCCGTGACGTGGAGGTCTGGAAACACGAGGGCCGCTACGACCTGTGGAACGGGCTGACCACCTCCCCGGTCGCGGTCACGTTGCAATACAAGGGCCGCTATCTGGATCTGACCGGTCTCGCCCGGCTGCGCTGGATTACACGCACCGAGGACCTGCACGTGATCCATCCGGTCGTCAGGCTGGCGGACGGCACCTTGCTGGTGGGCAGCCACGCCGACTCGAGCCAGGGACCGGTCCAGGGGGAATTCCTCGAGACCGAGATGGCGTTCGACAACCAGCGCTGGTTCGAGCTCGATCCCGCGCGGGTCGTCACCACCCGGGAGGTCAAGAACCCCGATCTGAGCAAGGTCCTCGAGATCGGCTTCACCGACCTGATGCCGGGCGGTGGCCACGGCTTTGCCGGCTGCATCAATGTGGCGGACGTGCAGCTGTACGCGACCACGCATCCGCGGTAGCGCCTGGGCGCAACATCCGCATCAGCGCGCCGGTGCGGCGCGTGCGCTTGATGCGGCAGTCCTCAGTCGCGCGAAGCCGGCGCAAACCGCAGCGCCGCGCAGTTGATGCGATAGGTCAAGGCGCTCGGCGGCGCTCCGCCGGCGCTCACCTGCCCGAGATGCGCATCGCAGCGGCGGCAGGACACTGCCAGGCAATCGGTGTCCGGATCCTCGTAGGCATTGTCATCCAGGCTCTCGGCCAGGTTGTAGCGCGAGATCGCCCGCCGGAAACCCAGCCAGCCGCTGGCGGGATCATATTGATCGCGCGAGCTGAACAGCGCCGTGGCGCAGCCGACGCAGCGGTACACGCCCGCCTGCCGGTTGTGCAGGTACGCCCCCGAGAACGCCGGCTCGGTGCCGTCCCGGCGAGTGACCTCGAACGCCAGCGGCGACAGCAACGCGCGCCACTGCGCGTCGGTCTTGATCACGCGCGGTACCTGCGCCTGGTACCTGCTGCTGCCGTCGTCCCAGAAATCCTCGATCAGCACCGTCGCGGCCGGCGCAGCGCCCACGTCGCCTGCACCGCCCGCGCCCGCGCCGGCCTTCCCCGCCGCTGCGGCGTTCGCCGGGAGCGAGAGCGCGGCGGCAACGGCAGCGCCGACACCAACGCACAGGAACTGCCGCCGCGAGCGCAGCGCGCCGGCTGAGTCGGCAAGATGGGTGGGCGCGGCCAAGGCGAGTCTCCTCGCCTCGTTATATACCACCAGCTATAACGAAACGCCACCAGTCTCCAGGCCGCTGGCCACTGGCACATTCTCGGGTTGGACGCGGATCCCGGCCTGCAACGCCAGCGTCTCGATCAGGGTGGCGAAGTCCTTGGCGAGATAGGCCTGCGCATCCGGCTGCAACATCGCCGTGCCGACGTGCGCCTGCAGCACCTCGCGCGCGGCTGCCGTCACCGGCATCGCCACCTCGAGCGAGCGCGCCGCCGCCAGGCCCAGATCCACGTCCTTGCACAGCAGTGTGGTGGTGAAGGTTGGCTTGAACTCCAGGTTCACCAGCGCCGGGGATTTGTAGCGCGTGAAGATGGAGCCCAGCGCGCTGTCGTTCATGAATTGCAGGAACGCGTGTCGCGGCACCCCGGCCTTCTGCGCCAGCAGCGTGACCTCGATCAGGTTCTCGATCACGACCGCCAGGAATACGTTGTGCGCGAGCTTGCACACGCGTGAGAGCTCGCCCTCGCCGACGTAGGACACCCCGCGCACGGCGTAGCTGCGGATCAGCGCCTCGACGCGCTCGAACGACTCCCTCGGACCCGACACCACGCTCGAGAGCTTGCCGGCCGCGACGCAGCCGGGATTGCCGCTGACCGGCGCCGACAGCAGCTGCACGCCGCGCGCGGCCAGCCGCTCGCGCACCTCGCCCGATTCATCGGCACCAATCGTGGAGCAGTCCACGATGATGCCGGGCAGCCGGTGAACCTCCGGTGCCGCCACCCCGCCGCTGCCGAACAACACTTCCTGCAGATCCTTGCCGGTGGCGAGCATCGTGAACAGCACGTCGGTCGCCGCCAGCTGGTCCTTGCGTTCCACCAGCACGGCGCCGTGCGCGGCCAGCGGCTGCGCCTTGGAGCGGGTCCGGTTCCACACTTGCAGCGCATGTCCGGCCTGCAGCAGCCGCTGCGCCATCGCAAAACCCATCCGCCCCAAACCGATCCAGCCGATCTTCATAAGCTTGTCTCCATTGCTCGCGTACCGTTCAATCGAAGTTGTTCCTCTTGCCCTTGCGCACGTAGTCGACGGTCGACTTGATGTGGTCCTTGCCGTGTACGGCGCGGCTCTTGGCCAGGTGCGCGAACATCTGCATCGCGAAGCCGCCGTCCAGGTCGTTGCTGATGCGCTGCCGCCACGGCCGGCGCACGATCTGCGTGGTCATGCGCCGGGTGGTGCGCGGCTGCGTCATGATGTGATCGGCGATCCGGTAGGCGCGCTCCAGCAGCCGTTCCCGCGGCAGGACCTCATTGACCATGCCGTATTCGAGCGCCTTGCGGGCGTCGATCGCCTCCCCGGTCAGCAGCGCGTACGCCGCGCGCTTGACCCCCAGCAACTCCTGCAGGCAGCTGTGGATGCCGTCGCCCGGCACTGAGCCGATGTCGTAGTGCAGGTCGAACAGCACCGCGTCCTCGGCGCACAGCGTGAGGTCGCACATCAGGCAGATCTCGGTATGAAAGCCGGGGCCGTTGAGTATGCCGATGGTCGGGATCTCCAGGTCGTTGACCAGCGAACTCACATTGATGCGGCCGTCCTTGTAGGCATACTCATAGGCCCAGTACGCCAGGTCGCGCTGTTCCAGCTCGAACCCCTGGGGATCCGCATCCATCATGAACTCGGCGCCGGACCCCGTCAGGATCAGGATCTCGTTGGCGGGATCCGCCCCCACCGTCTTGAGCATCTGGCCGAGCGAGCGGTGGTTCTCCACGCTCAACTGCGTCGGGCCGCCCTGGGTGTGCGCCTGCACCAGGATCACGCCGTCGGCGCGCCGCTGCATGTGGTACTGATCCTTGAAGCGCTCCTGATAGTCGTCGAACTCGGGGGTCGCAACGAACGGGGTAAGTGACATGGCTGCTCCTTGGTCGATCGGGTGGATTACGCCGGCGCGCGCTCACACCGGGGCGTAGGCGCCCGGCCTGCTGTCGGGAATGGGCGCGAGCGGAACCGGCTCGCCGGGCTGCAGCGCACTCCATGCCGCGCGCACGATACTCTGCGTGTCCAGGCCGTAGCGGGCAAACAGGTATTCACGGCTGCCCGGCTCGGCGAACACGTCCGCAATCCCGACCCGCCGCAGCGGCGTGCCCACGCCCTGCTGCGCCATCGCCTCGGCCACTGCCGACCCGAGGCCGCCAATCACCGAGTGGTTCTCGGCCGTCACCGCGATTCGGCTGCCGGCGATCGCGGCGAGGATGGTCGCGCTGTCGAGCGGCTTGATCACCGGCGCATTGATCAGCGCCACCGACAGCCCGTGCTGCTCGAGCGTGCGGGCGGCGCATGCGGCGGCCGGGATCATCATGCCGGCTGCGATCAGGCACACGTCACCGCCACCCGCGCCGTGCAGCAGCTGCGCGTGCCGCAGATCGAAGCGATGGTCGTCCGCGAAGATCAGCGGAATCTCGCCGCGCTTGAGGCGCATGTAGACCGGGCCCGGGTGGTCGCTGACGGCCGCGACGGCCTGGCGGATCTCGAGCGCATCCGCGGGCTCCACCACCGTCATGTTCGGCAGCGAGCGCATCAGCGCGACATCGTCGATGGCCTGGTGGCTCGGGCCACCCGGACTGGACAACCCCGGCATGAAGCCGATGATCTTGACGTTCAGCCGCGGGTACGCCACCGCCATTGCGATCTGGTCATAGCAGCGGCGCGTTGCGAACACGCCGAAGGTGTTGACGAACACCACATGCCCGGCACGCGCCAGGCCGCCGGCGATGCCGATCAGGTTGGCCTCGGCCATGCCGACGTTGATGAAGCGCTCCGGCAGCGCATCGCGAAACAGGTCCGTCTCCGTCTGGCGCGTCAGGTCGGCTCCCAGGCACAGGATCTCGGGCCGCTGCCGCGCCAGCGCCAGCAGCGCCTCGCCGTACGGCTTGAGCACGATGGGATACGGCGGCTCACGCAAGCGCGCTCTCCAGCTCCGCGACGAGCGCGCGCTCGAGTGTCGCGTCGAGCTTCACGAAATGACCGTCGGCACCGGGCGGCAGCGAACGCATGCGCCCGAAGATCTCGGTACGGGCGATGATCACCAGCGGTGCACGCTGCGGCGCGCGGGTCGCAAACGCCGCCGAGAGCGCCTGGATGTCGTGGCCATCCACCTCGATGGCGTGCCATCCGAACGCGCGCCACTTTTGCGCCAGCGGCTCGAGCGTCGTCACCGAGGCCACGGTCCCGTCGACCTGCGAGTCGTTGGCGTCGATCACCACGACCAGCCGTCCCATGCGTTCGCGGTGATGCGCGGCAAACATCGCCGCCTCCCAGGTCTGACCCTCCTCCATCTCCCCGTCGCTGACGAAGACGTAGGTGTCACGCGCCTCGCGCTGCACCTGCTCGCCGTGCCCGGTGTGCTCCAGGTGCGCGACGTGCTCCAGGTGCGCGGCCAGCGCGAAGCCGATCGCGCCCGACAGCCCCTGGGCGAGCGAGCCGCATACCAGGTCCACCAGCGGCGTGCGCTCGCTGCCGATCGCCTCGAGCAGGGCGCCGTCCTCACCGTAGTGGTCCAACTGGCTGGCCTCCAGCAGCCCGAGCTCCGCGGCGGCCGCGTACAACGCGATGACATAGTGGCCCGGCGAGAGCACGAAGCGGTCGCGCCCGTGGCGCAGACAGCCGCCGCCATACAAGGTGGCAAAGATTTCCGCCGATGAGAGCGCCTGCCCCAGGTACCCGAATCCCTGCCTGGCCACCATGCGCACCGCGTTCAGCCGGATGCGCGCCGCAAGCCGGCGCACCACTGGATTCGTTTGCAAGGGTATCTCTCCGCGCCGTCGGCACGGTGTGCGAACGCCGTGCCGACTGTATGGGCGGTGCCGGGCAGTGTCAATGCACCCGCCGCCCGCGGGCTACTGCGCTCAGTTCCCCGCGGTCGCCTCGACCGCCACCGGTCCCATCAACGATGCCTGCACATCGAACCCGGGCACGTTGCGCGAGCGGGTGTTGTTCACCTGCGTGGAGATGCGCATCTCGTTCTGCGAGATGTGCGCGGTGACCTGGTTGTGGAACGGCAGCGATCCGGGACCCCAATCCTCGTGCAGGATGTCGAAGGTCATGGTATCGCCCTGGATGTGAATATCATCCAGCGCCGCCATCGTGTACGGATTGTCGCAGCGCCCGCACGCCATGCCGCGCAGGCGGTCGCCGACCTTGCGGATGATGAAGAACTGCTTGTCGATGCCCGCGCCGAAACCCAGCCAGACACCGGCGACCTTGGCCGGCGTGAGCTGCTCCCACGGCCCCGGCTGCACGTACGGCGGCGCCCTGAACCGCGCCGGTGCGCCGGCCGCAGCCGCCGGCCGCGCCGGCACCGCGGCCGCCAGCACCGGCGGCCCCGACGGCAGCCTGTTCACCGGAGTCCCCGCAACCGGCGCCGGGCCACGCGGATCCTTGCGCATCGTCCATTGGAACCGGCCGCCGCCGGGCGCTGCGCTGGTCCCACTCACCAGCAGCCGGCCGTCGGTGAACTTTGCGCTCACATGATCCCGATAGGCGGTGCTGCCGTCGTCACGCACATGGGTGACGACGAACGAGAGGCCCTGATCGCCGAACTTGCCGTCGACGAACGCCAGCGTCGTGGCATCGTTGCAGGCAGTGCAATAGATGCCCCGGACCTGATCCCCGCGGATCGAGAATTCATATACATGTGGCCCCGCGGCGGCGCTGTCCGTCTCCCACCCGCCGCGGTAGTCGTCGGCGCTCGACGCCGCGGCCGTCTGTACCAGGCCGAACAGGGCAAGAACCGTCAGCAGCAGTCTCATCGTTGATCCGGCCGCTCAGCCGATCGGCTTGATCCCGAAGGTTGGCCCTTCCGGCCGCCGGATCCGCAGGAATAGGCCGACCGTGAGCGCCGCGACCACCACGTGCATGAGCATAAGCACCGCCGCACCGGCCGGAGTGGCTCCCTTGAAGGCGCCATTCGAGGCGTGCAGCGTCAGGTAGTCCGGAATGAACGACAGCAGCAGCACGATGATCGCGATGATCAGGAAGGTGCGGCTGGGGTGCGCCGACCATTTGCGCACCAACGCATAGGTGATGCACGCGCCGATGGTCCCCAGGATGGTCCACATGCACACCGGTGCGACGCTGAGCGGCATGAAGCCCGGCGCGAGCGGCCTTGCCAGGTACAGGATGATGAGATTGATGATCAGGCCCAATATCCCCGCCAGCAGCACCGCCTTCGGCAGTGTCATTCCTTTGTTCATGTTGTTGTACTCGTTGTCCGTACGTCGTGTACGTTGCGGGGCGATCCTATCACAGCCGCCACCGGCGGCAAGCGGCCCAACCGGCCGCGCAGCAGCCGATTCATCGGCTCTGAGTACAGTCGCGCGACCACCTCGCCCAGGGCGGCGGCGATGAGGATCACCGCCACGAACAGCAGCGGCACGGCCCGGATCGGCTCACCCGCGCGCACGAACCAACCGAACAGCGTGAACACGACGAACATGTGCGTAAGGTAGATCTCGTAGCTGCGCCGGCCAAGCAGCAGCAGCGGCCGCATCAGCGGTGCGCCGCGCCGGCGGCTGCACGCGGCGGCAGCCGCCAGCAGGCAGGTCCCCGCCGCGATGAGGCTCATGTCGAGGCCGCTGCGCTGCAGACCCCAGGCCTTGGCCCAGGTCGAGCAGCCGAGACTGAAGCTCAACAATGCCGCGCCCAGCCACCCGCCGGCGCCGCCCAGCCATCTGTACGCCGCGGTGCCGGGCGGCACGCGCGCCAGCATCATCGCGGTGAGGCATCCGAGCGCGATGGCGTCCATGCCACCCAGGTAGGAATACTCCCGCCAGATCTCACTCCCGTTGGCCAGCAGCGTGCGGCCGACCGGGCCGAGCGCGACCACTACGCACAATACGCCCAGCAGCAGTCGGCCGCGGCCGAGAGCCGCGCAGATCAGCGGAAACGCGAGATAGAACGCCTCCTCGATGGACAGCGACCACAGCACGTCCCAGTTGCCCGGCAGGTAGCCGCGGTGCGCCTCCAGCAGGTTGATGTGGAAGGTGAGCGCGGCCAGCAATGCCGCGCCCAGCCCGCCCGTGCGCGCCGGCACCACATAATTGTGTACGTGCGCCAGATCCAGCGCCGACAGCACCGCCAGCAGCAACAGCAGCAAGGGCGCAATCCGCGCCAACCGCAGCCGGTAGAAACCGTACAGGCTGATGCCCGAGGGTGAGCCCCAGCGTCGCAGCGAGATCGAGGTGATCAGGAAACCCGATACCGCGAAGAATATCTGCACCCCGTACTGGCCGTTCCACATCAGCGAGGACACCAGCTGGGCCGGCAGTCCGGCGGTATACGGCACGTGCGCAAACAGCAGCCGCAGGTGCGTGTGGTTCATCAGCACCAGCAGGATCGCCACGCTGCGCAGCAGGTCGACGCCGTCGAGCCTCGTCCAGCCGCCCTGCGCCGGCTCCGCGGCTATGGCCGGCACACGCTCGGCATGCGGTCGATTTCCACGGTGCGACTCCTCATCCAAATGATGCAGCGGTCCGCGCGATCGCCACGGGCCTGAGCGCCAGGGCAACTACGAATACAACCATGGCGCCGGCGGCCGCAACCCACAGCGGTTCGCCGAGCCCGTGCTTCGCCGCCAATGCCCCGGCCACGATCGGGGCGGCGAATCCGCCGATCATCTCGCCGAACATCGTGGTAAAGCCGATCGCAGAGGCCACCAGATTTCTTGGCACGCTCTCGGTCGGCACCAGCACTATGCAGATGGCGCTGACCGCCTGACCGCCCTGGGTCACGAACAGGATCGCGGCCAGCCACCACAGGTGTGCGTACAGCGGCTGCATCAGCAACGCCAGCGGCAGAATCGCGCACAGCACGCCCAGCACCGCCAGTACCGCGCGCCGGCCGAACCGATCGGACAGCGCCGGAGCCAGCAACCCGATGAAGAAACTGCCGAGCCCCGCCGCCCCCATCAGGAATCCCGCGACGGTCCCGGCCTGATGCTCGACCGTAGTGATGTAGAGCGGAGCAAAGGCGTTCACCAGGAACAACCAGGTCATGAAGCCGGCCGCCCCCATGGCGGCGACCCAGATATTCCGGTACCGCAGCAGCGATAGCAGCTCGCGCAACCCGATACGATGCGCCGCCTGAGCCTCTGCCGAGGGCTCACGGACGACCAGCGCGATCAGGACAGCCATGACCAGACCCGGCGCGCCGGCGATGAAGAACGCCCAGCGCCAGCCGAAGTGAGCGGCAACCTGCGTCGTGAGCACCGGGGCGATTGCCAGGCCGATGATCGCCGCCGCGCTCACCACCACGCCGACGTTGCGGCCACGATGCTGCGCGCTCGAATTCTCCTCCACCAGCGCCATCATCACCGACCAGCACGGACCTTCGGCAATACCCAGAAGTGCCCGCACCAGCAGCAACTGCTCGAAATTGCGCGCCAGCCCCGAGACGACCGACAGCAGCGAGAACAGCACCACCATCGGCACCAGCACCGTCCTGCGGCCGACCCGGTCGGACACCGCACCGAACACCAGCGACGACACCGCCCAGCACAACGCGATCACTCCGGCGAGAGACCCGACCTGAGCGCTGGACAAATGCAGATCGGGGGCGATGTAGGGAGCCAGGTACAGCACCGCCATCCGGTCCAGGAACACGATGCCCCAGGTGACGAAGATGATCGGGATCAGGGCGCGCTGACGGCCGCCAAAAGGGGTTCGCATCGACACCATGTCGTCCCTGTATCGGCCGGCAGCAACCGGCCTGATGTTTTGTCCGAGCGCGAAAGGCGCGCCGATAGTGCCACGAACCCGGCGCAGTGACCACAGGGGACGACCCGATGGAAGCGCTACCAGATCGTGCTCGACGTCCCCAAGGATAGCGTCGATATCGCCTTCGGATTCTGTCCGCGCGTCAGACGGCGAGACTCGAGCGGCGACGTCCCGGCAAAAGACGGTGCAATAATAGGGGCATCGCCATATGGCATTACCGTCGAGCGTGCATGGACATCAAGATGGCCTACTCTCCCGCCGACCTCGCAACGGTGGCAGGGACTTTATTGCAGCTTCGAGGCAACTTTGATCAAGAGAGCTTGCTTGCTCAAATTACCGAGCAGCAGAACTCGGATGGGGCAAGCACATATACGTCGACGATCTGGTGACTGACGGCAGGTTCCGTTCGACCGGTGCCGGCACGTTCATGCTGAGCTGGCTGAAGCGTCATGCCGAAGCATTGGGTTACTCCCAAATTCATCTCGATTCCGGAGTGCAGAGGTTCTCAGCCCACAAATTCTATCTTCGTAACGGCTTTCAGATCCGAAGTCATCACTTCTGCCTCAGTAACTGGTAGGCGGCCGCCCGCCATGCCGCCGAGGAGATCCTCGCGCTGCCCTCAGCGTGCAGGATATCGGGGGCGAGACGTTCAGTCGCCGGTGAATTCCAGATCGAGAGTGATTCCGAGCTCACTGAGCCAGCGTCCGAGCTCCGGGGTGATCCTGAAGGCTGGTAGCGCCCCTTTCGATAGCGTGACAGCCAGACACAGCGTGCCGCCCTCGGAGCGCAGTCGTCGCAAAAAGACCCCGTGCCGGAACAGCAGATGCGCGCAGGTCAGGAAAATCGCATTGCTCGCGCTGTTGGCAGCATCGGCAGCCATGCGGGCGACCGACTCGGTTACGCTGTTGACGAGGTTCTCGACCTTGCCGGGATCGCTGTCCCTGTTCTGCGCCAGCAGGTGCTCCCTGACTCGTTCGGCGCGCCCGAAACGCCAGAACCGCGCGTCCAACGCGGCCACCCAATAGCTCTCCCCGTGCACCGACGTCGCCGCCATGCCGCTGCGCGACTTGCGTGGCTGTCCGGCCGCGAACGATTCGTCCGCCTCGCACTTCAGCTCCCGCGATATCTGCGCCGGATCGATCGACGGGTGCCGGATGGACAGAGACAGCCGGAAGGGATGCACCGGCAACGTCGAGAGCTTTCTGGCTTGCATGATGACCTCCCCGCACGGCGGCAATCCTAGTGGCGCCCCGGACAGGAGTTGAACCTGTGACCTCACCCTTAGGAGGGGTGCGCTCTATCCAACTGAGCTACCGGGGCGTATGCGCGGCTACCGACCGCGCTCGCCATTGTACCGCTCCGGCCAGCGCGGCGCGCCACGACACAAATCCGCCCGGCACCTGTGCGATCTTCGCCACGCTCTCGCACCGGAGCCACTCCCGACGCCGTGCCGCCGATGCCGCAGCAATTCCTGCAGCGTCGGCGCCACGCCACATCCGCGGCTGCAGCGCTGCCGGCATCATCGCCTCGTCATCCGCTGCAGCGTGCCAGGCCACAAAGTTACTCGCCGAGTGCCGCGGCCTGCGTTACAGTCAGCCCCACACCGACACAGACGACACCGCAGCTATCCTTGCTCGTCCGAAGCTGCCGTGCGGGAGGACGCCGATGGGGTTTCCGACGAATGCGTAGGCCGCGCGATGCGTCCGCAGGTATGGTGGCGCGGATGCTCTCGGGCATGATCGCGGCCGGCGCGACCCTGATGCTGCTGCCGGCGTTTGCCGCCGCACAGGACGCGCAGGACTCATGGCTCACCGATCCGCAGGTGCAGGGGCAGCTGGCCACCGGCCAGGTGGTGAACCACAGTCAGCTCGATGGCGCCCATGCGCGCGCTCACATCGACGCCGCGATCCGCATCGACGCCTCGGCGCAGACGGTGTGGAAGCTGCTCACCCAATGCCAATATGCATCGATTTACATTCCGGGGTTGCGGCACTGCCGCGTCATCGATAGTGCCCCCGACGGCTCGTGGGCCGTGGTCGAGCACGACATCAAGTATTCAGCGCTGGCGCCGATGGTCCATTCGGTCTTCCGCGCCGATTACCAGCAACTGCAGCGCATCGATTTTCACCGCGTATCGGGTGATTTCAAGAGCGAGGTCGGCATGTGGCTGTTGCAGCCCTCCGCCGACCACTCGGTGACCATCGAATACCGGGTCTCGATCCAGCCCGGCTTCTGGGTACCACGCTCGATGGTGCAGCGCTCGCTCAAGCGGCAGCTGCCGGCAGCGCTGGTCGCGCTACGCGCACGGGCCGAGCGCATGGCCGCCGCCGCGGCCGCCGACGCTACGGCCTCGTCCGCCGCCACTGTTCCGGCGGTGCCGGCCGGCCCCGCGGTCTCGCCGAGCTCGCCCGACTGAGACTCGCCGGCACCGCCGCCGGCCCATCCCCTTCCGGCGCCGCGTCAAACCTCGACGATGCGGTTGCGCAGCTCGCCGATGTGGTCGATTCGGGCGGTGACTTCGTCGCCATCGTGCAGGAACTGCGGCGGCGTCATCGCAAAGCCGACTCCCGAGGGCGTGCCGGTGGCGATGATGTCGCCGGCTTCCAGCGTCAGCCCGGCCGACAGCGCCGCGATGATGGTCGGAATGTCGAAGATCATCTCTTCGACGCGCGCGCGCTGGCGCTCCTGTCCATTCACGCTCAGCGACAGCGCGAGCGGGCGCGGATCCTCGATCTCATCGCGCGAGACGATGCAGGGACCGAGCGGCAAGGTGGTGTCGAGCGACTTGCCCTTGAACCATTGGCCATGCCGGCGCTGCAGATCGCGCGCGGTCACGTCGTTGGCGATGGTATAGCCGAACACATACTCGAACGCAGCGCTCGCGGGGATGTCGCGCCCGGTGCGCCCGATGATGACGGCGAGCTCCACCTCGTAGTCGAGCGCCTGGGTGACCGCACGATCCAGTCGCACCTCGGCACCGGGCCCAATCACCGTCCGCGTCGCCTTGGTGAAGAATTGCGGCGCCTCCGGCAGCTTCACCCCGGCGCTCATCGCGGCCGCCGCTTCCTTCACATGGTCCGCGTAGTTGCGTCCGACGCAGAAGATATTGCGCGCGGGGGCCGGAATGGGCGCCAGCTTGTGAATCTGCGCCGCGGGCAGCAGTGCCGCGCCGAGCTCGCCCGCCCGCGCCTCGAGCCGCCGGCATGCGGCCAACGCCGCCTCACCGCCGCGGATGACCGCCAGCATCGAGGACAGGTCAGCCGATTCGCCGGCGAGGCCGGCCGCCGCCGACAGATGCAGGATGCCGTCGCGGCGCACGAGCCCGGCGGCCGCCTGACCATGGTGGACAAAACTGATGAATTTCATGGGCAGGTTTTTATCGGGATGGAGCCGCCGATTTTGGCATTTATCGCGCTTGCGCTTCAAATCCGCGCCCAAGATGCTAGAATCGCGCGCCTCGTGGGGCGGTAGCTCAGCTGGGAGAGCGTCGCGTTCGCAATGCGAAGGTCGAGGGTTCGATCCCCTTCCGCTCCACCATAAATCCCTGCATTTCGCGCAAGCCGCCCCTAGTACTAAATCGCCGTAAGCGCACAGAAAGCGCAAGCGGCGGTGAGTACCCTTCCGATCGCTTCGACCGCTGCCAAGCGCCGCCCGACCGTGTTACCGCACGGCCTGACGGCTGACCACAGTCAACCCAAGGAGATGACCATACGGCTAAGTCGAAGTCTACCGCGCCCACCGAGGCGCAGTCCGTCCGATCCGATACACCGAGCGTTGCCAAGCAGCTCGATCTGATCGATCAGGGTTTGCTCAGAGAGCTGTCCGTGCTGGACGTACTGCGCCGGGCTCTCTGGGAGAAAGACCCAGAGGCGTCCGATGTGGCGAAGCACTCCTACGACGCCATCAGCACAATCAGGAGCGGCCTTGAGCAAGTCGCGGGGCGCCTCTGCCGGATGTGGCCGTCGAGGCGCAGGAGGTGGTCCATGGCCACGCATAGGGCACAGGACGGCCATCCGCGCGCAAGGCGATGGTCAAGGTCAAGCAGTCAGAATTTCTCGATGACGCCGTCGAGGCGCTCGGCATTGCGGCGCCGCCGCTGCACACTGCGGCAGCCTGCTTTAACGATGATGGCAAGCCTCGGGTCACGCTGAGTGACATCGCCGTCGGGGTACGCATCGGTAGCTTGAGTCGATCCATGCGGACGTGAGGCGGCACGCGGCGCAGGCGCACGCAATGCTTGTCGCAGGCGTGAAGCGACCGAATCGACGCCCACACTCGGCCGTCACGCGGCAGATGGCCGATAACACGGGTCGGGTGCGGCCGTGAGCGCCTACCGCCTCGCCATCGGCGCCTCTCGCGCTGACCTGGACACAGTGCGCGTCGTGGCGTCCTATTGGAACACCGATGCGGCTGCCCGGTGCCGCGGAGGCAATCACCATCAGGGATGGCCGCGAGCGTCGCATGGAGGAAGTCGGCACGATGATCGAGGTAGGTCGCATGCTCGATGATGAGCTGAGTATTCCCGAAGCCGTGCAGCTGCAGGTGCAGGAGATACTCCGGAAGATCGCAGAGGCGCGGCCGTGAACGCCATCGTCCCGATTCGCGATCCGCACAGGAGAGCGATGGAACTCATTGAGGGCATGTACGAGGCGCTGTGCAACACGCCGGCCGACGAACTGGTAAAGGGGTACAGGCTCACGCCGCCCACCCGGCGTGATCTGCTCCGAGCGATCTCGCTACTGGAGAAGGCCTCGCGACATCTGCAGCGGGCCGAGGAGCGCGAGGATTTGATCTACAACACCTACTGCGAGTGCCTCGAAGCTGGGGGTGTGAAGATAGATTAGCCACGTCACTCCGTAGCCCAACCCTCAAGCCCGCGGCTCATCCCGCGGGCTTTTTGCTGCCCGGCCTCGGCACGCGGGGGGATTTGGGGCGCGCTGCAGGAACCGATCATCGAATCGTGAATGGCCGCACGGCGCCGGCCATTCGGGCACGCTACGTTCTGGGGATGAATACTTCGCCCGCGATCGTAGCCAGGAGCGTGCGCCGCTCCGGGACGAGTGAAAAGCTTGTAATCTGTACGCTGACACTGCTACTGGCCGCGTGCGCTACCGTCCCGGTGCAGACAACTGCCTGGACGTGGATGATCTCGGCGCAGGTGCCGTTCAGCGGGCCGACCGGCGCGCTCAATCAGGCCATCATCAAAGCCAATAATTTTTGCGCTTCTCAGAGAGCAGGCCGGGTGGCCAAGCTCGTCTCGAACACGACCAAAGAATGCATGCTGCATGGTGGCTGCGGCGAGGCGCAGATCACGTTCATCTGCGCCACTTCAGCGCCGTCCACGGCCCAGCGCTGATCCGATAGGATAGCCTTGACGCCAGCGCCGCCTTCGGGCGGCGTTGTCATTTCTGGTGCACGCGCCGGCGAGCCGCACGCTGAGAAGGGGAAAGATGAATTCTTCTTCATGCTGGCCGCGTGACCCGCCTCCCAGCTCAGACAAAACCGTGCGGTGAAGGCGTGGCACCATGTGCAAAGCTGTCGGCAGTGGAAACCCTGCGACTCAAGCGAATTCAGGAGCCGACCCATGTCGACGAGCTCCTACACTCTTTCGTGCAAAGCGCAGGTATCGTCCCCGAAGACACCTACGTGGTCCGCGATCGCAGCGGTCTGCCCGAAGGGATGCGGGACCGGATTCTGAAAGCTGAGCGCAACGGGCACAGTTGGGAATGCTGGTCAGATGGCAGTCGCACTTGGCTTTTCACTGCGGAAATGTTGCTGGATCAATCGCGCGAGCGTGGGATGCCGGTGCTGCAGGTCGGCCAATTCGATGAGGAGGGCCAGTTGCAGGAAACTGGTTGCTACGTGTCTGGCAAGCGAGCCCGGTGGGGCCGCTGTAGCGACTAAGCTACGGGACGCCGACCCGCGGCCAACCACCGCGGGCTTTTTGTGCCTCCCATGCCGGTGTTAACGTTGCTTCGATGCGCCTAGATGTGACCCCAACCGGCCGGATGGTCATTGGCCGGGCCGTTGCCCTTATTATGGTCGGCTGGCTGATCGTCGAGCTCGGCCGGGTGGCAGCTGCTCACGTGCATGTGCCCGGGTGGCGGCTCGCTGTCGTGCTAATTGGCGGCGTGGCGGCGCTGGGCTGCTGGATTGGCGGGATCAAAAGGTTGTACCAGGTGTATTCGTTTATGGCCCGCGTGCGACTACCTCACTCTTTCTTGCCAAACGCCTTTGCTAGCTCTTTCAGCAGGGATACGACCGGATGCCAGTCGATTTCATTATCGTCAGCGTCGCTCTCGGGATGGTGTCGGCGCACCATCTTTGAGAGATTCATAAGAATTAGAGTCGGCACGACAGCGATGAAAAGCAGAATAGCGCCATGCCAGTGATCCAAGGGGGCCGCTGTTCCGGCTGACTTCCATAGGTACAAAGCGAGCCGTAGGAATACGCCATAGAACACGACAATGAGAACGCACGAGCCGAGAAGGACGACGCGCTTCCAGATAAGGCGTTCGTTCTCCTCTCTGAGGAGAACCCCTCGCATGTCTTTGTCAGGCTGGCTGAGCGTCCCAGCTGACAAATCGTTGCCGTCTGTCACCCAGTCAATCCGATGTCTTTGAGTCGATACTTCATCGCGACTTCAGACACATTGAACTGATCGGCCAACGCAGCGATATCAGTGATCTTCTTTGTTCTAACCAAGTGCCTTACTGCCTCTGCCGGCATCAGCAGAGCCGCGGCAAAATGATTTGCGCTCGTCTCGTTTGGATCGTGTTGCGAGGCATTGAAGTTGCGCGGGCCATCTCGGAATACCTTGCCACTTCGCCGTGCCTCAGGACGAAGTGTCCAAGCTCGTGGGCAATCGTGAAGCGCTGACGGAGCTCTGGCTCCGTGGTGTTGTACCAGATGGTTGGCTTCCCCTGCTTGACCGAGAAGCTTCCGCCCGCCATCAAATCATCGAAATCTTCGAGCTGGCACTCGAGACTCCGGGGAGAAGTAGCTGAACATCCGGCCCTGTGGGTCAAGCTGTCCTCTCATCTCATCAGGCTCCCAGTCTTATCGTTGACCGCGATTTTACTGGGAAATCGCTGTCCGATGCGTTCTGCATCAAGCTGCTAGAGAAGCGTGGCGCGCGCGGCACGACTCATCGTGTGCGCTCGGTGTGCGGGCGGGTGTTCCGTTACGCCATCACAACAGGGCGCGCGAAACGCGATATCAGCGCCGACCTCAAGGGAGCGCCGCCCCCAAAGGCAAGGCACACTGAGCTACGCCGCAATCACCAACCCCGCCAGTGAAAACACCCTCGGGGCGGCGCTTCGGAGGCTTGGATACAGCAGCGAGGAAATGACGGCACACGATTTCCGCACCCTCGCGAGCACGCTCCTGAACGAGAAGGGATGGCATCCCGATCTCATCGAGCTGCAGCTCGCCCATAATGAGCGCAACAACGTCCGCGGCTCCAACATTCTGGCACATCGGCTCGCCGAGCGGCGCGTCGTTGGAGCGCGATTCAGGTTCTTCGGCAAATCGATAAAATACCTGACCGACACAGTACTACTTGAGCGAACCGCCACTCGCTCAGCGCCTATGAGCAGAAGCAGCGGCTCATCGGGCAAGTTCCTGACAGTTACGGCAGCCATCGCAAGCATTCCTTGACGATGATGGCAATGAAAGCAATTTATAGAGACGATATCATCGCGCCGCGTGTCCGCCCGACTGCACGAACACGAACTCGATCAGCCCGCAGCGGTAGGCGCGGGCCTGCGCCTCGCGCAGCACCCCCAGCTCGGCGAAAGTCTCCAGCGCGTCACGCGTGTAGGTGACCGCCCGCGGTGACCGATTGACGCCGGCTTCGGCCTCCAGCACGGTCACATCCGCGCCGCGCCGCGCCGCGCCGGGCCAGGCCGAGCGCCGCCAGCAGTCCGGTGGGGCCACCGCCGCAAACCAGTACGCTTCGTGGATTGATCGCAGACGTCGTTTCCGTCATTGCAGCAATCGCCTTTCACGGGGTCGGGACCCTCAACTATACGCGCCGTGCCCGCATCACGCGCCGCGCCAATCGTTCTACCGATAACAGCCGGTGTATGCAGACGAAGTCATCGACATTGCGTCGATCACTATAGTTTGACGGCAGCTGCCGCCCCACGGACAATCCCCGGGCCCTATCAACAACGGCTAGCACTGCCCCGGCCGATGATCTCATCCGACATAGTCCCCGATATCCTCGACTCTGCGCCTGACGCGATCGTGGTAGTGGACAAGGCGGGTGTGATCGTATTCGCGAATCGGCAGGTGTCGGCGCTGTTCGGCTACACGCAGGCCGAGATGGTCGGGTCGAGCATCGACCGGCTGCTGCCGGAGCGCTTCCGCGGCGCGCACGTGGGCCAGTCACGACCTGCGTTAGCCGCTGCAGACGTTGGCCCTGCTGAACGGCGCCATGCGCCGCAGTACCACCGAGAGCGCCCTCACCGAGGCGTTGTTGCAGCAGGAACTGGCGATCGACGCGATGACCCGGCTGCTCAACGCGCTGCTGGATATCAGCAAGCTCGAATCCGGCGCGGTAGAGCCCGAAGTCGCAGACTTCACGCTAGCTGCAATCTTCGCCCAGATGCGCTCCGAGTTCGCGCAGCTGACGATGCAAAAGGGCCTCGAGCTGAGGATCGAATCCTGCGACGACAGCGTGCGTTCCGATCCGGCGCTCGTCAGCCAGGTACTGCGAAATCTGCTGTCCAATGCAATCAAGTACACCTCGCGGGGCTGGGTACTGTTGCGCTGCCGGCACGAGCGGGAGCGTGTGCTCGTGGAGGGCTGGACAGCGGTAATCGTCGATCTGCTCGGCCTGCCGCTCGAGGTGCGTTCCGATCCCGGCAAGGGCTCGGCATTCTCAGTGGCGCTGCCGATGGCAGCCGGGCCCGCGCGGCAGGTCCCGGCGCGCGAAGCGGCTGCCGCCGCGTCGCCGGCGCCGGCGCACCCGCTGCGCAAGATACTGTTGATCGAGGATGACCCGGCAGTCCGGCCGATACGAGCCGTCCTGATCAGCGGCGATACCTCCTCGGCCGTCCAGGGCGCAGCCCTCGACCGGCAGACACGCATTGCGAGCAAGCCGATCAATGCCGACGAGCTGCTCGGACTGCTCGAGGAGCTCGCCGCCGCCTGGCCGGCTGCTGCGCTCAGCGCGCCGTCGCGGGCTGCTTGTATGAATACCAATCGACGCAGCCGTAGGCATCTCGCGCCGCCCCTCGACCGTCGCCACGGTCTGCGCGGCCGGTTGCAGCGTCTGATCGCCCGGCAGCCGCAGTATCTCGCTCACCGAGCGCCCGGTCGTCGGCGGGTAATACAGCATCGAGCGCAGAATACCGGCGGGGTCGATGATGAATGCCGCCCGTGCACCGCTCAGCGCCCGTCCATCGGGCCGCTGCGCGGTTCCTTCGCGCGTGACCATGCCGTAGCGCCTGGAGATCTCCAATGACGCGTCCTCCAGGATGGGAAAATCAATGCTGACACCGAGGTGCTCGCGAATATTCTCCCGCCACGCCAGATGCGCGTACACGCCGTCGGCCGACAATCCGAGCAGGCGGCAGTTGAGCGCGGCGAACCGATCGGCGTGGCGGGAAAAACCGACCGGCTCGCTGGCGCACGCCGGGGTGAAATCGGCCGGATGGGTGAAGAACACCAACCACGCCCCGGCGAAATCGCGCAGACGCACGATCCCATGCGTCGAGCGGCCCTCGAAATCCGGGGCCGGCTCATCGAGCCGCGGTTTGGTCTCTGACATGCGGGCAGCCTAGGACGTCCCCTCACAGCGCGCATCAGCGTTTACCGCAGCGGCTGCGCCGCGGGCGCGCAGCGTGACGCCGGCGGCGGTCTGCACCGGCAGCGGGATGCATGACGGGGATTGCATTGCAGCCCATACTGCCGCCGCCGTCGCGACCAGGTCATGCAAGGCTTCGCCTAGTGAAGTGCGGCAAATACGGATGGCGCCGGACTGCAGATGGTGATGAACAGTACTCCCCCGCCGAGCGGGATGCGCCGGCTCGAAAGAGCCGTATCATACGGTCGGCCGTATCGTGTGTTCGGGTACGCGGGCGCTCTTGTAGCGCCGCCGCCGGCCCGCGCCCGTACGCATTTTCCGACGCCGCGCAGGAGCGCACCGGCCACCACTGCATGCACCTGCTTCCGTTCCTCCCCGTTGCGACCACCAGCGAATGGCTGCTGACGGCCGCATACGTGTGCGTCTCGGCCGCCGCCGCCGTGCATGCGCTGCTCACCAAGACCGATCCGCGCAGCGCCTTCGGCTGGATCGTGGTGTGCTGGTTGTTTCCGCTCGCCGGCGCCATCCTGTACGCACTGTTCGGCGTCAACCGGGTGCGCACGCGTGCCCGGCAGTTGCGCGCCGGAGTCATCACGCATCCGCCCCCGATCGAGCGAGCGCTGCCGGCAGACGGCTTTGCCGCGCAGCTGACCCATATTGGCGATGCCGTAACCAGGCGGGCGCGCCTGGCCGGCAACGACGTGGTCATGCTCGAGAATGGCGAGAACGCCTTCCCCGCCATGCTGGCGGCAATTGAACAGGCGCGCGAATCGGTCTGGCTGGCGAGCTACATCTTCGACACCGACGCGGTCGGGCGGCAATTCATCACCGCACTGGCGGGCGCCCGCGCCCGCGGGGTGCAGGTACACGTGTTGGTGGACGGCATGGGGGAATGGTACAGCTGGCCGCATGCCGTGCGGCTGCTGCGCGCGGCGAAGGTACGCGCCGAGCGCTTCCTGCCGCCGCGTCTGGCGCTGCCGGTGCTGTCGCTGAATCTGCGCAATCATCGCAAGCTGCTGATCGTCGATGGCAGCACCGGCTTCGTCGGCGGCATGAACATCGGCGGCCGCGAAGTCGGCAAGCCCAATCACCGGCGCATGGCGGATCTGCACTTCCAGCTGCACGGGCCGGTGGTGACGCAGCTGGCGGAGAGCTTCACCGCCGACTGGCGCTTCGCGGCCGGCGAGGCCCTGGCGGTGCCGCCGCCGGCCGCCCCCCGCGGCCAGTGCACCTGCCGCGTGATCACCGAGGGTCCCGACGAGGACATGGACAAGCTGCTGTTCGTCATGCTCGGGGCGATCTCGGTGGCGCACCGCCAGGTGCTGATCATGACGCCCTACTTCATTCCTCCGCCCGAGCTCACGGCGGCGCTGCAGGCCGCGGCGCTGCGCGGTGTGGAGGTGTGTCTGGTGCTGCCGGAGCGCAGCAACCTGCGCTATGTCGACTGGGCCTGCCAGCGCTGGCTGCCGCCGCTCACGCAGCGCGGCGTGCAGGTATTCCTGCAGCCCTCGCCGTTCTCGCACACCAAATTGCTGGTGGTGGATGGCGCCTATGCCCAGATTGGCTCCGCCAACCTCGATCCGCGCAGCTTGCGGCTCAATTTCGAGATCGCGGTGGAAGTCTATGACGCGACCGTGTGCGCCCGGCTTGCGGAATATATCCTGTCCGCGCGCGCTCATTCCGCGCAGCCTCCGGTCGAGCCACGCGGAATCGCTCGTCTGGGTCGCCGGCTGCGCGACAGCGTGTTCTGGCTGCTGTCACCGTATCTGTAGCCACACGCGCCGCGCCGCGGGGTCGCGCCGCTAGACCACTTCCACGGTCTGCGCCTGGAACAGCGCTCCGGAGTGCCGATGCTGCTCGAACACCTCGGCCGGCAGGGCGGTCACCGCCGGCTGGGCGGCGCGCCCGAGCAGCGCCTGCACCCGGGCGCGTGACTGGGCGGAGCGCTCCGCCGGCATCGAGCCCTCGTCCTGCGCGGCGATCAGCGCCCGGGCAAATCCGCGGCAGCGATCGGTGTCGGTCCAGTGCGCGCTGATCATCAGCATGTCGGCGCCGGCGCAGATCAGCTTCGGGGCGGCCGCCGGATCGGCGAACAGGCCGGACACCGCGCGCATGCCCACATCGTCCGAGACGATGACGCCGCCGAATCCCAGCTGCTCGCGCAGCAGCTGCTGATTGAAGCGGTATGACAGCGTCACCGGCGCGAGCGCATCCACGGCAGGCAGCATTATGTGCCCGGTCATGATCATCGCAATACCCGCCCGAATCGCGGCGGCGAATGGCTCGAGCTCACGCTCGCGCAGCGCCCGCAGTGTCTGATGCAGCACCGGCAGTTCGTGGTGGGAATCGCTGTCGGTATCGCCATGTCCGGGAAAGTGCTTGCCGCAGGCGAGCACCTGCTGAGCCTGCAGGCCCGACATGAAGGCCAGCGCGGCGCCAATCACCTGTTCGCTGGTTTCGCCGAAGGCGCGCGGCCCGATGACCGGATTGGCCGGGTTGCTGTGAATATCGAGCACCGGGGCGAAATTGAGGTTGATCCCCAGCGATGAGAGCTCCCGGCCCATTGCGCTGCCGATCGCGCCGGCCTGCTGCGCCCAACTGGCCGCATAGGAGAACCGGGTGATCGGCGCCGGCGTACGGCACACGCGCCCTCCCTCATGGTCGATGGCGATGAAGATGCGCTCGCGGCCGATCGCGCCGCGGATATCGGCCACGAGCCTCGCGTGCGCCTGCAGCCACTCATGGTAGGGCGCGTCATGCAGGAAATTGCTCTTGTAGAGGATCACGCCGGCCGGCCGCAGCTCGCGCAGCAACGCCTGATCGCGTTCGTGCAGCGTCACCGATGGGCGCAAGCCGACCAGGAAGTGATCGCCTACCGAGCTGATGTGCGCTTCTGCCATGCAGATGCGCATACTACCGCCGCTCAGCCCGCGCCGCGCGCCTGCAGCTCGTTGATCACCGCCGCCGCCTCGCTGAAGGCGGTGTTGGCAGCCGGTACGCCGGCGTAGATCGCCGCCTGCATCAGCACCTCCTTCAGCTCATCCTCGGTGAAGCCGCCCTGCTGCAGGCCGGCGCGCACGTGCAGCCGGAACTCCTCCCACCGCCCCAGCGCCACGGTCATCGCCAGCACCAGCAGCCGCCGAGTGCGCGCATCCAGCCCCGGCCGCCCCCAGATCTCGTGCCAGGCATAGCGCGTGATCAGCGCCTGAAAGTCGCTATTGAAGGGCGTGCGCGCCGCCAGCGCGCGCTCCACCCACTCCGCGCCCAGCACCTCGCGCCGGGTCTTCAGGCCGGCCTGCAGCAGCACCTCGTCCGCCGCGCGCAGCGCCGGCCCATCCGACACCTCGGTCACAAAGCCGCGCAGCGCCGCAGCGAAGGCCGCCGGCACCTCCACGCACGCCAGGTGCGCCGCATTCAGGCAGACGTGGCGCACGTCGGCGATGGCGGCGAGGATGCGCTCGCCGTGCCCGGCGAACGGCGTGGAGATATCGCGCTGCCCGCTGATCACCAGCGTCGGCAGCTTGATCGCGCCGATCCGTCCGATCAGGTCCATGTCGCGCACCGCGGCGGCGCAGCCGGCGTAACCGTCCGCGCTCATCGCCATGAGGCCGGTGCGCACGCTGGCGCACACTTCCGGGTGGGCTTCGCGGAAGGCATCGGCGAAGAAGCGCTGCATCACGATGTCGACCACCCCGGCCATGCCCTCGGCGCGCACCGCCTCGACGCGCCGGGCCCAGGCCTGCACGTTCATCTGCGCCGACGTGCAGGCGCAGATCAGCGCGCTGACGCGTGCCGGCGCCTGCAGCGCGAGGCTCAGCGCGATCATGCCGCCGAGCGAAGTGCCGCACACGACTGCACGCTCGACCTGCGCGGCGTCCATCACCGCGAGCGCATCGCGTGCGAGTTGCTCGAGCCGGTAATCGCCTGCGGGCGCGTCCGAGGCGCCGTGGCCGCGCGTATCCATGCGCAGCAGCCGGAACTGTCCGAGCAGGTGGGGGGCGGCACGATCCCACAGGCTCATGTCCGCGCCGATGGAGTTGAGCAGCAGCAGCACCGGCCGATCGGGCGCGCCGTCGAGCCGCCAGTAAAGCCGCGCGCCCTCGTGGCTGGCGAACGCCATCAGTGCCCCGCCCGGTAACGGTCCAGTGCCCGGCGCACCAGTGCCGCGCAGTGGCCGGTATCCTCGCCGACATCCGCGGCCTGCAGATTGCGATGCATCGCCGTGGTATCGATCTCCAGGCCATCGATGACCTCGCGCATCGCCGCCAGCGCCCCATGCGCGAGCTCGAACAGCGCGGCCAGACTCGGCGCCTCGGCCTGCCATCCGCCCACGCCGCGCTCGTGTTCCTGCGGCAGCCCCGCCAGGATCGAGGCGGCCAGGCCCGGAGCGCGCAGCGCCGCCGACAGCGCCACCTGGCAGCCGGTGGGGTTACGCTTGTGCGCCATCGCCGAGGAGCCGCCGCGTCCCTCGATGCGCGGCTCGAACGCCTCGGCCACCTCGCCTTGGGCGAGCAGCGACAGGTCGCGCGCGATCTTGCCGGCGGCACCGGTCAGGATGGCCAGCGACGCCGCCAGGCCCGCGATTCCGTCGCGGCGCGCGAACCACGCGGCGGTAGGCACGGCGAGCGAGAGCTGCGCCGCCACACGCTCGACCACCGCGAAGCTCAGGCCCTGCAGCGAGCCGGTGGCACCGCCGAGCTGCAGCATCAGCGCCGTGTCGCACTCGCGCTCGAACCGCCGCAGGCCCGCGTCGATCCCCAGCAGCCAGTTGACCGCCTTCAGCCCGAACGTGATCGGCAGCGCCGGTTGCAGCAGCGTGCGGCCCAGCGCCGGTGTGCCGGCATAGGCCTGCGAGAGCCCCTCCAGCCCCTGCGCCAGCGCGCGCCCCTCGGCCACGATCAGCTGTGCGCCGGCCTTGGCCTGCAGCATCAGCGCGCTGTCGGCCAGGTCCTGGCTGGTGGCGCCCAGATGCACCAGCGCCGCGGCCGACGCATCGCGCGCACCCACCGCCGCGCGCAGCCGGCGCACCAGCGCAATCGCCAGCGTACCGGCGAACGCGCTGTCGGCGGCCAGCTCTGCAACGTCGAACGGGGCGCTGTTGCAGGTCTCGATGATCAGCGCCGCGGCGCTCTCGGGAATCAGCCGCTCGTCCGCCTCGGCGCGCGAGAGCGCCGCCTCGAACGCGAGCGCCGCGCGCAGCAGCGCCTCATCGCCGAACGCACCGAGCATGGCAGCGGTCGAGGCCGGACGGTCGCGCAGCAACGAGGACAAGGTTGGACTCCTTCGAACTTCCGCAGCAGCGGCTCAGCAATCGAAAAACACGGTTTCGCGCTCGCCCTGCAGGTGCACGTCGAAGCAATACGCGGCCACACCGTCCTCGCCGCCATCGCCGCCGGCCGTGCGCCGCGCAATCAGCGTGTGGCGGCGCGACGCGGGAACCATCGCCAGGATCGGGTCCGTCTCGTTGGCCGCGTCGCCTTCGAAATAGATCCGCGTCACCAGGCGCTTGATCAAGCCCCGCCCGAGAACGCCCACCGCGATGTGCGGCGCCTGCAGCCGCGCGCCCGGGCCGGGTACCGGGCCGGGCATGATGGTACGGAAATGGAAGGTGCCGTCCGCGGCGGTGGCGGCGCGGCCGAAGCCGGCAAAGGCCGCCTGCAGCGGCAGCTCGCTGCGCGGGTCAGCCGGGCTGTGGTAGCGGCCGGCGGCGTTGGCCTGCCAGATCTCCAGCAGCGCATCGGGCACCGGCGTGCCGTTGGCATCCAGCACGCGGCCGATGATCCGGATCGGCTCACCGCTGATCGGGCCGCGCTCGGCGGCACGGTACAGCAGGCAGTGCTCGGCGGGCATCAGGTCCAGGCGCGCACCCAGGTCCGAGCAGCCGGTCAGGTCCGCACAACCCTTCCACGGCAGCTGGTAATGGAAGAACGGACCCACCGTCTGCCACGGCGTCTGCCCGAAGATCTCGGGTGTCTGATTGTCGGCTTCCATGCTCAGCGCTCCATCGGGGTCGCCTCGCGGCCCCGCAGTACGATATCGAATCGGTAGCCGAGCGCCCAGCTCGGCATCGTGGTGTCAATGTCGAAGCGCGCCACCATGCGCTGGCGATAGGGCAGCGGCACGGCATTGGCGATCGGATCGATCCGGATCAGCGGATCGTCGGGAAAGTACATCTGGGTCACCAGCCGCGTGGCGAATGCCGGCCCCATCAGCGACAAATGAATGTGCGCCGGCCTCCACGCGTTGTAGTGATTGCCCCAGGGATAGGCACCGGGCCGCACGGTCACGTAGCGGTACCGGCCGGCCGCATCGGTGATTACGCGGCCGGCTCCGGTGAAATTCGGGTCGATCGGCGCATCCCACTGATCGCGCAGATGGATATAGCGCCCCGCGGCATTGGCCTGCCAGATCTCCACCACGGTGTTGGGCACCGGACGGCGATCCTCATCCAGCACGCTGCCCGAGACGACGATCCGCTGGCCCTGCGGCATGCCCCGATGCTGCGCGGTCAGGTCGGCCACCGCCGGGCCGAGCAGCTGCTCCCAGTCGGCCGGGCCCGTGGTCTCGGTCAAGGTCTGCGGGATGCGCACCAATGGCTCTCGCGGGGAGCGCGCCGGGGTGGAGGTATAGGCGGGAAACAGCGACGGCGGCTGGGCCGCGTCTTCCCGCTTGTAGTGGATGCTGTTCATCGAATGCTCCGGCTTGCGTGCAGATCGCCCCGTGGAGGTTGTCCCGGCTGCGGCAGTCTGCGCCGGCCGCTAAGTGAATGGTAAGCCGACGTAATTCTCGGCCAAAACGGTCTGCGCCGCACGCGAGCCGCGGATGTACTGCAGCTCGGCCAGCTGCATGCGGTGCGCGAACGCATCCATGTCGGCAAAGCGGTGGGTCAGGCCGGTGAGCCACCATGAGAAGCGCTCGGCCTTCCACACCCGCGCCAGGGCGCGCCCGGAGTACTCATCCAGCGCCCGCGTGCTGCCGCGGCGGTACCAGTCCGAGAGCGCCTCCGACAGGAAGCCCACGTCGGCGGCCGCCAGGTTCAGGCCCTTCGCCCCCGTTGGCGGAACGATATGTGCGGCATCACCGGCCAGGAACAGCCGGCCATGATGCATCGGCTCGATCACCAGGCTGCGCAGCGGCGCAATGCTCTTCTCGATCGACGGCCCGCGGGTCATGCTCGCCGCCAGCGCAGGTCCCAGGCGCAGCGCGAGCTCCTCCCAGACGCGCTCGTCGGGCCATGCCTGCAGCGACTCGTCCAGCGCACATTGCAGGTCGTAGCGGCTGCGGGTGGGCGAGCGCATGCTCGCGAGCGCGAAGCCGCGCTCGTGGTTGCAGTAGGTGAGCTCCGGGCCGCACGGAGGCACGTCGGCCAGGAGGCCGAGCCAGCCGAACGGGTGGGTGCGTTCGAACACGGTGCGGCTCGCGGCGGGGATGCTCGAACGGCTGACCCCATGTGAGCCGTCGCACCCGGCGATGAAGTCGCAGTCGAGGCGGCAGGGCGCCCCGTCCTGCTCGAAGGTGACATACGGCGCGGTGCCCTCGATCTCATGCAGCGCCGCCCGCTGCACCCCGAACAGCAGCGGCGTGCCGCGCCGAAGACACACCTCGATCAGGTCGCGCGTCAGCTCGGTCTGGCCATAGACGATGACCTTGGCGCCACCGGTCAGGCCGGCCATGTCGATACGGAACACCTCGCCATCGCAGGACAGGTTGAAGCCCTGGTGCGACAGGCCCTGCAGTTGCAGGCGCCCATCCGCACCCGCCCGGCCGATCAGCTCGACGGTGGTCTGCTCCAGCACGCCGGCGCGGATACGGCCCTCGACAAGCGCCCGCTGCTGGCGCTCCAGCACCACACAATCGAGCCCGGCCTGGTGCAGCAGCTGCGAGAGCAACAACCCCGCCGGCCCGGCGCCGATGATGGCCACCTGTGTGCGCAACGTGCCCCCTTCTGCGCCGCGGTTGCGGCATCGATGCGGCGGTCTGCCAAGGCCGCCGGAGTGCACCCTAGGACGGTGCGGATCGCGCGACGATGGACGCAATGCGCAGAAACTTGGATTTTTCCGGCGCCTGAAGCAGGATATCGCGCGCTGTCGCTACGCGGCGCCGACCAATGCCACACATTATCGCCCGCCGTTCCCGCGCTCACCGCTCCGTTGTTCCGAGCTTCTTTCTCTATGGCGAGTCCCCGCGTGCCGTCCCCGACCGCTTCCTGCATCTGGAGGCGCTGGACAACCGCTGCCGGCCCAGCCACTGGAACATCCGCGCGCACGCGCACGCGGACCTGAGCCATGTTTTCCTGATCGACACCGGCGCCGGTGAGATGTTCAGCGAGGCGCAGGCGGTCGAGTTCGCGGCACCATGCCTGCTGCTGGTGCCGGCCGGCGTCGTGCATGGCTTCCTGTACGAGCCGGAGACGACCGGCACGGTGCTCACCCTGGCCGCCGCGTATCTGCGCGAGCTGATGTGCCGTGAAAGCAGTTTCGCTGCCCTGTTCGCGGCGCCGGCGTGCGTGCCGCTGGCCGATGCGGGGCCGATCGGCGAGAGCCTGGCGCGGCTGTCGCGCGAGCTGGTGTCGATCGCCCCGGCCCGTGCCGCGGCGATCGAAGCGCACCTGCTGGCGATTCTGGTGGCGGCGCTGCGCGTTGGTGCCGCCCCCGCCGCGCCGCTCACCATCCGCGAAGGTCCGGCCGGACGGCTGGTGGAGCGGTTCCGCGACACGATCGAGCGCGACTATCTGTCGCGCCGGGACGTGGACGCCTACGCCGCGGCGCTCGGCGTCAGCGCCGGGCGGCTGCGGCGCGCCTGCCAGGCGGTGAGCGGCTGCTCGCCGATTCGGCTGATCCAGGACCGGCTGCTGCGCGAGGCAAAGCGGGCACTGGTGTATTCGAACATGACCATTGCCCAGACCGCCTACTACCTCGGCTTCGACGATCCCGCCTATTTCTCGCGTTTCTTCTCCAAGCGCGAGCGCCTCTCGCCGCGGGCGTTTCGCGCGCACCGGATCGGCCTGCCACGAGAGCACTTCGAGCCGTTACCGCAGTGAAATCCTGCTGCAGACGGTCACCAACTGCCTGTCCGATATCCTGATGGCCGAGTCGGTGACGCGGACGCTCCCCGCGGCGCTGGAAGCCGTGGCCAGAGTGGTGCGTATCGACCGGATGGTCGTGGTGGAGATCCGGCGCAGGCAGCGGCAGGCGGCACGGACCTTCATCTACTTCGTGTGGGAGTCGCCGGACGCGCCGACGCAGATCGATTTCGACACCGCGATCGCGGACAGTCCGCATCAGGCCGCCCTGGCCGACTGGCTGCGCCCGCTGCGCGCGGGCAAGGCGGTCATCGGCCACACCCGCACCAGCGGCGGCGCGGTGCGGGAATTGCTGACGCAACTGCAGGTGGTGTCGGTCCTGCAGATCCCGATCTTCGTCAACGGCGGCTACTGGGGGCATATCGCCTTCGAGGATTGCCACAGCGAGCACGACTGGACGGCGGCGGAAATCAACGTCCTGACGATCCTGGCCAACGTCATCGGCGTTGCGGTCACGCGCGAGCGCTCCTCGGAGGCGCTGCGCCGGGCCAACACCATCGTGCAGAACAGTCCGACGATCCTGTACCGGCTGCGGGGTGAGCCGGCGCTGCCCATGCTCTACATTTCGCAGAACGTCGCGCTGCTCGGCCACGATCGCGAGGAGTTGATCGCGTCTCCGACGCTGTATCGCGACTACATCCATCCGGAGGATCGCGCCAGGGTCCAGCAGGTGATGGCCGGCCTCCTCGGCAAGGACGCGCCGCCGGCGACCATCGAATTTCGCATGCTGACGCGCTCGGGCGAGAGCCGCTGGATGGAGAACCGCCTCACCCCGGCGCGCGACCGCATGGCCGTGCTCGCGCGCACCGATGCGCTGACCGGTCTGGCCAATCGGGCCGCCTTCAGCGATCGCATCCGCCAGGCCTTCGCGGCCGCCAAAGCCGGTGCACCGGCGTTCGTGGTGCTGTACCTGGATCTGGACGGCTTCAAGGAGATGAACGACACACGCGGTCATCCCGTCGGCGACAAGCTGCTGCAGGCGGTGGCGGCACGGCTGCGCACCATTGCCGGCGAGGCCGATCTGGTCGCACGCCTCGGCGGGGGACGAGTTCGCGGTCCTGCAAGTGGATGTGGCAGGTCCCGCATCGAGCAGCACCCTGGCGGCGAACATCATCACGGCCCTGGCCGCGCCCTATCTGATCGACGGCAACGAGGCGCGCATCGGCGCCAGCGTCGGCATCGCGATGTTCTCATGGGATGTCGACGAGGCCGATACCTGCCGGCCGGACCTTCGGCCAGCGGCGCGAGACCGATCCGGCCGGCAGGTCGCCGAACACATGGCGCGCCGCGGCCGCGGCAACGCGCCCGGCCGGCGCCGTAGCCACACCCAATGCGCGCATCATTCCGGCGGCCATGTTGGTTGCGATCGCGACCGGCGGCGTGACGACGCGTTCTTCCAGCACGTGACGCATGCCGATCACCACGGCTCCCATCACCAGCAGCACGCCGATCTCCACATCGATGCCGTTGAAACGTCCGGCCCGGATGCCGCGCGCCAGATCCTCGCGCAGCGCCCGGTTGATCGGTGCCTCCGCCATGGTGGAGCCGGGATTGAGCCGCCACAGAACCTGCGCGCTGTCGCGGTGCTCGATCGCGAAGCGCAGGAACACGCACAACGCGCGCGCCACCACCGCCGCCGGATCGGTCACCCCGGCATTGGCGGCCGCCACGGCCTGCTCCACCTGGCGGCGCACCGCCGCGCCGATCTCGCGCGCGAACACATCCTTGTCGCCAAAGTGGTTGTAGAAGCTGCCCTTGGCCACCTCGGCCGCGGCGACGATCTCATCGACGCTGATGCCGTCGATGTCGCGCGCTGCCAGCAGCGTGCGCCCCGCGGCCAGCAGTGCCGCGCGCGTTTTGACCTTGCGCCGATCCATTTGACTATTTATTACAAAAATGACTAAATCGTCAACTTTACTGTAATGGAGACGCAGCAACGTGGACGGTCGGGCCGGGCAACGTGACGCCGCAGAGCGTGGCGACCAACGGCGTGATGCCGGGCAGTGCGGCGCCGCGGAGCCATCCGGCCCCGCGCCAGCCGGCTGCGTCAGCCTCGAGCGGCACGGCGACATCGCCGTCATCACCGCCGACAATCCCCCGGTCAACACCATCACCGCCGCGGTGCGTGCCGGGCTGTCGCAGGCGCTGCAGCAGCTCGCGCGCCAGAGCGGTGTCAGGGCGCTGCTGCTGCGCTGCGCCGGCAGCACCTTCTTCTCCGGCGCCGATATCGGCGAGTTCAGCGGACCGCCGCGCGAGGCGCAATACCGCGAGCTCTACGGTCGCATCGAGGCGCTGCCGATCCCGGTGATCGCCGCAATGCACGGCACGGTGCTCGGCGGCGGTCTGGAGCTGGCGCTGGCCTGCCACTATCGCGTGGCCTCGCCCGAGGCGCGCTTCGGCTTTCCCGAGGTGACCCTGGGGATCATCCCCGGCGCCGGCGGCACGCAGCGCATGCCGCGGCTGATCGGCGCGCTGCCGGCGCTCGAGCTGATCGTGTCGGGTAAACCGGTCGGCGCGCAGCGCGCGCTGGAGCTGGGGTTCATCGATGCGATCATCCAGGCCGATGCGGGCGACCCGCTGGCCGGTGCGCTCGCCTATGTGGGTCAGCTGCTGGCCGAAGGGGCCGCCCCGCGCCGTACCGGGGAGCGGCGCGTCGATCCTGCCAGCGCCGCACTGCCGGCCATGGAGCGCCTGAAGCAGCAGATTGCCCGGCAGTACCCGCATCAGCGCGCGCCGGCGCTGGCGTTCGATGCGGTCAGCGCCGCCGTCACGCTGCCGCTGGCGCAGGGGCTGTCGTACGAGGAGCAGCTGGTGGCGCAGGCGAAGATCAGCGTCGAGAGCCGCGCCGCCGTGCACCTGTTCTTCGCCGAGCGCGAGGCGCGGCGGGTGGCGGATCTGCCGCCGGCCACGGCAGCACGGCCGATTCAATCATGCGCGGTGGTCGGCGCCGGCACGATGGGCCGCGGCATCGCCGAGTGCTTCGCCAATGCCGGCATCCCGGTGACGCTGCTGGACGTCGACGCGGCGGCGCTCGGGCGCGGCCTTGCGGCCATCGCGCACGACTATGCATCCCAGCTGCAGCGCGGCCGCATCAGCGCCGAGCAGCAGGCGCAGCGCCTGGCACTGGTGCGCGGCAGCCTCGATGACAGCGCGCTCTCGCAGGCCGACCTCATCATCGAGGCTGCGTTCGAGGACCTCTCGCTCAAGCGCAGCATCTTCGAGCGGCTCGACCGCGCGGCCAGACCCGGGGCGGTGCTGGCGACCAACACCTCAACGCTGGACATCGGCGAGATCGCGCGCGCCACGCGCCGCCCCGGCGACGTCATCGGCATGCACTTCTTCATGCCCGCGCAGGTGATGCCATTGCTCGAGGTGGTACGCACGGCTGCGAGCTCACCCGAGACGATCCAGACGACTATGCAGCTGGCGCGGCGCCTGCGCAAGACTCCGGTGATCGCGCGGCTGTGCTACGGCTTCATCGGTAATCGCATGATGGAGGGCTATGCGCGCGAGGCCGAGCGCATGGTGCTCGAGGGCGCCGCTCCCCGCCGCATCGACAGCGCGCTGGAGCAATGGGGCATGGCCATGGGGATCCTGGCGGTGTTCGACATGGCCGGCATCGACGTGAGCGTGAACGTGCACCGCGCCAACGCGGCACGCTACCCGCCGGACCCGAGCTACTACCAGGCGGACATGGCACTGGCGCAGGCCGGGCGGCTGGGCCGCAAGAGCGGCACGGGCTACTACCGCTATCAGGACGGCGACGCCACCCGGCATGACGATCCGGAAGCGCTCGCGCTGCTGCGGGCGCGGGCCGCACAGCTCGACATCGAGCCGCGCGAGCACTCCGAGCAGGAGATCGTCGAGCGCTGCCTCTATCCGCTGATCAACGAGGGCTTCCGCATCCTGCAGGAAGGAGTGGCGCAGCGCGCCGGCGATATCGACGTGGTGTGGTGCGCCGGCTACGGCTTCCCGCGCTACCGCGGCGGTCCGCTGTTCTACGCCGAAAGCATCGGACTGGCGGCGCTGCTGGATGCGCTGCGGCGCTACCGCGAGCGCTTCGGACCGATGCACTGGGAGCCGGCGCCGCTGCTGGTGGAGCTGGTCGCGTCGGGCAGGACGATTGCAGACTGGGAACGGGAACGGGGGCCGCAGCAGTGAATATCGACGAGCTGATCGCGATCGACGTGCACACGCACGCCGAGATGTCCTGCCGGGACGAGCCGGACGAGGCCTGGCGGCCGTTCGAGCAGGCCGCCGGGCAGTACTTCAAGACCGACAAGCTGCCGACCATCGGCGAGACCATCGCCTACTACCGCGAGCGCCGCATCGGCCTGGTGATGTTCACGGTCGACTCGGAATTCCAGATGGGCGTGCGCCGCGTCTCCAACGACGAGGTCATCGACGCCGCGCGCGACAACGCCGACATCATGCTCGCGTTCGCCAGCATCGATCCGCACAAGGGCGCGATGGGCGTGCGCGAGGCGCGCCGCCTGATCGAGCAGGGCGTGATCCGCGGCTTCAAGTTCCATCCGACCTGCCAGGGGTTCTTTCCCAACGACCGCATGGCCTATCCGCTCTACGAGCTGATCGCCGAGCACCGCCTGCCGGCCACCTTCCACAGCGGCCACTCGGGCATCGGCAGCGGCATGCGCGGCGGCGGCGGACTGCGGCTGAAATATTCCAACCCGATGCACCTGGACGACGTCGCCGCCGACTTCCCCGACATGACCATCATCATCGCGCACCCGTCCTGGCCCTGGCAGGATGAGGCGCTGTCGGTGTGCCTGCACAAGCCCAACGTCTACATCGACCTGTCGGGCTGGTCGCCCAAGTACTTCCCGCCGCAGCTGGTGCGCTATGCCAACGGCCCGCTCAGGCAGCGCATGCTGTTCGGCTCGGACTATCCGCTGATCACGCCCGACCGCTGGTTGAACGACTTCAAGGATGCGGGCTTCAAGCCGGAAGTGCACGACCTGATCCTGAAACGCAACGCCATCACGGCGCTGCAGCTGGGGCCCAGGGACTGACGATGGGCGCCGATCCGCTCGCGTGGGCCCCCAGCTCGTTCGCGGTCGAGGTCGAGCGGCGCACCGACGGTGCGCTGATCCTGACGCCGCGCACGCCGCTGGCCGACTACCCGCGGCGCGTGACCGATGCGCTCGAGCACTGGGCGAGGCTCGCACCCGAGCGGCTGCTGCTGGCGCAGCGCGCCGCAGATGGGCAGTGGCGACGCCTGAGCTACGGCCAGACGCTGCGGCAGGTGCGCGCGCTCGCCGCCGGCCTGGCCTCATTCGAGCTGTCGGCGCAGCGCCCGCTGCTGATCCTCTCGGGCAACGGCATCGAGCACCTGCTGCTGGCACTGGCCGCGATGTATCTGGGCGTGCCGTACTGCCCGGTATCAGCGGCGTACTCGCAGGCCGGCTCGGACCTCGCGAAGCTGCGCTATGTGATGCAGCTGCTCACGCCGGGGATGATCGCGGCCCTCGATACCGCCGCCGACACGACCGCGGCGTTCGCACGCGCGCTCGAGGCCACCGCCCCTGCCGACGCCGTGCTGGTTGGCGCCGCGCCCCTCGCGCCCGGCCGCGCGGTGCTGGCGCTCGAGCAGCTCGCATCCGAGGATCCAACGCGGGCCGAAGCCGCGCATGCGCTCGTGCAACCCGACTCCATCGCCAAGTTTCTGCTGACATCGGGTTCCACCGGTCAGCCCAAGGCGGTCATCACGACGCATCGCATGCTCTGCAGCAACCAGGTCATGCTGCGCGCGGCGGTGCCGTTCGTGCTCGAGCAACCACCGATCCTGGTGGATTGGTTGCCGTGGAACCATACCTTCGGCGGCAGCCACAACGTCGGTCTGGCGCTGTTCAACGGCGGCTCGCTGTACATCGATGATGGCCGGCCAGTGCCGGGCGCGTTCGAGCGCACCGTGCGCAATCTGCGTGAGATCTCCCCGACGATCCACCTGGACGTGCCCAAGGGCTACGAGATGCTCGCGCGGCGCATGGAACAGGACACGGCACTGCGCGACAGCTTCTATCGGCGGCTGCGCGCCTGCTTCTTCGCCGCCGCGGGGCTGCCGCAGCACATCTGGGATGCGCTCGACCGGCACGCGCTCGCGACCCAGGGACGACGCGTGCCGATCCTGTCGGGCCTCGGGGCGACCGAGACGGCTCCGGCGGTCACGTTCACCACGCCGGCGAACGAGCGCGCCGGCGTGATCGGCCTGCCCGCGCCCGGCTCGATCGTCAAGCTGGCGGCGGTCGGTGACAAGTGGGAGCTGCGCAGCCGCGGGCCGCACGTGACGCCGGGCTACTGGCGCGCCGCCGAGCAGACTGCTGCGGCCTTCGATGAGGAAGGCTTCTATTGCATGGGTGATGCGGTACGGCTGATCGATCCGGCCGATCCGGCCCGCGGGCTGGTGTTCGACGGGCGCCTCACGGAGGACTTCAAGCTCAGCAGCGGCAGCCGGGTGAGCGTCGGGCCGCTGCGCCTGAGCCTGCTGCGTGTGCTCGCCCCGCTGGCCCTCGACCTCGTCATCGCCGGTCCCGATCGGGACGAGGTTGCGATACTGGTGCTGCCGGATCTGGAGGCTGCCTGCGCGGCCATCGGCGCCGGCACAGCCCCGCTGCCGCAGGCCGAGCTGGCCCGCGATCCGCGGTTGCTGCGGCTGCTGGCCGAGCGCCTCGAGCAGCATGCCCGCGCCCAGCTCGGCAGCACCACGCGCGTGCAGCGCGCGGCGGTGCTGAGCGCGCCGCCATCGCTGGACCGGGGCGAGATCACCGACAAGGGCAGTCTCAATCAGCGCCTGATGCTGCAGCGGTGGGCGCAGCTGGTCGAGCAGCTGTACCACAAGGTGCCGCCGGCGCACGTCATCAGCGTCCAGGAACTAGCACAGCAGGCTTAGCCCATCGGAACAAAAGCTCAGCTTCGTTCCGGACAAGAGCAAGGAGAGGGGTCGTGGCAACAGAACATGCAATCAGGACTGACAGGATTCGGGCTGCGGTGGCTCGCGCAGCCGCAGCGCTGCTGATCGGATTGGCCGCGGCGCTTGCCGGGGCGATGCCGGCAGCTCTCGGCGCATCACCGGGCGCATCGGCCACCGCATCGGCGCCCGCGCCGGACGCCGCAGCGTGCCGGGCGCTCGCGCGGCTCAGCGCCGGCCAAGCGATCATCGCGCGCACCGAGCTGGTGGCGGCCGGTCCGCTGCCGCCGACACCGGGCCCGCCGGGGCCGCCGGCCCCACCGGTGGCGCTGCCCGAGCACTGCCTGGTGCAGGGCGCGCTCGCGCCGCGCACGGGCGCGGGTGGCAAGCACTACCAGATCGGCTTTCAGGTCCGGCTGCCCACGCACTGGAACGGCCGCTTCCTCTACCAGGGCGGCGGCGGCACGGACGGCAGCGTGCAGCCGGCCATCGGCACCATCCCGGCGATGTCCACACCGGCACTGGCGCGCGGCTTCGCCGTCGTCTCCACCGATTCCGGCCACCAGGGGCTCGATACGAGCTTCGGGTTCGACCAGCAGGCGCGGCTGGATTTCGGCTATGCCGCCATCGGCAAGGTCAGCGCCGAGGCCAGGCGCATCATCGCCCAGTTCTACGGGCGGCAGCCGCGCTACTCGTACTTCATGGGCTGCTCCAATGGCGGCCGCGAGGCAATGATGGCGGCGCAGCGTTTCCCGTATGATTTCGACGGCATCGTCGCCGGCGACCCGGGCTTCGATCTGTCGGCCGCCGCGGTCGAGGAGATCTGGGATCTCGACCAGTTCGCCAAGGTAGCTCCGCACGACGCACAGGGTCGCCCGATTCTCAGCGGCGCCTTCACCGAGGCGCAGCTCGAGCTGCTGTCGGCCGCGGTGCTGCGCCAGTGCGACCGGCTCGACGGCCTGGCCGACGGCATGATCAACGACGTCGGCGACTGTCACTTCGATCCGGCCGTGCTCGAGTGCAAGGCCGGCGCTGCCGGCGGCTGCCTCAGCGCCGCGAAGGTCGCGGCGCTGCGCGCCGTGTTCGGCGGCGCGCACGATTCCGCCGGCCGCTCGCTGTACCCGGGCTGGCCGTACGATGCCGGCCTCGCCACGATCGGCTGGCGCATATGGCAGCTGGGCTTCTCCCCGTCCGCCGCCTCCAATGCGATCAATGCCACGCTCGGACTGCACGCGGTGCAGGACTATTTCCTGACGCCCCCTCGGCCGGATTTGACCGCCGCGGCATTCGATTTCGACCGCGATCCGCAGCGGGTGGCCCAGACCGCCGCGATCAACGATGCCACCTCGACCTTCATGACCAGCTTCACCGCCCATCACGGGCGCATGCTGATCTACCAGGGCATGAGCGATCCGGTGTTCTCCGCCGCTGACATCATCCGCTGGTACCGCCAGCTCAGTCACGACGCCGCATCGGCGCATGCCGAGTCGGCGCAGGACTGGGCGCGCCTGTTCCTGGTGCCGGGCATGAACCACTGCGGCGGCGGCCCCGCCACCGATGAATTCGACCCGCTGCAGGCGATCGAAGCCTGGACCGAGCGCGGCGTCGCCCCCGATCGCCTGATCGCGCACGGCCGCTCGATGCCGGGCCTGACCCGCCCGCTGTGCCCCTATCCGAAGTACGCGCACTACACCGGCGCCGACCCCAAGTCCGCCGCCAGCTTCACCTGTAAGTGAGCCGAGCGGCGCCAAGCACGGGAGCGCGCGGCTGAGCGCGATCCGCCGCCATCCTTCGAGCGCGCCGAGCGGTACGTGTCACGCCATGCACCCTCGCGGCGCACGCCGTGTTCCCATATAGAGCTCAAAAAGCAGCAGCTTGCAGGGGATGCTGCCGTTCATGAGAGAGATAGTGCGCTTCGGTTTGAGGCCAATCGCCTTATATGGCGAGGCTGCAGCGGCCAGGATGGCGGCCTGCCAGCCGCTGAACTTCTGCTTCAGGGTGTCGCCCACTTCCTCATACAACTGCACGATGTCGCCCTCGCTGCTATGAATGCGCCCGCCATACGGCAGGTTGGTCACGAGGATGCCGGTTGGCGCGGGCGGCTCAGCATCCTGGAAGCGAGCCGTGTTGAAAGTCATGTACCTCTCGACGCGCGCATCCAGTGCACTCTTTTTCGCCATCGCCACATAGGCTGCGTTGATGTCCGAGGCGACGACCGGTGCAGTCAGGGCCTCCAGCTTCTCGGCACGCACGCGCTCCTGAATGAGGCGCCACAGATCACGATCGAAATCCTTAAGCCACTCGAAGTGAAATTCGCCCTTCTTGCGATGGATCTGCGGCGCCTTGTGGAGCGCAATCATTGCAGCCTCGATGGCAATCGTACCGCTGCCACACATCGGATCCATGAATGCCTGGCTGCCGTCGTAACCCACCATGGTGAGAATTGCCGCGGAAAGCGTCTCCTTGAGCGGCGCCGGATGGCCCGGCTCGCGATAACCGCGTTTGTGCAACGACTTGCCTGAGGTATCGAAACTCAATGCACAGCGGCCGTGCCTCAGATGCGCCACCACGACTACCTTTGGCTCGCTTCGATCGACGAGCGGTGCGACCCCCTGGGCGCGCTCGAAGACCTCGCGGATACTCTCGCGCACTTGGGTAATGATTTGCTTCGGTGCCATCCCGCCCTTGTCCGCATCGTCACCCTGGATCTCGACCATGAAGCCATGACGCGCGTCGAACAGCTCGTCCCAGCGGATGCGCCGGACTTGTGAGCGAAGCATCGCCGGCGACTTGGCCGGCACTTCCTTGATGACCCTCAGGATGCGGCTCGCCGTCCGCAGCTTCAAGTGCAGCTCGTAAAGAAGGGCTTCGCTTGCCTCGAATACTACAGCGCGGTATCCGGGAGCGATGCTACCCGCACCCAGGGCTTCGAGTTCGAGAACCAGGGCTGCTTTGGTTTCTTCCGGACAGGTGGCGATCAGTTGCATTCGAGGTCGATGTCGTGCCGGATGAAGTTGCTAGGATATGGCTGTCGCGCTTTTTGACGACTACATTCTGCTATTGGATGGTCCTGTCGCATAAAAAGCATTCCAGAACCTGCGGCAGAGGGCAAAGGCCCCGGTGCGTCAGCTAAGGCGGCGCAGGTGGCACCTCGTGCTGCGGGTCCTTTTATCCTGCTGATAGCCAGCCTGGTAACATATCGGCGCTCCTCATAAGCTTCCGCCAGACATCGGTTTTCAACGCGTGGCGGAGTCAGCGGTAACATGCGTCGCTCTCGACCCAAAGCGGAATTCGGCAACGACGGCTCTCGGGCGACTGAAGTCGATGACCTGGCTGACGATTCCCCATTACTCAGCCGTGACCGATGATCTGCCCGAGATCGCGATTGGACGCTCCGAGCGCAAGAAGAGATCTCACTGGCAGATCGAGCGAGGCGGACTCCTGTTCGGAGAGCTCCAGGAACGCCTTAACGCTTCCGACCTTCCAGCCCCTTGCTTCGAGGCGCTTTCGCTCTTCCGCTCGCATCGTTGTAATCCTTCAGTCTGTTTCTACAAGTCCGAACGATGTCATCCGGCGTCTTCTCGGTCTTCTTGGCAAATACGGCCAAGATCAGAACTGCATCGGTGCGCTTCGCGGAACACCTTCATGCTCATGAGAGTATCCATGCTAGCACCGTGCCAGAGTGCCGTCGGAAGCGCATACCCCTAAAGATAGAGCCCACCGCCCCTCCGACGACCTCTCCCGTACCCCCCGGCAGGTGAATTCCAAAGGCTCGCTGCATTCATCACCATGCATCCCTGGGCCCGTTGCTCGTTGCCCGGACCGATCTTCAAGGGGAACTCATGCGATCTATAACTACTTTTCTCATTCTGGGTGTCGCGGCGGTGCTGATCTCCGGCTGCGGCCGTCAAGCCGCAGCGCAGAGCGGGCCTGCGTCCGCGCCGCTGGTCACGGTGGCGAAGGTCATCTCGAGTCCGATCACGGAGTTTGATGAGTTCACAGCGCACTTTGAGGCCGTCGAGCGGGTCGAGCTGCGGCCCCGCGTCTCAGGGTACATCACCTCGATCAACTTCACTCAGGGCCGCGAGGTAAAGAAGGGCGAGGTGCTGGTCGTGATCGACCCGCGGCCCTACGAGGCGGAGCTCATGAGAGCTCAGGCCGAGCTCGCGCAGGCACGCTCTGGACTGGAACTCGCCCAATCCCAGCGCGCCCGTGCGATCAAGCTGCTCGCCGCGCACGCGATCTCGCGCGAAGAATACGACACCGACATGGCGAACACGCAGCAAGCCGACGCCAATGTGGATGCTGCGGCAGCAGCGCTCTATACGGCGAAGTTGAACGTCGAGTTTACCCGAGTCACTGCGCCGATCTCCGGCATCGTCGGGCGCGCCGAAGTCACCGCCGGTAATCTGGTCACGAACGGCCAGACGCGGCTGACCACGTTGGTTTCTGTCGATCCGATCTACGTCTCATTTGATGGCGATGAGCAGGCCTATCTGCAGTACCTGCGAATCAGCCGAAACCCGGATGCCACCAACCATCAACCGGTCTTCGTGGGGCTTGCTGATGAAAGCGGCTACCCGCACGAGGGGGTGATGGCATTCGTCGACAACGCGATCGATCCCTCCACAGGAACGGTCAGAGCGCGCGTTCTGCTGGCGAATCCGGATCGCGAGTTCATGCCGGGAATGTTTGCCCGCGTGAAGTTGCCGGGCGGCTCGCCGCATGAGGCGGTGCTCGTCGACGACAGCGCGGTCGGTACCGATCAGAGCACGAGGTACGTGCTGGTGGTGGGTGCCGACCACAAAGCCCGGTACCGGCGGGTGAAACTTGGCCCGCTGGTCGATGGACTGCGTGTCGTACGCGAAGGGCTGGCGCCGGGGGATACGATCGTGGTGAACGGCCTGCAGCGCGTGCAGCCCGGATCACTGGTCTCCGTCGAGCGCGTGGCGATGGGCGGGCGTGCCACGCAGGCCGCGGGCACGCAGCCGGGCCTGCTCGCTCAGAGCAGTGGGCATTGATTCTGAACTCCTTAGCGACGCCGTCCACCGAGGGCCTGCAATGAAGCTGTCCAATTTCTTCATCGAGCGTCCGATTTTTGCCGGTGTCATCTCGGCGTTCATCATCATCGCGGGCTTGATCGCGCTGTTCAGGTTGCCGATCAGCGAATACCCGGAAGTCGTGCCCCCGTCCGTGGTCGTGCATGCCTCCTACCCCGGGGCAAACCCCAAGGTGATCGCGAACACCGTCGCTGCGCCCCTGGAGCAGGCGATCGTCGGCGTCGAGGACATGCTCTACATGTCCTCCACCTCGACCATGGACGGCTCGCTCACCATTACGGTGACCTTCCGCAATGGCGCGGACATCGACCGTGCTCAGGTACAGGTGCAGAACCGGGTTTCGCAGGCACTGCCGCGGCTACCCGAGGAGGTTCGGGACCTCGGGGTCACGACCGTCAAGGCCGCGTCCAATCTGACGATGGTAGTCAATCTCACCTCCCCGAGCGGCCGCTATGACACGCTGTATCTGCGAAATTACGCGGTGCTGAACATCCGTGACGTGCTCGCGCGGCTTCCGGGCATGGGCGATGTGCAGCTGTTCGGCGGCGGTGACTATTCGATGCGCATCTGGCTCGATCCGCAGAAGCTCGCGGCCCGCGACCTCACGGCTGACGATGTCGTCACCGCGATCCGTGAGCAGAACGTTCAGGTGGCAGCTGGCCAACTCGGCGCCCCGCCCTCGGACGGCAGCGACTTCCAGATTGCACTCAATGCAACCGGGCGACTGGGCGACGAGCAGCAGTTCCGCGACATCATCATCAAGACCGGTGATGACGGACAGGTCGTGCGACTGGGCGATGTGGCCAGGGTCGAGCTGGGTGCCCAGGACTACGGTGTGCAGAGCTTTCTCGACAACCAGCAGTCGATCGCCATCCCCATCTTTCAGGCACCCGGAGCCAATGCCCTGCAGCTCTCCGCCAATGTCCGCAAGACCATGGACGAGCTGAAAAAGAATTTCCCGCAGGGCATGGACTACGGCATCGTCTATGACCCCACACAGTTCGTGCGCCACTCGATCGACGCTGTCCTGCATACGCTGCTGGAAGCGATCGCATTGGTGGTATTGGTTGTCATCATGTTTCTGCAGACGTGGCGGGCGTCGCTCATTCCGTTGATCGCCGTGCCGGTTTCCGTGGTGGGCACCTTCGCAGTGCTGTTGGCCTTTGGTTTTTCGATCAACACTTTGTCGCTGTTTGGCCTGGTGCTTGCCATCGGCATCGTGGTGGACGACGCCATCGTGATCGTCGAGAACGTCGAGCGCCACATCGCCGAAGGGCTCTCGCCCGTGCAGGCAACGAAGGTGGCGATGAGCGAGGTGAGCCGTCCGATCATCGCGATCACCCTGGTGCTCTGTGCCGTGTTCGGGCC
>DATAWM010000053.1:0-18567 GCA_036267195.1 Steroidobacteraceae bacterium
GTGCTGCTGGGTGGCTCGGGCTGCCGCGGCATGGACGCGGTGGCGATGGCACGCGAGCTGCTGTGCCGCCACGGCTCGCTGCGTGCGCTGCTGTCCGCCGATCGCGGCCGCTGCCTGCGCGAGCGCGGCATCGGCGTAGCCGGCTACTGCCGGCTGCAGGCCTCGTTGGAGCTGGCCAGACGTCATTACGGGGAGGCCATGCGTGCCGGCCCCGCGCTCGATTCGCCGCAGACCACGCGTCAGTTCCTCAGGGCACAGCTGCGCGATAGTCCGCACGAGGTATTCTGCTGCCTGCACTTGGACAACCGTCATCGCCTGATCGCGTTCGACGAGCTGTTCCGCGGCACCATCGACGGCGCCAGCGTGCATCCGCGCGAGGTGGTCAAGCAGGCGCTGGCGCGCAATGCCGCCGCGGTGATCCTGGCGCACAATCACCCTTCCGGCGTCGCCGAGCCGAGCCAGGCCGACCAGCTGATCACGCAGCGGCTGCGCGATGCGCTGCAGCTGGTCGACATCCGCGTGCTCGATCACCTGATCGTCGCCGACAACGGCTGCCTGTCGTTCGCGGAGCGCGGACTCCTTTGATATGTGGAGCCGCCTCGCTCTCGCAGCCGCGGAGTGAGGCATTCCCTGAGCAACTTCGTCTAATGTGCATGTATCGAACACGTAATTGGATTGCTCTTGAGCCGTAGAAAGTCAGCACTGCTGATCATGGGCAGCGTCCGAGCCCGGCGCGTGTGCCCACAGGTCGCGCAGTGGGTCGTGGATCTCGGCCACGCGAGCGCCCAGCTCGACATCGAGATCGTCGATCTCCAGAAGTGGCCGCTTCCCATGGACGATGAGCCCCAGATTCCCGCGACCGGAATCTACAGCGAGCCGCACACCCGCGCCTGGAGCCAGAAAGTGCGGGACGTGGATGCCGTGATCTTCGTCACGCCGCAATACAACTGGGGCTATCCCGCGCCGCTCAAGAATGCGATCGATCATCTCTATCGCGAATGGCGCGACAAGCCCGCGATGCTCGTGACCTACGGTGGTCATGGCGGCACGAAGTGCGCGCAGCAGCTGCGCCAGGTGCTGGGCGCCGTGAAGGCGCGCCTCGCCCGCGCTCGTGCTGCCCGATGGCGTCGTCCGTGCAGGCGTGGCGCTCGACCCGCAACGCGATTTCGAAGCGCACGCGGCCGCCGTGCGCGAGGCCTTCATGCAGCTGGCAGGCCTTCTGGACGCACCTGCCCCTTAAGTAAGGCGAGCACTTGCTGATCGAGAAGCTGCACCTGCTGTGAGCCGCGGTGGGTGGATCGAGGCTTTCGCGCAGCGCTGGCTGCTGTAGGCTAGACGCATGGCCCGCCGCCCCGCGACGACGACGCTGCTGTGCTTCGCCGTGATCTATGTGATCTGGGGCACGACGTTCCTCGCCAATACCCTGCTGCTGCGTACGGTGCCGCCGTTCATCGGCGGCGCCGCGCGCTTCCTGGTCGCCGGCGCACTGCTGTACGGATGGTTGCGGCTGCGCGATCCCAGGCCGTTCGCGGGGCTGCCGTGGGGCGGCACGGCGCTGTGCGGCGTGCTGCTGACCGGAATCGGCAATGGCTTCGTGATCTGGGCGCAGATCGCGCTGCCCTCGGGCATCACCTCGTTGTTCATCGGCGCGCTGCCGGTCGCGATCCTGCTGCTGGACTGGGCGTGCTTCGCGCGGCGCGCACCGCGGGCGCTGGCCGCGCTCGGCGTGGCGCTGGGGCTGGCCGGAGTCGTGGTGCTGACACTGCATACCCAGTCGATCGCCGGCGCCGTGCATCCGATCTACGTGGCCGCAGTGCTGGCGGCGGTGTTCGCCTGGGCGCTGGGGACGCTGCTGCAACCGCGCTACGTCGGGGCGAGGCGGGTAATCCCCTTCACCTGCCTGCAGATGTGGGTCGGCGCCGTGTTCCAGCTGCTGATGGCGTGGGTCGATCACGAGTGGCGCGGGTTTACGCCGGCGGCGGTATCCGCGCAGTCGCTGATGGCGCTGGGCTACCTGGCCGTGTTCGGCAGCGTGGCAACATTCTGCAGCTACGCCTGGCTGGTTGCCCGCGTCGCGCCGCAGAAAATCGCCACGTATGCGCTGGTCAACCCGGTCATCGCCCTGGCCCTGGGGACGCTGGTGCTTGGCGAACGTCTCACGCCCGCGGCGATCATTTCGACAGTGCTGGTGCTGCTGGGGGTGGGGTTGGTGCTGCTGCAGCGGGAGCCAGCGAGGCCGCCGGCCGCGGCAGGGGCGCCTGGCACGGCCGGCACCGGCGCGGGGTAGCTACGGCGCGCAGGGCCAAGCCGTGAGCGCAGCCCTGAGGCAGCCGCACCGCCTGTGAACCACGTCGCGCCTGCAGCGGCGGCGGCGGGTTATCGTGCCGGAGCTACGGACTGGCAGGAGCATTCCATGGGCATCCTCATCGCGATTGCGGCGGTGGTCATTCTCGCCCTCGTGTACGGGTTCTCGCTGTACAACGGCCTGGTGAGGCTGCGCGAGAGCGTGAAGCAGGCCTGGTCGAACATCGGTGTGCTGCTCAAACAGCGCCACGACGAGCTACCGAAATTGGTGGAGACCTGCCGCCAGTACATGACCTACGAGCAGGACACGCTCGAGCGCGTGCTGCGGGCTCGCGCAGGGGTGGCGCAGGCGCAGGGCGCCGGCAACGTCCGGGACCTGGCCGCCGCCGAGGGCGCGCTGCGCTCGGGGCTGGGCCGGCTGTACGCGGTGGCCGAGCAGTATCCGAGCCTGAAGGCGAATGAGAGTTTCACGCAGCTGCAGGCGCGCATCACCGGGCTGGAAGAGCAGATCGCCGACCGGCGCGAGCTCTACAACGAATCGGTGAATCTCTACAACACCCGTCAGGCGTTGTTTCCGGATTCGTTCGTTGCCGGCTTCGGCGAGTTTCACCCGGCGCACCTGCTCGAGTTCACGTCCGAGGAACAGGCCGATCCGCCAATCAAGGCACTGTTCGGAACCTGACGGCCCCGGCAGCCCTGACGGCCCTGATAGCCTGATAGCCCTCGCGGCCCTGACGGCTGTGCCGGAGCTGAGCACCCTATGACGCCCGCCTGGGTCGGCATCTGCGTTCCGCTGGGGATGTCCACAGCGGCGGCCGTCGCCGGCCTGGTGCAGTGGCGGCGCGCGCGCGCCTTCGAGGACACGCCCACTTCCAAGATCCGCTCGGCCGCGCAGGGGTACGTGGAGTTCTGCGGCCACGCGCACGCGCTGCCCGGCGATCCAATCATCTCGCCGCTCACGGGGCGGCGCTGCGTGTGGTACCAGTACCGCGTGGAGCAGCGGCGCAGCGGCGGCCGTCTGGTCTGGTCGTTGCTCGACCACGCCAGCAGCGATGCGATCTTCGCTCTGGATGACGATACCGGGCGCGTGGTCGTCGACCCAGCGGGCGCGGACGTCACGGCGCTCGACAAGGAGGTGTGGTACGGCGATGAGCCAGACACGCCGCCGCGGCTGCGGCCGCCCCGCTGGGTCGGCATGCTCGGCGGGCAGTACCGCTATACGGAGCGGCTGATACTCGACGGGCAGCTGCTCTCGGCGGTCGGTCAGTTCCAGACCCGCCGCCCGGGCGATGAGCCGATCTCGCTCGACACCGAGGTGGCGGTGCGGCTGCACGCCTGGAAGCAGGACCCAGCGCGCATGGCGCAGTTCGACGTGAACCATGACGGCTCGATCTCGCCGGAAGAGTGGGAACAGGCGCGTGCTGCGGCGCGCGCCGAGGTCCTGGCCGAGCATCGAGAGGAGGCGGCGCGCCCGGGGATTGCGTTTCTGGTTCGGCCGGCGCAGCGGCGGCCGTTCCTGCTGGGTACCGGCAGCGTCGCGGCGCTGGCGACCCGCTACCGTCGGGCAGCGGCGCTGCTGTCGGCGGCGGCACTGGTGCTGCTGGTCCTTGGCGTGCGGGCCATGAGGTCGTGACAAGAGTCCCGGGGACGGGCATCGCGCCTGCGAACGGGGGCGGGCGGGCGGGACCGCGGTTGCCGGGCGAGTGCAGGGCTGGTATAAAGCGCCCCTTTCGCCGCGTAAATCTGCCGGCGATGATGCGTAACCCTTTGATTTAAGGATCAGTCCAATGTCTCGTGTCTGTCAGATCACCGGCAAGCGGCCGGCGAGCGGCAATACGGTCTCCCACGCCAACAACAGGCGGCGGCGCCGCTTCCTGCCCAATCTGCACACGCAGCGCTTCTGGCTCGAGGACGAAAAGCGGTGGGTGAGCCTGCGCGTGTCGACCAGCGCGTTGCGCACCATCGAGAAGAAAGGGCTGAACGCGGTGTTGGCGGACCTGCGACGCCGCGGCCAGAGCATCTGAGGTCGTTCCCATGCGTGAAAAGATCAAGCTGCTGTCCTCGGCCGGAACCGGCCAGTTCTACGTGATCACCAAGAACAAGCGCCTGCACCCCGACAAGATGGAAGTGCGCAAGTTCGATGCGGTGGCGCGCAAGCACGTCGCGTTCAAGGAAACCAAGATCAAGTAGGCGCGCTGCCGGTGCCTGCCGCCGGCGGGTGCTGGCGATGGCGCGGCTGCTGCTCGCGTGCCTGAGCTACCCGAGGTCGAGACCACGCGGCGCGGCATCGAGCGCGCCGCGAGTGGCGCGCGCGTGCGCGAGCTGCGTGTCTACGATCACCGGCTGCGCTGGCCGATCGAGCGGGAGCTGTCCGCACGCATCGCCGGCGAGCGTCTGCTCGGCGTCGGCCGGCGCGCCAAGTACCTGCTGCTGACCCTCGAGCACGGCACGCTGATCCTGCACCTGGGGATGTCCGGCAGCCTGCGTGTGCTGCCGGCCGACACCCCGCTGCGCAAGCACGACCAGTTCGACCTGCTGCTCGAGTCGGGCTCGACCCTGCGGCTCAACGACCCGCGCCGTTTCGGCAGCCTGCACTACACCGCCGAGGACCCCTCACAGCATCGGCTGCTGCGAGCGCTCGCCCCCGAGCCGTTCGACGCGGCCTTCGATGCCGAGTATCTGCGGCGCATCACCCGCGGCCGTCGCGCCGCGATCAAGCAGGTGCTGATGAATGGGCGGCTGGTCACCGGCGTCGGCAACATCTACGCCAGCGAGGCCCTGTTCCGCGCCCGCATCAACCCGCGGCGCGCGGCCGGGCGCCTGTCGCGCGCCGAGTGCGCGCGGCTGGTGCGCGCGGTGCGCGCGGCGCTGACGGCCGCGATCCGCGCCGGCGGCACCACGCTGCGCGACTACGTCGGCACCGACGGCAATCCGGGCGCGTTCCGCCAGAGGCTCTACGTCTACGAGCGCGATGGCCAGCGCTGCCGCGTCTGCGGTACCCTCATCAGGAAGATCACCCAGGGGCAGCGCTCCAGCTACTTCTGTCGGACATGCCAGCACACCTGAAACCGCCGGCTCGCATGCCGCACGCCGCCGCACGCCGCGTGCTCGCGGCCGACCCGGTGATGGCCGGCCTGATCGAGGCCGTCGGGCCCTGCCGCATCGATCCGGGCGCGCTGCGCAATCCGTTCGAGTCGCTGGTGCACGCGATCGCGCATCAGCAACTCAACGGCACTGCCGCCGGCCGCATCCTCGCGCGCTTCACGGCGCTGTTCGGCGGCTCGATGTTTCCGTCCCCGCAGCAGCTGCTCGATGCCGATGCGTCGCAGCTGCGCGCCGCCGGCTTCTCGTTCGCGAAGATCGCCGCGCTCAAGGATCTGGCGGCCAAGGCGCTCGCCGGCGTCGTGCCGGCGGCGCAGGAACTCGCGGCACTCGAGGACCTCGCGATCATCGAGCGCTTGACGGCGGTGCGCGGCATCGGCCGCTGGACCGTGGAGATGATGCTGATCTTCCAGCTGCAGCGGCCCGACGTGCTGCCGGTCGACGACTTCGGCGTGCGCAACGGCTTCCGGCTGGCTTACCGGCTGCCCGATCTGCCGTTGCCGCGTGCGCTGGCCGCGTACGGCGAGCGCTGGAAACCGTATCGCAGCTTCGCCGCCTGGTACCTGTGGCGCGCGGTCGAGCTCTCGCGCGCCGACCGGCTGCCGCGCTGCGCGCGCCCGCCGCGCGTCGCGGTGCGCACCACGGTACGCACCCCGGGGCGCGCGGCGGGGCGACCACCATCCCGCCTGCGCGCAACATCCCGGCTGCGCGCGCCATCCCGGCGTTTGTAAGAATTTCCACCGCTGTTGCCGGGCGAGTCCTCTAGGATCGCGTCCACATACTTGCTAGCGTCATCGTGCAGCCGGATCGGGAGACCGCAGATGCTGTACGAAGCGATCGAAGCCTCCACCAAATATCTGAGAGCGAAATTGCCCCGGGGCTCCCTGCCCTGGGTGATCGCATCACGCGCGCGCAGCCTGGGCGAAACGCTCTACCACCACAATGTGCTCAATCAGCGGCGCTGGCACGCCAACCGCGACACATTCGAGCGGGCAATCGCCGCGCAGCAACGGCGCGGCCCGTTCTGGTTCATCCAGGTGGGAGCCTGTGACGGGGTGACCAGCGACCCGATCCATGAACGCGTCCGGCGCGGGGGCTGGCGCGGCATCCTGGTGGAACCGCAGCCATTCGAGTTCGAGCGCCTGAAGCGCAACTACGCGGGGCAGTCCGATCGGCTCATCTTCGAGAACCTGGCGATCAGCGAGCAGGCAGGTTCGAGGATGCTCTACAGCGTCAGGCCGGACTGTGTCGAGGCCGAGTGGCAGCGTGGAATCGCCTCCTTTTTCCCGCTCAAGTGGCTCGATCCGGCGCGCGTCGCCGCGCAGCCGGTGCAGTGCATTACGTTTGAGTCCCTACTGCAGCGCCATCGGATCGAGCACATCAATCTGCTGCAGATCGACGTGGAAGGCTACGACTACGAGATCCTCAAGCTCTCGCACCTGGAGCATTTCAAGCCCGATCTCATACGCTATGAACACCGGCATCTGAGCCTGACCGATGCCAGTGAATGCAGGGCGTACCTGCGCCGCAACGGCTACCAGGTTCTGCCGATGCAGTACGATACCGGCGCGATTCGCAGAAGCTTAAGAGGCGCCGACGTGCAGCTGCAGACCTGAGCTGCGCGCGCGCTGCCGCTTCAACGCCGGTACTTGCGCTCGAGCGCCGCCTGGACCAGCGGGTGCACGAAGTGGGCGACGTCGCCGCCGAGCGCAGCGATCTCGCGCACCAGCGTCGAGGAGATGAAGGTGAAGTTCTCGGTCGGGACCATGAACACCGTCTCGATGTCCGACTGCAGATGCCGCCCCATGTTGGCGAGCTGGAATTCGAACTCGAAATCCGACACCGCGCGCAGCCCGCGCACGATCACCCCCAGGTCGCGCGCGCGCGCGAATTCCACCGTGAGCCCGGTGTAGCCGACCACTTCCACATTGCCGAGGTCGGCGAGCACGCGACGCGCGAGCTCCACACGCTCGGTCACGTCGAAGGCCGGCGCCTTGTTGGGATTGGCGGCCACCGCGATCACGATGCGATCGAAGATGCGCGCGGCCCGGCGCACGATGTCCTCGTGTCCGCGCGTCATCGGATCGAACGTTCCCGGGTAGACCGCGCTCGTCGTCATTCGGATGTCGTCCCTGCGGCAGCCACGAGCAGATGATACCCGACCTCCCCAGCGGTGCCTGCCCGCAGCTCCTGCCACTGCGCCGGCAATGCCGGCAGCGGCTCGCCGCGCGCATGCTCCACGTAGATGCGGCCGCCGGGCGCCAGCCAGCCCTGCTCGAGCGCCGCCAGCGCCGCCGGCAGCTCCCCGGATCCGAACGGGGGGTCCAGGAACACCAGATCGAAGGGCCCGGCGCCGCCACCGACCCCGGCCGCGGCGGTGAGTCCGGCGCCGGTCGTGAGTGCAGCGCCGCCCGTGTGTCCGGCGCGCGCCGCGGCGTACACGCTGCCACGCGCGGCCAGGAACGTACGCGCCTGCGCGCACGCCACGATCCAACCGCCGGCCTGCCAGTCGCGCAGCAGCCGCTCGAGCGCGTCGGCGGCGCCGCGTTGCTGCTCGACGAAGGTCACCGAGGCGGCCCCGCGCGACAGCGCCTCGAGGCCCAGCGCGCCGGAGCCGGCATACAGATCCAGGCAGTGCGCGCCCACGATGCGCCCCTGCAGCCAATTGAACAGCGTCTCGCGCACCCGGTCCGGTGTCGGCCGCAGCGACAGCGCCGGAAAGCGGAATTTTCGGCCACGCCACTGTCCGCCGATGATGCGCAGCCGCCGCTCCTCGCGCCCGCGTGTGCGGTGCGAGCCTGCAGAGACCGTAGAGCCGACGGGGTTGGGCGAGCCGGCAGAGCCGCGAGCGGCGGCAGGAGCAGGCGGCGGGGCGGGTGAAGCGCGACGGCGGGGCATCGCACAAGCCTACCGCAGCCCCGAGCCCGGCGCTGAGCCCGGCGCCGGCAACGTGAGCGGCGGCCGCCGTGACATGCGGCCGCCGCGACATGCGACAATCTTTCCGATGTCGACGCCGGATGAACCCAAGGGCTTCTTTGCGCGCCTGAAGGCGCGCCTGAATCGCGGTGGCGCGTCGATCGCGCGCGACCTGCGCGGGCTGCTGCGTGGACGCAAGATCGATGCGGCGGTGCTGGAGGATCTGGAGACGCGGCTGCTGACCGCCGACGTGGGCGTCGAGGCCACCAACGAGATCCTGGGCGACCTGAATCGGCGCGTCGCGCGTCACGAGCTCGACGACGTGGAGGCGCTGCTCGGGGCGCTGCGCGAGCGGTTGGTCGATCTGCTCGGCCCATGTGAGCGGCCACTGGTGGTGGACCGCGCTGCCAGACCCTATGTGGTGCTGGTGGTCGGCGTCAACGGCTCGGGCAAGACCACCAGCATCGGCAAGCTCTCGCAGCGGCTGCGCGCGGAACGGTTGAGCGTGCTGCTGGCCGCCGGCGACACCTTCCGGGCCGCCGCGGTCGAGCAGCTGTCAGTGTGGGCCGAGCGCACCGGCGCGCAGTTCAGCACGCAGCAGGCCGGTGCCGACCCCGGCGCGGTGGTCTTCGATGCGATCAAGTCGGCGCAGGCGCGCGGCGTGGAGGTCGTGCTCGCCGACACGGCGGGCCGACTGCACAGCCAGACCCATCTGATGGAAGAGCTCAAGAAGGTCAAGCGCGTCATCCAGCGCGTCATGCCGGCCGCGCCGCACGAGGTGCTGCTGGTGCTCGACGCCAACCAGGGCCAGAACGCGCTCACGCAGGCGCAGCAGTTCCATGCCGCGCTTGGCGTCACCGGGCTGGTGCTCACCAAGCTCGACGGCACCGCGCGCGGCGGGATCGTGGTGGCGATCGCGCGCGAGCTGAAGCTGCCGATCCGCTTCATCGGCGTCGGCGAGGGCGCCGAGGACTTCGGCGTCTTCAATGCGCGCGCCTTTGCCAGCGCGCTGGTGGATGGCGCGGCCGGCAGCGACACGGTCGCGTCAGATGACGGCACCACGGGTACAGCGGGCTCGGCGGGGGAGGCCGGCGCGGCGTGATCCGCTTCGAGCGTGTCAGCAAGCGCTATCCCAACGGGCGCGAGGCGCTCTCGGAGCTCAGCTTCGAGGTGGCCGACGGGGAGATGCTGTTCCTGACCGGGCGCTCCGGGGCCGGCAAGAGCACCGTGCTCAAGCTGATCGCGCTGCTGGAACGGCCGACCCGCGGAGTGGTCAGCGTCAACGGCGTCAACACCGCGACGCTACCGGCGCGGCGCGTACCGCTGTTCCGGCGCGGCCTGGGAGTGGTGTTCCAGGATCATCGGCTGCTGATGGACCGGCCGGTGTTCGACAATGTCGCCCTGCCGCTGATCGTCGCCGACGTCTCGTTCAAGGAGATCGACCGGCGCGTGCGCGCGGCGCTGGACCAGGTCGGGCTGCTGGGCAAGGAGCGCGCGGTGCCGCTGGAGCTGTCGGTGGGCGAGCAGCAGCGCGTCGGCATCGCGCGCGCCGTGGTCAGCAAGCCGCCGCTGCTGATCGCCGATGAGCCGACCGGCAATCTCGATGCGACGCTCGCGGCCGAGGTCATGGGCCTGTTCCAGCGCTTCAACGAGGTCGGTGTCACGGTGATGATCGCCACCCACGACCTGCCCCTGGTGCGCGAATCGGGGCTGCGAGAGATCACGCTCGCGGCGGGCAGCATCGATGCGGCGGAGCTGCCGCCGATGGCGGCGCTGCGATAGCGCCGCCGGATCCTGCGCACCATGGCCGGCCGCATTTCCAACTGGGGCGCACGCCACGGGCACGCACTGGTGTCCACGACCGGCCACCTGATGCGCCACGGGATGGCCACGACGCTCACCGTGCTCGCAATCAGCCTGGCGCTGGCGCTGCCGCTGGCCCTCAACGTGGTGGTGCGCAACGTGCGCGGCGCCGGCGGCAGCTTTGCCGACGCGATCGGGCTGTCGGTGTACCTCAAGCCCGGCACCAGCGAGCAGCGTGCCCGCGCACTCGCCGCCGCGGCGCGCGCTCGCGCGGATGTGGCGAGCGTCACGCTGATCACCGCGACGCAGGGACTGGCGCAGCTGCGAGCGCAATCCGGTATTGGCGCGGCCCTGGATACATTGCCCGACAACCCGCTGCCCACGGTGCTGGAGGTGCGGCCAACCGCGAGCGCCGCGGTGCCACAGCGACTGGACGCGCTGCGCTCGCAGCTGGCGGGAGCGCCCGAGGTCGAATCCGTCCAGCTCGATCGCGACTGGGCGGTGCGCTTCGATGCCATCGTCGAGCTGGTGCGCCGGCTGCTGTGGATCAGCGCGCTGCTGCTGGCGGCCGGCGCGGTCGCGGTGATCGGCAATACGATCCGCCTGGAGATCCAGAGTCGTGGCGCGCAGATCGAGGTCACCCGGCTGGTCGGCGGCAGCAATGCCTTCGTGCGCCGCCCGTTCCTGTACGCCGGCGTGCTCTATGGCCTGGCCGCGGGGCTGGCGGCCTGGATCATCGTCGCGCTGGCGGGCAGCGCCCTCGCCGGCCAGGCCGAGCGTCTGGCGGCCGCCTACGGGGGCTCGTTCGTGCTGCGCGGTCCCAGTGCGACCGAGCTCGGCACGGCGCTCGGCGCAGGTGCCGTGCTCGGCTGGCTGGGTGCGGCCATCGCGGCCGGCAGGCAGCTGTCGCGGATCTCGCCCCGCAGCCGCTGAGCCCACGCCGCGCCGCTGGGGGGCCCGCACCGGGCCGCTGGTGGCCCGCGCCGCGCGCCGCGCCCGCGCCGGCCGGAGGGCCAACTGTCACGCTAACTGTTTGAGTTATAAGGTTAAGCCGGAACTGACACCTCGCCGGAGGGTCGAACCGGCTGACGCCCCGCGGAGCCGGCACTGATTAGCACTCCTATATCAAGAGTGCTAATATAGGGCCTGTCCACGGATCACGAGGACATGAGGATCGCCCAACGATGAACGCGCAGACAGCCCTGATCGCTCAGAACGCCGGCCTCGGCCTGGCAGGCCCGATCGGCAGCTTCGATGCCTACCTGGAGCGGGTGAGGCGCATCCCGGTGCTCACTCGCGAGCGCGAGCAGGAGCTGGCGCAGCGCTTCCGCCGCGACGACGATCTGGCGGCGGCGCGCGAGCTGGTGCTCTCGCACCTGCGCTTCGTGGTGCACATCGCCCGCGGCTACTCCGGCTACGGCCTGCCGCTGAACGACTTGGTGCAGGAAGGCAATATCGGGCTGATGAAGGCCGTCAAGCGCTTCGATCCGAGTGTCGGGGTGCGGTTGGTGTCCTTCGCGGTGCACTGGATCCGCGCCGAGATCCACGAACACGTGCTGCGCAACTGGCGGCTGGTCAAGGTGGCCACCACCAAGGCGCAGCGCAAGCTGTTCTTCAACCTGCGCCGCCTCAAAAAGAACCTCGCCTGGCTGAGCCCCGAGGAGACCCGCGCGGTGGCCGAGGACCTGGGCGTGACCCCGGCCGAAGTGACCGAGATGGAGCGGCGGCTGTCGGCACGCGACCTGCCGTTCGAGACCGGTCCCGACAATGATGAGGACGAGGGTTACGGGCCGGCAGCCTATCTGCCGGCGCCCAATGCCGATCCGTCCGAGCAGGTCGAAGAGGAAGAATGGGCCAGCTCCTCTTCCGAGCAGCTATCGGCAGCGATGGAGCGGCTGGATGACCGCAGCCGCACGATCCTGCGCCGCCGCTGGATGAGCGAGGATAAGGCCACGCTGCACGAGCTGGCCGACGAGTACGGTGTGTCAGCCGAGCGCATCCGCCAGATCGAGGCCGGCGCGATCACCCGCCTGCGGGGGCTGTTGCCCGCCCCGGGCTAAGCGGCGGCGCAGCCTCGAGCGGCGCACTCGCCGCCGGCGCAGATCCCTTGGATGCGTCGCCCAGTTGGGCGTACTCGAATACGATTTCCAGGCGACGATTCTCCATGCGCCCCTGGGCCGTGTCGTTGCTGGCGAGCGCGTCCTGCAGACCGCCGCCGTGTGCCTGCAAGCGCCGCGCGGCAACACCCGCAGCGCGCAGCGCCGCCGCCACTTCCTCGGCCCGCTGCTCGGACAAAGCGCGGTTGAGGCTCTCCCCGCCAATGTTGTCGGTATAGACGTCGACCTGCGCGGATAGCCGTGGGCGCCGTTTCAACAGCTGCGCCGCGGCCGTCAGCGCCAGGGCGGCACTCGCATCCCCACTCCGTAACGTGGTGCCATCGGGCGCGAACAGCAACCGCGTGGGCACCCGCAGTATCAGGCTGTCGGGCTGGCGGACGAGCTCGATACCGCTGAGCAGCGGCAACCGCGCGAGCCGCCGCCGCAGCTGCATCTGCGCGCGGTTCAACTCCCGATTGAGCACACGCGGCGCTATGCCGACGACGGCAGCCTGCCCGGCAGCAGGTGTCGCCAGCAGCACGCAGACCATGGCGGCCAGCACCGCAGCGGCGGCAGCGACGCCGGCGGCGAGCGGACGATGAACGCGTGCACCGGGGCGGGCCGCGGCCGGGCTCGTGGCAGCGTGGCTCATGGCACCGTGGGTTGGAGCATCATGGGCGCGATTCTAGAGCAAGGGGAACCCCTATGAGCCCGTCGAACCCGTCGAGCCCATCAAGCCCTTCGGCTGCCGGGGACGGTGCGCTGCAGGATGCGCTCGACTTCCTGCAGCTCGATGCCGACCTGGGCGAAGAGGAACGGCTCGCGCGCGATGCGGTCGCGCGCGTGGTCGATCAGCGGGTGCTGCCGATCATTGCCGACTGCTTCGAGGCTGGCCGCTTCCCGCGCGAACTGATACCGGCCCTGGCCGAGATCGGGGTCTTCGGCGCGACGATCCGCGGCTACGGCTGCGCCGGGCTTAGCGCGGCGAGCTACGGGCTGATCTGCCGCGAGCTGGAGCGCGGCGACAGCGCGATGCGCAGCCTGGTCTCGGTGCAGTCGAGCCTGTGCATGTATCCGATCGACCGTTACGGCAGCGAGGACCACAAGCAGCGCTGGTTGCCGCGCATGGCGCGCGGAGAGGCGATCGGCTGCTTCGGCCTGACCGAGGCGCATGGCGGCTCCGACCCGGCGAACCTGCGCACCTCGGCCCGCCGTTCGGGCAGCGACTGGCTGCTCAGCGGCTCCAAGATGTGGATCACCAACGGCCCGATCGCCGATGTGGCGCTGGTGTGGGCCCGCGCCGAGGACGGCATCCGCGGCTTCCTGGTCGAGCGCGGCATGCGCGGATTTTCCGCGCGGGAGATCGGCCATAAGTTCAGCTTGAGGGCCTCGAGCACCGGCGCGCTGTTCTTCGATGAGGTGCGCTTGCCGGCCGAGGCCGCCCTGCCCGGCGCGATCGGGCTCGCGGCGCCGCTGTCGTGCCTGTCCCAGGCGCGCTACGGCATCTGCTGGGGCGTGCTCGGGGCCGCGCAGGCCTGCGTGGCCGAGGTGCTCGCGCACGCCGGCGAGCGCACGCTGTTCGGTCGGCCGCTGCAGCACACCCAGGCAGTGCAGATACGGCTGGCCGAGATGGTCCGCGCGCTGTGTGCCGGGCAGGCACTGGCCACGCGGCTGGCGCAGCTCAAGGAGGCGAACGGGCTGACGGCGGCGCAGATCTCGCTGGCCAAGTGGAACAACTGCCGCGCGGCGCTGCAGATCGCGCGCGACTGCCGCGATCTGCTCGGCGCTGCCGGTATCAGCGTCGAGCACGCCGCGATCCGGCACATGCTCAACCTCGAGAGCGTCGTGACCTACGAGGGCACGCAGACCATCCACCAGCTGGCCGTCGGCCGCGCGATCACCGGCGTTGCGGCCTTCTAGCCGTGTGTGATCCACGCCACATTTGACAGAAACCAAAGCGTGACAGTCTTCTCCTATAACGCCTGGAGAGGAAAAACCCTCGATCTGCTATAGCCTTATTTGTCAAGAAGCGCTATCATACCCTCGATTGTTGCAATGCAGGTAGTTGCGGCAACAATCTGACAGTCAGGATTTACCGGCTCTACCGGGAGAAACTCAGGCTGTCGGGGTGGACACGGGTTGCGGCAGGCGAAACTTTTGCGACTGCCGCGAGTGGTTCGGGGCGCGAATCGACGCGCCTGGCCCGACGTTTCGGGACAGGCCCATTGGCCAGGCACTCAGACCCGCTGACATTAAACTGTCCGCCGGCGACGGACCTGTGCGTTTGCGAAAACTCGACCCCGCCCATGGCGGGGTTCTTTTTGTCCGCGGGATGTTCGGCGCTCTGCCCTTGGTCCTCGCGACCTTTGGCCTCGCCTTGCCTACCTCCTGCCTCGCCTCCGCCGCCGTCTGCTACACTGACCCGCCGACGCCACCGAGCACCAAACAACCAAGGCGGCGGCCACACTGACGGGGATGCATAGGACGACCGGAAGCATCATGGGCAAGCAGCCCGCTGCATCCTGTCGGGTGAGGAGAGTTGGATGACTGACTCATCTGTTGCCGTCACGGCGGATGCTGCCGACATCCCGCTGAACCGCGATGTCTTCCTGCGCACGCTGATCCGGGAGCTGGCCGGCACACTGCAGGATGTGGTCGGGCTGGAGGACGCGTCCGGCTTCATCAGCGTCGTCGGCCAGCGCATGGGCTCGCAGCTCAACGATGACTACCGCCGCGCATTGCAGGTCACCAGGCTGTCGCGCGCCCAGGTCGCCGACGTGCTGGTCGACCTGAAGCGGCGTATCCAGGGGCAGTTCTTCGTGATCGAGCAGAGCGACGAGAAGATCGTGCTCGGCAATCGCGCCTGTCCGTTCGCCGACAAGGTGCTCGGGCGGCCGGCCATGTGCATGATGACCTCGAACGTGTTCGGCTCCATCGCCGCCGACAACCTCGGCTACGCCAAGGTCGTGCTCGAGCAGACGATCGCGCAGGGTGCACCCGGCTGCCGCGTGGCGGTCTATCTGAAACCCGGGGCCGAGGCGCAACAGCACGTCGGACGCGAGTACCTGGGCGATTAGCGCGGCGCGCATGGATCTCGGACCGGCGTTCTACGCGGCCCTGGACACGTTGCCCGAGCCGATGCTGCTGGCAGGGCTCGATGGCCTGGTGCTGGCGGCCAATCCGGCGCTCGCAGGGTTGCTGGAGCAGCCGCGGCAGGCCCTGGCGGGCCTCCCGCTGGCGCAGTTGTGCGCCGATGCGCCCGGCGTGCTCGACGACTATCTGCGCCGCTGCGCCCGCAGCGGGCAGTTTGTGCTCGGCGCGGTCACGCTGTGCGCCGCCGGCGGCAAGACCGTGCGTTGCCGGGCGGCCGGGGCCGCCTTCCGGCCAGCCGATCACGCCGCACCGGTGCGCGCGGTGCTGCTGCGGCTGATCGCCGCGCCCGCCGGCGGTTTCGCCTTCATCGCTCTCAACGACAAGATCCACCAGTTGAACGGGGAGATCGCCCGGCGCCAGCTGTCCGAGACCACGCTGAGCAGGGAACGCGAGACGCTCCAGGTCACGCTCGCCAGCATCGGCGATGCCGTCATCGTGACCGACGCCGCCGGCCGCATCACCTTCCTCAACGGCGTGGCCGAGGCACTGGTCGGCTACCGACTCGACCAGGCCCGCGGCCAGCCGTTGGCGCAGATAGTCTGCATCGCCGACGAATTGACTCTGCAGCCCGCGCAGGATCCGGTGGAGAGCGCCTGCCGTGGCGTTGGCATCAGCGGGCAGCGCAGTCGCACGGTGCTGATCCGCCCCGACGGCAGAATCGTGCCGATCGACAACTCTGGCGCACTCATCCGGCTGCAGGACGTCGTCATCGGCGCAGTGATCATCTTCCGCGACATGTCCGCGCACCGGCGCTCCGAGGAGGCTCTGCGCGAGGCCGACCGCCGCAAAGATGAGTTCCTCGCGACTCTCGCGCACGAGCTGCGCAATCCGCTCGCGCCGATCCGCAATGCCATGCAGCTGCTGGGCGCATCGCCCGGCGATGAGGGCCGGCTCAGCGGCGTGCGCGGCATGGTCGAGCGTCAGATCAAGCACATGGTCCGCCTCATCGATGACCTGATGGACGTGGCGCGCATCACGCGGGGACAGCTCGATCTGCGCCGCGAGCCGGTGGCGCTCGACGCGGTGATCCAGATCGCCGTGGAGAGCAGCCGTCCGCTGTTGGAGGGTAAACGTCAGAACCTGCACATCAGCCTCGATCCGGCAGCGCTGCACGTCGACGCCGACGTCACGCGCCTGGCGCAGGTATTCTCGAATCTGCTCAACAACGCCGCGAAATATTCTCCGCCCGGGGCCGAGGTCCGCGTGCGAATGCAGCGTGACGGCGGCCACGCCGTCGTCACGGTGACCGATGAGGGCATCGGCATACCGGCCCACGCGCTGGGCAGCATCTTCGATATGTTCGTGCAACTGGATCGCACCGGCACGCGCGAGGGGCTGGGCATCGGCCTGACGCTGGTCAAGCGCATCGTCGAGCTGCACGGCGGCAGCGTCGAGGCCGCGAGCGGCGGCGCGGGCGCGGGCAGCACATTCCGCGTGCGCCTGGCCGTGGTCGAGCCGCGCACGGCCGCGGAGGTGCCGGCAGCGCTGCACCCGGAGCCGACCGCCGGAGGCGTGCGCATCCTGGTCGCCGATGACAATCGCGACGCAGCCCAGACGCTGGCGCTGATACTGGAGCTGGCCGGACACGAGGTGCACACCGCCTATGACGGCGCCGAGGCGCTGCAGATGGCGGAGCAGTTCCGGCCGCAGGTGGCGTTGCTCGACATCGGCATGCCGCGGCTGGACGGCTATCAGACCGCCCGTCGCCTGCGCGAGCATCCATGGGGCCGCTCGATGCTGCTGGTGGCCATCACCGGCTGGGGCCAGGCGCACGACCGCCGGCAGTCGCACGACGCCGGCTTCGACCGCCACCTGGTCAAGCCGGTGGACCCGCAGGCCCTCAAACGCCTGATCGAGCAGACTGCCCGGCGCTGAGCAGCTGACGGTAGAGTGCGAGCCACACCGCCGGCAGCATCGGCAGCGTCAGCGCGCCGCTCAGCAGCGATATCAGCGTCTCCAGCACCGGGGCCGCCGTGGTATCGCCGCGAAGCCAGCCACCCGCAGCGCCAGCACCCAGGCTTGCAAGGGACGAAAGCGCGAAGATGATCAGATAGGGCACCGTCGTCAGCGCCGAGGCGCGCAGCCAATGGCCTCTCACCAGGGACCAACTGCGGCGCAGCGCCCCGACGGCGTCGAGGTTCTCGGTGAACATCGTGACCAACCACAGCTGCAGGCGTCCCCACAACCAGATTGCCGCCCAGGTTACGGCCAATCCGAACAGCGTGAGGACCGCAAGTCCGCCGGCGCTCGCGATCCGCAGCACCAACACCGCGACCGCTGCGGCCACAGCGATGATCGCCAGCACCAGCAGGATGCTCGGTAAACGGCGCAATGCGCCCGACAGCGCGCCCGGCAGCGAATCGGGACGCTCGTGCGCCACCGCATCCTGCCGCGCAATCAGGGCGCCGTGGAACGCGAGTACCACCAGGGCCGCGCCCAGGTAGGAGGCCCACACACCCGGTGAGCGCACCAGGACGTGCGCGCGCTCGATCAAATCACCGAATGCCTCCATCAGACGATCCGGTGCGTTGAGGTCGATATTCAGCAGTGCACCGGCCCGACTCGACAGCGCGCCGACGCGTGCGCTCGCGTAGGCGCCGGCCGCCGTACTCAGCAGTGTGCCGATCAACGCGAGCGGCAGGCAGCGCTTGAACGATGCCGCGTACAAGCGGCCAGCCACACCGAGCAGGCCGTCGGCGGGACGCGGCGCGAGGCTGTGGGCGTGCATGCCGCCCTATCAGCCCAACAGTTCGGACGGAGGCTCGCGCGCGACGCGCTCGCTGCCGCTCAGGCCGCCGCCGGGCCGCTCGATGTGCGGCAGCAGGGCCGCCAGCACGCCGATGATCGGCAGGAAGGCACAGACGCGATAGACGAACTCGATGCTGCTCGCGTCGGCGAGCGCGCCGAGCAGCGCCGCGGCGAGGCCGGCGACGCCGAAGGCGAAGCCGAAGAACATGCCCGACACTGTGCCGACCTTGCCGGGCACCAGCTCCTGCGCGAACACGACGATCGCCGGAAAGGCCGAGGCCAGCACCAGCCCGATGATCACCGTCAGCGGCCCGGTCCAGAACAGGCTCGCATGCGGCAGCAGCAGCGTGAACGGCAGCGGGCCGAGCACCGACAGCCAGATCACGTAGCGGCGCCCGAAGCGATCGCCCAGCGGTCCGCCGATGAAGGTGCCGACCGCGGCCGC
>DATAWM010000054.1:0-12079 GCA_036267195.1 Steroidobacteraceae bacterium
TGCTGGACATACACCTGCCGACCCTGCGGGCGCGGCTGGAGAAGAGCCGCGACGGCTTGTTCGAGCGGGCTCGCGTACCCCAGGATCTGTTCCGCAAATAGTGGGCGCTTCCGAACCCGAGTGGTTTGAATCGGGCGTTTAATACGGACAATCTGATCTGTGAAATTTCCACCCTCAGCGCCGATCACCATTGGTCCTCGGTGAAGGAAACCAAGGACATCCGCTCCTACCATTCTGAACGGCGGCTATGAGCGAGTTCTATGTCGCAAAAGGGGTCGATTGTGTGACCGGTCGAAACCGACGGCATAGGTCTTGATATCCAGCGCGGCGAAGCTGAACGGGCTCTCCCCCGCGAAGCGCATCAGGTACCAGTACAAGAACAGGAAATCGAAACCGGCGGGATAGCCGACGAAGACAGGTTTGCCAGGGAGCGCTTGGAGCCAGGTGACGTAGCGCCGCATCGAGGCTTCCGGCGCCTCCAGATTCTGCCGGCAGGCGGCCCAGGCCTCGGGATGCTTCGTCCACCACTCGGCGGTGTTCGGATCGGCCACCGCGCCCGGCAGGGTTTCCAGGTTTGCGCTGAAGGTGTCGAGCAACTTCTTGCGGGCTGTATAAGCCGCCGATCCGAAGCTCAGCATGGAGTTCGGTCCGGGGATGGGCCCGTCGGCCTCGACATCGGTGCTAACGTAGATTTCCATCTATCGTCTCGGCGCTCAAGAGAATCTGATCGTCGCGCGCAACGCGCTTGATCCGGAACCTCAGCGCGCGAAGCCTCAGCATCGCCACCACCTTCTCAGTCAGTTTTACGTGTCGTCCGACGGTGTGCTGCAGGCGAGATGGGGGGCGGTGTGCCGGCTTGCACTGCGTGATCGGGCGACCAGGGCTGCCCGGTACGTTCCTCGATATAGCGCCGGATCAGCCGTCGCACGACCTGGGAGGGCGTCGCATCCTCCTCGGCGCATAGCCGCTCGAATACGGTCTTCTTGCGCGGATCGATCAGGATCGTGAGTCGCGCGGTGCGCTGTTCGAGTTTCATGGTGAATGGGATGATAATACAAGACCAATTGAAGTAACATACAAGTCCACCTCTATCCGCGCCAGAGAACTCCGACGTGAGCATTGCGCTGTCCGCGCTCCCATCACCGCTGCAGTCGTGTCTGGTGCTGCTCGGCGCGTGGGTGCTCATCGGGCTGGCCGCATTGATCGGGCCTAGTCGCGCGATACGGCAGAGCCGCTGGCCATACCTGGGCGGGGCGGCAGTCGGCGCCGCCCTGGCCGTGCTTGCCGCCACGAGCCTGGCATTACCGGTCGAGCGGGGTGTACTTCCGCTCGGGCTGCCGGGTCTGCCGCTGCACATGCGGCTCGATGCGCTGACGGCCGTGTTTCTGTTTCTGCTCGGAGCCTGCTCGGTCGGTGTGTCCTTGTTCGCGGCCGGGTACTTCCGGCGCGACGAGGGTGCGCCGCGGGGCCTGATCGGGCTGCAGTACCACGTGTTTCTCGCCAGCATGGGCTTCGTCCTGCTGGCCGACGATGCCTATGGATTCATGCTGGCCTGGGAGGTGATGGCGCTGTCCTCGTACTTCCTGGTCACGGCCGAGCACCGTGTCGAGAGCATCCGCCAAGCAGGCTTGGTCTACTTGGTGATCGCGCATGTCGGTGCGCTCGCGATTCTGCTGAGCTTTGGGATCCTGCAAGGGGGAGGCGGGCAGCTCACTTTCGATGCGATGCGCGCGGCGCGACCACCGCCGGCATGGGCGGCGGTGGCATACCTGTTGGCGCTGTTCGGATTCGGCGCCAAGGCGGGTCTGGTGCCCCTGCATGTGTGGCTGCCAGAGGCGCATCCGGCCGCGCCATCGCCGGTCTCGGCCCTGATGAGCGGCGTGATGCTCAAGACCGCGATCTATGGGTTCCTGCGGATCACGTTCGACCTGATCGGCAGCCCCGCTTGGTGGTGGGGGCTGGTGCCGCTGGCCCTGGGCCTGTTCACCGCGCTGTACGGCGTCATGTTCGCCGCCGTCCAGAGCGACATGAAGCGGCTGCTGGCGTATTCCTCGATCGAGAACATGGGGATTTTGTTTGCCGGTCTTGGACTGGCGCTGGTGTTCCAGGGCGCCGGCATGAACACGCTCGCGAGCCTCGCGCTGCTCGCCGTGCTGTATCACGCGCTGAATCATGCCTTCATGAAGAGCCTGCTGTTTGCCGGCACCGGCGCGGTGCTGCATGCGACCGGTGAGCGCAACATGGGGCGTCTGGGCGGGCTCATCCAGCGTATGCCCTGGGTGGCCTGGACCGTATTGATCGGCGCGCTGGCCCTCGCAGGCCTGCCGCCGCTCAACGGCTTCGTGTCCGAGTGGCTGCTGCTGCAGGCCTTCTTGTTCTCGCCCGAGGTATCGCGGACGTTCGTGAACATGCTGCTGCCCCTGGGGGCGGCGGTGCTGGTGCTGGCGGTGGCGCTGGCCGCCTATGTGATGGTGAAGTTCTTCGGTGTCGTGTTCCTGGGCCAGCCGCGCGAGCCAGGCCTGCGCCAGGCACACGATGCCGGTGCGCTCGAGCGCGCGGGCCTGGTCTGGCTCGCTGCCGGCTGCGTCCTGCTGGGCTTATTGCCGGCACAGATTCTGCCGCGCCTGCGCGCGGTCACCGCGCAGCTGCACCTGGGCGCCGCCGCAACGCCGGCCGCACCGTGGTGGAGCCTCGTGCCGCTGGCGGGCCGCCAGGCGTCCTATTCGCCGCTGTTGTTCCTGACGGCCATTGCCGGCGCGGTGCTGTTGACGACCTACGCAGTGCGCCTCTTCTATCACCGGCGCGTGCGCCGGGCCCGCGCCTGGGACTGTGGCTATGGCCGACTCGATGCACGCACGCAGGACTCGGCCGAGGGCTTCGGCCAGCCGATCCGGCGTATTTTTCAGCCGTTCTTCGCGATCGAGCGGGAGTTGCCCACGCCGTTCGATCGCGCGCCCCGCTATCGCATCCGGGTCGAAGATCGCTCGTGGCGCGCCCTGTACCAGCCGCTCGGCAAGCTGGTGCGCAGCGCGGCCGATGCCGTTGCCGTCGTCCAGCAGGGTCGCATCGCGATCTATCTGCTCTACGGCTTCCTGTCTCTGTTGCTGCTGCTGGCGTTCGTGCTGTGAGGCCGCCGCAGTGACGCCCACCGAGTGGCTCACCCAGGTACTGGAGGTGCTCGCGGCGCTGGCGGCCGCACCGCTGTTCGTCGGCTGGATCAACCGGTGCCGCGCCTGGCTGGGTAACCGCCGCGCGCCCAGTGTGCTGCAGCCCTATCGCTTGATCCGCAAGCTATTCCACAAGGACGCGGTGCTCGCCGACAACGCCTCGCCGCTGTTTCGGATCGCCCCCTACGTCGTGTTTGGCACGATGGTACTCGCGGCCGCCGTCATTCCGTCGATGGGGACGGGCCTGCCTTTCACGGGCGCGGCCGATGCGATCGCGCTGGTGGGCCTGCTGGCCACCGCGCGGGTGTTCCTGTCGCTCGCCGCGATGGACGTGGGTACCGCGTTCGGAACGCTCGGGGCGCGGCGCGAGATGATGATCGGCTTCCTGGCCGAGCCGGCCCTGCTGATGGTGATCTTCGTCGCCTCGTTGATTTCGGCGACCACGGCTCTGCCGGCGATCACCCAGCACCTCGCAACCCAGGCACTCGGGATCTATCCGAGCCTGGCCTTCAGCGCGGTCGCTTTCACGATGGTGCTGCTGGCCGAGAATGCGCGCATTCCGGTGGACAACCCGGCCACGCATCTGGAACTGACGATGATCCACGAGGCGATGCTGCTCGAGTACTCCGCGCGCCACCTGGCCCTGATGGAATGGGCCGCCGCACTCAAGCTGTTCAACTATGCCTGCATCGGCTTTGCTCTGTTCCTGCCCTGGGGCGTATCGGTGGGCTCGCGTCCGCTGTCCTTGGCCGGCGCCATACCGATCCTGGCGTTCAAGCTCGCGCTCGCGGGCGCAGGCCTGGCGCTGATCGAGACCGTGTCGGCGAAGCTGCGCGTGTTCCGTGCACCACAGTTCCTGGCGACGGCGTTCCTGTTCGCGGTGCTGGGACTCCTGGTGCATCTGCTGCTGGCAGCCTGACGCGATGGGCGTCTCTACCCTGGTGCTGCAATTGCTCGATGCGCTGGCGGCGCTGCTGCTGCTGCTAGCGTTCGCGCTGCTGGCGCAGCGGCGCATCGTCAACATGGTCAATCTGCTGGCGATGCAGGGGGCGGTACTGTGCGCGGCGACGCTGCTGCTCGCCGCCCGCACGCACGAGGGCCACCTGTACGTGTCCGCGGCGCTGACCCTCGCGCTCAAGGTGATCGTGCTGCCGCAAGTGCTGCGCGCGCTGATCCGCCGCCTCGGGGTTTACTGGGACTCCGAGCCGCTGCTGAACATCTCGGGCACCATGCTGGTCGGTGTGGTGGTCGTGGTGTTCGCCTTCGGTCTGGCACAGCCGATCACGGCGCTGGCCAGCACCGCGACGCGCAGCGCCATCGGCATCGCGCTCGCCGTGGTGCTGCTGGCGTTTCTGACCATGATCACGCGGCGCAAGGCGATGTCGCAGGTCGTGGGCTTCCTGTCGATGGAGAACGGCCTGTTCTTCGGCGCGATGAGCGCCAGCTATGGCATGCCGATGATCGTCGAGCTCGGTGTGGCGCTCGATGTGCTGGTGGCGATGCTGGTGCTGGGCGTGTTCTTCTTTCAGGTCCGCGAGCAGTTCGACAGCCTGGATCTGCATCACTTCGAGTCGCTCAGGGAGGATCGGTGATGCTGTTGCTGTTGCTGCTGCTGGGCGCGCCCGTGATCGGGGCGCTGCTGCTGGGCCTGACGGATGCACCCGAGCGTGCGCTGCGGCTCAATATCGGCTTCAGCGCCGCGAGCTGTCTGGGCGCCATCGGCCTGGCCGCGCACGTCATGGGCCACGGCAACTTGACCGTCCTGGACGAGCAGTTTTTCATCGATCCCTTCAGCGCGTTCCTGGTCGTGCTGACGGCGTTCGTGGGACTGACGACTGCGATCTTCTCACGATCCTATATGCGCGTGGAGCTCGAGCACGGCCGACTGACGCCGCGGCGGCTGCGGCTCTATCACAGCATGTACCAGCTTTTCATGGCGACCATGCTGTTGGCGCTGACGACCAATAATCTCGGGCTGCTATGGGTCGCGATGGAGGCGGCGACGCTCTCGAGCGTGCTGCTGGTGACGCTGTATCGCACGCCGGCGAGTCTGGAGGCCGGTTGGAAATACTTCATCCTGTGCGGCGTCGGGATCGCCCAGGCGCTGTTCGGCACGATCCTGCTGTATGTGGCGGCCGAGAAGGCCCTGGGTGCCGCCGCTGACGGTGCGCTGCTGTGGACGCACCTCGAGGCCGTGAAGGCTCAGCTCGAGCCGGCCGTCGTCAGCCTCGCCTTCGTGTTCCTGCTGGTCGGCTATGGCACCAAGGTCGGGCTCGCGCCGCTGCACAACTGGCTACCGGATGCGCACGCCGAAGGCCCCACGCCGATTTCCGCGCTGCTCTCGGGCCTGCTGCTGAACGTCGCGCTCTACGCGGTGATACGGGTCAAGGTGCTGGCCGAAGGCTCGCTGCACTCGAGGCTGCCGGCGCACATGCTGATGGGCTTCGGTCTGCTCTCGCTCGTGCTGGCCGCATTGTTCCTGTGGCGCCAGCGCGATATCAAGCGCTTGTTCGCCTATTCCTCGATCGAGCACATGGGTATCGTGACCTTCGCCTTCGGCATGGGCGGTCCGGTGGCAACCTTCGCCGCGCTGTTGCACATGACGGTGCACTCGTTGACCAAATCGGCGCTGTTCTTCACCGTTGGCCATGCCGCCCAAAGAGCCGGCTCCCAGCTCATCGAGCGCATCGGCGGCTTGGCCGACACCAGCCCGACCCTCGGGTGGGGGCTGATGATCGGATCGCTCGCGATCCTGGGCGTGCCACCCTTCGGCGTGTTCGCGAGCGAATTCCTGGTGCTCACCGCCGCGATGAAGCAGCAGCCGTGGGCGACACCGATCCTGTTCGCGGCGCTCGGGGTCGCCTTTGCCGCGATCTTCAGCAAGGTGCAGCCGATGGTGTTCGGCGAGCCGACGGGGGCGCGCCTGCCGCGCGCGCCGGCTCTGTTGCCGGTGTTCGCGCACTTGGCGCTGGTGTTGATGTTGGGCGTGTTTATTCCGCCGTATCTCGTGCAGTGCTATCAGGCCGCGGCGCGGCTGATCGGAGGGCAGTGATGCCGTTGTCGCGCTGGTTCGATCAAGCGCAGGTCGTGACCGGCGCGCCCCGTGTGTTCGGCCGGCGCGTGACCAGTGAGCAGTGGCGCGAGGCGGCGCAGGCAGTTGCAGCTCAGGGTGGTCGGCTGCTCTCGATCTGGTCACAGGGAGCGATCGGCGCCGCGCAGAGCGTGGTCTCGGCCTTCATCGCCGACCGCGGCGTGCTGCTACTCGAGCTGCCGTCCGGCGCGGCCGATTATCCAGGCTTACAGGAGGTGTTTCCGTCCGCCAGCCGCCTGCAGCGCGCGATCACGGATTTGTCGGGGCTGACCAGCAGCGATCCCGACACGCGGCCGTGGCTGCGCCATGCCGGTTGGCCCGCCGGTTTCTGCCCACTGCGCGATCCTGCAGTGCCCTCATTCGAGGGCATCGCCGGCGAGGGGGCCGCGACCGAAGTGGATGCGGCGGCCTCGGCCGCTTACGACTTCGTGCGCGTCGAGGGCGAGGGCGTGCATGAGATCGCGGTCGGTCCGGTGCACGCCGGCATCATCGAGCCGGGCCATTTCCGCTTCTCAGTGGTCGGCGAGAAGGTTCTGCGGCTCGAGGAGCGGCTCGGCTACGCGCACAAGGGCATCGAGCGGCGCTTCAGCGAGTTGCCGATCTATGAAGGTCATCGCCTGGCGGCGCGGATTTCGGGCGATTCGGCCGTGGCCTTCTCGTGGGCCTACTGTCAGGCGCTGGAGGGCCTCGCGGGGATGTCGGTGCCGGCGCGCGCGTCATGGCTGCGTGCCCTCGCGCTCGAGCTCGAGCGGATTGCGAACCACCTGGGCGACCTGGGCGCGCTCGGCAACGACGCCGGCTTTGCCTTCGCGCTGGCGCAATTCTCGCGCTTGAAGGAGCAATTGCTGCGTGCGGCCGAGCAGGCGTTCGGGCAGCGCTATCTGATGGATTTCATCGTGCCAGGAGGCACTCGCAGCGACCTCGACGCCGATGGGGCGGGCGTGCTAGGTGAGAGCGTGGCGATGGCGGCGCAGGAGGCCGCGAGACTGCGAGCCATTCTCGAGCAGCACGAAGGGGTGCGCGACCGCTTCGTTGGCGCGGGAACCGTGGCGCCATCGCTGGCGCGGCGTCTGGGTCTGTGTGGGCTCGCGGGCCGCGCGAGCGGCCAGGCGCACGACTTGCGTGCCGATCTACCCTGGCCACCCTATGACGAGCTGCCCTTCGACAAGCAGGCACGCAGCGAGGGCGATGTGGCCGCGCGCGTGGCGGTGCGCTTCGACGAGCTCGCCGAATCCTGCCGCCTGGTGCGCGCAATCCTCGAGCGTGCGCCGGAGGGTCCGCATGCGGCAGCGCACCTCGAGCCGCAGGAGGGTGGATTCGGCGTGGGGCTCATTGAAGGCTGGCGCGGGCCGGTCATGATCGCGCTCGAGGCGGGTGCAGGGGGGGCCGTTCGGCGCTGCCACGCGCATGACTGCTCGTGGCAGAACTGGCCGGTGCTCGAGCACGCCATCATCGACAATATCGTGCCGGACTTTCCGCTGATCAATAAATCCTTCAACCTGGCCTATAGCGGCCACGATCTGTAGGGCTTAAGGGGCGGCAGAGCATGTGGAAGACCTTGAGGCAGATCGCGCGTGTCGGTATCGTCACCGAGCCGCCGCCGCTGCCGGAGGAGCCGCTGCGCGTGCGGCAGGCGCTGCAGGCGCGCATCGTTCAGGTCCTCGGCCGGGCGCTGTGCATTCGGCAGGTCGATGGGGGCTCCTGCAACGGCTGCGAGCTCGAGATTCAGGCGCTCAACAATCCGATCTACAACCTGGAGGGCCTCGGCATCCGCTTCGTCGCGAGCCCGCGTCACGCCGATCTGCTGCTGGTTACCGGACCGGTCGCGCGCAATATGGAGGTCGCACTGCGACGAGTCTACGAAGCTACGCCTGATCCCAAGCTCGTGGTTGCGATCGGCGATTGCGGTTGCACGGGCGGCATCTTCGGTGAGAGCTACGCGACGCGCGGGCCGGTGTCCAATGTGATACCGGTGGATGTCGCGGTTCCGGGTTGTCCGCCGAGCCCCAGCCGCATCCTGGCCGGTATTCTCACCGCGATCTCGTTCCACCGATCGGATGCGGGAGTTAAGGCCGGAAACTAACCGCCCGCGTAGCTCCACCGGGTCTCAACGACCTCGTGTCCCTGTTTGCGCAGCTCCTCGGCGTTGCCTTTCTCGGCATCGCTGGAGGTCACCTGGGTGCAGGTGACGCTGATGCCGCCTTCATTGCCGGACTGACCTATATAGCGTCGGAAGTCCTGCGCCCATGGCTCCTCAATCATGCGTTCCGGCGGATAGGGCTTTACGGGGAACACACTGCTGACTACGGTGCCGGATTGGCTGGTGGCGCCGGTGCCGCTGCTGCTTCGTTTTATTGAGCGCATCCGTCAGCGTCTGGAACGGATTCTGCTGCGCGCAGGCGCCGTCAGCGACCAGACACGCCAGCGCGGCCGCCACCAGAGACGCGCGCAGCGTGCCGCCATTGGCAATGATCATTGACACCCCTCCCGTGTTATCGCGGTCAATGGCCGCACGCGCATGCCGATCGAAAGGGCGTGGGGGGAATGCTATTGGCGCCGTCGTAGCGCCACAACTATCAAATGATAGCTGCGGAGCGTTTCTGGTCAGCGTGGGTCGTGACTACCCGCCGCCGGCACGCGCGTATGCAATATGGCCGCCGGCGACCGGATTCATTTCACGGTAGGACGCAGCCGTCGCGCAGGAGGAAGTGGTGCTCGCCTCGCTTCCCGTGCTGCTCGAAACGGAGTGGGTTCTCAGAAGCCGCTACGAGATACCGCCGCACTGTTCAACTGGCAGGACGGCCTGAGCGGATTCTCCGACTGCCTGATCGTAGCCCACAATCGGCAACTTGGCTGTCGCTCGACGGTGACCTTCGACGCGCGTGCCGCCCGCCTGCCTGGCGCGTCTAAGCCTTAACTCCCCGGGTCAGCGGCTAAGGAAGCCAAACGGGAGAAAATTGAGGAGCGGCGCGGGCTTGAAATCGAGCCGGCCATAAAGGCATCGTGTATTATCCGCGGCCCGACCGGGCGGCCAGGGCCGCTGTTGGAGTCTATAGGCAGCTTTAGAGACAGCCCCGGATAATGGATGGGATTCGAGGGGATGCGAAGCCCCGAAAAATCAGTAAGTTATTGTTTTTTAAGGACCACCTTGCAGGTTTTGACCCCGCCATACGCAGGTTCGAATCCTGCCACCCCGGCCAATCGCGTGGCGTCGGTGGCCACTGGCCATTGCGGTACTGACAGGGAAGACTGATCGTGGAATCGGAAACGCTGGCGCTGTTCACCGGGAACGCCAATCCCCTGCTGGCGCACGAGATCGCACGGCATCTGCACCTGCCGGTGGGTCGTGCGACCATCGGCCGCTTCAGTGACGGTGAGGTGAACGTCGAGATCATGGAGAACGTGCGTGGGCGCGACGTGTTCATCGTGCAGCCCACCTGCCCGCCCACCAACGACAACCTGATGGAGCTGCTGGTCATGGTCGACGCCTGCCGGCGCGCCTCCTCGGGTAGGGTCACCGCGGTGGTGCCGTATTTCGGCTACGCGCGCCAGGACCGCCGCCCGCGCGCCACCCGCTCGGCGATCACCGCCAAGCTGGTGGCCGACATGATTACCCATGCCGGCGTGGACCGGCTGCTGACGCTGGATCTGCACTCCGACCAGACGCAGGGCTTCTTCGCGATCCCGGTCGACAACGTGTACGGCTCGCCGGTACTGCTGGGCGACATCTGGCGCCAGCGCTATCCGAACCTGATCGTGGTATCACCCGACGTCGGCGGCGCCGAGCGTGCGCGTGCATTCGCCAAGCGCCTGGACGATGCGGAGCTGGCCGTGATCGACAAACGCCGGCCGCGGCCGAACGAGTCGAGGGTGATGAACATCATCGGCCAGGTCGACGGCAGGACCTGCGTGCTGGTGGATGACATGGTCGACACGGCCGGCACGCTGTGCCTGGCGGCGCAGGCGCTCAAGGACGAGGGTGCGATCAAGGTGGTGGCCTATATCACGCACGCGGTGCTGTCCGGCACCGCAGTCGAGCGCGTCGCCTCCTCCGCACTCGACGAGCTGGTGGTCACCGATACGATTCCGCTGTCCGAGCCGGCGCGCGCATGCGGGCGCATCCGCCAATTGTCGGTCGCATCGCTGCTGGCGGAGACCATCCGCCGCATCCGCGATGAGGATTCGGTCAGCTCGCTATACATCGACTAGCAGGATTCGATCAAGAGGTGTGAAGGGTGCGGGTGCACTGGTCGCGGTGTGCCTGCTGGTGTCGTCAATCAACAGGAGTTCAGTCACATGCGTAGCACGTTTCAAGTCGGCGCGGATCCGCGTCACGACCAGGGCAAGGGTGCGAGCCGCCGCCTGCGTCGTGCCGGTAAGGTCCCCGCCATTCTCTACGGCGGCCAGGGCGGCTCGTCGAGCCTGGTGCTCGATCATCAGCAGCTGCTGACTCTGATCGACAACGAGCGGTTCTACTCATCGATCATCAGCCTGAAGATGGAATCGCAGTCGCAGCCGGCGATCGTGCGCGACGTGCAGATGCATCCGGCGCGCAACGCCGTGGTGCACGTGGACCTGCAGCGCGTGATCGAAAGCGAGCCGCTCAAGATCCGCCTGCCGCTGCACTTCAGGGGGGCGGCGAACTCGCCCGGGGTCAAGACCCAGGGCGGCCTGGTGCATCACCTGATCCAGGACGTGGAGGTCGCCTGTCTGCCGGCCGATCTGCCGGAGTTCCTGGAGCTGGACCTGTCCAACATGAACCTCAACGACACACTGTACCTGGCGGACATTGCGCTGCCGGCCGGCGTGACGATCCCGCGGCTCAAGCACGGCAACCCGCCGGTGGTCTCGGTGCATAGCCCGCGCGTTGCAGAGGTGGAGACGGAGGCCGCGGCCGCGGCCGAGGGCGCGGCGGCGGCGGTGCCTGCAAGCGAGGAGGCGGCGAAGAAGGAGGAGCCAAAGAAGGACGACGCCAAGAAGGAGGAGGCCAAGGCGGCGCCCAAGAAGGAGGCGTCGAAGAAAGAAGCGCCGAAGAAGGACAAGAAGTAGTCGCAGCCGTTTTGTCACAGCGTGGCCGCGGCGGGGTTAGCGCTCAAGCTCATCGTCGGCCTCGGTAACCCCGGGGCCGAGTACGCGCGCACGCGCCACAACGTCGGCTGGTGGTTGGTGGACGCGCTGGCGGCGCAGTACGGTGGGGTGTGGCGGCGCGAGGCCGGGCAGCAGGCGCAGCTGGCGCGCGTGCGCATCGAGCAGCACCAGCTGTGGCTGCTGAAGCCGACCGGTTACATGAACCGCAGCGGCGCGCCGGTGGCAGCGGTGGCGAGCTTCTACCGCATCGCGGCCGCCGAGGTGCTGGTGGCGCACGACGATATCGACCTGCCGCCGGGGATCTGCCGACTCAAGCAGGGCGGCGGGCACGGCGGGCACAACGGCCTGCGCGACGTCATCGCGCACATCGGCGCACCGTTCTGGCGGCTGCGCTTCGGGGTCGGCCATCCCGGCGCCAAGGAGATGGTGATCGACGCGGTGCTCGGCCGGCCCACCGCCTCCGAGCAGCCGCTGATCGAGGCGGCCCTCGAGCGCGCGCTGCAGATCGTGCCGCTGCTGCTGAGCGAGGGCGCGCAGCGTGCGACCCACAAGCTGCACAGCGGCAATCCGCGGGCCGAGCCGGAGCCGCCGGCCGGGAAGCCCGGAGAGCCGTAGTGAATGGCGGTCGCGTGGATCATCGGCCATGGGAGAAGAGAGGATGCGAGATGTGGTTTACTGTCGCGCGGAGCTATCGGGTCGCCACCGACCGCTACATCATGATGTAGCGGTCGGT
>DATAWM010000055.1:0-12188 GCA_036267195.1 Steroidobacteraceae bacterium
CGACCATGTCATGACATGGTCCCGCAGTGGCGCCCCACACCGATCCTTACGGGAGGTCGCCGGTCGTGGCGATCTGCGCCTCCGCCTCGCGCTCCAGCCACACGCACTGCCCCGCGCTCGCCTTCTGCAGCAGCTGCGTCAGCTGCAGGTGCGCGGCCAGCTCCTCGGCGGTGGGCTCGATCACACGCAGCGGCACCGCGGGCCGCAATCCCACCGCCGCCGCGCCGCCGGACGCATCGGCGTGCACGCCATCGGCGGCGTCACGCTGCGCGCGTGCGCCCACGTCGAGCGCCAGCAGGCTCTGGCCGCCGGTCATCGCCAGGTACACGTCGGCCAGCAGCCGCGCATCCAGCAACGCCCCGTGCAGCTCGCGGTGCGCGTTGTCGACGCCGTAGCGCTTGCACAGTGCGTCGAGGCTGTTGCGCTGGCCCGGATGACGCGCGCGCGCCAGCGCGAGCGTGTCGAGCACCTGGCAGATCGTGCGCACGCCGGCCGGCCACGCTGGCGCGGGTGCCAGTGCCGCTGCCCCCGCTGCCACTTCCACGGCGGCCATCTTTGCCAGCAGCGCCAGTTCCATGTCCAGAAACGCCACGTCGAACGGCGCGTTGTGGATCACCAGCTCGCTGCCGGCGATGAACTCGATCAGCTCGGCGGCAATCGCGGCGAACTTCGGCGCCGTGGCCAGCCGCTCGCGCGACAGGCCGTGCACGGCGCTCGCCCCCGCATCGATGTCGCGCTCCGGATTCAGGTAGCGGTGAAAGTGCCGGCCGGTATGGCGCCGATTGATCAGCTCGATGCAGCCGACTTCGATGATCCGATGGCCTTGTGCGGCCTCCAGGCCCGTGGTCTCGGTGTCCAGAACGATCTGCCGCATGCCCTGTCTGCCCTCGGCGCCGGTGTTGCTCAGCGCTGCGCGCGCGAGTCTACCGCAAGCATCGCATCGATTGCGGCGTTGGCGAGCGCATCACAGCGCTCGTTGCCGGGCACGCCGGCATGGCCGCGCACCCAGTGCCACTCGATGCGATGCTTGGCCGCCTCGACCTCGAGCAGCTCCCACAGGTCCTGGTTCTTCACCGGCTTCTTGTCGGCGGTCTTCCAGCCGCGTGCCTTCCACTGTGGCAGCCAGGAGAGGATCCCATTGCGTACGTACTGCGAGTCGGTGTACAGCCGCACGTCGAGCGGATACCGCAGCGCCTGCAGCGCCGCGATCACCGCCTGCAACTCCATGCGATTGTTGGTGGTGTGGCTCTCGGCGCCGGAGATCTCCTTCTCGCGGCCGCGCGCCGACAGCACCGCGGCCCATCCGCCCGGTCCGGGGTTGCCGCGGCAGGCGCCATCGGTGTAGATCTCCACCGGGCCGTTCAAATGCGCGGCTCCACCAGTCCCCCGATCACCGTGCGCCATTCGCGCAGGCGCGGGCGGATCGGCGTGAGCGTGTAGACGCGCTTGCGCGCCTTGATCACGTAGGCCGCCGACGGCCACGGATAGAACCAGCCGCGCCGGAGCATACCGGGCAGCGCGGCCTCGAGGCTGCCATGCGGCGTGCGCGGCAGCCGGTACAGGTACGGGCGGACACTGACGATCTCGTAACTGAGCAATCGCAGCCAGTCGCGCACTCTGGCGACCGAGAAGGTGCGCCGCAGACCCGGTGGAAACCCGGCGCGCGAGGCCGCGGCCGCCAGGCCCCACAGGCTTGCCGGGCGGAAACCGAGCACGATCAGCTGTCCCTCGGCGGCCAGCACTCGGTCGGCCTCGCGCAGCACGGCGTACGGATCCACGGCCACCTCGAGCGTGTGTGGCAGCAGCACCGCGTCGACCGAACCACTGGCGATCGGCAGATGCGCGAGGCTGGCGACCAGGTCGCCGCCGGCCGGCGTCTGCGCATCGGCGACGACGCTCTGGCGGCGGATGCGCGCGTGCGCCAGCAGCTCGCGCCCGACGCCCCAGGTGCCCAGTTGCACCAGCTCCAGGCCGAACACGTCGTCGAACGTATCGGCCAGCAGGCGCGCCTCGGCCTGGATCAATGCAGCCCCCAGGCGTCCGGCCTGCCACTGATGCAGCGTCGAGAGAAGGTCGACCATCGATCTTATGTCTTGAATGTGACCAAGTTGTTCCGAAACGCTGGCAATCGTGTGAACTTACGGGTTAAATTTCTTCCCGCCTGGGTTGCCCTTAGCAGCCTTCGGATATTGTTACCGTAACACGTTCCAAAATCCCGCTCCGGGGGTACCGTTTGAGCCCAGCGAAGCCGATCCGCGTGCCGTCCCGAGCGGCCTTTCTGCCGCTGGCCATGGCCGTGGGAGCACTGCCGCTGCTGTGGCTGGGCGGCTGCGCGACCCAGCCGCGGCACGCATCGGCGAGCCCCGATCAGACCCTCGTCATTCCACCGGCCTCCGGCGGCACGGCCGATGCCCAGTCCGGCGCGCCGGCGAGCAGTGCGGCCGGGGTAGCCGCCCCCACCGGCCCAGCCGGCAGTACGGCGGCCACCACTGCAGCGGATGGCCTCTCCGCGGCCGGCGGCGACACGGCCGGCACCGGTGCCCCTGATGCCGACGCAGCCGGCGGCGGCGCGGGTGGCCCCCCCGCCGACAGTCTGGTCACGGCCAGGCCGGCCGACCTGCTGGTCCGCATCCGCAGCGGCTTCATGCTGCCGGAAGTCGACGAGCCGGCGATCGACAGCCAGGTCAACTGGTTCGCCAACCACCCCGACTTCCTCGACCGCACCTGGACGCGCGCGCAGCCGTGGCTGTACTACATCATCGGCCAGCTCGAGCAGCGCAACATGCCGCGCGAGCTGGCGCTGCTGCCGGTGATTGAGAGCGCCTTCGAGCCCTACGCCTATTCGCGTGCCAGCGCCTCGGGGATCTGGCAGTTCGTGTCCGATACCGGCCGGCGCTTCGGCCTCAAGCAGGACTGGTGGTACGACGGGCGGCGCGATCCGATCGCGGCCACCGGTGCGGCGCTGGACTACCTGCAGGCTCTGCACGATGAATTCAACGGCGACTGGCTGCTCGCGATCGCGGCTTACAACTGCGGCGAGCTGATGGTCGAGCGCGCGATCCAGCGCAACGAACGGCTGCACCGGCCGACCGACTTCTGGCATCTGCGGCTGCCGGCCGAGACCCGCAGCTACGTCCCCGAGCTGCTGGCGATGCGCCGCCTGGTCGCCGATCCGGCCAAGTATGGCCTGGAGTTCAACCCGACGATTCCCGATGAGCCCTACTTCGTCGAAGTCGACACCGGCGGACAGATCTCCCTCAAGGTCGTGGCCGACATCGCCGGCATCAGCGTCGATGATCTGTATGAGCTCAACCCGGGCTTCCACCGTGCCTGGACCGACCCGACCGGCCCGTTCCGGCTGCTGGTGCCCGCCGACGCCGCCGAAGGCCTGCAGCAGACGCTCGCCCAGCTCACGCCGGATGAGCGCATGCGCCTCGGCCACTACGCCGTCCAGCGCCGCGACACCCTGGCGCGCATCGCGCGCGACTACAAGACCACCCCCGAGATACTGCGCGAGCTCAACGGTCTGGACGCGCGCGCCGTGCCACTGGTCGACAGCGATCTGCGCGTCCCCTCGCCCGATATCCAGCTGCCCGAGAAGGTCGAGCGCGCCGCGCTGCTGGTCGACAATGGCAGCCGCTTTCACCGTGGGCGCTATCGCACCCGGGTCCACATCGTGCGGCGGGGCGATACCCTCTACAGCATCGCCCAGCGCATGGGCACCAATGTGCGGACGCTGGCGGCGCTCAATGGCATGAGCCCCGGCGACTCGTTGCATACCGGCCAGCGGCTGCGCCTGAGCAGCGGCGCGCGCCTCGCCCGGGCCAGCGTACACGTGCGCCGCCGCGTGCGCTCCTCGCGTCCCGCTCACCGCGCCGGCCTGGTGGCGACCGCCGACGCCGCCACTGCGGCGAGCTTCAGCAGCAGCGCCGCCGGCAGCCACCGCCTGAGCTACACCGTGCGCCGCGGCGACACCCTCTACCACATCGCTCACCTGCTGCAGGTCACCGTCAACGACCTGCTCACCTGGAACGGCATGGACGACGGGCGCAGCCTGCACCCCGGGCAGGTGCTGGTCGCCTTCGTCAAATCCCGCAGCTAGACGGTGATGGCACTGCTCACCGGCAAGCGCGCGCTGATCGTCGGCGTCGCCACCGACCGCTCGATCGCCTGGGGCATCGCCCAGGCCATGCACGCCCAGGGCGCGGAGCTGGCGTTCTCGTACGTCAATGACAAGTTCAAGGAGCGCGTCGAGCCGCTCGCGGCCCAGCTCGGTTCCCGGCTGCTGATGCCGCTCGACGTGCAAAGCGATGAGCAGCTGGACGCGGCGTTCGCGCTGCTCGGCCGTGAATGGGGTCAGCTCGACATCCTGGTGCACGCCGTGGCCTTCGCACCGCGCGAGGCCCTCGCCGGCAGTTTCACCGCCAACACCTCGCGTGAGGCCTTCCGCCTGGCGCACGAAGTCTCCAGCTACAGCTTCACGGCACTGGCGCGCGGCGCTGCGGCGCTGATGACCGGGCGCCCCGGCGCGATGCTGACCCTGTCCTATCTTGGCGCGATGCGCTCGATGCCGAACTACAACGTCATGGGCCTGGCCAAAGCCAGCCTGGAGGCCAACGTGCGCTTCCTGGCCGCCGACTTAGGTCCCCAGAATATCCGCGTCAACGCGATCTCCGCCGGCCCCATCAAGACGCTGGCGGCCGCCGGCGTGGGGGGTTTCCGCAAGATGCTCGCCACGGTCGCGCAGGTCGCACCGCTGCGGCGCAATGTCAGCCTCGAGGATGTCGGCAACGCCGCGGCCTTCCTGTGCTCGCCAATGGCCGCAGGCATCACCGGGGAGATCCTGTATGTCGACAACGGCTTCAGCACCGTCGGCATGAGCTTCGCCGAAGGCGAATAGCGGCGCCGACCAGCTGGCGCCACGCATCAGGTCAGCTTGAGTGCCGCGAACAATAGCCCCAGCCCGACGACCTGGATCGAGCCGAGCCACACCATCATCGAAGAGCGCAGCAGTGTCATATCGCTCTTGGTCTGCTGCCGCAGCAGCGCGACATCGTCCTTATACGGATGCTGCGATGCATTAGTCGCGCTCGCCGGCGCCTTGATCGACCAGTTCAAACGCCGCTGGTAGGTAGCGGACGACAGTCCCGCGCGGTGCCGGCTGTGTTATGACCGTTGCGGGCGCCCACTACGCTAAAGGTCTGCCGCGCGGACACAGCGCGCATCCGTTGATCCAGTGGAGCCGCCCTCGATGGGAACCCCCGCGACCCCGATTCGGCAGCGCCTGCCGCACCACGTACGCCGGACCGGCGTGATCGTGGCCGCGGTGCTGGTGGCGCTGGTACTGTTCCTGTGGCTGTTCGATTGGAGCGTTCTGGGCGGTCCTGCCGCCGCGCTGGCCTCGCGGGCACTGCATCGCAAGGTGCAGATCGGCCACTTCTCAGCGCACCTGCTGCGCTGGACACCGACCGTCACGATCACGGATCTGCGCGTGGCCAACACGAGCTGGGCGGACGGCCCCTACATGGCACAGATCGGCAGCGTGACGGTCGGCGTCGAGCCGTGGCAACTGCTGCGCGGGCGGTTGGTGCTCTCGCAGCTGCAGATCGATGATCCGCAGCTCGATCTGCAGCGCGATTCACAACGCCGGGCAAACTGGGAGTTCAATGCCGCCGCGCAGAACGCCCAGCCGCCCAAGCCCGCTTCCGCCCCGCATCTGCCGGCGGTCAATTTCTTCACGATGCGCGGCGGGTCGCTCACGCTGCGCGACGACATCCGCAAGCTCCGTTTCGATGGACGTGTGGTCGCCAACGAGCACCGCTCGCGCCCGCAGAACGAGCCGCTACGGATCGAGGGTCATGGCCAGCTCAACGGCAAGCCCTTCCAGCTGACCTTCGAGGGCAGCGCGCTGTTCGACCTGCGCCTGAATCAGCCGTACCGCTTCGACGCCACGATTGTCGCCGGTCCGCTCAGCGCCGCGGCGCGCGGAGAGATCGACAAGCCGTTCGACTTCGAGCACTTCGGCGCCACGCTCGACCTCAGGGGCCAGAATCTGGCCGGCCTGTACTACCTGACGGGGCTGGCGTTGCCGTTCACGCCGCCGTTTCATGCCTCTGGCCAGCTGCGCAACGACTCGGAGAGATTTGCGTTCCATCATGTCGAGGCCACCGTCGGCAGCAGCGATCTGCACGGTGAGATCATGGTCGATGCCGCCCGCCCGCGCACCCTGCTGACGGCCACCCTCACCTCGCACTCGCTCGACCTCGGCGACCTGGCCCCCTCGATCGGCGCCGGCGTGCCCGACATGCCCAACCAGGCCGACCTGGCCGCGCCCAGCGCGAACCGGACCGCCCATGGGCTGCTGCCGACCTATCATTTCCAGTTCGACCGGCTGCGCAAGACCGATGCACGGGTGCAATTGCATGCCGACTCGGTCAAGACCCGGATACCGATCAAGGCGCTGCAGCTGGGTCTGCGGCTCGATCATGGCCGCCTGTCGCTCGAGCCGCTCAGCCTGACACTGCCCGAGGGCCTGCTCAGCGGCGTCGTACAGCTCGATGCCCGCGGCAGCAGCGCGGTGGCGGCGCTGGATCTGCGGCTGCGGGCGGTGGATCTGGCTCAGTTCAAGCCCGGCGGCGCCGCGAGCTCGCCGGTCGAGGGAACGATGTCGAGTCGCGTGCAGCTCAAGGGGCACGGCACCTCCGTGCATGACATCCTCGCGGACTCATCCGGCCTGTTCACCGTGGTTATTCCGCACGGGGCAGTGCGGCAGGCATTCGCCGAGCTGACCGGCATCGACGTGGCCCGCGGTCTCGGGCTGCTGGTGACCGGTAATCAGAAGCAGACCCCGATCCGCTGCGCGATCGCTGCCTTCGATGTCGATGACGGGGTAGCACACGTCCAACAGCTGCTCTTCAGCACCGGCACGGTGCGCGTCACCGGCAGTGGCGACATCAACCTCAACAGCGAGAAGCTCGATCTGCAGCTGCGCGGCCAGCCCAAGAAGCTCGCGCTGTTTCGCGTGCGCGCGCCCATCGTAATCGGCGGCACTTTCACCAAGCCCTCGTTCGGATTGAAGCCCGGGCCGTTGCTGGCGCAGGGCGCGGTGGCGGCGGTGCTGGGGGTGCTCGCCACCCCGGCGGCCGCGCTGCTCGCGTTCGTCGACCCGGGACTGGCCAAGAATGCCGACTGCAACGCGCTGCTGCAGCAGCCTCAGGCGCGCTCGGCCGAGCATCCCGGGCCGCCGCGTGCCTCGACGAGCGCCCCGGCGCCAGCACCGCAACCGTCGCCGTAGTTCGGCGGGACTGCGCCGCTACTGGAATACGCTGGGGTTGCGCACGATGCGCGAGCGCCGCTGCAGCTCCTGCAGGTAGGCTGCCAGCTCTCCGTCCCGATCGCGCTTCATGTACTGATCGACCAGCTGCTCGTCGTTGTTCGAGTTGGCGCCGGGCGTACCCGGCTTGACCGCGCTGACCGCCAGCAGTGCCGCACCGCCATCGTCGAGCGCCAGGTCGCGGTACACCGCCGTCCCCATCGGCCACGGCGCGGAGAAGGCCGCGTCGCGTACCTGCACCGGCACCTGCGGATCGCTGCGGCCGACGAAGGCCGCGGGTACCGCGCTCACCCCCAGTCCCTTCACCACCTGGTCGAAGGAGGCCCCGCCCTGCAGCTGCTTGACCGCAGCGTCGGCCGCCGCCTTGGCCGCCGCGGTGCTCTCGCTCTTGGTGATCGCCGCGACGATCTCGTCACGCACGCTCGCGATCGGCTGCGGGGCCGGCAGGTGATGCGCCAGCACCTTGAACACCACGACCTGATCGTCTGCCACGGGGATCGGTCCCTCGATCCTGGCGCCCGAGAGGGCATCGTTGCTGAATACCGCGGTGATCAGCTCCGGCTTGCTGCCCAGCGGAGCCGCGCCGCTCGCGCGAGTGAAACCCTTGATCTCCCCGCCGCTCAGGTCGAACTGCTTGGTGAGCGCGGCAACGTCGTTGGTGGTGCCGTTATCGAGCGCCTGCTGCAGCTGGTCCTGGCGGTCGCCGAACACCGCGGCGGCCTGATCGCGGCGATACTGCGCCTCCACCTGCGTGCGCACCTCGTCGAGGGTGGGCACGTGCGCGGGCTGGATCCCGTCGAGCCGGATGATGTGATAGCCGAACTGCGTCTTGACCGGGTCGGAGATCTGTCCCACCTTCATGCTGAACAGCGCATCGGCGAAGGCCGGCACGTACACGGTGCGCTCGGCCCACCCCAGATCACCGCCCTGCGCGGCCGAGGCCGGATCGGATGAGTACTTCTTGGCCAGCTGGCCGAAATCCTTGCCGGCCTTCAGCTGCGCGAGCACCTGCCGCGCCTGCGCCAGTGCAGCGGCGTCCGCCTTGGCATCCTTTGGCTCGGCGATCGGAATGAGGATGTGGTGTGCATGCCGCTTCTCGGGCTGGCTGTAGCGGCTGCGGTTCTTGTCGTAATAGGCCTGCAGGTCTGCGGGTGTGACCTGCATCTGCGAGGCGACCTGGCTGAGCTGTAGCTGCGCGTACTGCAGGTCCACCGACTCGGGGCTCATGTAATCGCTCTGGTGACTGTGATACCAGGCCGCAACCTTGGCATCGTCGACCTTCACCGTGTCCGCATAGCGGGAGACCGGCAGCAGGGCGAAGCGCACCTCGCGCTGTTCGTTCTCGAGCGCGTAGATGCGCGCGAGCTCGCCTGGGGTGAGGAAGTCCGAGATCTCGATCCCCTCGGACAGCTGCCCCGTCTCCAGCGCCTGCCGGCGGCCGGCCTCGTAGCTCTCCGGCGTCATGCCCGCCTGCGCCAGCGCGGCGCGCGCCGCCTGCAGATCGAACCTGCCGTCCACCTGGAAGGCCGGCTCGTTGCGATAGGCTGCCAGCACGTCGGCGTCGCTGGCGCGAAAGCCCTCCTGCTGCGCGCGCTGGCGCATCAGCGTGTCGCGCACGTACTCATCCATCAGCTGCTGCTGCAGCATCGTCTTCTGCGCGGTGGATAGCTCCGCGCCGTGCAGCTGCTGGGTGTACTGCGCCTGGCGCTGCTGCCAGGCGTTGTTGAGGGTGTCGGCGGCGATCTTCTCGCCGTTGATCTTCAGGCCATAGCTCGAGGTATCGAAGTTGATGTTGACGACCCCGTACGCGCCCCAGACCGCGAACAGCAGCGCCAGCACCCCCAGCACCGAGAATGCCAGCCAGCGATGGGTCTTCAGTTTGTCGGCGATCGATTGCAGCATGTACTTGAATGGCGGAGCGGACGGGACTCGAACCCGCGACCCCCGGCGTGACAGGCCGGTATTCTAACCAGCTGAACTACCGCTCCATTTGAGGCGTGCCGCGCCGGGTCGGCAGATATCCAGAGTCCCGAATGGGACGTTCATGACTTGTCTCATCAATCAATCAGTTCGGCGGGTAAACTCCCATCATATCGTACTTGCGCCATGCCCCGCCACTGGGCGGGACCCCGGCGCTCTTACGGGCCGACCACGTCGCGCGAGGATACCGGAGTGCGGCTCAGGGCGCTGCGTACCTGCGGCGCCGAGCACAGCGCGGCGCGGACCGCGTCGGCACGCGACAATCCCTGCGAGCGCGCGTATTCATCCAGCGCCGCCATGACTTCAGACGATACCGTCACCTTGATCTGCTCCATGCCATGGCTCCTGGAACGCTTCATCAATTCACCTCCAAGGGCCCCGCCGAGGCCAACGGCCGCGCCGAGGCTTGAACCGAAAAGCAGCCCGAGTCCTGCATGCAGACTCACCATGGAGGCATTAGTTTCAAGCTCAACAGTAGCGCCGGCATGAGGCCATAGCGCAACCGCATGAGCTCGACGCAACCGCCGCGCTGTCGGCAGGCGGCGTCACTGTCTGCCCGCCGCGTCACTTCAGCGCTGCGCGTGCCTCGGACAGCAGGATCTGCGATTCGTCCACCGGAATCACGCGCACGTCGATGCGGCTGTCCGCGGTGGCGATGCGCGTCTCGGCGCCCCCCGCCGCCTCCTCGTTGCGCGCCGCATCCAGCAGCACCCCGGCCCATTCGAGGCCCGACAGGATGCGCGAGCGCACGGAGGGCAGGTGCTCGCCGATGCCGCCGCCGAACAGGATCACGTCCGCCCCGCCGAGCACGCTCAGATAGGCGCCGATGTATTTGCGTGCCCGGTAGCAAAACAGCTCCAGCGCCAGAGCGGCCGCTTCGCTCCCGGATGAGAGCAACGCGCGCATATCGGGGCTCTCGCCCGACACCCCCAGCAGTCCGCTGCGCTGGCTGAGGCATTGCTCGAGCTGGTCGGCGGACCAGCCTTCCTGCCGCTGCAGATACAGCAGCAGCCCGGGGTCCACGTCCCCGCAGCGAGTCGCCATCACCAAGCCTTCCAGCGGTGACAGCCCCATCGAGGTATCCAGCGGCGCCCCATCGCGCACGGCCGCGACCGAGCAGCCGGAGCCGAGCTGCAGCGAGATCGCGCGCCCGCCGGCGCCGGGCGGCCGGATGTGCTCCCAACGCTGCCACAGGTAGCGGTGTGCCAGGCCGTGAAAGCCGTAGCGCCGCAGCCGGTGCTGCCGCGACAGCTGCGCCGGCAGCGCATAGCTGCGCGCCACCGGCGGCAGGCCGGCAAAGAACGCCGTATCGAACACCGCGACTTGCGGGACCTGCGGAAACAACCCGCGCGCGGCGCGTATCCAGGTCAGCGCCGCCGGGTTGTGCAACGGCGCCAGCTCGCACAGCTCCTCGATCGCCGCCTCGACCGCCGCGTCGATGCGGCAGGCGGCGGTGAAGCGCTCCCCGCCGTGCACCACGCGGTGGCAGATCGCCTCGATCGGCAGCACCCGCGCACGAGCCGCAAACTGCTGCAGCAGGACCGCCGCCCCGAGCTCCTGGCCGTCCACGTGCTGCTCGGCCAGCGTCCGGTCGCGCTCATCGAAGCTGGCCAGGCGAACCGAGGAGCTGCCGACGTTGACGGTCAGCAGACTCATTGCCGCGCCGGTGCGCTCTCCAGCGAGAAGGCCGCGCGCGCAATCGGCGTCGGCGTCGCGGCGGTCAGGTCGCGCGCCAGCTCGCGTGTCACCACGTGGCGCAGCGGCTCGGGCAGCTTGCGCCGCAATACGCCCAGGAATCGCGGTTCTGCGATCAACACCAGCTCCTCGATGCGCTCGGACTTTGCCAGCCGCGCGATGCGCGCCGACAGCTGTCGAGCGAAGCGCTCGACCTCGACCACGTGAGGATCATAATCGCTCTGGGCACCGTGGCGCGCCGTCACGCGCGGGCCGAACCCCACGCGCATGCCGGTGGTCGATACCCGCCCGGTCAGATCCGTGGTCAGCTCGCGCGCGTGCTGCCGGGCGCTGGCGCGCTCCAGATGCTCGACCTCGAGCAGCTGCGGGGGCGAGTGCCGCCCGTTGCGCTTGAAGATGCGCGCGCGGCCGCCGTCTGCCACGACGACGTACACGCCTCCGTGGCGTCCCCAGCGCGGATCGAAGTTGGTCTGACGGGTCATGGGTTCGGCCGGTTTACGCGGACAGCGGTGCAGCTTCCATGCCAGCGCTGCCGCGCCGCCTGACAGGGATGCGGCGATGTCCGACGGGCATTGCGGACCGGCGGGCGAGTGCTCGATTGAAGCGGCGCCGGGGCGGGGATTACCATCGTCGTGCCCCTCTTGCTTCAGGACGGATCATGGCCGAGCAATCCAATGTGGTTCCCCGCGGCTACAGCACGGTCAATCCCTATTTGACGGTGCGCGACGTTCCCGCTCTGATCGAATTCCTGCAGCGCACCTTCGGTGCCGTGCTGGTCAGGCAGGTGCACCACCCCTCCGGCCACATCGGACATACCGAGGTACGCATCGGCGAATCATTGCTGATGATCGGCGCGCCGCAGGTCGACTCGCTGATCCGTTCCCACGAGGAATCGCGTCCCGGCACGTTCTACGTCTACGTCGCGGATGTCGATCGCTCCTACCACGAGGCGATGGCCTGCGGCGCGAGCTCGTGGGAGGCGCCGACCGACATGTTCTACGGCGACCGCGTCGCCGCGGTGGTCGACACCAACGGCAACGTGTGGTGGCTGGCCACCCGCAAGGAATCCCTCACCCACGAGGAGGTTCAGGCACGCGCCACCGAGCACTGGCGGCACGGCAGTTCGGTGTAGCCCGGCCCGCCGGCGGGCGGCTGCGCGGGCCCGTACGGGCCTGGCAGC
>DATAWM010000056.1:0-107038 GCA_036267195.1 Steroidobacteraceae bacterium
CCATCGTGTTGATGGTGTTCTTCAGCTCCAGGATCTCGCCCTTCACATCCACCGTGATCTTGCGCGAGAGATCTCCGCGCGCCACCGCGGTGGTCACCTCGGCGATGTTGCGCACCTGGCCGGTGAGGTTGGTCGCCATCGCGTTGACCGAGTCGGTCAGATCCTTCCAGGTGCCGGCCACGCCCGGCACGATCGCCTGCCCGCCGAGCTTGCCCTCGGTGCCGACCTCGCGCGCCACGCGCGTGACCTCCGAGGCGAACGAGCGCAGCTGATCGACCATCGTGTTGATGGCCTCCTTCAGCTGCAGGATCTCTCCGCGCACGTCCACCGTGATCTTGCGCGACAGATCGCCGTTGGCCACCGCGATGGTCACTTCCGAGATGTTGCGCACCTGGCCGGTAAGGTTGCTGGCCATCGAGTTGACGCTGTCGGTCAGTTCCCGCCAGGTGCCGGCCAGGCCCGGCACGGCCGCCTGCCCGCCGAGCTTGCCCTCGGTGCCGACCTCGCGCGCCACGCGCGTGACCTCCGAGGTGAACACGCTCATCTGCTGGATCATCGCGTTGACCACGGTGGCCGAACGCAGGAACTCGCCCTCGAGCGCGCGTCCGTCCACTTCCATCGGCATGGTCTGCGACAGATCGCCCTTGGCCACGGCGGTGATTGCGCTGGTGACCTCGGTGGTGGGCCACAGCAGATCATCGATCAGCGTGTTGACTGAGCGCTCCATCGCACCCCAGGAGCCGCCGCGCCGGTTGACCGTCATGCGGTGGCGCGTCTTGCCTTCCTTGCCCACGATCTGTCCGGCGCGTTCCAGCTCGCCTGCCATGTGCTGGTTCGAGGCCACGATCTCGTTGAAGGTATCGGCCACCTTGCCGGTGAGGCCGGTGAGATCACTGGGCAGACGCACCGAGAAGTCCCCGTCACGCACCGCCTGCAGCGCGCGCAACAGCTCGCGCAGATCCAGGTGGCTGCCGGCATCCGCGCCATTGGTCTTCGGGACCGGTATGGCCGCACGGCGGGCACTGCGGAGTTCGGCTTGCGTCGTCGTCATGGGATGACTCCATCGTGCGGAAACAGTACGTCGTCGATGCGGATTTTGCTTACAGGCGGGTCGAATGGAAAGCGGAACAACCGGTCGCGTCGGCGCTGTAAAAATTACAGAGCCGGCTGCGCACGCGCCGTACGATACGAGGCAGCCCTGGGACGCTGCGATGGTGGTCCGCTCGGCTTGGCGCGCACAATGACGACTGCGCCCGATCATGTCTGCCCTTATGGGATGTTGCTGACCGCGCGCAGTTCGAGGATAACAGAAGGCGTTTGTCGCGCAACCGGCCGCTGCCGTGTCGCGTTGCGTTGCTGCCGCGCCGCTGCCGTGCCGCGTCGCGGGCGCCGTGCTAGGCGCGCCCGCTCCTGGCGCGCCTGGGCTGTGCGCGGGCGCTCTGCGCTCGCCCGGTGCGGGCCTGGTACAGGCTGCCTGCTTCCCGTTGCACGCGCCGCCGGAATGCAGTCAGCTCCTCCGGGACGTGTTGTCTGACGTACGCGCTCAAGGCCGCCTCGATCAGCTGCGAGAGCCGGATGTCCTGGCGCAGCGCCAGGCGGCGCGCGCGCTCCATCAGAGCGGAGTCGATCCAGAAGGTCAGGTCCTGATCGCTCGCGCGCCGCACCGCTCGCGGCTGCGGCGGCTGCTCGGCGCAGTGCTCCAGGAACCACGCGATCGCCTCGTCGTGCACCTGGTCCTTGGTCGCCCAGCGCGCATCGCGGCTGCCGCTGCCCGGGGTGGCAGTCTCGACGATCAGGCCCCGAAACCACACCTCGGTATCGATTGCGAAGTAGGTGGACGCCGGCAGCGTCTGGTGCTGCAACGTCCGCAGGCCGCGCGAGCGGGCGCTGCGCGGCTTGGCGGAGCGGGCCACGGCCTCAGTACCCCTGGCCCCACCGCCGCCCCGCGCCGACGCCGCCGCCGCAGCGGCGGGCTCCCGTCAGGCCCGTCCTGACCGCGCGGCGCGGCCGCACGATTGCCGAAAGTTGTGAAATCCGGCGATTGTGTTTCACAGGCACGGCGCTATATTCGGCCCGCATAACATTGACCATACAGGGATTCCTCGGCGTGCAACTGTTGAGACGCTACTTTAACTTTGCGTCCTAGTGCGCTGGCGTGGGGCTCGAAGCGACTGTTCGTACGGAGCTGATAATGATGATAGACCTGAGCGCACGGCTCGAAGCCGCGGCGCTGTTCCTGGCCGGCCCCGGTTCCATCAAAGACCGCCTGTCGGACGCCTATCGCACCCACCTGCAGGATATCCCGGAATCGGACCGGACCGCCCTGGGGGATGAATTTGCCGAGATGATACAGGCCTTGCATCGCGAGCACGCCCTGCCCGGCGACGACGTCGTGCGCGCCTCGGTGCGCAAGCTCTCCAATCAGCAGGTACACCATTACGCCGAGCTGGTCGTCAGGCTTTACGGCCTGTTCGCAGGCGTAAGGCAGGAATTGGGGCGCACGCGAGCCCCGCGCACGTTGCCGGGCGCGCCACCGAAATACCTGCCGGCCCTGCCGGCCGAAAACGGCGCCAACCACTGAGCGTGCCGGCCGCCACCCCCCCGCGCAATCGAGCCGGTGCCGGGCGTCCAGCACGCCGCTGTGCTAGTCCAGCTTGAATTCGATGGTATCCCAGCGCGTGGTCTCCTCGTGCCGCGCCTGGCGCTTGACGGCATCCACCAGCGCCCGCTCGTCCCACGGCACGTTCTCATCGACCAGGCCGTCGAGCGCCTTAGGATCGAGCGTCCCGGGGCCGAAGTGCGGCAGCAGCACGACCGGCTTGTCGCTCGCCTTGGCGTAGTTGAGCTGAAACACCAGCAGATCGCGTTGTGTCGCATATAGACTCGCCAGCGCGATCACGACCTCCGCCGGAGCGATCTGCCGCCGCAGCTCCTCGCGCACGGCTTCCTGCGAGGCCGTCGCGGGATGTACATCCGGCGCGCCGCAATTGCGATAATAAAAATTGCGTGCGCTCTCGAAGTATTCGAATGCGCGCGCGTAATCGTCGCTGTCCTCGAAACAGTGCGTGACGAATACCCGGATGGGATCGCGCTGAGACATGCCGGCAGTGTACTGTGAGGAACCGACCCATGCCTAGACGGATCTGAAGGCGCCTTTCGCCCCGTGAGACTGCTTCTCTACAACATCCGCTATGCCACCGGCACCGGCCCGGCATTCCATCTGCCGATGCCCGGGGCGGGCTACCTGCGCAGCAGCCGGCGCGTGCTCGAGCAGATCACCGGCTTCATCCGCTCGGAGGATCCGGACCTGGTCGGCCTGATCGAGGTCGACACCGGCTCGATCCGCACCGGCATGCTGAACCAGGCGACCTACATCGCCAACGCCGTCGGCCACTACACCGCGCACCAGTGCAAGTACGGCACCGGCTCGATCAACCAGCTGGTGCCGATCGTGCGCAAGCAGGGGAACGCCCTGCTGGCCGCGCCGCGCGTCACCGGCGAGCGGTTCCATTACTTCGACACCGGCATCAAGCGCCTGATCATCGAGCTCGAGCTGGATGACGTGTGCGTCTTTCTGGTGCATCTGTCGCTCAAATTCCGCCACCGCCAGTACCAGCTGCGCACGCTGCATGACCTGGTGGTGCGCTCGGCCAAACCAGTGATCGTGGCCGGCGACTTCAACACCTTCTGGGGCACGCACGAGATCTATCTGTTCATGCGCGCGGCCGGCCTGCGCAGCGCCAATTCGGAAGGGCTGCCGTCCTTCCCGGCCCGTCATCCACGCGTGGAGCTGGATTTCATCCTGACCAGCAGCGGCATCGAGGTCAGCTCGTTCCGCATCCCCGAGATCACCTACTCGGACCATCGGCCGCTGGTGTGTGATTTTCATCTGAACGGGAAAGCGACCCATGGCTGACGCCAACGCCTGGAAGCTGGATGTCGGCGAGGACGGCATCGCATGGCTGACGCTCGACCAGCCGGTGGGGTCGGCCAACACTCTGTCCGGCCAGGTGCTGCGCGAGTTGGAGGAGAACCTGCGCTCGCTGCGGGCCACCCCCGGCACTGCGGTCGCCCCTGGCACCGTAGCCGCTGCTGGCACCGCCGCCGCCGGCACCGCGACCGCTCCCCGCGCCACCACGCCCATCCGCGGGCTGGTGATCCGCTCCGGCAAGGCCTCCGGGTTCATTGCCGGCGCGGATATCCGTGAGTTCACCAGCTTCACCTCGAGCGCTGCGGCGCTCGAGCACATCCGCCTCGGACAGCGCCTGTGCGGGGAGGTCGAGGCACTGCCCTATCCGACGGTGGCAGCAATTCACGGCTTTGCCCTCGGCGGCGGACTGGAGCTGGCCCTGGCGTGCCGTTATCGCGTCGCGGTCGGCGATTCCAAGCTCGCGCTGGGTCTGCCGGAGGTGCAGCTGGGGATCCATCCCGGCTTCGGTGGCACGGTCCGCAGCGTGCGGCTGCTCGGCACCCGCCCGGCGATGAACCTGATGCTGACCGGCCGCCCCGTGCGCGCCGACCGCGCCGTCCAGCTCGGTCTGGTCGACCGCCTGGTTGCCAGTCGTTCCGAGCTGGACGAGGCCGCGCGCCAGCTGATCCGCGCGGCGCCGGCACCGCACCGCCCGCCGTTGGCCGAGCGCATGCTGCGCTGGCCCGGCGTGCGCCGCTGGCTGCGGCCGGCGCTGCTGAAAAAGGTGCGCGCGCAGGCGCGGCGTGAGTTCTACCCGGCCCCGTACGCGATCGTGGAGCTGTGGTCGCGCTACGGCGCGCGCGGGGAAGCGGCCTATGCCGCCGAGGCCGACTCGATCGCAGCCCTGTTCCGGCACGACACCACCCGCAACCTGATCCGGGTGTTCCTGCTGCAGGATCGGCTCAAGGGGCTGGCCGGCAAGAGCGCCACCGCGCTCGAGCATGTGCATGTCGTGGGTGCAGGAGTGATGGGCGGCGACATCGCCGCCTGGTGTGCACTGCGCGGCCTGGCGGTCACGTTGCAGGACCGGGAATTGCGCCTGATCGAACCGGTCATCACGCGCGCGCGCGGCCTGTTCGAGAAGCGCCTGTCCACGCCGGCGGAGCGCGTGGCCGCGCTGCAGCGGCTGCAGCCCGACATCGACGGGGCCGGCGCGGCCGACGCGGACCTGGTCATCGAGGCCATCTTCGAGGACCTGGAGGCCAAGCGCGCGCTGTACGCGGCGGCCGAGCCGCACCTGCGCCCCGCCGCGGTGCTGGCGAGCAATACCTCGAGCCTGACGCTGGAGTCCCTGGCCGCCACGCTCACCGATCCGGGCCGTCTGGTCGGGCTGCACTTCTTCAATCCGGTGGCGCAGATGCCGCTGCTGGAGGTGGTGCACTTTTCGGCGACGCGGCCCGAAGTGCTGGCCACGGCGCTGGCATTCGCACGCCGCATCGACAAGCTGCCGCTGCCGTGTCGCAGCAGCCCCGGCTTCCTGGTCAACCGCGTGCTGTTCCCGTATCTGTATGAGGCGCTGCGCGCCGCCGGCGAGGGGATCGCGATCGTCGCCATCGACCGCGCCGCGGTCGACTTCGGCATGCCGATGGGCCCGATGGAGCTGTGCGACGTGGTCGGCCTGGACGTGTTGCTGCACGTCGGGCAGATCATCGCGCGGGAGCTGCACCAGGAGCCGCCCGCCTTGATGCAGACGGTGCGCAAGATGGTCGAGGAGCACAAGCTCGGCCGCAAAAGCGGCCAGGGTTTCTACTCCTGGCACGACGGCAAGGCCGTACGGGAGCCCGATCACCGCGCCGAACGGGCCCACGGCGCGCCGGACGGTGATCTGGCCGACCGCCTGATCCTGGCGACGGTCAACGAGTGCGTCGCCTGCCTGCGCGAGCGCATCGTCGAGGACGCCGATCTGATCGACGCCGGAGTGATCTTCGGCACCGGCTTCGCGCCGTTTCGCGGCGGCCCGCTCACCTATGCGCGCGCCCGCGGCATCGACAGCTGCCTGCAGCGGCTGCAGCAGCTCGCACAGCGCTACGGCGCACGCTTCCAACCCGACGCCGGATGGTCGCAGCTGCGGGCCGCCGATCCGGCTTGAGAGCGTGAACTGGGCCGCCGGAGCGCACGCGCCCCTGTGCTACCATCGATCGACCGAATCACACCACCGAAGGGATTGCGAGCGCTGATGAGCGAGGAAGGGCCCGTCGATACGAGCTTGTTGCGACGATTCTCGCCACTCGACGGCATGAAGAAGGACAATCTGCTCGCCCTGGCCCGCAAAATTTCCCGCAAGCAGCTGCCCGCGAGCCGCTACCTGTTCAAGGAAGGCGATAAGGACAAGCGCACCTACTGGCTGACGTCCGGCCTGATGGAGGTGCTCGAGGGCGACCGCACCGTCGCGATGATCCGCGGCGGCAGCCCCGAGGCGCACCATCCGTTGGCGCCACAATTACCGCGCCGGTTCAGCGCACGCGCGATCGATCCGATCGAATTCCTGGTGGTGGACAGCGAACTGCTCGACATGATGATCACCTGGGACCAGACCGGTACCTACGAGGTGGCCGAGCTGCAGGCCCAGATCGCCGGCGGGGGCACCGGCGGTGACTGGATGACGCTGCTGCTGCAGACCCAGGCGTTCCACCGCATCCCGCCGGCCAACATCCAGGCGATCTTCACGCGCATGCAGCGCGTCGCCTGCCGTGCCGGCGAGACCGTGATTCAACAGGGCGCCGAGGGCGATTATTTTTATGCGATCGTCAGCGGCAAATGCCTGGTCGCGCGCGAGACCCCTCTCAATCGCGACGGCCTGAAGCTCGCTGAGCTCGGTGTCGGCGATACCTTCGGCGAGGAAGCACTGATCTCCGAGGCCAAGCGCAACGCCACGGTGACCATGCTGACCGACGGCGTGTTGATGCGGCTGAACAAGGACAACTTCCGCGAGCTGCTGAACGAGCCGCTGGTGCAATGGGTGTCCTACCCCGACGCCCGTGCGATCGTCGGGGCCGGCGGCCGCTGGCTCGACGTGCGGCTGCCGTCCGAGCATCAGAACCGGGCGATCGGCGGCTCCATCAATATTCCGCTGTACTTCATCCGCATGAAGCTCTCGACGCTCGACCGCGGCATCAAGTACGTGGTCTATTGCGACACCGGCCGACGCAGCTCCGCGGCCGCCTTCATCCTGGTGGAGCGCGGCTTCGATACACGGGTGCTGCGCGGCGGCCTCGACAGCGCCGAGCTAACCGCCGCCGCGAGCTAGCGCTCGCGCGGCGCCAGCCGGCGCGCGACGCTATGCCTATTGCCGATCGAACACGACCGGCGACTTCACCCGCTTACCGTTCGGTAGCGACCCTCGCACGGATCGGCGCGATCCCGTAGCAGGAGCCAAAAGGCGGTGTGCTCATGCCACTGCCCCTTCATCACGATGAAGGGGGCAGTGGCATGAGCACACCGCCCTACGCTTCCACTATGGTTTTGCGTCGCGTTGCGCGCACCGGCTGAAGGCCGTGCCGCGCCGGCGCCGCGCTACATGGTGTGCGTGCTCTTGTCGCCCGAGATCGCGCCGGCCAGGTAGTTCTCGATCTTCATGCGCGTCTGGCCACGGTCCTGATCGGAGAACTGCACGCCGATGCCGGCGGTGCGCTTGCCCTGCGCGCCCTTGGGCGTGACCCAGATGACGCGGCCGGCCACCGGCAGCTTCTCGCCCTCGCCCATCAGGTTGAGCAGCATGAAGACCTCGTCACCGAGCCGGTAATTGCTGTTGGTCGGGATGAACAGGCCGCCGTTCTGCACGAACGGCATGTAGGCCAGATATAGGGCGCTCTTGTCCTTGATCGTCAGCGTGAGCAGTCCCGGTTTGTTGATACCGGACCTGGAGTTGGGATCCTTGACCATGTTCCCCGGACAATACCTCTATGAGCCTGAACCGGCCGCGCGCCGTGCCGAGCCGTGTCCGGAACGGACAAGTTCCCACAGCAACTGCTCGAGTGCCAGCGAGCGGTTGATGGAGCTCAGCCGAAGCCGACGCAGCTCGTAGACGCCGTCCAGCACCCGCAGCAACCTTGCCATATTCAAGTCCGAACCGGCCGTGGACAAGTGCGCGCCACTGCGCAGTTCCCGTGGTTGGCGGGGCGCACGCATCGCACTGTCGATGCGCGCTGTGAGCCAGTTCTCAAGGCAGGTCAGGCGCAGATCGAAGTTGTCGGCCCGTCCCCAGCCTTCCGCCGTGCGGCCGAGATCGCCCCGCCCGGCCAACGTCTCCCCGATCGCCCGGTCGGTCTCCGCCTTTAGCCGCGCCACCTCGGTCGGCTCGACCTCCAGCGCCTCGAAGGGGGCCTCTCCCAGCACGTCCAGCACCGCGCCCCAGGGCGCCTGGCCGCGCCGCCGCTCGAGCCAGGCGACGGCGGCGGGACGCGAGGGGGCCCCGATTCGCAGGCGCTGGCAGCGACTGAGCACCGTTGCCGGAAGCCGCGACGGCACGGCGCTGACCAGGATCAGCGTGACCCCGGCGCGCGGCTCCTCCAGCGTCTTCAGCAGCGCGTTGGCCGCGTTCGGATTCATGCTGTCGGCCGGAGCCAGCAGTGCGATGGTAGCGTGGCCCCCGTGCGCGGTCAGTGCAAGCTGCTCGCACAGCTCGCGGATCTGCTCCACCCGGATGAACTTCGAGTCCGGCAGCGGCGCGACGGTGATGAAGTCCGGATGCTGCCCTACCATCATCAGCCTGCAATCGCGGCAGCGGCCGCACGGCGCCGACGGCTCGCGGCACAGCGCCAGCTGCGCGCTGAACTGCGCCAGCGCCAGGCCGCCGGCGCCCCGGTGCTCGTGCATCAGCAGCGCCGGCGGGAAGCGCGCCGCGGCGCGCGCACGCCGCAGCTGCGCGAGCGGCGCCTCCAGCCACGGCGCATCCGGCACCACCTCCAGCACCATCACCTGATCCACCGTCATGGCCGGTTCCGGTCCTGCTGGCCGGCTCATTCGGCACCCGCGCGCCCGGGCGGCGCGGCCGGCAGCAGGTCCGACAGTGCCGCGAGCGCGCGCTGCGTCAGCGCGGCCGGCGCCTCGAGCGCATCCAGCACGCGCACACGCTGCGGCTCGGCGGCTGCGATCCGCAGGTAACCGCCGCGCACGCGCTCGAAGAAGTCGCGTTGCTCGTCCTCGAAGCGATCACCGCTGCCGCGGCGGCTGCGCGCACGCGCAATGCCGTCGGCGACCGGCAGATCGAGCAGCAGCGTGCGCTGCGGCCACAGGTCTGCATGCACCGCGGCCGCCAGATGTTCGATCAACGTGGGGTCGACTCCGCGGCCAGCGCCCTGGTAGGCGCGCGTGGCATCGGTGAAGCGGTCGCAGATCACCCAGCTGCCGGCGCGCAGCGCGGGTCGTACCAGATTGTCGAGGTGGATCGAGCGGGCCGCGAACATCAGCAGCGTCTCGGCTTCGGCGCCAATGTGCTCGCTGCCGCGCTCGAGCACCACGCCGCGCAGCCGTTCGGCCAGAGGGGTGCCGCCCGGCTCACGCGTGAGCCGCACGGACAGGCCGCGCTCGCTCAGCGCGCCCGCGAGCGCGATCGCCAGCGTCGACTTGCCCGCCCCCTCGATGCCCTCCAGGCTGATGAGCATGCCCGCGCTCAATGTGCCGCCTGTTTCGATGGCGCGTCTGCCGGCGTGACGCCCAACCGCCGCAGGTAGGCGCGCACCGCCTGGTCGTGCTCGCCCAGCGTCGCCGAGAAGTGGTGCGAGCCGTCGCCGTTGCCGGTGGCGACGAAGTACAGCGCATCGATCGGGGCCGGGTGCAGCGTTGCCTGCAGCGAGGCCGCGCCCGGCAGCGCGATCGGCGTGGGCGGCAGGCCGGCGCGGGTGTAGGTATTGTAGGGCGTGTCGCTGGTCAGATCGCGCGTGTGGATGCTGCCGTCGTAACGCTCGCCCAGCCCGTAGATGACGGTAGGATCGGCCTGCAGCCGCATGCCCAGGCGCAGTCGATTGCAGAACACGGCGGCAATCCTGGGACGGTCGTCGGGGCGACCACTCTCCTTCTCAATGATCGATGCCAGAATCAGCGCCTGATCGGGACCGGCCAGCGGCAGGCCGTCGGCGCGATGCGCCCACGCGTCCGCGAGCGTGCTGCGCATGCGCTGGTAGGCCATCTGCAGGATGGTGCGGTCCGGCGTGCCAGCGGCGAAGCGATAGGTATCCGGAAAGAAGCGTCCCTCGGGCAGCTGCCCCGGATGGCCGAGCGCGCTCATCAGCTGCTGATCGGACAGTCCGCGCAACGGATGCGACACGTCCGGATCCTGATCGAGCGCGGCTCGCATCTGTTCGAAGCTCCAGCCCTCCACCACGGTGATCGATGCCAGGATCACCCGGCCGTCCACCAGCTGCGTGATGATCTGGCGTGGCGTGGCGTGCGCGGCGATCTCGTAGCGGCCGGCTTGGGCCCGCGGCCGCTGTCCGTGCAGCCGCAGGTACAGCTCCACCGCCCGGGCACGGCGTAGCGCTCCGAGCCGCTGCAGGCGCGAGAGGATGCCGCGCAACGACGCGCCGGGAACCACTTCGATGCGCACCGCGACCGCATTGGCGGCTGGTTGCGCCATGTTGCGCGCCAGGGCCCGCCACCCCAGCACCGCCGCCGCGCCCAGCAGCAACACCAGTGCAAGCCCGAGCGCGAGCCGCCTCATACCGCCGCTCCATCGATCAGCCTGCGCAGTTGCCGCGCGTAATCGTCACCGGGCAGCGCACGGCCATCGAGCAGTGCCACCGAGCGCACGCCCCAGCGTACGTTGGTCATGAATGCCTCGCGCACGCCGGCGAGCTCGGCGGCCGCCACCGGCCGCACCGCCACCCCGCCGGCCGCAGCGAGCACCACCCGGCGCATCACCCCCTCGACCCCGCACTCGCGCAGATCCGGGGTGAACAGGCCGTCCTGATCAGCAAAAAAAACATTTGACATGCTGCCGCTGATCACCTGCTGCGTCCCCGAGAGCATCAGCACCTCGTCCGCGTCGGCCGGCCGCTGCAGCTGCGCCAGCACCTGCTCGAGGCGGTTCAGGTGCTTGAGACCGGCGAGCAGCGCATTGCTGCCCAGCCGTACCGCCGATATGCCGACCCGCAGCCCCGCGCCATCCGCGTCCGGCGGCCACTCGTGGCGACTGACGATGCGCGTCGGGCGCTCCTCGCCGCTCGGGCGGTAGCCGCGGCGCGTGGCGCGGCCGCGGCTGACGATCACCTTGACGATGCAGCGCGGCTGCCCCTCGGCCAGCAGCGCGACCTCGTGCGCGAGCGCCGCGTGCGCATCGAACGGCAACTGCAGCCGCTCGCAGCCCTTGCGCAGGCGCTGCAGATGCAGATCCAGCCAGCGCGGCCGTCCGTCGAGGCAGCTGATGGTCTCGAACAGGCCGTCGCCATAGTGCAGAGCCCGCTCGCTGGCACAGACCTGATCGCCGGGACGGCCGTTGATCAGTGTCGTCGCGGCGTTCATGCCGGCGGCACGTCCAGCGCGGTGAGCAGGCCGCGCGCCTTGGCTCGCGTCTCGGCCAGCTCGCGCTGCCAGTCCGAGTCGGCCACGATGCCGCCGCCGGCGCGGAATTGCAGCCGGCGGCCCGTGAGCGTGAGGCTGCGGATCAGGATGTTCAAGTCCATCGAACCGTCGTGGTTGATGAAGCCGATGGCGCCGGTATAAGCCCCGCGCGACTCGGCTTCAAGCTCGGCGATGATCTGCATGCAGCGAAACTTCGGGCAGCCGGTGATCGTGCCCCCGGGAAACACCGCCCGCAGCACCTCCACCGGCGTCAGGCCCTCCCGTAGCCGGCCGCTGACGTTGGAGACGATGTGGTGCACGTGGGCATAGCTCTCGGTGACCATGATCGGGTCGGCCAGCACGCTGCCGGGCTGGCAGATGCGCCCCAGGTCGTTGCGCTCCAGGTCGACCAGCATGATGTGTTCGGCACGCTCCTTGGGATGCGCGATCAGCGCGGCCAGCTCGCTCTCATCGGCGCCGGCCGTGCGGCTGCGCGGCCGCGTGCCGGCGATCGGACGCGTTTCGACGCGGCCGTCCGCCACCCGCACCAACCGCTCCGGTGAGGAGCACAGCAGGCTCCAGCCGCGATGCTGCGCCAGCGCCGCGAACGGCGCCGGATTGGCCGCGCGCAGCCGCTCGTACAGGGTCGCGGCGAGCCCCGGCGGCGGCACGCGGTCGGCGGCGAACTCCCCGCGCCACGGGCGCGACAGGTTGGCCTGATAGATGTCGCCGGCGCGGATGTACTCCAGCGCGGCCTGCACACGGTCGCGAAAACGCTCCGGGGCCTCTTCCTGTAGCGCCAGGGCCGGCAGCGAGGCCGAGGCCGACACCACTGCCCCCTGCTGCGGCAGCGCCGCCAACGCGGCCTGCAGGTCAGCCAGCAGAGCGTGGCGGCCGGCTTCCGCGATCAGCCAGGCCCGGCCGGCCCGGTGGTCGAACACCAGTGCGGCCGGGATGCGCAGCGCGAGCGCCGCTGGAGCCCATTCGGCGCCGGGGGGCGGCGGCGGCAGCGACAGCTGCGGCTCGATCTGCGCGGCCAGCTCGTAGCCCAGGAACACCATCCAGCCCCCGTGGAAGGGCCCGGGGTAGTCCGCGGGCTCGCCGGCGGCGGCGCCCTCGGCCCCCGCGGCCCCCGCGGCCCGCGCTACGGCGGCGGCCTCGCTGCGCCAGGCTTCCTGCAACGCGTCGAGAAAACCGGTAGGAGAAGACCGATATTGCATCGCAGCATCCGACACGACGTGCGGCCCCGACGCCTGTGCCTGCAGCCCGGCCGCATCCAGCCACAACGCCGCCTGCGGATAGGCCGCCAATATCGAGTAACGGCCCAGCGCCCCGAGCGCGCTGCTGTCCAGTAGCACCGGAAAGGCGGCCGGATGGGCATAGGCCAGCTGTCGCAGCGACTCGGTCGAGGCCTGCACCGGCCGCAGCAGCGGACCGGGCGCGAGCGCCGCGCTCATGTTCGACGCTCCTAGCGCAGGCGGCGAAACACCAGCGTGCCGTTGGTGCCGCCGAAGCCGAACGAGTTGGACATCGCGACGTCGATCGGCATCGCTCGCGCCGTATTGGGTATGTAGTCCAGGTCGCAGTCCGGATCGGGGGTGTGGTAATTGGTGGTCGGCGGCGCCACCTGATCGCGCATCGCCAGCACCGTGAAGATCGCCTCGACCACCCCGGCTGCTCCGAGCAGATGTCCGGTCATCGATTTGGTGGAGCTGATCGCGAGCTTCTCGGCATGGGCGCCGAACGCGCGCCGGATCGCGAGCGTCTCGGCCCTGTCGCCCAGCGGCGTGGAGGTCGCGTGCGCATTCAGGTACTGCACGGCGGCCGGCTCGACCTGCGCGTCGCGCAGCGCGTTCACCATCGCCAGGCGGGCACCGTCGCCATCCTCTGGCGGCGCGGTGATGTGATGCGCATCGCCGCTCATGCCGAAGCCGATCAGCTCGGCATGGATGTGCGCCCCGCGCGCGCGCGCGTGCTCGTATTCCTCCAACAACATCGCCCCGCCGCCGTCGCCGAGCACGAAGCCGTCGCGGTCGCGGTCCCACGGCCGGCTGGCCGACTGGGGCGAGTCATTGCGCGTGGACAGCGCCTTGGCCTGCGCGAAGCCGCCCACGCCCGTGGGAGTGGTGGCCATTTCGGCCCCGCCGGCCAGCACCACGTCGGCATCCCCGTACTGGATGCAGCGCGCCGCCAGGCCCAGCGCGTGGGTCGAGGTGGTGCAGGCGCTGACCACACCCAGATTCGGGCCGCGCAGCCCATAGCGGATCGACAGGTGCCCGGAGATCATGTTGATGATGGTCGAGGGCACGAAAAACGGGGAGATCTTGCGCGGGTTGCAGCCGGAGTCCGCGTAGGCGGCATAGGTCTGCTCGATGGTCCACAGCCCGCCGATGCCGGCTCCGGTCACCACGCCGCAGCGGTCGCGGTCCAGCTGTTCGAACTGCACCCCGGAATCGGTCACCGCCTGCACGCCGGCGGCGATGCCGTAGTGCATGAATTCGTCCATGCGGCGCGCTTCCTTCACCGACAGGTAGGATTCGATGTTGAAGCCGCGCACCGCGCCGCCGAAGCGGGTCGGATAGGCCGAAACGTCGAAGCGCGTGATCGGGCCGATACCGCTCTCACCGCGGAGGATGGCGGCCCAGGCCTCGGCCACGGTACTGCCCACCGGGCAGACCAGACCGAGACCGGTGATGACAACTCGGCGTTTGCTCACGTTGGTCTCGAATCGAAGGGAAGAACGCGGCGCGATACGATGCGCCGAAGCGCGGCGTGATCAGGACTTGTTGCGACGCTCGCTGATGTAGTCGATCGCCTGCTGCACGGTGGTGATCTTCTCGGCATCCTCGTCGGGAATCTCGATCTCGAATTCCTCTTCCAGCGCCATCACCAGCTCGACGGTGTCGAGCGAGTCGGCACCCAGGTCGTCGACGAACGAGGCGGTGTTGGTGACTTGCTCAGCCTTCACTCCCAGCTGTTCGGCAACAATCGCCTTCACCTGTTGTTCAACGGTGCTCATCTGTGATTTATCCTCATTTCGTAATGACTTTCTGATGCCCCCGCACCGCACTGCCGTCAGCAGGCGAGCGCGCTCGGGGCGCGTATTGTAGGGGAAGCCCCGCAAGGCCGCCACCTCGCCCCCGATGCGAGTACTTGATTCTTCAGCTATTTACTCGATGTCGGAATGTATCGTGGCCGCCACGCGTGTGTGCGCTGCTCCCCCGGGCGCGCGGCTCATCCCATGTACATGCCGCCATTGACGTGCAGGGTCTGCCCGGTGATGTAGCCGGCCTGCCTCGTGGTCAAAAATAGCACAGCCTGCGCGACCTCATCGGCATTGCCGAAGCGGCCCATCGGAATCTGCGCCAGGTAGGCGGCACGCTGCGCCTCGGGCAGGCTGCGGGTCATATCGGTCTCAATGAAACCGGGCGCCACCGTGTTGACCGTGATGTTGCGCGTGGCCAGCTCGCGCGCGAGCGCCTTGGAGAAGCCGATCAATCCGGCCTTGGCCGCGGAGTAATGCGCCTGCCCGGCATTGCCGATCGAACCGACCACCGAACCGATGTTGACGATGCGGCCGTGTCGCTCCTTGAGCATGCGCCGGACGCACAGCTTTGTCAGCCTGAACACCGCCGACAAGTTGACCGAGAGCGTCTGCTCCCAGTCCTCGCTCTTCATCCGCAGGATCAGCGCATCGTGCGCGATGCCGGCATTGTTGACCAGGATGGTCGGCAGGCCCTCGGCTGCCTGCAGCTGCTCGGCCAGCGCCTCGGTCGCGCCCGCCTCCGCCGCGCGCCACACCGCGCCGCGCCCGGCCACGCCGGCAGCGCGCAGATCCGCGCCGATGCGCTCGGCGCCATCGGCCGAGGTGGCGGTGCCGATCACCGTCGCGCCGGCGGCACCGAGCGTCAACGCGATAGCCCGGCCGATTCCGCGCGAGGCACCGGTCACCAGCGCCAACTGCGACTCGAGCGGCCGCGCAGCGAGCGATGCGTGCGGCTCGTGCGGCTCGTGCGGCTCAGACATGCACGGCTCCGGTGGCGGCGTTCGCGGCTCCCGTGGCGCTCAACGCCGCCGCCAGCGCTGCCGGGTCCTCGAGCGCATAGCAGCTTGCACCGCGCTCGATGCGACGGTTCAAACCAGTGAGCACCCTACCGGGCCCGCACTCGATCAGTGTCGGTGCCGCGTGCAGCAGCGCGGGCACCGTCTGTGTCCAGCGCACCGGTGCGGCCAGCTGCCGCACCAGCGTGGCCCGGATGTCATCGGGATCGGAATGCGCGCGCGCATCCACGGCGCTGATGTAGCTGCAGCGTGGCGCCGACACCTGCACCCGCGCCAGGTACTGCTGCAGCAGCGCGGCGGCCGGGCGCATCAGGCTCGAATGTGCCGGCACGCTCACCGGCAACCGCAGTGCACGCCGCGCGCCCTTGCCGCGGGCGATCTGCAGCGCGCGCTCGACCGCCGCGGTGTGCCCGGCGATCACCACCTGCCCGGGAGAGTTGTAATTGACGGCCTCGACCACCTGTGGGGGCGCCGCCACCGGCGAGTGCGCTGCCTCGCCCTGCGGCTGCGCCCTGGCCAGCTGCTGCTGCGCTTCGGCGCACGCCGCTTCCACCTCGCCGTCGGCGAGACCCAGTATCGCCGCCATCGCGCCCTGCCCGTCCGGCACGGCGCTCTGCATGAGCCGGCCGCGCTCATGCACCAGTTTCACGGCTACTTCGTAGGCCAGCGCCCCGGCACACACCAATGCGGTGAACTCCCCGAGGCTGTGGCCGCTGACCACGGTTGGCGCAGCCCCACCCTGCTCGAGCCACACACGCCAGGTCGCCACCCCCGCCGCCAGCATCGCCGGCTGCGTGAACTCGGTGGCATTGAGGCGCTCGGCCGGCCCCTCGGCCACCAGCTGCCACAGGTCGAAGCCCAGCGCCGAGGAGGCCTGGGCGAAGCACTGCTGCACGGCCGGGTAGCGCGCGGCCAGCGCCGCGAGCATCCCGGGTGACTGCGAACCCTGCCCCGGGAACACCAGGGCGATGCGCGCGCCGCTCATGTGCGCGCGACCGGCGGACGCGGCACGAACGAGGCCGTCAGCCCCCCGAGCGTGCCGAACAGGTGCGCGTCCGGCACCAGCGGCAGCGCACCGGCGAACAGGCTGCTGCCGGACTGCTGCTCATAGATCAGCTTCACAACCAGCAGCAGCAGCAGCACCGCGCCCATGCCCTCGCCGCGGCGGTACATCGCGCAGGCGCCGGCGGCCAGCACCCCGTGCAGCACGCCGGAGGCTCCGAGGTACCAGTTCACCTGCGGGCGCAGGAACCACAGTCCGGCATCGATCGTCGCGACGCTCAGCGCCACGATCCACAGCCAGCGGCGCGGGGAGAAGTCGCGCGCGAACAGGAACCACAGCAGCGACAGCCCGGCGCTGTTGAGCAGGGCATGTTCCCAGCTCAGATGCACCAGGTGCGCGCTGAGCAGGCGCCACCACTGGTGGTCCGCCAGGCCCGTGCGCTCGTAGCGCAGCGCTTGCCGCCCCCACTCGCCGGTGGCGCTCAGCGCGACGATCACCGCAACCGTGGCCGATAGCGCTGCACCATAGCGGGCGTCGCAATTCGCCGACCGGAACCAGGACTGCGACATGCTGTCAGATCTTGACGCTTTCATTTGCTATCATCGGTCGATCGAGAGGGCGGGAGCTTCCCTGCCATTGCCGAACAATTCGTGAACTATATGAGTGCCATAGCCCCGCGTACAGAGTCCTGCAGCGCTGTGCCTGCCGGATACGGCCGCGGCGGCCCGTGGGCCGGCGGCCCGACCCGCTCCGCCAGGGCGGCTGCGCGCGCGCGCATGCGCGGCTTCACGCTGATCGAGATCATGGTGGTGGTGATCATCATCGGCCTGCTGGCCGCGGTGGTGGTGCCGCAGGTGATGGGCAACGTCGACAAGGCGCGCGTCACCAAGACCAAGTCGGACATCCGCACCATCGAGACGGCGCTGACGATGTACAAGCTGGACAACTTCACCTATCCGACGGCCGAGGAGGGCCTGAAGGCGTTGGTTGAGAAACCGAACGATCCCAATGTGCAGAACTGGCGGCCCGGGGGCTATCTGCAGCATCTGAACAAGGACGGATGGGGTCGCGACTACCAATACCAGATACCTGGGACGCACGGCACCGACTATGACCTGTATTCGCTCGGTGCGGACGGGCAGCCGGGCGGCGACGGCGTGAATGCCGATATCGGCAACTGGAACGAGGACGACTGATCTGTCGAGCTCGTGCCGGCGCGGGGTTGGGAGCCGGTGCGGGCCCGCTCTGAAGCGCGCGCGGCGGCAGCGGTGCGCACGCGGTTTCACGCTGCTGGAGCTGATGGTGGTGGTCGTGATCATCGGCATCGTCATCGCCGGGGCGCTGCTGAGCCTCAGCTCCAGCGGCCGCGACGGCGAGCTCGAGCAGGAGCGCGACCGGCTCACGGCGCTGATGTCCTACGTGCGCGAACGCGGCGCGATGATGACCCTCGAGTACGGCATCCGCTGCGGGCAGCACGGCTACCGCTTCGTCTACTATGACACCCTCACGATGCAGTGGCTGCCCGAGACGCTCGACGACACGCTGCGCCCGCGCAAGCTCCCCGCCGGTCTGGACCTGCAGCTGGTGATCGAGGGGCGGCAGATCGTGCTGGACGACAAGGCGCTGCAGTTCGACGCCAATGCCGCGCAGGCGGCCACCGCCCTGGCCTACCCCGGCCAGGCGCCGGCGCAGCCTGCCGCCCAGAATGCGACCCAGACTGCGGCGCTGGGCGCGCCTTCCGCGCTCGGGACGCCGGTCACCGACAACAACAGTCCGCAGATCATGCTGCTGTCCAACGGCGATACCAACTCGTTCGCGCTGACCATCGAACGCGACAGCAGCCATCGCAGCGTGACCATAGGCAGCGCCGCCGACGGTAGCATCCAGGCGGGCAAGATCGTCGAGGCACCGCAGTGATCGAGGCTCGAGGCACCGCGGTGAGGCGCCCGGGCGTCGCGGCGGAACGTGGTTTCACGCTGATCGAAGTGCTGGTGGCACTGGTGGTGGTCGCGCTCGGCATGAGCGCGCTGCTCGAGACCCTGAGCGCCTCGGCCGGCAACATCGCGGCGTTGCGCGACAAGACGGCCGCCGAGTGGATCGCGATGAATCAGATCGCCAATGTCCGCCTGGCCCTGTCGGCCCCGTCGATCGGCACCACCACCGGCGACGTGCGCAATTGCGCCAACGGCAACTGGCATTGGCAGCAGCAGGTCAGCGCGGTGGATGCCGTGCCCGGCCTGCTGAGCATCACAGTGAGCGTGCAGCGCACCGGTGCTGCCTCGGCCAGCGGCAGCAGCTCCAACAGTTCCAGCAGCTCCAGCAGCTCCAGCAATTCCGGCAGCACCGGCAGCGCATCGCTCGGCGCAGGTAGCGCACTCGGCGCAGCGATCAATCCGGTCGGTTGCGTCAGCATGGCCGCTCCGGGCAGCTCGCTCGGGGCCGCCGGCACGCTCGGAGCGGGTAGCGGTCCCGGCGCTGGCGATTCGCTCGGCGCCGCAGACTCCATCGGGCCCACCGGCCCCCCGGGTCAGGCGAGCGCAAACGCTGCCGCGTCAGGCGCCGGCAGCGCGGCCATCCCCGGCACGGCCGGCTCGGGTGCGTCCGGCGGGAGCGCTGCCAGTTCGAGCACCACCGGTCTGGTCAATTCATTGCTGCGGGCCGGCGGCGGCAAGGCTCAGAGCTGGCTGATCACGCTCACCGGCTTTCGCGGCAACTCCCTGGGCGCGGCCAGCGGTGAAAGCCCGGACTGGACCGGCTCGACCTTTGCCGGCGAAGGCGGCACCAACGGCATTCCCAATGGCGGTGCGGTTCAGGGCAATCTGCCCTCCCCCGCGGCGCCGTCGCAATTCGGCTCGACGGGGGTGCAATGAGCCTGCGCACCTCACCGCGCCCGCGCGGATTCACGCTGATCGAGCTGCTGGTGGCGCTGTTCATCACCGCGATCATGTTTGCCATCGGTTACGGCGAGCTCAACGAGGCACTCAAGAGCCGCCAGGAAGTGGAGCAGCAATCGGCACGGATGCTCGCGATCCAGCACGCGGTGCGCACCATCGAACAGGACTTCGAGCTGCTGCAGCCGCGACCGGTGCGCAACCTGGTCGGCGACGGCTACCTGCCGGCGCTGATCGCCGGCTCGGCCGCCGGCGGTGCGTTGATCAGTGGTGGCGGCAGCAGCGGTCCGGGCACGCCGGTGCCGCTGGTGATTTTCACGCGCGGCGGGTGGACCAATCCGATCGGCCTGCAGCGCAGTGAGTTGCAGCGGGTTGCCTATGCGGTGCAGAACGGCACGCTGGTGCGCCAGTACTGGCCGGTGCTCGATGCCACGCTGGAGGACACCGTGGTCAGCCGGGTACTGCTCGATCACGTCAAGGGCTTCAGCCTGCGGTTCATGGACGCGGGCCACCAGTGGCAGACGCAGTGGCCGGCCACGGCGCTCGTGCCCGGTCAGCAGAACGTATTGCTGCGTTCGCGGCCGATCGCGGTCGAAGTGACACTCGATCTGGACGACTGGGGCGTGCTGGTGCGCGACATCGAGGTGGCCGGGTGAGCCGCCGGCGGCAACGCGGTATCGCACTGATCACGGCCGTGATCCTGGTCGCGATCGCGACCGTGATGGCCACCGCGATCGGCTTTGCCAGTGCGATGGCGGCCAGGCGCGCCGGCGCGGTGATCGGTGCCGATCAGGCACTGCTGGCGGCCGAGGGGGCCGAGGCGATGGCGGCCTACGTGCTGCGTCAATCGGGTGCCACGACCGGACAGGACTCGCTCGACCAGGTCTGGGCACAACCGTATGGCCCCTATGAGCTCGCGCCGGGCGTGACGCTGCAGTTCGCGCAGATCGATGACGAGCAGGGCAAATTCAATATCAACAACCTGGCGCCGGGCGGGGTGACCGACCAGACCTCGGTCCAGCAGTTCCAGCGGCTGCTCGGGGAGCTGGGGCTGGAGACCAAGTGGGCCGGAATGCTGGCGGACTGGATCGACAGTGACAACAATCCCAACGATCCCGACGGCGCCGAGGACGACGCCTACCTCGCGCAGACGCCGCAGTATCGCGCCGCCAACGAGCCGGTCAGCAGCATCTCGGAAGTGATGGCATTACCCGGTTTCGGCCGCGACCGCTACAACCGGCTCGCGCCCTACATCACCGCCCTGCCCCCCGGCACGCCGATGAATGTCTGCACCGCCTCCGGAGTGCTGCTGGATGCGCTCAGCGGCAAGACCGAGTACAGCACCGATATGGCCAACCTGGCGGCCTCGCGCCAGCAGGGCGGCTGTTTCCCGGGCCTGGCGGTGTTCAACACCAGTCTGAGCGAGCAGCAGCAATCGCTTCTGGTCGGGCGCCTCGCCGTGCATTCCTCGTACTTCCGGCTGCGCACCTACATCACTATTGGCACTGCCCGCTTCAGCTTGTACAGTCTGTTGTATCTCGACGGCGGCGGGCAAATTCGCCCGATACTCAGGACCTTCGGTACGGAATGATCCCATGGCAGAATGGCTAGTGCTGCGGCTCGCGCGCGCCCCTGAAGAGCGCGTGAGCTGGATGCGCGCCGATGCGCGCGGACAACCGCTGGCGGCCCCGCAGTCCGGCACGCTGTCACAGGCGGCTTCGGCCGCGGCCGGGGCCCGGCTGGCGGTGATCGTGCCGAGCAGCGACGTGCTGATGGCCGAGGTCGATCTGCCGGTCAAGAGCGGCGTACGCGTGCAGCAGGTGGTCCCCTTTGCGCTCGAGGAGCAGCTGGCCGCGGACATCGAGACGCTGCACTTCGGGCTCGGCGAGCGTGATGAGCGAAGCGGCCGCACCGCAGTGGCCGTGGTCACGCGCGCGCTGATGGATCAATGGCTCGGCGCCCTGAGCGCGGCGGGACTCGCGCCCGAGCTCATGTGCACCGAGGCCGCGTTGCTGCCCGACAACCCCGGCAACGTGGTGGTCATGCTCGAGGGCGATACGCTGTGCGTGCGCCGCGCGGGGCTGATGCCGCAGGCACTGCCGGCACTGGACGTCGGCGTGGCGCTCGCCGCGGCGCTCGGCGAGGACACCGCGGCCGACAACCTCATTTTCTACGCCTCGCCCGAAGACTGGCAGCGCCGCTCGGCCGAGGTGGAAGCGCTGCGCAGCCGCTGTGCGAGCCTCAAGGTGCAGCTGCTCAACTACGGTCCATTGCCGCTGCTGGCCCCGCAGCTGCCCGCTGGCCGTCATCTGAACCTGCTGAGCAATGAATACGCGCCCAAGCGCGCGTTCGGTGCGGGCGCTCGCCGCTGGCGCACGGCCGCGGTGCTGGCCGCCGCGTTGTTCCTGCTGCACGTGAGCGGCCTGACGCTGCAGCTGCAGCTGCAGCGGCACGCGGAGCGCACACTCGATGATGCGATCGGCAGCATCGCGCGCCGGGCAATCCCGGGAGACTCGGGCACCGGGGAGGTGCGCGAGCGCATCGAGCAGCGTCTGCTGGCCGCGCAGTCCGGCGCCGGCCAGGCCGGCCTGATTCCGGCGCTGTCGGTGCTGGCGCAGGCGCTGCGGAGCGCCGACGGCGCGCAGGTCCAGTCGCTGAGCTTCCGCGACGACGGCCTGGATCTGAAGCTGCAGGCGCACGATGCGGAGAATCTGGAGCGCGTCGATCAATCCTTGCGCAGCAACGGCTGGCAGGCGCAGCTCACCTCGGGCACCAACGCCGGCTCGGCCTACGAGGGGCACATCCAGGCGCAGGCCCCCGGCACCGCGCGGGTCGGCCGATGATGCCGTCGTTGTCATCGCTGTCGCGGCTCAACCAACGCGAGCAGCGCATGGTGTGGCTGGGCGGCATCGCGGCCGCGGTGCTGCTGGTCATCGCCGTGGTGCTGCCGCTGCAGCGTAGTGTCACGGCCGGAGCACGACGCATTGAGCGCAAGCGCGGCGACCTGGTGTGGCTGCGTGCGATGGGACCGCAGCTCGGCGGCGCGCTGCCGGGCCACACCGCCGCGCCGCTGCACGAGTCGCTGGTCGTGCTGGTCGATCGCACCGCACGCGATGCCGGCATCGGCAAGTCGCTGGTGGGTAGCCAGCCCAGCGGCGACGGCGGCCTCAATGTGCGCTTCGAGGAGGCGCCGTTCGATGCGATGGTCGCCTGGTTGTCGCAGCTCAGCGAGCGCTACGGCGTGCGGGCCGACTCGGCCACCATCGATGTCGCCAAGACGGCCGGCACGGTGAACGCAACGCTGGTCCTGCACGAGCGCTGATGTCGACCCGCGCCGCGCTCATCCTGGCCATCCTCGTGTTCGTCGTGACGCTGCTGGTGCGCTGGCCGGCGCGCGCGCTCACGGCGCTGCTGCCAACGGGGGTGAGCTGCGATGCGCCGGCCGGCACCGTGTGGCATGGCTCGTGCGGACAGCTGCGCAGCGGTCGCACGCTGCTGTCCGGCGTCAGCTGGACGCTGCATCCGGCGGCGTTGCTGCGTCTGCACCTGTCGGTCGATCTGGCGAGCGATGATCCGCGCGCGCGCGGCGCAGCGCACGTCGAGCTCGCGCGCGGCGCAGATCTGTCGGTCAGCGCGCTGTCGGCACAATTGCCGCTGCAGGACGGACTGAGCCTGCTGCCGCGCGGACTGGCCGGCACGCTGCAGTTCGCGCTCGAGCAGGCGCGCATCCAGCACGGCGAGCTGACCGCTCTGACCGGCTCGGTGCGTGTGCTACAACTGCGCAGCGAAAGCCAGTCGGCCGACCTGGGCAGCTTCGAGCTGCTGTTTCCTGCCGCCCCGCCGGGCGCCCCAATACAGGGGCAGCTGCGCGATCTGGGCGGCCCGCTGTCGGTAAGCGGTCAGCTGCGGCTCACGCGCGGCAACAGCTACGAGTTGTCCGGCTCGGTCGCCGCGCGCGGGGACGCCAATCCGCAGCTGGTCCAGGCGCTGCAGCTGCTGGGTCCGGCGGATTCGCAGGGTCGGCGCACCTTCTCGCTGGCCGGATCGCTGTAGCAGGAGCGCTCGCGCTCAGCGCTGCGGTCCGCGCAGCTTACCGCCGGCGCCGCCGCGAGGGCCGGGGTCGCTGTACCCGTCGGTCAGCGTGCCGAGAAAGGCGATGATGTCGCGGATTTGCGCCGCGCTGAGCGCGGCTTGATCGCCCGGCCGGCGGTTGAACGGCGCATCGGTGACGTCGACGTTGCCGCGGTACTGCGCCGGCAGGTCATCGTAGCGGATCGGCCGGCCGGCGCTATCGCGCGGATAAAACCGTGCAGGATGAAGATCACGATTGACGTACCAATCCAACACCTGCCGCAGCGAATGGAACACGCCGTTGTGAAAGAACACACGCCGTAGCGCGACGTTGCGCAGGGTCGGCGTGAGGAACATGCCGCAGTAGCCGCCCTGCTCGCGCAGGTCGGTGCGGTATGGGCCGCAGATACCCAGATCGTAATAGCGAGGATCGCGATTGGCGGGGATGGCGGCATTGCGCGGCACCCCCAGCGCCTCGTACTGAAAATCGGTGAACAGCGGCGGCAGGCCGTCGGCTCCAACCTGGTCGAGATGGCAGGCAGCACAATTGCCCGCGCTGGGATCATTGAATGTTCGGTAACCGCGCAGCTGCGCGGGGCTCAGACGCGCCTGGCCTTGCAGCCAGGCGTCATATCGGCTGCTGAAGGGGTGAAAGTCGCGGCTCTCGATCTGATAGCGGCCGATCGCGAACATGGCCTCGTCCACGGCATGACGTGTATCGCCGAATACGCCGGTACCGAACAGTTGGCGAAAATCTGCGGCGTAATCTGCGGCGCGCAGCTTGGCCACCAACCGGGCCTGCGTGCCGGCGTCCATCTCGGCAGGATTGAACATCGGTCCGTCCGCCTCCTGCTGCAACGTGTTGACGCGGCCATCCCAGAACAGTCCGCCCTGCGGCACCAGGTTGAGCGCCGCGGCCCGCGGTGCCGAAGCGCTCTTGAGCACGCGAGCGCGGCCGCCGGCCTGCAGTGCCTGTTGCTGCAGGCTCGCGACCTGCTCGCCATCCCCGGAGCTGTCCGGGCCGATGCTGAACGGCGGCTGCCGATACAGGTAGCGCAGCGACGGCACCGCGCGAAAGCCGGCGGTATGCATGTCTGGGCCGCCCACTACCACCGAGGCGCCGCCCACCGGACCGTAGGCCTGCGCCGGATCATGGCAGCTGGCGCAGGAGAGGCGTCCCGAATCGGACAGACGACGGTCGTGGAACAGCCTGTCCCCGAGCTGTGCCATCGCCGATAGCGGCTGCACCGGCGGCAGGCTCAATCTCACCGGATGAGGATTGACGCCCGCCGCCGGCCGCGGCGCCACCCCCGCGCACGCCGCGGCCGGCAGCAGCACTACGCAGCCCAGCAGTGCACCCGCCAGCTGCGGGCCGATCCGCACTGGAGCAGCCGATGCGGCCATGTGCTACCGGCCCGCGTCTGCGCGCCAGGGCAACGGATAGCGTTGCTGCACGGACGGCGGGGGCTCGATCTCGCTGCCGCTCTGAGGGTCGAGGAACAGCGGCGCGTTCGAGTACGGCGCCGAGAAATCGAACATATCCAGGATGCTGCCGGCGGTGGCATCGAATGAGCCCGCGCCCAGGCGCTGTCCGTGCAGCCAGTTGTCCTCGATGAAGCGCACGATCGATGCCTGCGAGATACGCGTGTGGCTCACATAGTTCGCCCGCGCGTACCGGGAGATCACCAGGAACGGTAGCCGCGTGCCGGGGCCGCAGCGCCCATTGACCGGCCGCCCATCCAGTCCGTCCGGCGCCTCGCCGCTCCCGCACGAGCCCGCCCCGTCGAGCTGGTCGGCAGGGTAATCGAACGATGCGCTGGTGGGGTCAGCAAATGCATGGTCATACCAGCCGTCCGAATCGTCCCAGGCGATGATGACAGCCGTGTCCTTCCATTCCGGCCGTTGCTGCAGGAAGTTGATCACCCGTGTCACCCAGGCCTGCTCATCCAATGGATCGGAGTAACCGGCATGGCCGTCCTGATAGGCAGGTGCCTTCAGATAGGAGACCGCGGGAAAGTTGCCCGCCTCCACCGCCGCGTAGAAATCCTCGACGTCATATTCGTGATTGGCCGGATCGGGCCGGCCGTCGACGTCGTCGCTATGGCCGACCGCGGCGATCGAGCTCGGACGGGCGTGGGTCGGGTTGGACGTCGACGCGTAGTACTGGAACCAGGCATGGTGCGGCACATAGTCGGCCGTGGTGCCATTGACGACGGCCGAGTAGCTGCTGCGGGCGCAGCCGGCGGTGCCGTTGCCATTGGTCAGATTCAGATCGAATCCGCCCATGAAGGAGCCCCAGGAAACGTGGTGCGCATTCAGCAGATCGCCGATATTGCGGCTGCTCATCAGCGCCTGCGAGCTGCTCGAGCACACATCGCCGGCCGGATCGACGTCGCCGATCACGGTGAATCCGCCCTGCCCGTCGGCGATATACGCGGAGGGTTTGGCGGAGCCTACGGTCTGCATGCCGTTGGTTTGACCGGAAACCGCCTCCAGCGCGCCCGGCGTCGACGGTCCATAGGTATCGGTGTAGGCGTCATCGCTCATGGCAAAGTGCTGGGCGTAGTTCCACAGCGCGGTCACCGTGTTGCCGTCGTAGTAGCCCATCACCTGACCCGTGGTGCCGAAGGCGCCGGCGCCCCCGGAGCTGCCGCTACCGGTGTAGAGCGGGAACAGGTCGGCGGCCCCGCCGTCGTAGGCCTGCTGCTCGGGCGTGTAGTTGTGGTCCTGGTCCGCGGTGCTGGCCTGGGTGCGGTCCAGGCGGAACGGATTGGTCGCACCGGCGCCGTTCTCCGGATTGGTGAAGTTCGGGTTGTCGGTCAGCAAAGCGGCCGTGACCAGGTTGTTGACTCGCGGCGTGTACGGCGCGGCGAGGAAGCGGGGCTCTCCCGGCGGGTTGGTCGCATGCGGGTAAGTGGCAAAGTAGTGGTCGAACGATACGTTCTCGTCGTAGATCACCACCAGGTGCTTGATCGGCGTGGCGGTCGCGGCAGCGGCGAGCGCGGTTGCCGCGGCGGCTATGGTGGGGGTGGTAGTGGTGAACTCGGCGGCGGACGTCGGCGCGACGGCGTTGATCGTCATCGCCCCCACGGCGATGAGGGACGGCAACTTTCCACACGTTCTGATCATGGCTGACTCCCTTGCTGAAACTGGCAAACGGCGGCCCCGACGCGACGCGTAGGCGTCGCGTGGGTGGATGCCGCCAAGGCAGCGCAACTGTAGAGTGGGAGTTTGATCGCCCTATTTCGCGGCGATGACGTTATTTTGACAGAGTCTGTCCGCGTTGAGGCCGCCGCCGCGCGTTCACGCCGCGAGCTCGCGCCACGCGCCTAGCAACGGGAAGTACAGCGCCAGGTACACGGGCTCGGGACCGAGGCCGCGCGCCAGCGCCGCGTAGCGCAGCAGCTGCGCCCGATAGCGCTCGACTTCACTGTCGAGGAATTGCTCCATCGCCCCGCCCTCATGCGCGCTGGTCTTGAAATCGACGATCCAGCGCCGGCCTTGCTCATCGAGCAGCATCCGGTCGAACACCACGCTGACCACACGTCCGGCATGCACCCCCGTCAGCCGCCATTCGCTGTGCGCCTGCCGGTGAGCATCTGACAGCAGCCAGCGGCCGCGCGGATCCTCCAGAGTGCGCCGCAGTGCCAGCATGATCTGCGCCTGCGACGCATCGCGCTCATGCTGCTCGACGCCCAGCTCCGCCAGCCACTGCCGGTAGCGCGGCGGGTGCGCGTCCGTGGCCAGCGCCGCGGCCGCGGGTAGCGGGCTGGTCAGCGCGAGCCGGTGCAACTCGGCATGCACGATCGTGCCTACGGCGCGCGCGGCCAGGCCGACCCAGCTGTATTCCGGTGCCACCGCCGGCGCCGCCGAGGCCAGCAACACTCGCCGCGGCCGCGGCGGTGGCGGCGGCGGCGGCACGGACCAGTGCGCCGGCAGCCGCCACAGCGGCGGCGGCGTGGTAAATGCGGTCGCGACGCCGCCCGCGGCACCCGGGACCAACGCGGCGGCGGCCGTCGCGGTTGCGCTCGGCAGCGAGGCAAACTCCTCGCCGATGGCCGGCCACAGTAGCTCCAGCAACGAGCCGGGCGGCGCGGCCGCAACCGCACCGGCGTTCGTATCCGCGGCAGCCGCGGTCGCGGTATCGGCCGTCGCGGCATCGGCAGCCGCAGTATCAGCAACCGCGGGCGGTTTGAGCGCACCCAGCAGATGCAATGCCTTTCGCGCGCGCGTCGCGGCCACGTACAGCAGCCGCACGCGTTCGATGCGGCTACGCTCGCGCCGCAGCCGCTTGATGTAGGCGGCAAGCGAGGCCCTGGGTTCCTGCACCGTGGAGCGGATCGGTGAGAGCAGCAGCTCGCTGTCCTGCCCCGCACGCGGCAGCTCGATCCAATGCAGCAGCGGATCAGTGTCGCTCGCAGTCCTGCGGCCCAGGCCGGGCAGAATGACGACGTCCCACTCCAGCCCCTTGGCCGCGTGCACGGTCATGATCTCGACCGCACCGGCCGGCGCGATCTCGGAGGAGTACAGCGGGCGGGTGATCTCACCGACCGCCTCGCCGACCAAACTCTCCGGGTCGTCGTGCAACGCCAGCGCATCGATGAAACGACGCGCATCGAGCCGATCGGGATCGCGTGGATAGACCGCCGGACCCGCCAGCCGCAGCCAGCAGCGCTCCAGCCGCTGCCACAGCGGCAAGCCGCGCTCCGACCCGCGCAGCGCAGGCTCGAGCGCGGCACACACACGCTGCACCTGCGGCAGCGCCTGCGCCGCCGCCAGCAGCGTTGCGAACATGTCGGCGCGATCCTGCTCGCACAGCCACTGCAGCTGCGCCAGCGTCAGCGCACACCACGGCCCCCGCAGCAACGTCAGCCACGCGCCGCGATCCTGACCGTGCAGCAGTGCGCGCGTGAGCGCGGCCAGCTCGCGCACCACCGGACGATCCCGCAGCGGCTCCAGGTCGACACCGCGGAGCGCGATGGCGCCGGCCCGCAGCGTCGCGGCGATGGTGGTGGCATGTTCGCGGCTCGCGACCAACACGGCAATCGAGGACGCCGGGGCGCGCGCGCGCGCCGCACGCACGATCTCGAGCACACGGGCGGCCTCGCCCACCCTGTCGGCAGCGTCAAAGCGGTGCAGCGTCACCGCCGCCTCGTCCGCGCCCGCGGCATCGGTGGCAGCGCCAGCATCAGCATTGGCAACAGTATCGGTACCGGCAGCCTCATCGACGGGCACCGACGACAGGTAGCGAATCGCCGCCAGCCGCGCATCGTCATCGGCGGGGAACAGGCGTGCGAAGCGCTGGTTGATCCAGTCGAGCAGCGTCGCGCGCGCGCGAAAATTGCGCCGCAGCTGCAGCGGCGCGACCGCCAGCGCCCCGATACCGTAGTCGCGCGCCTGCAGGAACAGGCCAACCTCGGCTTCGCGGAACTGATAGATCGATTGCATCGGGTCGCCCACCAGGAACAACGTGCGGCCATCGCCCGGCTCCCACCCGGCCGTCAGCGCGCGCAGCAGTTCGAACTGCTCGAACGAGGTGTCCTGGAACTCATCCATCAGGATGTGGCGCAGCGCATTGCCGGTGCGCAGCGCGAATTCGCTCGGCTCACCCTGCTCGGTCAGGCTCGCGCGCGCAGCGCCGGCGATGTAGGCATGGTCGACCTTGCCGCTGTCGGCGAACACCAGCTGCAGATGTGCCGCCGCGTGCGGCAGCAACAGCGCCAGTGCCGCCAGCGCACTGCGGTCGAGCGCACCGAGTATCGGATCGGGCAGGGCCTGGATAGCGCGCAGACAGTGCTCAGCGCCCGGATGGCACTCCAGCGCCGCGATCCAGGCGGCCGCGCGCTGCTTCATCACCTGATCGCCGCGCTCGAAGCCCTGCTGGATGGTGAAGCGGCGCCGCCAGCCCTCCGAGGTAAGCGCCAGCTCGGACAGTGCGCGCCAGCGAAGCAGGCTCGCCGGCTCGGCGACCAGCGGCACGGCGTTGCGCTGCCACAGCCCCAGCACGCCTTCCGCGTGCGAGAGCAGTTGCTCGCCCTCCTGCAGCATGGCCGCCGGCAGCCGCCGACTCAGCGCTGCCAGCTCGGCACGCAGCAGCGACTGCAGGCTACCCTGCACCCGCTGCACCAGGCCCGTGTCGGCGGCCTGCAACACCCGCGGCAGCCAGTGCGAGCGGCGCTCGAGCATTTGCGCCAGCAGCCGCTGCAGTCGCGGCCAGCTGTTGTCGAGCCGCTCGAACAACAGCTGCACCGATGCGCGGGTGCGCTCCTCCAGCCAGGCACTGTCCAGAGCGCGGCGCGCCGCACGCTGATACAGCAGCGCGGGCGAGCGCGCGATCGTGAGGCTCGAACCCGAGCGCGCCGAGACCGGGAGCGCGCGTGCCAGACGACCGTTGAGCGCATCGATGGTTTCGATGCGCAATCGCACCGGGTTGTGCAGCAAATCCCACCCCAGCTGCCGATCCCGCTGCCGCACCGCCTGCAGCAGCCCGGGGTCGATGCCGCGCGGCGTCGCCGCGGGCGTGACTGCCTGCAATGCCGCCAGGATGCGGTGGCGCATCTGCGCGGCGGCCTTGCGTGTGAAGGTGATCGCCAGAATCTCCTCCGGCCAGTCGACCCTGGTGAGCAGCGTCAGGAACCGCGCCGTCAGCACCGTCGTCTTGCCGGAGCCGGCCGGTGCCTGCAGCAGCAGCGAGCGGCCGGGATCGAGTGCCTCGATGCGCGCGCGCGCATCGAGCGTCACGGCGGAGTCGAGGTCGCTGGCCGCAGCGGCCTGCGCGGCGTCCGCTGCTACCACGGCGTCCCGGGTACGCTCCTTCACGGCACCTCCGCGCTGAACAGCCGCTCGTCGCCGGACAGCGGATCCTCGGGCCCGTCCGGATCGGCCGCCGCGAGCCGTGCCGGCTCGATGCGGCACAGCCCGTGCAGATGGCAGCGATCGCAGGCGCGCGGCTGCGGCTCGACGGCCGCGTGGCCGCGCAGGAACTCCTCCACCAGCCGCTGCAGGCGCTCACGCCAGCGCTGCAGCAGCCGCGGCCAGTCCGCCTCGCCCGCGGGCAGCTCCGCAATCCTGCGGATGCGATCCCGCCGATCGGCGATGCCGCGCACCCTGACGCCCTCGCGGCCCAGGTAGACGGCCAGCACCGCGGCCACCTGCTCGCCGGCGGCGAGCGCGTAGGCCGGCAGCTGCGGCTGTGGCGGCCGCGGGGCGTCGGCGTCGAATGGCTCAGGGCTGCCGCTCTTATAGTCGATCACGATGAGCCGGCCGTCATCGAGCCGATCGATCCGATCCACGCGCAGCGACAGCGTCGTTCCGGCGATCGGCTGCGAGCACGGCCACTCCAGGGCATGCGTAACGAAGTGCTCGCCGCGCGCTCTCTCCCAGCCGATCAGCTGCACCATCAGCTCGTGAGTACGCTCACGCTCACGCGCGAGCAGCCACGCCTCGAAGCCGTCATGACTTCCGCTGGCAGTCTCCTCGATCGCGCTGCTCACGCAACGGCGCGCCAGCGCCAGCGCGGCCTCGTCCGACAGGCCCTTGAGCGTGTCCAGGTCACCCAGTTGTTGCCAGAGCAGCTCCAGTGCCCGGTGCAGCAGCCGGCCGCGGCGGCGCGGATCGATGCCCGGCTGCGGCGAGGACAACGCCCGCGCCGACAGCCGCAGTTCCGCGAAGCTGCGGAACGGACACAACGATTGCAGCTCCAGCAGCCGCGTGCCCCCGCGCAGGACGCGCTCATCCGGCCATGCCGGCCCCGTCACATCGGTCCACGGCAGCAGCGGCGGCGCGGCCTGTGCCAACCAGCCCTCGAGACTGAAAACCTGCGCCGGCGCCGCCTGCGCCGCGGGTATCGCCAGCGCCGCGGGTACCGCGGATACCATCGGCGCGGCTGCGCCCGCCGCCAGCAGCAGCGGGCTGGCGTCCGCCGGCAGATCCTGCTCGCTCGCACACCAGCTCAGCACGCAATGCGCACCGGCGCGCAGCCATTGCCGCTGCAGCAGGCGCGCGCGCTGCAGCTGCCCGGCGGCGCTCACGCCCGGCATGCCAGCCCCCCACTGCAGCGGCGGCGGTATCAACGGGTCCGGCCGTGCCGCCGGCGGCCAGGTATCGGCCGACAAGCCCGCCACCCAGACGCCGTCGTAGCGCACGATCGGATCGTCCAGCCGGCCGGTGACGGTGACGGCAACGTCGTCGGTGGCCGGCTCGAACGCGATGCGGCCGGCCAGCTCCTGCAGCAGCGTGCTCGCCTGTGTCAGCGACAATGCGCCGGCGTCCGGCTCCATGGCACCGAGCTCACCCAGCAGCTCATCGAAGCGCATCCGTACCTGCTGCTGCTCGCTGTCGAGAGCCTCCCGGCCCGGCCAGCCGCAGCGTGCCAGCAGCGCTGCGAATCCCCGGGCCCAGGCCGCGTGCGGCGCGGCGGCCGCCGGTACGCTCGCGACCGCCTCCAGCAGCGACCCGGCCATGGCCCCGGCCCGCGCACCGGCGAGCGCCGTGATCGGCTCGCGCAGCGCCCCGAGCGCAGTCGGCGTGGCCGCATCGATGTTCTGCTCTCGCAGCCACACGTCCAGCTGCAGGCAGGCGGCCCGATCGAACGCTGCCAGATAGGGGGTGCGCAGCAACGCGCTGAGCTGATCGAACTGCGTCTGCTCCGCCGCGAACGCGACCAGGTTCAGCGCGGCGGCCACCAGCGGATAGCCGCCGAGCGGCAGGCCGCCCTCGATCGCATAGGCGCTGGTGCCGGACTCGGCGGCGTTGGCGTTGGCGTCGACGTCGGTGTTTGCGGTGGTGTCGGGAGCGCCGCCTGTTGGCGCGGTGCCGAGAATCGCGCCGTAATCGAGCCGCTGCGACAGCGCGCGCTGCCACAGATGGCGCTGCTCGGCGAGCCGCGGAACCACGAGCAGCACCCGCGCCGCGGGATCGCGCGCCAGCATGGCCGCGCACCAGTCGGCTGCCGCCTCGGCCTCCCGGGCCGCATCGGCGTAGCCGGCGATATGCGTCTCGCCCTCGGGTGCGTCCGCCGCCGCCTCGAACAGCGTGGCCCCGTGCTGCTCGAGCCAGCGCCGGCGCGCCGGCCCCATCGCCTCGAAGCCGGCCAGCAGCACCGCCGCGGACGGCCGCAGAAAGGCGCGGCAATCCGCCCACGACTGGCTTGCCAGCACGCCCAGCTCACGGCAGCGGCGCCGGTAGTGCTCGCGCGCGGACAGCAACAGCGCCGCCTCCGCCGAGTCGCCGCTGGACAGCGCCACCCCGTAGTCATCCAGCAATGCGACGGCGTGGCGCACGGCGTCGGTCAGCCGCTCAGGAGCCAGTATCTCGCGGCCGGCAGCGGCCTCGCACACCGCCGCGCGGCACAGCAGCCAGTCGTCCAGGCTCGAGAGTCGGCGAGGCAATGGCTGTGCGGCAGCCCGTGCCTCGGCCAGGCCGCGCTCAATCCAGGCGCTCCAGGGCAGGATATCCGGGCTCTCCCATACCCGCTGCCCGCTGGCCAGCATCGCAGCGCTGTGCGCCAGACGCAGGGCCGCGGCCCGCTGGCGGCTGGGCACGATGATCGTGCCGCCGCGCCGCAGGTGTGCGATCAACTCAGCGGGAAGCGCCAGCAATGCAGGAAATCACGGCTATCGTGCGTGACCGGGACGGTTACTTGAACCGATTCTGCGCCTCGAGCACATTGGCGCCGGCCGGCGCCTTGCCGCTCGCCGCGGGCGCGGCCTTCGCCGCCGTCACCGTGGCAGCCTGCGGCAACGCCGCGGCCCGGGGACTGCCGCTGGCCACCGTGCCGGAAGCGTATGCCGACAGCAGCTCGTCGATGCGCATGAACACGATGCCGAGCGTCGCCGCGTCCGGCAGCGTCGTGATCCGGAAGTGATTCCGGTAAGGAACGTTGAAGCTCACGCCCGGGGCGACCAGCACGTGCTTGTGCTCCAGCAGGTCGAGCGCGAACTGCTGATCATCGAAGTCCGGCAGCACCTTTGGATCCACGCCGATGAAGGCGTACATCGCGCCGGTGGGCGGGGAGAGACGCAGGTAGCGGCTGGCGGCAACCGCCTCGAGCACTACCCGGCGGGACTCGTACAGCCGGCCGCCCGGGCTCACCAGCTCGTGCACGCTCTGGTAGCCGCCGAGCGCGGTCTGCACCGCCCACTGGGCCGGCACGTTGCTGCACAGGCGCAGCGAGGACAGCAGCTCCAGCGCCGACAGGTAGGCGCCCGCGTCGCGCAGGCGGCCCGAGAATACCGCCCAGCCCACGCGGTAACCGCAGGCGCGGTAGATCTTCGACAGGCCCGATAGCGTGGCGCACAGCGTGTCGCGCACCAGGGTCGCCATCGGGATCGACTCGGTGCCGTCGTACACCATCTGGTCGTAGATCTCATCGCTGAACACCACCAGCTTGCGCCGCTCGGCCAGCCGCGCCAGTCCCTCGAGCACCGCGCGCGGATAGGTTGCGCCGGTGGGGTTGTTGGGGTTGATGATCACGATCGCGCGCGTGCGCGCCGTCACCAGCGCCTCGACCTCGGTCGGATCCGGCACGAACCCATTTTCCGGGCGGCACGGATAGGGCACGGCCCGGCCGCGGTTCAGGTTCACGGTCGCCGTCCACAGCGGGTAGTCGGGGCTGGGGATGAGCACCTCATCGCCGTCGTTGAGCAGCGCACGCAGCGCCAGGTCGATCAGCTCGCTGACGCCATTGCCGATGAAGACCTCCTCGGCGCTGACGCCGGTGACACCGCGCGCCTGCTGCTGCATCACCACCGCTTCGCGCGCCGGGAAGATGCCCTTCTGATGGCAGTAGCCCTCGCTCTCGGACAGGTTCTCGATCATCGCCAGGCGCATGGTCTCGGGCGTGCGAAAGCCGAACAGGCGCGGGTTGCCGATGTTGAGCGAGATGATCTCGTAACCCAGCCGCTCGAGTTCGTGCGCCCGGCGCGCCAGCCGGCCGCGAATCTCGTAGCGGACGTTGCGCAGCGATTCGCTGGGTTGGAAGCTAGTGTCGGTGCCCATGCCCGAAGCGTACTCCGCCGCGCCAGCGCCTGCACGACGGCGACGTCACAAAGCGCGGCCCAATCCCCGGCAGCCGTCCGGGGACCAGAGACGGTGCAGAGGATGACCCACGTGGTGTCTCGTCCCCGGACGGCTGCCGGGGATTGGGCCGCGCTAGAGCTGCGGCAGCACGTGCTCGGCGGCGGAGACCTTGAACTGGCCGGGGGCCTCGACGTTCACGTGCGTGGCCACCCCGTTGTCGACCACCAGCGCGAAACGCTGGCTGCGCGCGCCCATGCCGAAACTGCGGGCGTCGAGTTCCAGGCCCAGGGCGCGGGCATAGTCGCCATTGCCGTCGGACAGCATCAGCACCTTGTCGCCGCAGCTGGAGGCCTTGCCCCAGGCGTTCATGACGAACACATCGTTGACCGCCATGCAGGCGATCGTGTCCACGCCCTTGTCACGGATCTGGTCGGCGAGCCCGAGGTAGCCGGGCAGGTGCTTGGCATCACAGGTCGGCGTGAACGCCCCCGGGACCGAGAACAGCACCACCCGCTTGCCGTCGAACAGCTCGCTGGTCGTCAGGTCTTTCGGACCGTTCCCGGTCATGACTTTGAACTTGCCCTCCGGCAGGCGATCGCCGTCTTTGATGCTCATGGCGCGACTCCTCTGGCTACTGATGAAATAGGTGGATCGGCCGCCGGCTCAGCGGGTCCGCGAGCGCCGCGGCGCGCGGGCACTGCGGACAACGCGGCCGCCGGGGGGGCGGACGGAGCGCAGCGACACCGCGCGAAATTGCAACCGGTCGTGCCGATCCCGGCTGACGCGGTATTCGACCAGCCGGCCGATGCGATTGTCCGGCTGCATGATGGCGATGCGCGGGCGCACCGACTCGATCTGCGCGGGCAGCACGCTGGTGCGCGCCACGATGATGACCGGATCGCCCGGCTGACAGGTGCGCGCCGCGGCACCGTTGAGCACGCAGCAGCGCGAGCCGCGCTGTCCCCAGATCACGTAGGTGGTGAGCCGCGCTCCGGAGTTCTTGTTCCAGATCTCGACGAACTCTAGCGGCACGATGCCGACCGCCTCGCAGTGCTCAGGGTCGAGGGTGACCGAACCCTGATAGTCGATATCCGCGTCGGTGACGCGGATGTCATGCAGCTTCGCGCGGATGACCGCGATCGTGCCGGTAGGGGAGGAATTCATCACCGCAGCAGTGTAACAAAAGGGCCGGTTTCCCGGCCCTGTTGATGCGATCGCAATGCGCGACCGCAGGATTGTGGCTGCGCCGCTGTGGCGCAAATCAGCTCGGGGGGCCTCCGGCAGAGTGCGCCGCGGCCGCCGAATGCAGCACCCACAGCCTGCCCAGCTGCGCGTAACCCTCGTTGCTGGAGGACGCGACCTTGTCGAACGAGCGGTGCGCACCGGCGGCATTGTGGCTGCGCAGCTGCGCGATGCCGAGCAGCAGGTTCGCCTCCTCGGGGTACTTCAGGCCTCCCTTGGCAACGCCCGCCTCCATCAGCGGGACGGCTCTGTCGGGCTGATTGTAGCTCAGGTAGGCTTCCCCGACCGCCACCAGCTGGTCGCCGCCGCTCGCCGCCTGCGCCTTCTGCACCTCGGCCGGCAGCTGCGCCTGGTCCTGCGTGGCGCGCTGCATTGCGCCCATCAACAGATGCTGGTAGCGCAGCACGTCGCGCGGATCGGTGAATACCTTTTTCTGGAAGGCCTCCTGCAGGATCGCCACCGTCTCGCCCGGATAGCCCTGGTCGAACGACAGCTGCGCCATCTGCGCGAAGTCACGCGGCTGCTTGAGCACGCCGACGTCGTCCATCAGCCGATAGACCTCCAGCTGCACATGCGCATCATTGATATCCATGTGTAGCAGCGGATTCATGGCATTGAGCCAGTAATCGGGCTTGGGGTAGTAGGTGACCAGCTTGTCGATCACCTTGGCGGCATCGGCCTTGTCACCGATCTTGCTATACGCATTCCACTGGAACACCAACAGATTCTCCGCCGGCTTGGGCTGTTTCTCGATGACCTTCTCGACCGTCGCGGCGGCGTCCTTGTACTTGCCCAGTGCCTGCTGCGCCAGCGCAACGGTCGCGTAGACGTCCTGGCTGGTGCCGTGCTGGATTGCCTCCTCGCCGGCCTCGATGGTCTTGGCGTAGTTCTTGTCCTGGAAATAGATGCCGACCGCCACGCGCCGCCACGACTGCTGCTGTTCGGCGTTGGCGTATTGCGAGTTGGACGCCTGCATCAACATCGGCGCCTCGTCCGCCCGGTCGTGTAGGCCGTCATAGGCCTGCAAGAACAGCACGTCGATCACGTAGCTGTCGAACGGCGTCTTCTTGCCCTTGGCATCCTGCGCCTTCTTCAGACTGGTGACGGCCTTGTTGTAGTCCATCGCCTTGATCGCGTCCTGCGCATCCTTCAGCGGTCGGGCGAGAAACCCGCTGATCGGAGGCTGCTTGGCGTCGGCGGCATGCGCCGCGCCGCCCACATACAACGCCGCGAGGGCCAAACCCGACCCGAACGCGACCACCAATTTCGAGCGATTCATGTGCTTCCTCGACGGCGCCCGGGCTGGTACGGGCGCTCTGCAAATTAATGTACTATCAATACCGACGTTCCCGGCAGCCAGTCACTGCCGCGTCTTCTGATAACGCTGTGGGCCTCATCCGATCAACGACTCAGCCGTCAGCCACGCTGGCCGCCACCGACCGCCCGCTTCGTGCCTCCCGCTGCAGGCCCCTGGCAGACCTACGGCCCCGCACCCGTCTGGCGAATTCTCTTCAGAACTGAACGAACTGTGACGTATTGACGAATCCGATCTTCTCCATGTGATCACGTTGCGCTGTCGCCAGCACCTGGGCGACGACGTCGTACTTGGCATGGGCATCGGGTGACAGATGCACCTCGGGCTGGGGATTCTCCATCGCCGCTGCCTTGAACTGCGAGTCCAGGTCATCCATCGTCTTGACCGCCTGGCCGTTCCATGCGATTGCGCCATCAAAATAGATATCGAGATTGATGACCTCGGGCTGCGTCGTCGGCGGTGGCTGGTTCAGGTTCGGCGGCGGCATGTCCAGCTTGACCGCATCCGTCATCGGCGGCAGCGTCACGATCAGCGTAATCAGCAACACCAGCATGATGTCGATCAGCGGCGTGGTGTTCATCTCACACATCGAGCCGCCTTCGTCGCCGCTCGATACACTCATGGACATAATAGGGCTCCTGACTCGTTCAGAACTGGAAACCGGGAGGCAACTGATGTGCGATCGGGTTGGTGATGAACCCGACCTTGACGATTCCGCCGCGGTTGATCGCCGCGATCACCTTGCCGATGTTCTGGTAGTCCGTGGCGCCATCCCCGCGGATGTGGATCTCCGGCTGCGGCACCTTGACGGCCTCGCGCTCTACGTACAGCACGAGGCGCGCCATGCTCGGCACCCGCTCCATGCCCCAGAACACGTCTCCAGCCTTGTCCACCCAGATGGTGATGTTCTCCGGCTTGGTCTGCGTGGGGATGTTGGTGGCCTTCGGCACCTCGATCTTCACCGGCGTCGCCAGGACGACCGGGATCGTGATCAGGAAGATGATCAGCAGCACCAGCATGATGTCCACCAGCGGCGTCGTATTGATCGCCGCCATGACTTCCTGGTTGTCAGCGTCCCCCGACCCTAAGCTCATAGACATGATGACAGCTCCGATAGGCAGTAGAACTCAGGGGTATCAGCCCACCCGCGAGCCGCTGACCAGGTAGGCATGCAGGTCGCTGGCGAAATTCCGGAGGTCCTCCTGGATGACCTTGTTACGGCGCAGCAGCCAGTTGTAACCGATCACCGCCGGCACCGCGGCGAACAGCCCGAGCGCGGTCATGATCAGCGCCTCGCCGACCGGACCCGCCACCTGGGTGAGGCTGGCTTGACCGGCAAGGCTGATGGCTTCCAGCGCGTTCAAGATGCCGATGACGGTACCGAACAGGCCGACGAACGGCGCCACCGAGCCGACCGTGGCCAGGAACGACAGACCGTTGGAGATGCGATTGTTCACTGCGTCGATGGCACGCTGCAGCGCCATCGTGACCCACTCGTGTAGATCCACGCGATCGGTCAGGCGCCCCTCATGATGCGATGCAGCGCGCATGCCGCTCTCGGCGATGAAGCGGAAATCGTCGCTCTTCTTCATCTTGGTCACACCATCCTTCAGCGACGGCGCCGCCCAGAACTGCTTCTCGACCTTGCGCGCCTGGTTCTTCAGGATGCGCTGGTCCCAGAGCTTCATCAGGATGATGAACCAGGATCCCAATGACATGATGGCCAGAATGATCAGCACGACCCGGTCGATCGAGCTGCCTTTAAACCATAGGTGCGCGAGGCCGTACGGACTGCTCTGTGCGACTGCGGTGGAAGCGGCGGCGGCTGCGGTTGCGGTATCCATTGACTTTCCTCGTTTACACATTCCCACCGGCTCGGGCCCGGCGGTCCAAATTGCTGATTGTTTAAATGATATTCAAATGGGCTCAAATCACCGATGGATCGACTACCGGCGGCGCATCAGCCCCCGGTGAGAACGAACTTGACCGGCAGCAACGTACATTGCTCGACCGGCTTGCCTGCACGCGTGGCAGGCTTGAATCGGGTCGCCTTCGCCAGCTGCACCCCGGCCTGGTCGAGCATCGTGTGACCGCTGCTGGCCTGCACGTCGGCTGTGGCCACCCTGCCCCGCACGTCCACGCAGATATGCACCATGACCCTGCCTTCCTCGTTGTTGCGGCGCGAGGATTCAGGGTAGTAGTCCTGCGGATCGGGAGAGAAGGTCACCTTGACCGGCACGATCGGCACGTTCACATGGATGATCGGCTTGGGCGCCGCCGGCGGCGGCTTGGCCACGTGGATCGGCGGCGGCGCGACCGGTATGTTGATGGCAAACTCGGGTGTCACCACGGTATTCTGCACCTGCACGTTCAGCTTGGCCTGGGGCGGCGGCGGCGGCAGCACCGTTTCCTTCTGCTGCTGGATGATATTGGTCTGCAGAATGGTCTGGATCAGGGCGCGGCCCGAATTCGTAAAGCCGACGATGAAAGCCCAGATGATCAGCACGTGAAAGACGACGATCGCGGCGAAGATGATCATCCGCTTCGAAAAAATGCCGGAGTCTTGTCGGTAGTAGTAGGAGCTCATGGTGTCAGATTGTATTGGTCTTGGTCCGTAATGGTCTGGTATCGACGGCCGCACCGCGGCTTGCAAAGCTGCCGTGCTTCAGTGGCGTCGTGCTAATGCGCTAGTGCGGCCATTCCCCCAAAATCATGTCTATTCACAGCTACGGGCGTCCAGTGGATAGCCCGCAAGCCAATGCCCTCCCGTCCCCTGCGTTACCTGGTCGATCATTTGGCACGACGGGGCCCACCACTCTGATCCTGAGTGCCCCAGCCCCACGTCGTTGCGTGATACTGAACGCGTTTGCGGATCGACTCAAGCCGGAGAACTTTAACTGCTGTTCGCAACTGTTACAACCCTTGACGTTCATCGGTCCTCCTTAACATCCGTCACTGCGCCCTCGGACGCGCTGCTGACGACGCGGGCGTACTTGGCCAGCACGCCCCGGCTCGCATACGGGCGCCGCGGCCGCCACGCCGCACGGCGCCGCTTCAGCTCTGCAGCCGGCAGATCCACATCGATGCGACGGCGGCGCGCATCGATGGTCACGGAATCCCCGTTGCGAAGCAACACGATCGGGCCGCCCACAGCCGCCTCGGGCGTGATATGTCCGACCACGAAACCGTGGCTGCCGCCGGAAAAGCGCCCATCGGTTATCAGGGCAACCTTGTCGCCGAGGCCGCGGCCGGTAATCGCGCTGGTCGGACTGAGCATCTCGCGCATGCCGGGACCGCCCCGGGGGCCTTCGTGGCGGATCACCACGACATCACCCGCTCGCACCCGGTCGGCCAGTATCGCCGCCGTGGCGGCCTCCTCGCCGTCGAACACACGCGCACGCCCGCTGAAGGACAACCCCTCCTTACCGGTGATCTTGGCAACCGCACCGCCGGGGGCGACGTTGCCGTAGAGCACCACCAAGTGGCTTTCGGACTTGATCGGCGCCGAGAGCGGCTGGATGATGCGCTGGCCCTCGGGATAATCGGCTATCCCCTCGAGATTCTGCGCCACGGTCCGCCCCGTCACGGTCAGGCAGTCCCCGTGCAGCAATCCCGCTGCCAATAGGCGGCCCATGAGGGGTTGGATTCCGCCGATTGCGACAAGTTCAGCCATCAGGTAGTAGCCGCTGGGCTTCAGATCGGCGAGCACCGGCACACGCCGCCCGACGCGCGTGAAGTCATCGAGCGTCAGGCGCACACGGGCGGCATGCGCCATGGCCAGCAGATGCAGCACCGCATTGGTCGAGCCGCCCAGCGCGATCACGACCGAGATGGCGTTTTCGAACGCGCGCCGCGTCAGGATGTCGAGCGGGCGGATCCCCTGTCGCAGCAGTTGCACCACGGCGGCGCCGGCGCGGCGGCAATCGTCCCGCTTGGCCGCTCCCACCGCCTCCTGAGCCGAGCTGCCCGGCAGCGACAACCCCAGGGCCTCGATGGCCGAGGCCATCGTATTGGCGGTGTACATGCCGCCGCAGCTGCCGGGGCCGGGAATGGCGGTACGCTCGATCTCGAGCAGCTCGCCGTCGTCGATCGTGCCGGCCGAGCGCCGGCCCACCGCCTCGAACACCGACACGATGTCGCGCCGCTGCGCACCGGGACGGATGGTGCCGCCATAGACGAACACCGCCGGCCGGTTCAAGCGCGCCAGCGCCATCACGCAGCCGGGCATGTTCTTGTCGCAACCGCCGATCGCCACCACCCCGTCGAAGCCCTCGGCGCCGACCACCGCCTCGATCGAGTCGGCGATGATCTCGCGGGATACCAGTGAATAGCGCATCCCCGGCGAGCCCATCGAGATGCCGTCCGAGACGGTGATGGTGTTGAACACCACGCTCTTGCCGCCGGCGCCGTCGGCTCCGGCAGCCGCCTCGCGTGCCAGCTCGGCGATGTGCATGTTGCACGGAGTGACATCGGCCCAGGTCGAGGCGATGCCGATCTGCGGCTTGGCAAAATCCTCATCCTTGAAGCCCACCGCGCGCAGCATCGCGCGCGCGGGGGCCTGCTTGACCCCCTCCACCACCAGCTTCGAGTAGGCACGTGCGTCGAAGGATCGTGCGCTCGCCGCACGCGTGCCGGTGCGCTTGCCGGTGGCCTCGACCCGCCTGGCCGCGCCGCGCGATCCTGATTTCTTCGTCCTGGTCATCGTCGTCGCCATGTCTGTCGCCATGTCTGCTGAGTCCTTCAGGCCGTGCGCGGATGGCGGACGGGCGCCGCGGGCACGGTGCCGCTTCGGCCGGACTGTAGCCGAAGAACCATTCAGCCGTATAGACGGCGAATCAGCTGATAGAGCGCGCGCACGCACTGGGCTTCGGCGCCGAGCGGGCGACCGGGCCGGTCCTTTGGGTTCCACGCGTACAGATCCAGGTGCAGCCAGCGGGTCGTCGCGCTGACGAAGCGCTTGAGGAACAGCGCCGCGATGATTGCTCCGGCGAACGGCGAGGCGGATACATTATTCAGATCGGCCACCCGGCTGCCGAGCTCCTCGTCGTATCCCATCCACAGCGGCAGCGGCCAGACCGGATCGGCATGCGCGCGGCCGAGCTCGACCAGCTCCCGGGCGAGTCCGTCGTCGGAGCTGAACAGCGCGGGCAGGTCCGGTCCGAGCGCGGTGCGCGCCGCGCCGGTCAGTGTCGCCATATCGATCAGCAGGTCCGGCTGTCCGGCATCGGCGTCCGTCAGGGCATCGGCCAGCACCAGCCGCCCCTCGGCATCGGTGTTGCCGATCTCCACCGTCAGTCCCTTGCGCGAACGCCACACGTCGCCGGGCCGGTCGGCCCGGCCGCCGACACTGTTCTCGACCGCCGGGATCAACACCCGCAGCTCGATCGGCGCGGCGAGCTGCAGCAGCAGCTGCGCGAGCCCCAGCACGCACGCCGCCCCGCCCATGTCCTTCTTCATCAGCAGCATCGCCGCGGAAGGCTTCAGATCCAGTCCGCCGCTGTCGAAGCACACGCCCTTGCCCACCAGGGTCACGCGCGGCGCGTGCGCGCGCGGCCAGCGGCAATCGATCAGGCGCGCAGCGCGCGCGCTCGCCGCCCCCACCGCGCACACCAGCGGATAGTCGCGTGCCAGCTCCTCGCCGCTGACCACCAGCGTCTCCCCGCCGTAACGGGCCGCGAGCTTGCGCGCCGCAGCCTCGAGCTCCTGCGGTCCGAGTTGATTGGGTGGCGTGTTGATCAGGTCGCGCGCGAGGCCCATCGCCTGCGCCGCGGCCTGCGCATACCGCTGGTCGGCGAGCGCCGGGGCAATCAGCACACTGCCCGCCTTGGCCGCGCCGGTGCTGCGCGGGTGCGCAAAGCGGTAGCCGCCGAGCAGCCAGCCAAGTGCGAACTGGGTGGCCGCGCCGGCGCCGAGCGCGGTGGCGAGCCGATAGGTGCCACCCGCCGGCAGCCGCTCCGGCAGCGGCGCCGCGTCCCAGGGTGACAGCTGGTCGGGATGAGGAAGGCTCCCCAGCCCCCAGGTGGCCGCGGCGATGCCGCCGTCGCCCGCCGGCAGCAGCAGCAGGCGGTGACGCTGCGCGGCATAGCCCTGGGCCTGCGCCCAGCGGGCGGCGGCTGGCGGCAGCGTGGCGAGCAGTTCGGGGTAGCCGTCCTCGGTGGCGAGCCACAGCTCGGTGGCCGCCGCAGCCTCGCTGCCCCCCGCCGCGCCAATCGTGGCGCTGAACACGCTCTCCATGACGCCACAGCTTAGCGAATCGCCGTGCTGCCTGCTGCTGCCGCAGCGCCGCCGCACCGCTGGCCGCATCGTTCGCGCCGTTGCCGCAGCCCGCACGGCCGCGTGGCGGTCGCGTTGACAACTCCTTGATCGTATGGTGTTATCGACGCCACGTTAACGCCTGATTTGCAGGCACGTTCGCTAGGCTGCCGATGCCCCTGCCGCGCCCTCTTCCACTGTCGGTAGAGCTGCTGCCCGTAACGAGCAGTCGGGGCGGGTACTGCCGGCGTTTCTGATCATCAGGAAACGGATAAGCACCAAGACCCCGCACCGGCCCGCCGATGCGGGGTTTTTTTTTGAACCTTCGGGAGTTGGACATGATGCACCTGTATTCCAGAAAAGACGTGGACAAGAAGGCGCTGCGCGGTGCGCGCATCGCCGTGCTGGGTTTCGGCAGCCAGGGCCGCGCCCACGCGCTGAACCTGAAGGACAGCGGTTTCGACGTGGTGGTCGGATTGCACAAGAGCGGCGCGAGCTGGAAGAAGGCCAAGCGCGACGGACTGGCCGTGGCCGAGCCGGCCGAGGCGGTACGCGGGGCCGACCTGGTGGCCTTCCTGGTGCCCGACCTGGTGCAGGCCGACCTGTATCAGGAGATCGCGCCGTCGCTCGAACAGGGCGCCACGCTGCTGTTCGCGCACGGCTTCAACATCCACTTCAAGCAGATCAAACCGCGCCGCGATCTGGACGTGGTGCTGATCGCGCCGAAGGGGCCCGGCGGATTGGTGCGCCGCCAGTACCAGCAGGGCCGTGGCGTGCCCTGCCTGATTGCGGTGGCCCAGGACGCGACCGGCAAGGCGCACGCGAAGGCATTGGCGTACGCTGACGGCATCGGCGGCACGCGCGGCGGGGTGCTGGAGACCACCTTCGCCGAGGAGACGGAGACCGATCTGTTCGGTGAGCAGGCGGTGCTGTGCGGCGGCGCGACCGAGTTGGTGCTCAAGGGCTGGGAGACGCTGGTGGAAGCCGGCTATCAGCCCGAGGTGGCCTACTACGAATGCATGCACGAGCTGAAGCTGATCGTGGATCTGCTGCACGAGGGCGGGCTGGCGCGCATGCATCAGTTCATCAGCGAGACCGCCAAGTACGGCGACCTGACGCGCGGGCCGCGGGTGGTCAACGATCGCACCAAGCAGGAGATGCGCAAGATCCTCAAGGAGATCCAGAGCGGCCAGTTCGCGCGGCAGTGGATCGCCGAGCATGAGCGCGGATCGAAGAACTACCGGCGGCTGCTCAAGCAGGACCTGCGCCATCCCATCGAGCGCGTCGGTGAGAAGCTGCGCGCCCGCATGCCCTGGCTCAAGGAGGCGCGCTGAGCCGAGGCGCCCCACCGACCACGACGGAAGAGCGCACACCATGACAGCGACCCCGACGGCGGCGGCGGCGACGCAGGCGACGGCAAAGACAGCGCCGGCGGACCGGGTGCTGATCTTCGACACCACGCTGCGCGATGGGGAGCAGGCTCCCGGCTGCAGCATGACGCAGCCGGAGAAGCTGCGGGTCGCGCGCGCGCTGGCCGAGCTGGGCGTGGACGTGATCGAGGCCGGATTCCCCGCCGCCTCGCGTGGCGACTGGGAGGCGGTCCACGCGGTGGCGCGCGAGGTGCGCGACGCGGTGATCGCGGGGCTGGCCCGCTGCACGCGCGAGGACATCGAGCTCGCGGCACGCGCGCTCGAGCCGGCACCACGCCACCGCTTGCACGTGTTCCTGGCCACCAGCGCGATCCACCGCCAGTACAAGCTCAACATGGCGCGCGAGCAGATCATCAGCCGTGCGGTCGAGGGGGTGCGCATTGCGCGCGAGTACTGCGATGACGTCGAGTTCTCTCCCGAGGATGCCTCGCGCACCGAGCTGGACTTCCTCGCGCAGGTGGTGCAGGCCGCGATCGAGGCCGGAGCAACCACGATCAACATCCCCGATACGGTCGGCTACACCGTGCCGGACGAATTCGCCGAGCTGTTCCGCTACCTGGCAACACACGTGCACGGCATCGAGCGGGTGACGCTGTCTGTACACTGCCACGATGATCTGGGCATGGCGGTGGCCAACAGCCTGACCGCGGTGCGCTCCGGTGCCCGGCAGATCGAGTGCACCATCAACGGCATCGGCGAGCGCGCCGGCAACTGCGCCCTCGAAGAGGTGGTGATGGCGCTCTCGACGCGCTCGGCCCTGTTCAACGTGCGCACCGGCGTGCACACCGCGCGGCTGTATCCGACCAGCCGCCTGGTATCGAACATCACCGGCATGGCGATCCCGCGCAACAAGGCGGTGATCGGCGAGAACGCGTTCGCGCACGAATCGGGCATTCATCAGCACGGCATGCTCAAGCACCGCTCGACCTATGAGATCATGCTGCCCTCGGACGTCGGCTTGCCGCGCAGCAACCTGGTGCTCGGCAAGCACAGCGGCCGGCATGCGTTCCGCGAGCGCGTCAAGCAGCTCGGCTTCGAGCTGGACGAGGCCGAGCTCAACCGCGTGTTCGAGGAGTTCAAGGCGCTGGCCGATCGCAAAAAGGAACTGTTCGACGGCGATATCGAGGCGCTGGTGCTGCGCGCCGGCGGTGCCCAGGACGGCCCGTGGGCGCTCGAGCAGCTCGGCGTCGAGGTGCACAGCGGTGCCCAGGCGATCGCCAGCGTGCGGCTGCGTCACCGCGATGCGCGCGTGATCGAGCGCGAGGCCCGCGGCGACGGCCCGGTCGACGCCGCATACAAGGCGATCGTGCTGGCCACCGGCGCGGCCGTCACGGTGCGCAAGTTCGAGGTGCACGCGGTCACGATCGGAGAGGACGCGCAGGGAGAGGCGATCCTGTACGTCGACAGCGGCGGCCGCAGCTATCGCGGCTCGAGCATCAGCACCAACATCATCGAGGCGGCGGGCCGCGCCCTGCTCGAGGTCATCAACCGCATCGAACTGTCGCGCCAGGCCGGTGCGCGAGCGCTCGCCGAGGCGCGCGACCCGGGGCTCGCGGCCACGCACACCGTCGTGTAGGAGACACCATGCCCATACCCGCCACCCGCTTCATCTGGTTCAATGGCAAGCTCGTGCCCTGGGAGCGCGCAACGGTGCACGTGCTCTCGCACGCGCTGCACTACGGCTCCTCGGTGTTCGAAGGCGTGCGCGCCTACGCCACCCCGCGGGGCGCGGCGATCTTCCGCCTGCGCGACCACACCCGCCGGCTGTTCGATTCGGCCAAGATCTACCGGTTGCAGATCCCGTTCACACCGGATCAGCTCAATGACGCCTGCCACCAGGTGGTCGCGGTCAACGGGCTCGCGCAGGGGGCCTATATCCGCCCGATCGCGCTGCGCGGCTACGGCGAGATCGGCGTCGCCCCCAAGCTCGACCCTCCGGTCGACGTGGCGGTGGCGGCCTGGGAATGGGGCAAGTACCTCGGCCACGAGAGCGAGACCGATGGCGTGGACGTGTGCGTCTCCTCCTGGCAGCGCGTCGCCCCCAACACGATCCCGGCGCTGGCCAAGGCGGGCGGCAACTACCTCTCGAGCCAGCTGATCAGCCAGGAGGCCAAGCGCCTGGGCTTCGCCGAGGGCATCGGGCTCTCGCCCGACGGCACCGTCAGCGAGGGGGCCGGCGAGAACCTGTTCCTGGTGAAGGATGGCAGGCTCCTCACCCCGGGCTTCGCGCACTCGGTACTCGGCGGCATCACCCGCGCCACGGTCATGCAGCTCTCGCTCGACCTCGGCCTCACGGTGCAGGAGGGCACAATCCCGCGCGAGCTGCTGTACCTGGCCGACGAGCTGTTCTTCACCGGCACGGCCGCCGAGGTGACTCCGATCCGCTCGGTCGATCGCATTACCATCGGTGCGGGCCGGCGCGGCCCGATCACCGAGCGGCTGCAGCAGGCGTTCTTCGGCCTGTTCTCCGGCGCCACCGCGGACCGGTACGGCTGGCTCGATTACGTCGATATGCAACAACAGGGCCGCACGGCGGCGGCAGGTTGATCCCACATGAAGACGATGTTTCAGAAGATCTGGGAGCAGCACGAGGTGGTAGCCGAAACCGCCGACACGCCGGCGGTGCTGTACATCGATCGGCACCTGATCCACGAGGTCACCACGCCGCAGGCCTTCACGACGCTGCGGGCGCGCGGCCTTGGGCTGCACCGCCCGGATCTGACCTTCGCGACCATCGATCACACCAACCCGACCCGCACCGAGCAGATCTTCGGCGGTGCGCCGATCGTAATCGAATCGGCGGCGCGCCAGATCGCGCAGCTGGAGCGCAACTGCGCCGAGTTCGGCGTGGAGCTGCTCGGGCTGACCAGCCCGCTACGCGGCATCGTGCACGTGATCGGCCCGGAGCTGGGGCTGACGTTGCCGGGCACCACGATGGTCTGCGGCGACAGCCACACCAGCACCCATGGCGCGGTGGGCGCGCTCGCGTTCGGCATCGGTACCACCGAGGTGACGCACGTATTCGCCACCCAGTGCCTGCTGCAGCGCCGGCCTAAGACCTGCGCGATCACGGTCCACGGCGCGCTGCAGCCGGGAGTGAGCGCCAAGGACCTGATCCTCGCGATCATCGGCAAGATCGGCGTGGCCGGCGGCACCGGCCATGTGTTCGAGTACCGCGGTGAGGCGATCAGCGCGCTGTCGATGGAAGAGCGCATGACCGTGTGCAACATGTCGATCGAGGCCGGTGCACGCGCCGGCATGATCGCGCCGGACGAGACCACCTATGCGTACCTGGCCGGGCGGCCGCGCGCGCCCAAGGGCGAGGCCTGGCAGCGCGCACTGGAGCACTGGCGCTCGCTGCCGAGCGACGCAGGGGCCCGCTTCGACCGCGAGGTCGAGCTCGACGGCGCGGCGGTGGAGCCGATGATCACCTACGGCACCAACCCCGGCATGTCGATGCCGATCACCGGCTCGATCCCGCAGCGCAGCCGCGATCCGGTGTTCGACAAGGCGCTGGCCTACATGGGACTCACGGGCGGAGCGCCGATCCGCGACCAGCGCATCGACGTGGTGTTCATCGGCAGTTGCACCAATGGGCGGCTGTCGGATCTGCGCAGCGCCGCGCGCGTGCTCGAGGGCCGCAAGATCGCCCACGGGGTGCGCGCGCTGGTGGTCCCGGGCTCGCAGCAGGTCAAGCATGCGGCCGAGGCGGAAGGGCTGGACCGCATCTTCATCGAGGCCGGCGCCGAGTGGCGCGAGTCGGGCTGCTCGATGTGCCTGGGGATGAACGGCGACACCGTCGGCGCGGGCGAGTACTCGCTCAGCACCGCCAACCGCAACTTCGAGGGCCGGCAGGGTCCGGGGGCGCGCACGCTGCTGGTCAGCCCGTTGACCGCCGCGGCCAGCGCGGTGCGCGGCCGCGTGACCGATCCGCGCGAATTCGTCACCGGGACAGCGAGCACATGATGGAACCGATACGACAGATCCGCTCCCGCACGGCCGTATTGCCGTACTCCAACATCGACACCGATCAGATCATACCGGCGCGGTTCCTGCGCACCACCACGCGAGCGGGCCTGGGCGAGCAGCTGTTCGCCGACTGGCGCTATGGCGCCGACGGCGCGCCCAAGAGCGATTTTCCGCTGAACGATCCGGCCACGGCAGGCTGCGCGATCCTGGTGGCGGGCCGCAACTTCGGCTGCGGCTCCTCGCGCGAGCATGCGCCCTGGGCGCTGTTCGATTACGGCTTTCGCGCCGTGATCAGCACCGAGATCGCCGATATCTTCCGCAACAACGCGCTCAAGAACGGCCTGCTGCCGGTGGTGGTCGACGAGGACACGGCCGCCTGGCTGCTCTCGCATCCCGGCGCCGAGGTCACGGTCGACCTGGAGAACACCCGCGTGACGCTGCCCACCGGTGCGACCGCGAGCTTCCCGATCGAGGCCTTCGAGCGCTACTGCCTGATCAACGGCATCGACGAGCTCGGTTTCCTGCTGTCGCAGCAGGACAAGATCAACGCCTACGAGCGGCTGCGCGCATGAAGGCGCGTATCGCGGTCATCGGCGGCGACGGCATCGGGCCGGAAGTCACCGCCGAGGCGGTGCGGGTGCTGCGCGCCGTCGCGCAGCATCACGGCCACGCCTTGACCCTGCAGGAGGCGCCGTTCGGCGGGGTGGCGATCGACCTGCATGGCGACCCGCTGCCCGAGGCCACGCTCGCCACCTGCCGCGACTCCGACGCGGTGCTGCTCGGGGCGATCGGCGGCCCGAAGTGGTCTGCGCCGCAGGCCAAGGTGCGCCCGGAAAGCGGCCTGCTGCGGCTGCGGCGCGAGCTGGGCGTATACGCGAACCTGCGGCCGGTGTGCGTGCACCCGGCGCTGCGCGGCGTCTCCACGCTCAAGCCCGAGGTCATCGAGGGTGTCGATCTGCTGTTCGTGCGCGAACTGACCGGTGGCATCTACTTCGGCGCCAAGACCCGCGATGCCGACCAGGCCACCGACCTGTGCACCTACACCGTGGTCGAGGTCGAGCGCATCGTGCGTGTGGCGGCGCGCATCGCGCGCACCCGCCGGCGGCGGCTGCTGTCGATCGACAAGTCCAACGTGCTCGAGACTTCGCGGCTATGGCGCGAGGTGTGCGAGCGCGTGATGCGCGCCGAATTCCCCGACGTGACGCTCGAGCACATGCTGGTCGACTCGGCCGCGATGCAGCTGCTGCGTCGGCCGCGCGAATTCGACGTCGCGGTCACCGAGAACATGTTCGGCGACATCCTGACCGACGAGGCCTCGATGCTGTGCGGCTCGCTCGGGCTGCTGCCGTCCGCCTCCCTGGGCGAGGGCACGCGCGGCCTATACGAGCCGATCCACGGCTCGGCTCCCGACATCGCCGGCCAGGGCATCGCCAATCCTTACGGGGCAATCCTGAGCGTAGCGCTGCTGCTGCGGCATTCGCTGCAGCTGCAGGAGGAGGCGCATGCGGTGGAGCTGGCCGTGCAGCGCGCGATCGGCGACGGCGTGCGCACGCCGGACATCGCCGCCCCGGGACACCGCCCCGCCAGCACGCGCGAGGCCGGCGACGCCGTACTGGCGGCGCTGCAATGAGAGTCTACGAGGCGAGGATCTCCAGGCGCTCGACCAGCAACGTCTGCGCATCGCCGTCGGTCAGGCTCAACGGCTGCCCGGTCAGCAGCCGGCGGCACTGGGCCGCGGGGGCGGGTTTCGCGAACAGGTAGCCCTGGGCAAGCCCGCAGCCGAGCGAGCGCAGCTTCTCGAGCTGCTGCCAGCCCTCGATCCCCTCTGCCACCGTCTTGATATTGAGGTGGCGTGCCATCGCGATGATCGCCCCGACGATCGCCAGGTCACTCATGTCGGTGACCAGGTCGCGCACGAAGCTGCGGTCGATCTTCAGGTAATCCACGTGCCAGCGCTTCAGATAGCCCAGGCTGGAATAGCCGGTACCGAAATCATCGATCGCGATGCTCACGCCCAGATCGCGCAGCTCGGCAATGGCGTCCAGGTGCCTGCCCCCGCCGCGGGTCTCGCGGCGCTCGAACATCGCGCTCTCGGTCAGCTCCACCTGCAGCATCGAGGGGCTCACGCCGTGGGCGCGCGTGAGCGTCTCGATCCGGTCACGCAGATTAGAGCGCTGCAGCTGCAGTGCCGAGATGTTCACCGCAATCGGCACCAGCGTCGCCCCCTCGTCGCGCCAGTAGGTCATGTCCTCCATCACCCGCTGCAGCACGAATTCACCGACCGGCACGATCAACCCAGTCTCCTCGGCGACGTCGATGAACCGCCCGGGCAGAACGAAACCGCCCTGCGCGGGTTGCCGCCAGCGCAGCAGCGCCTCCAGACCCATGACGCGGTTGGAGGCGATATCGACGATCGGCTGGTAGTGCACGTCGAGCTGGCCGAGCTCGAGCGCGGAGCGCAGGCTCGCCTCGATGGCGACGCGCTCGCGCAGCTTGCGCGCCATGATCGGGCTGAACAGCTGGAAATTGTTGCGGCCGCGGTCCTTGGCCTGGTACATCGCCGTGTCCGAGTGCCGCAGCAGCTCGCCCATGTCGGCGCCGTCGCGCGGATACAGCCCCACGCCGATGCTGGCGGTCGCCACCAGCGCGCGCCCGTCGACGATGATCGGGGCGCTCAATGCCTCGTTGATGCGCGCCGCCATCTCGCTGATCACCTCGGTGCGCTTGATCGCCTGCAGCACCACGATGAATTCATCCCCGCCCATGCGCACCACCATGTCCTCGGCGCGCACCGTCGAGCGCACGCGCTCGGCGACTTTCTTCAGCAGTTTGTCGCCGGTCTCGTGGCCGCGCGAATCGTTGATATGCTTGAAGCGGTCCAGATCCAGGAACAGCACCGCCAGCATGGTGCCGTTGCGCTTGGCCTCCTCGATCGCCCCGGGCAGGTGATGCGCCAGGAACAACCGGTTCGGCAGTCCGGTCAGCTGGTCGTGATGCGCCAGGTGATTCAGATGCTGCTGCTTCTCCAGCAGTTGCGCCTCGACCTTGCGGCGCAAGCTGATGTCGCACACCGTGAAGGCCAGCAGCGAGCGGCCGTCGAGGCTCAGACGGTGTCCGGTCGCCTCCACCTCCAGCAGCGCGCGGTTCTTGCAGCGCTGGCGCAGCTGCAGCGGCAGTCGCGGGTCCGGATCGCGCAGCCGCGCGAGCAACTCGTCGGCATCGTCGCGTTCGAGCTCGAACAACTGCGTCAGCGTCATGCCGCGCAGCTCATTGAGCGAGTAGTCGAGCCCCTGCTGCAAAGCCGGGTTGGCATCGACCACACGCAGGGTGTCGGCATCGGCGATCAGCATGCCGTTGGGGGACTGCTCGAGCACGGCGCGAAAGCGCTTGGCGGCCTTGCGCGAGGCCATCAGCTTCATCGCCAGCAGCGACCCGGCGGCACCGCAAGCCAGCAGCGCGAGACTGGCGCCGATCAGCCACATCGCCGGTCTACTCCCGCCTTGCGCATATTGCCGGACGTCGCCACCAGAACGGCTCCTTTGAAATGGGCGATCGCCTCGGTCCCCCGCCGCGGGTCGTGCTGCGTCGTCACGCCGGCGGCCCGTGTGTCGGACTGAACCAACAATGCCGCCGTACGTGTTGCGATCCCGGCGAGAGTCTCGCCCAGTGCGCCGCGCAGCGTCATGGGCGCGGCGCACAGTTCTGATGCACTGGCGGCGCGGCGCGGCGCTGATCGGGCGATCCGAGCACCACAGCGTGGATCCTGCCGCGTGGAAGAACGCAATCATTTTGCATAATCCGTGCGCTGCGGCGGCGGCATGCCGCGCCACCGCTGCGGCAGCACCCGTCGCGCGAGGAACCACCCGCACACCGGAATCTGCGGCAACAGCTCGTGCAAGCGCCGCCGGCAACACCGGTAGTGCTTGCCGCTGACCAGCAGGTCGTCGAACAGCACGATGCGCTCGCGCAGCGGCCGCTGCGAGAGCGCCGAGGCGTCCACACGTAAGCGCTCATACAGCCGATGCTCGCTGATGCGCACGGGGGTGCGGTGATCGGCAGGCATGCTGCCTGGCTGCGTCAGCAGCAATCGCAGGTCCAGGTCGTAGCCGGCAAACGCCGCGGCGAGGGTCTGCGCCAGGCGATCGTCGTAGTCCGGGTCGCCCGCGGCGCAGGACGGCGGGATAGGCACCCAGGTGGCGGCCTCGACCAGGCTGCGCGCCAGCGCCGCGCGCAGCCCGAGCGCCAGCGTCGCGATGGCCTGGCACTTGCGCCGCATGCGGGCCGAATGGCGGGCCGCCACCGACGGGCGGCACTTGAAATCCGCCACCAGCCGCCGGAAGCGGCCGCCGTCGTCGCGACCCGCGCCGACGCCGGGGTGGTACTCGGCCAGGAAATGGCAGCAGTCGGTGAGCTCGAGATAGCAGTGATCGGCGCGGTGCACGTGATCGATGCGGTGCCCCTCGTAGTCATGCTGCTCGGTGCGCGAGCGCGGGTCGGGCGCGTGCAGGGCGCGAGCGCGCTCGATCGCCACGGCAGCGCTACCGGTGCCGCAGCTGCACGCGCAGCCACTGCCTCGACGAGGCCGTCTTCAGGTAGCCGGCCAGGTCGGGCAGCTGCTCGAGCTCGGAGGCCAGCACGGCGAGCTCCACCAGCTGCTGCTCGCTGATCTGCAGCGAGCGGCGGCCGCGGCCCGCAAGTCCCGGGCGATCGCGCGCGCGCGTGCGCTGCGGCCGCACCACCTCCCGCTCGCCGATCAGCCGGGAGGCAAACTGCGAGGTGCCGCCGTGCTCGCTGCCGGCGCAGCGCAGGATCAGCGTATTGCCGCAGTTCTCCACGATGCGGTTGGCCATCGCCATCGCGCCCAGCACCATCACCAGGATCACCGCGATCGGCGTCAACCAGGCTAGGATGTTGGTCTGCAGCGCCGTGGCGCCCGTCAGGAACGGGGAGGTCTGCGCGCACGCCAGCGCTGGCAGCAGCAGCGCGACCATGGCGGCATCGATCACGACGGCGGCGCTGCGTGAACGTAAGTGTAAGTGTGAGCGGATCACGAATTGCCTCTCCTCGAAACGATGAACCGCGGGGTCGGCGAAAGCGTCGGCGGGACGCGCACGCCGGCGCATCCCGCGCCGGACGTCAGGCCGCGTCGCTGATCAGGCCGCGCGATCCGGCCTCGGTACGCCGCTCGTCCAGCTCCTCGCGCTTAGCCTTGCCGGGAGCCCCGAAGCGGAAGCTCTCGGCGATGAACGAATAGTCGTACTGCCGTTCGCCCTGCTGGTCGGTCCAGTTGTTGGAGCGGATCTTCGCCTCCACGATCAGCTGGTCGCCCTTGCGCGCGCTCTTGGCGATCGCCTCGCCGAGCGCGCCGAACGCCACGAACCACAGGCTGGTCACCACCTCGCGCGCACTGCCGCCCTCGTCCTTGCCAGCGTAGTCGTTGCCGATCAGGCAGAAGCGTGCATAGCTGCGCTCGCCCTTGACCTCGAGCTCCGGCTTCTTGGCGAGATTGCCGACTGCGAAGACCTTGAAGCTGTTCATTGTCACTACTCCTCGTCGATGATGGTTGTTCAGGGATGTTGGTTTGATCGGGAAGCTCGTCGAACAGGCGGGAAGGAGTGTAGACACGCGCGCGGGCGCCCGGCGCGGGTGTAACGCGCGCGTTTGTGCAGAAATTGGCGCACGCTACGGCGACGGCATCGGCGAGGAATGAGCTGGTCGGGGCACACGCACTGCGCCAGCGAAGCGCCGCTGTGCACGACAGCGCACAGAAACTGTCACAGAGTCGGCGTAGCGTGAAACTCCAGGCGCACGTGATCGGATGGCAACACCGCTATCCAAAAGACGACGGGCACGATGCTCTGAATACGCAGACCCTGTGGAAAACTCCAGCCGCGCGTCGAATGTAGTTGAATTCATTGAGAGCCGCGGGTCAAACGGGATGATGCATATTGAGCGCGCGCCGGCTGACGGTGGCCGCCAGATCGAATTTCTGGCGATGCTGTCGCACGAGCTGCGCGCCCCGCTGGCGTCGATCGCTCATGCGCTTCACCTCTTGGGCAGTCAGAGGGTCGAGACCTCGGCGCGTCAGAGGGCACAGGCGCTGATCGAGCGCCAGGTCCGGCAGATGGCACAGCTGGTCGACGACCTGCTGGACGTATCGCGACTGACCACCGGCCACCTGTACCTGCAGTGTGCGCGAATCGATCTGCGGGAGGTCGTGAGCCACTCCATCGAGACGCTCGAGGGCGCCATCGAGGAACGCCGGCACCGGCTGATCACCTCCATGCCCGCCGAGCCGGTGTGGCTGCACGGCGACCGCTGCCGCCTGGAACAGGTATTTGTGAACCTGCTGATCAACTCGGCCAGATACACGGATGCGGGCGGTGCGCTGGGCGTGCAGCTACAGACGCTGCACGCTCAGGCCGTGGTTCGCGTGCGCGACTCCGGCATCGGCATCGCGCCGGAGGTGCTGCCGCATATATTCGATCTGTTCTGGCAGGCCGATGCTGCCGCGCCACGCTCGAGCGGCGGCCTCGGCATAGGCCTCGCACTGGTACGCGAGCTGGTCGAGCTACACGGCGGCAGCGTCAGCGCAGCCAGTGCCGGACTGGGACACGGCAGCGAATTCGTCGTGCGTCTGCCCGTGCGAGACCGGGACACGCCGCCGGCGGCCGGCTGACCGAATCTCAATTGATCTGCGAGTCCGGCAGCAGCTGATCGGTTTCCTTCTTGACCACCGCGTAGCACTCGCAACACTGCCGTCCCAGCTCCGGTCGGTCGAGCACCGTCGCATGCCACGGTGTAGAGTGCACCCCGAGCATCAGCGGGATTCCCAACATGCCCTCGTCACCCACCATTCCGACCTCCAGTCCGGCGTGCCCGTCGACCGGGGCGATCAGGGATATGAAGCTGTCGGTGGGGAAGAACACGTGGCGGATGCGCGCGGACTCTCCTGGCGCCAGGGATCGGCGGCCGTATCGATGAGCCGGTTCAGGTTACGAGTGTTGGCGAGCCGCGTCCGTGCGCTGCCGTACCCATCAAGACCGTATCAACGAGCCCCGGCCGATACGCCGCCGGACCGCGATCACATCCGCAGCCGCAATCGCAAGACCCGTGCGCTCACGGCTTGCGTCCGGAGGGCGGGCACAGGGGTCGCCAGAGCCGCTCGGCGCCGCGCGACAGCAACTCGTCGGCCTGCGGCGGCCCATCGCTGCCGGAGGGGTAGTTGGGAAACTCCGGCGCCTTGGCCGCCCAGGCGTCAAGCACCGGCTGCACGATACGCCAGGTGTGCTCCACCATGTCCGCGCGCATGAACAAGGTCGCATCCCCGATCATCACGTCGTACAGCAGCGTCTCGTAACCGACGTTGGGCTCCTTGGGAAACCAATCGTCGTAGTGGAAGTCCATGCGCACCGCGGCCAGATCCATCAGCGGGCCGCGGCGCTTGACCTCGAACTGCAGCGAGATGCCCTCGTCCGGCGCGATGTGCAGCACCAGCCAGTTGGGCCGCAGCGCGTCGACCGGGGTGGCCTGGAAGGCGGCCGACGGCGCCTGCTTGAAGCGGATCGCAATCTCGGTGAGCCGGTGCGACAGGTGCTTGCCGGTGCGCACATAGAACGGCGTACCCGCCCAGCGCCAGTTGTCGATCGTAAGCCGCATGGCCGCGTAGGTTTCGATGTTGGAGTCGGCGGCCACGTCCGGCTCCTGCCGATAGCCGTTGACCGACTTGCCCAGCGCCGTGCCGCCCGCATACTGGCCGCGCACCGCCTGCGCCGGCTGCACCGCGGGCATCGCCGCGTAGACTTCCGCCTTCCTGGCGCGGATCGAGGCGGCATCGAAGCCCGTGGGCGGCTCCATGGCCACCATCGCCAGCAGCGACAGCACGTGGTTGGGCACCATGTCGCGCAGCGCGCCGGTGACCTCGTAGAACTTGCCGCGCCGCTCCACGCCCACGGTCTCCGCCGCGGTGATCTGCACGTGATCGATCCGGTCGCGGTTCCAGATCGGCTCGAACAGTCCGTTGGCGAAGCGGAACGCGAGGATGCTCTGCACCGTGTCTTTGCCCAGGAAGTGATCGATGCGGAAGATCTGATCCTCTTGCAGCGTGCGCAGGATGCGCCGGTTGAGATCGCGAGCCGACTCCAGGCTGTGTCCGAAGGGTTTCTCGATCACCACGCGGCGCCAGGCGCCGTGCGCGCCGTTGCCGCCCGGGGCACCGCTGCCACCTTGAGCCCCCTCGCGCTCCTGGTGCGTGAGCCTGGCCTTGCCGAGCTGCTCCACCACGGTGCCGAAGAAGCGGTCTGCGACCGCGAGGTAGAAGATGGCGTTGCCGGCGGTGCCATGGCTCTTGTCCGCCTCGGCCAGTGCGGCGCGGATCTGCTCGTACAGCTCGCCCTGGGTCATGTCTCCCTGCAGGTAGCACATGCTGCGCGCGAGCCGCTGCCAGGCCGCCTCGTCGATCCGATCGATCTCGAAGCTCGCGGCGGGGTTGCCCACGAAGCTCTGCAGCATCTGGTGCAGGTGCTCGCGCCAGCTGTCGGTGCTGCCGGGTGCCATGTCGACGCCGATCAGCGCGAATCGCTCCGGCAATACCCCGGTGCGCGCAAGGTTGTAGAGTGCCGGGACCACCAGCCGCTTGGTCAGATCGCCGCCGGCGCCGAACAGCACCATCGCGCACGGATCGGCCGGCGGGGCCGCGTGCCGCGGCGGCAGCTCGGCGATCGGCTCGACGGGAGGGATTCGCGGGGTCTGCGCCGCTGCCATGGCGCTACCGCGCGCCCTTGCCTGCCGCACCGCCGGCGCTGCCCGCGCTGCCCGCGCCGGGCTTGGGATCGATCGGCTCGTTGCCTTCGATGTGACCGCCGAAGCCCAGCCGCATCGCCGAGAGCATCTTCTCACCAAAGGTATGCTGCTGCCGCGAACGGAAACGGGCATACAACGCCAGCGACAGCACTTCGGCGGGCACCGCCTCCTCGAGCGCGGCCTGGATGGTCCAGCGGCCCTCGCCGGAATCCTGCACGTAGCCGGAGAACGTCGCGAGCTGCGGATCCTTGGCCAGCGCGGCGGCTCCCAGGTCCAGCAGCCAGGAGGAGATCACGCTGCCGCGCCGCCAGACCTCGGCGATATCCGGAATGTTCAGCGTGAAGCGCTCCTGCGGCGGCAGGTCCTCCGAGTCCTTGTTGCGCAGGATGTCGAACCCTTCCGCGTAGGCCTGCATCAGCCCGTACTCGATGCCGTTGTGGACCATCTTGACGAAGTGGCCGGCGCCGGACGGGCCGGCGTGAATGTAGCCGCGCTCGGCACGGGAATCGCCGTCCTTGCGTCCCGGCGTGCGCGGTATGTCGCCCAGCCCGGGAGCGAGTGCCGCGAAGATCGGATCGAGATGATCGACCGCCTGCTTCGGACCACCGATCATCATGCAGTAGCCGCGGTCGATCCCCCAGACCCCGCCGGAGGTGCCGCAGTCAACGTAGCGCACGCCGCGCTGCGAGAGGCTGCTGGCGCGGCGGATATCGTCCTTGTAGAACGAGTTGCCGCCATCGATGAGGATGTCGTCCGGCTCGAGCAGGCCGCCCAGATGCTCGACTGTCTCCTCGGTGATCTGGCCCGCCGGCAACATCAGCCAGATGGCACGCGGTTTTTCCGTGAGCGCCTTCACCAGCTCCTCGAGCGAGGCGGCAGCCGTGGCACCGGCCTTTGCCAGCGCCTCGCGCGCCTGCACGGCGACGTCGAAAACCACGCATCGGTGCCCCGCCCTCATCAGGCGGCGCGAGATATTGGCGCCCATGCGGCCCAGTCCAATCACGGCAATCTGCATCGGCTACACTCCTTCGGTCGAAAGAAAGCAAGAACGCATCGTGCGAGGATCAGCCCGGCGCCGCCGCCAGGCGCACGCCCGCCGCCAGCAGCTGCGATCGGTCCGCGCACGGCCCGACCAGAATCTCGACCTCGCCCGGCTCGAACACGGGATTGAGGTTCGCGTCCAGGAAACGCAGCTGCGATGCGGGCAGCTGCAGCGTCACCGTGCCGCGCTCGCCCGCGGCCAGGCTGATCCGGCCCCAGCCCTGCAGCTCCAGCACCGGCCGCGCGACGCTGGCGAGCAGATCGTGCACGAACAGAAACACCGTCTCCTGCGCGGCGCGCGCGCCCTCGTTGACGACATCGACGCACACCTCGATGGTGTCGTGCTCGCGCACCGTCCGCGGCGTCACGCGCAAATTCGACAGCACGAAGCGCCCGTAGGTCAGGCCGTGACCGAACGCGAACAGCGGCTCATTGGGCACGTCGAGGTAGCGGCTGGTGTAAGGATCGGCGGCGTTGGCGGGCCGCCCGCCCGGGCGCTGCGAGTAGAAGATCGGCACCTGTCCCATCACCCGCGGCCAGCTGATCGGCGTACGGCCGCTCGGGGACACGGCCCCGGTGAGCACGTCCGCGATGGCGTTGCCGGCCTCGCTGCCGAGGAACCAGGCGCACAGCACCGCATCGGCCTGCTCGATCAGCCACGGCACGATCAGCGGGCGGCCGCAAAACAGCACCGCGATCACCGGCCGGCCCAGCGCCCGGGCACGCGTGAGCACCGACTGGGCGAGCTCGCGCTGGCGCCCGGGCAGCGTGAGCCGTGCGCGGCTGGCCGCCTCGCCGCTCATCCCCGCCGCCTCGCCCACGCACAGCACGATCGCGTCGGCCGACTCGCACAGCTCGAGCGCCGCGGCGATGCCCTCGCCGTCGGCCTGCCGCTCGCCATCACCCCGGTCGGCGCTGCCGTCCGCTCCGGCCGCCGTATCGGACCCCGCCGCCGTGGCCGACTCCTGGCCGACGGCGACGCCGGGTGCATGCAGCACCTGGCAGTCGGGCAATGCGCCGACCAGGCCGGCGACCACGGTGACGTGGCCGTGAGGCTCGGCCGCCGCCCACCACGGCCCGCGCATCTGGCCGCTCGCATCGGCCAGCGGCCCGATCACCGCCAGCCGGCGCACACCCTGCCGCAGCGGCAATGTATCCGCACCGTTCTTCAGCAGCACGATCGCGCGCGCGGCGACCGTGCGGGCGAGCGCGCGGCGCCGGGTCAGTGCCGCGTCACTCTCGGCCACGACGCCGCGGCGGTAGGGATCGTCGAACAGGCCGAGCCGCTCCTTGAGCCGCAGCACGCGGCGCACCGACTCGTCGATCAGCGCCATGCTCACCAGTCCGCGCTCGAGTGCTCCCGGCAACCCGTGCCGGTAGGCATCGGCCATCATGTCGATGTCGACTCCGGCCTGCAGCGCCAGCGCCGCCGCCTCGGACAGGTCGGCGGCCACGCCGTGGCGGATCAGTTCGCCAATCGCATTGTAATCGCTCACAATGACGCCTTCGAAACCGAGCCGGCCGCGCAGCCGCTCGCGCAGCAGTGCGGCGTTGGCGGTCATCGGGATGCCGGCCAGATCGGTGAAGGCAGGCATGACGGCCGCCACGCCCGCGGCGACCGCGGCGGCAAACGAGGGCAGATGCACTTCCAGCAAGGTGCGCTCGGAGATGTCGACGGAGGCGTACTCGCGTCCGGCCGTCACCGGGCCATAGGCGCAGTAATGCTTGGCAACCGCCGCAAGCGTATCCGCGGCCGCGAGGTCGTCGCCCTGGAAGCCGCGCACCTTGGCGCGCGCCAGCTGCGCGCCGACCCACGGGTCCTCGCCCGGGCCTTCGACGCTGCGGCCCCAGCGCGGGTCGCGCGACACGTCCAGCATCGGTGCGAAGGTCATCGTCACCCCGGCAGCGGCCGCCTCCCTGGCCGCCTCCCGCGCCGTCTGCGTCCACTGCTCCGGATCGAACAGCGCGCTCTCGGCGAGCGGCACCGGAAAGAGCGTGCGGTAGCCGTGGATCACGTCGAGCCCGATGAGTAGCGGAATGCCCAGGCGCGACTCCTCCACCGCCAGGCGCTGCATCTCGCGCACCGGCTGCGCGCCAAACAGGTTCAACAGGTTGCCGATCGTGCCGGCCTTGATCGCGTCGGTCGAATCCCCGGCGATGACCGGGCCGGTGACCGTATAGCCGGCCGCGGTCATGGTGAGCTGGCCCAGCTTCTCGGTAAGCGTCATGTCGCTGATGAGAGCTTCGACGCGGCTCATTCGATCCACTCCGGTTGCGTTACCACACAGGGCCAAGCACGATGATAGACCCGTCGAAAGAAATCACCAGCGCCACTTCGGCCATCGAGGAGGCGGCGCATTTCGGCCTGCTGCGGCAGCTGCGAGTGATGGCACGCGCGCTGTGGGGCTCGCCGACGCGCAACACTCTGCTGGCGCTGTGGCTGGGCATCTTCGTGGTGGTAGCGGCCACGGCCTACGGCCAGATCCGCCTCAACAGCTGGAACCGCCCGTTCTACGACGCGCTCTCGCACCGGCAGTTCCCGGCGTTCCTGCGGCAGCTCGGCGTGTTCGGCGTGATCGCCGGCTCGCTGCTGGTGCTCAACGTCGGGCAACAATGGCTCGCGCAGATGCTGAGCCTGAAGCTGCGGGCCGGGCTGGTCACCGACCTGGTGCACGCCTGGATGCTGCCGCGGCGCGCCTTCCGCCTGGCGCACGCCGGTCCGATGGGAGTCAATCCCGATCAGCGCCTGCACGAGGATGCGCGCCATCTGACCGAGCTGTCGGCCACGCTCGGTATCGGGCTGCTGCAGGCCTCGATCCTGCTGGCGGCGTTCGTCGAGGTGCTGTGGTCGATCTCGCGCGGCTTCTCGTTGCGTTTTCATGGCGCGGGTTTTGCAATCCCAGGCTACATGGTGTGGGCAGCGATCGCATATGCCGGCTCGGCCTCGCTGGTGAGCTACCGGGTCGGTCGCGGGCTGATCGGGCGCAACGCCGAGCGCTATGCGCGCGAGGCGGATCTGCGTTTCACGCTGGTGCGCGTGAACGAGCACATCGATTCGATTGCGCTCGCATCCGGCGAGCCGCAGGAAACGCGGCGCATCGAGCTGGACCTGGCCGCGGTGCTCGCGGCGATGCGCCGGCTGGTGACGGGGCTCACCAACCTGACCTGGATCACCGCCGGCTACGGCTGGTTCACGCTGGTCGCACCGATCATCGCCGCAGCGCCGCTGTACTTCGGCGGCACGCTGTCCTTCGGCGGGCTGATGATGGCGGCGGGAGCCTTCAACCAGGTGCAATCCTCACTGCGCTGGTTCGTCGACAACTTCAGCACCATCGCCGACTGGCGCGCCACGCTGCTGCGCGTGGCCAGCTTCCGCAGCGCGGTGCTCGCCACCGACGTATTGCACCACGTCGAGAGCCGTATCGCGTTCGTGGACGGCCCGGCGGGCACGATCACGCTGGACCATCTGGAGATCGCCTCGCCCGAAGGATGCACCAAGCTGGCCGAGGCGCGCGCGCAGATCAGCGCCGGCGAGCACGTGCTGATCGTCGGGGAGCCCGGCACCGGCAAGACGCTGCTGTTCCGCGCGCTAGCGGGCTTGTGGCCCTGGGGTGCGGGCCGCGTGGTACGCCCCACCGGGGAAGAGATCCTGTACATGCCGGGCCAGGCCTACCTGCCACCCGGCACGCTGCGCGAGGTGCTCGCCTACCCGATGAGCCCGAACAAATATGAGCCGCACGCGGCCGAGCAGGCGCTGCGCCGCATGGGGCTTGCACGGCTCGCGCCGCAGCTGGAGGAATCGCGGCGCTGGGACCGGGAGCTCAGCGAGGACGACCAGCGCAGCCTGCTGTTCGCGCGCGCGCTGCTGCACGCGCCGTCGTGGATGATCGTGGACGACGTGTTCGATGCGCTCAACGAAGACACGCTCGCGCGCGTCGTCGAGCTGCTCGGCAAGGAGCTCGCGCACACCGCCATCATCCACGTCGGCCGCTCCCGCTCCCGCGCCTGCGAGGCGTTGTTTCCCCGCGTGCTGCACCTGGTGAAGGATCCGGCGAGCCGGCGGCTCACACGCGCGCATCCGCCCCAGGGCAGCGCCCGCCCCGCGCGCGCCAGCCAGCAACCCGCCTGAGCGCATGCACCGCATCGCATGAGGAGATCGCATGAGCCAATCCGCCGAAGCTGCCGCCGCACAGGCCGCCGCCGCATTGCCCGACAGTGAGCTGCTCGAGCTGGTACAGCGCCAGACCTTCCGCTTCTTCTGGGACGGCGCGCACCCGGTGAGCGCGCTGGCGGCCGACCGCCGCCCCACCCGCGCGGGCGTGAGCGAGGAGCTGGTCGCCAGCGGCGGCTCGGGCTTCGGCATCATGGCACTGATCGTCGCGGTGGAGCGCGGCTGGGTGATGCGCGAGGCGGCGCTGGAGCGGCTTGAGCGCATGCTCGAGCTACTGAGCTCGGCGGCCTGCTACCACGGCGTATTTCCGCATTTCCTCAACGGGCGCACTGGCGCCACGATTCCGTTCTCGCCCAAGGACGACGGCGGCGACCTGGTGGAGACCTCTTACCTATGCATGGGGCTGCTGTGCGCGCGCCAGTATTTCGGGCGCGACACGCCGGTGGAGCGGCGCGCGCGCGCGCGCATCACCGCGCTGTGGGAGCAAGTCGAGTGGAGCTGGTATACGCAGGGCGGCCAGCAGGTGCTGTACTGGCACTGGAGCGCCAACAACGGCTGGGCGCTCAATCACCGCATCCGCGGCTGGAACGAGTGCCTGATCACCTACGTGCTGGCCGCCGGCGCGCCGCGCTACCCGATCGATCCGCCGGTCTATCACCGCGGCTTCGCATCAGGACCGGGCTATGAGAACGGCAACACCTACTACGACATCGAGCTGCCGCTGGGCATGCCGTATGGCGGACCGCTGTTCTTCGCACACTACTCGTTCTGCGGCCTGGATCCGCACGGGCTGACCGACCGCCACGCCGACTACTGGCAGCAGAACCTGCGTCACGTGCGCATCAACCATGCCCATTGCATCGTCAATCCACATCACTACCGCGGCTACGGCGCCGCGTGCTGGGGCCTGACCGCCAGCGACGACCCCGGCGGCTACGTCGCGCACGCGCCCGACGTGGACAACGGCACCATTTCTCCGACCGCCGCGCTGTCCAGCTTTCCGTATGCGCCGCGCGAGGCGATGCAGGCACTGCGGCATTTCCTCACGCTGCGGGGAGGCAGGCTGTGGGGCCGCTACGGCTTGGTCGATGCGTTCTGCGAGACGCGGGACTGGTACGCCGATACCTTTCTGGCGATCGATCAGGGCCCGATCATCATCATGATCGAAAACTACCGCACCGGCCTGCTGTGGCAACTGTTCATGAGCATTCCCGAGGTGCAGGCGGGGCTGCGGCGGCTCGAGTTCGACAGCCCGCGCCTGGGGGCGGCGCCGATGCGTGCGCCGGATCCGCGCTGATGCAGACCCTGGATCAATGGATCGAGAAGCAGTACCGCCACTCGGCGGCGCAGATGCTGCGCAGCATCTCGCCGCTCGGAATCGTCAAGACGCGGGCCGGCTTCGGCCAGCAGGTGCGGCCGCTGCGCGGCGCGATCGTGGCCTCACCGGTCCCCGGCGCCTACGACCCGGACCCCGACTACTTCTTCCACTGGTATCGCGACTCCGCGGTGGTGATCGATGCGCTGCGGCTGCTGGCCGCGCAATCGAATACGTCCGGCGCAGCTGATGTCCCCGGCGCGACCGAGCGCGGCCATTTCGCCGACTTCGTGCGCTTCAGCCTGGCGCTGCGGGGGCTGGATGGGCGGCGCCTGGCGGCCTTGCCGCTCTGGCGCGCGCGCGTCGCGCCCGATTTCGTCCGCTACCTGCGCTCGGACGCCGAGCTGTGCGCCGCGCATGGCGAGGCGGTGGCAGGCGAGACACGCGTGAACCCCGACGGCACGCTCGATATCTCGCAGTGGGCGCGCCCGCAGCACGACGGGCCGGCGCTGCGCGCGCTCACGCTGCTGCGCTGGTGCGCGCTCGGGGGACCGGACGCAGCGCTGCAGGCCGACGTGTCCGAGCTGCTGCGAGCCGATCTCGCCTACACGCTCGCGCACGCGCAGGTGCCGTGCTTCGATATCTGGGAGGAGGAACGCGGACTGCATTACTACACCCTGCGCGTGGCCGCCGCCGCGCTGGCGCGGGGGGCGGACTGGCTGGAACGCGGTGCGGCAGCCGGCGCGGCGCACGGCGACGGCCTCGATGCACAGGCCTGCCGGGCGCAGGCACGCGCCCTGCGCGGCATGCTGGACGGTTACTGGCTCGCCGAGGAAGGTTACTATCGCTCGCGCCTGCTGCCCTCCGGGGAGCGCTCGCCCAAGGAGCTCGACATCGCGGTCATCCTGGCGGCGCTGCACGCCGACGGCCCCGATGATCCCCCGGAACCGGCAGACAGCGACGGCGGCAGCGACCGCAGCGGCGCGCATGGCGTGCAGGATCCGCGCATGCATGCCACGCTGGAGCGTCTGGCGGCATTCTTCGAGGCCGAGTACCCGATCAATCACGGCCGGGGCGCCGGCCGCGCGCCGGCGATGGGCCGCTATCCCGGCGACCGCTACTATTCGGGCGGCGCCTATTACTTTTCGACGCTGGGCGCCGCCGAGTTCTGCTTCCGCGCGGCCCGGGCGGACGGCGCGACCGACGCGGCGGTGCTCGCCCGGCGCGGCGATGCCTTCCTCGAGACCGTACGGGCCTTCACGCCCGCAGACGGCGAGCTGTCCGAGCAGTTCGACCAGCGCTCGGGCGCGCCGACCTCGGCGCGGCAGCTGGCCTGGAGCTACGCCGCGTTCATCAGCTGTATCGTTGCCCGCCGCCGGCTCGGTTACAATCCGCTGGCATCATCGCAACCCCCTCGAGCGGGCCAGTAATTGCGGCGACGCACGGAAAATCGCATCCCCCAAGCGACTGCGCGAAACCCATGCCGATCCCGACCGAACCGATTGGAAGCATTCCACGGCCGCCCTGGCTGCTCGAGGCGATTGCCGAGCTGGGAGACGGCACCGATCCGCGGCTCGATGCGCAGTACGAACGGGCGGTGCGTGACACCATCGAGCGCTTCGAGGCGACCGGATCGCCGGTCATCACCGACGGGGAGCAGCGCAAGTACCATAACTTCTGGACCTACAGCGTGCATGGGCTGCCCAACACCAGCCCGGACGGTTTTCGCATTCCGTTCTCTGCCGGTCACACGCGGCGCATGCCGCGGCTGACGGCGGAGCCGCTTCGCTATCAGCGCTACGCCGACCGCTACCTCGACGCGGCGCTGCGTTACGCCCACGTGCCGCTCAAGCAGGCGGTGATCTCGCCGTCGGCGTTGAGCCTGATGTATCCGGCCGAGGGCATCGCCGGCTACCCGCGCGAGCAGTTCATCGACGATCTGCTCGGCGAGCACGAGACCGAGGTACGCGCCTGCCTCGCCAAGGGCGCCTGCAAGGTGCAGATCGATTTCACTGAAGGGCGCCTCGCCAACAAGTGCGACCCTTCGGGGAACCTGCTGGCGAGCTTCATCGATCTGAACAATCTGGCGTTGTCGCGCTTTTCCGCGGCCGAACGCGCCCTCATCGGGGTGCACACCTGCCCGGGCAGCGACCGCGACTCCACCCACAGCGCCGACGTCGATTACGCCGAGCTGCTGCCGAGCCTGTTCGAGCTGGACGTGGGACAGCTCTACGTTGCGCTCGCGGCCGAGCCGGAGCCGGACCGGGTGCTGCGGATCATCCGCGAGCAACTGCGCCCCGGTCAGACCATCTTCGTCGGGGTGGTCGCTCCGATCGATCCACGCATCGAGACACCCGAACAGGTACGCGACCGGGTACTGCGCGCGGCCGAATACATCCCTCCGCAGCAGCTCGGCACCTGCGACGACTGCGGCTTTTCCCCGTTCTGCGATGACGTCTCGACCACCCGCGATACGGCATTCGCCAAGATCCGCGCGCGCGTGCTCGGTACGGCGCTGGCGGCGCAAGAGCTGGGCCTGGCCTGATGGGGTCGGACGAGAACGAAGAAGAACTGCTGCGCACCGTCGCGCTGGAGAATGCCCGCAGCATCCTGCGGGCGCGGCAGCGCGCCCAGCGCGAGCTGCTCGCCGCCAAGGAGGCGCTCGAGCGGCGCACCCAGGAGCTGGCCGGCTCGCTGGCGATGCTGCGCGCGACCCTGGAGGCGACCTTCGACGGCATCATCGTCATCGACCGCGCCGGCACCGTCACCGGATTCAACGAGCGCTACCTGCGGCTGTGGCGCATACCACGCGAGCTGATCGACGCGCGCGAGCACCAGCGGGTGCTGCAGGTGTGCGCGCAGCAGTTTGCCGACCCCGCGGGCTACCTGGCGCGCGTGCGCGACATCTCCCTGACCTCGCCGCCAGAGAGCGCCGACGTCCTGGAGCTCGCCGACGGGCGCGTGTACGAGCAGCTCTCGCGCATCCAGTACGTGGACGGACGCGATGCCGGGCGCGTGTGGAGCGTACGCGACATCACCGAGCGCAAGCTCGCCGAGGCGCAGCTGCGCGATCAGCGCGAGTGGTTCCAGGTGACCCTGGCGAGCATCGGCGATGCGGTGATCACCACCGACACCGCGGGCCGCATCACCTTCCTCAACTCGGTGGCCGAGGCCATGACGGGCTGGACGGCCCAGGAGGCGCAGCAGCTGCCGCTGGAGCGCATCTTCAACATCATCAACGAGCAGACGCGCGCGCCGGTCGAGCACCCGATCGGCAAGGTGCTGCGCGGCGGGTCGATCGTCGGGCTGGCCAACCATACCGCGCTGATCGCCCGCGACGGCACCGAGATCTCGATCGAGGACAGCGCCGCACCGATCCGCGACAGCCGTGGCCATATCGTCGGCGCGGTCATGGTGTTTCACGACGTGACCGCACGGCGGCTCGCGGAGGCCGCGCTGCGCGAGGCCGACCGGCGCAAGGACGAGTTCCTGGCCACGCTGGCGCACGAGCTGCGCAATCCGCTGGCGCCGATCCGCCAGGCGGCGCTGATCTCCAAGGCGCCGGCGGCCACCGAGGCGCAGAAGCGCTGGAGCCACGAGGTCATCGACCGCCAGGTGCAGCACATGTCGCTGCTGCTGGACGATCTGCTGGATATCTCACGCGTCACCCGCGGCACTCTGTCGCTGCGGCGTCAGCCGACCGATCTGGGCTCGGTGATCGACGCGGCGGTGGAGACCGCCCGCCCGATGATCGACGCCCGGCGCCACACGCTGACTGTCCGGCGAACGAGCGAGCCGGTACGCTTCAGCGCCGATCCGCTGCGGGTCGCGCAGGTGCTGTCCAACCTGCTGACCAATGCCGCCAAGTACACCGAGCCGGGCGGCCAGATCCGCCTCGGCGCGCACCGCAGCGGCGGCGAGGTGAGCATCACGGTGGCCGACAGCGGCATCGGTATCAGCGCCGAGACACTGCCGCGCGTGTTCGACATGTTCGCCCAGGTCAAGCCCAGCGGCGATCGGTCCGAGGGCGGATTGGGCATCGGGTTGGCGCTGGCCAAGGGGTTGGTCGAGTTGCACGGCGGCTGGATCGAGGCGCACAGCGCGGGCCTGGGGCGCGGCAGCGAGTTCACGGTGCACTTCCCGGAGACGGCCGAGCCGCAACCGCCGGGGCCGCAACCCGATGCCGCCCCGACCACGCCGGCGGCGGCCGGCCTGCGCATCCTGATCGCCGAAGACAACCCCGATTCGGCCGAGACACTGGCGCAGCTGCTGCGGCTGGAAGGCCACGAGGTGATGGTCGTGCATGACGGGCCGGCCGCACTCGCCGCGCTGACACAGTACCTGCCGCAGGTGGCACTGCTGGATATCGGGCTGCCGCACCTGGACGGTTACGAGGTCGCGCGGCGGCTGCGCGAGCGCCACCCCGACCGACCCATCAGGCTGATCGCGATCACCGGCTGGGGTCAGGAGAACGACAAGCGCCGCGCGTTGACGGCAGGTTTCGACCATCACCTGACCAAGCCGGTCGATTTCGCCCGGTTGACCGAGCTGCTGCGCTCCTAACCCTCGTGCACGCCCGGATCGATCACCAGCAGCTGCTCGCGCTGCCGATCGAGCTCGGCCAGCGGTGCAGGCACCGCGGTCGCATGGCCCTGGATGAAATCCACGCCCAGGGCACGCAGCAGCTCCTGCTCCTCGGGCCGCTCCACCTGCTTGGCCACCGTCAGCACCCCGCCGATGCGCGCCAGCTGCGCAAGGCCCGCGACGCGCATCTGCGCAGCCCTGCTCGCGGCCAGGTCACGCGTCAGCGTCCGGTCGATCTTGGCCAGGCGCACCCCCGGCAGGCTCAGCAGCTCCGCAGCCTGCTCGTGCAGCGTGGCATTGTCGATCACCAGGCCCGCCCCGAGCGCCTCGATGCCCTGGCTGAGCCGCTGCAGGCAGCCGCGCTCCTTGCGCCAGAAGCACTGATCGACCTCGAACGCGAGCAGCGCCGGCGCGATGCCCGCCTTGGCGAGGCACAGCTCGACGAAGCGCAGGAAGTTCGGATCGGCGAGCGAGCTGGCCGACAGGTTCACCGAGAACTGCGCCGGCTGGTCGGCGTAGACCTCGCTGCGCCCGGCCAGCCACACGATCAGCGCGCCCGTGACGCGGCGATCGAGCACCGTGCCGAGCCGCCGGTCGTCCGCCTCTCGCAGCAGCGTCACCGGTGCCGCGTCGGTCGGCACCGCAGCCGCCTCGCGCAGGAATACCTCGTAGCGCCGGATACGCATGCCGCGCTGCAGGGACGTGAGTGGTTGTGCGGCCAGCGCCACCGGAAAGGCGCGCAGGCGCGCGAAGAACTGCTCGACCTCCGGCTCATCGACGCCCGGGCCGAAGGCGATCAGCCGCTCGGTCTGGGCCGCCGAGAGCTCGGTGCCTTCCGGGTACACGGTCGGCGCGGCGGCCAGTCGCTCGGCCCAATCATGTGCGGCGCGCTGTACCGGTAGCGGCAGATCGTTGATGGACTTGCCCTTGCCGCGCAGGCGGCGGTTGTCCATCACCAGCATGACGAAGCCGCGGAACACATTGGCGGTATCGGCGGCGCGCAGCAGCACCGCGGTACGCTGGCCCGGTAGCTCATGATCGGCCCGGGCCGGCGCGGAATTGCCGACGAAGCGCTCGAGCGCCAGCCGCACCGCGTCCAGGTCCGCGGGCCCCCAGGCGTCGGCGGTCGACTGCCAGCACAGGTGGCCGCGACTGTCGTGCATGGAGATGCGCTGCGCCCAGTTGAGCGGCAGCGCCGCGGTGATGCGGTGGGCGTAAACCCCGGCCAGCCCGTCGAGCGATGCCGTGCCCGACAGGACGGCGGGCAGACTTGACATAGCCCCGGCCACCCTGAAACGTTGATGCTGCGGGCCATTTTAGGCACCGCACCCGGCATGGGCGTGACGCAGCCGGCAGTAAGCCGGCGCCGAAGCGTGAATTACTGCGCGGACTGGGCGGCAGCGTGTACGTTGACCGTGCCGACCGTCTCCAGTTCGATCTTGCCATTGCGGATGATGTAGGTCTCCACGCCGCGCACCTCGCCGGGCTTACCCTCGTTCTGCACCCACACCAGCCAGGCCGTATCGGGGGTGAAGAACTCCTGCTTGATAGCCGGGCCGCGGCGCGCACCGGCCGGCGGGGCCGCCGCCGCCGCACCCGCCCGCGGACGCATCATGCGCGCGAACTGCTGCCGGATCGCAGCCTTTCCATGGATCACGCCCGCCGCGCTGATGACGGTCGCGTTGTCGGCGTAGTCGCTGACCAGGGCGTCCAGTGCCCCCGACGCCGCCGCCGAGAAATGGTGCTCGACCACCTGCTGCGGCGTGCGGGGAGCCGAAGCACCCAGCGCGATGAGCGGCAGCGCGCCGACGAGTCCCGCGGCGGCAATGACGATGGCATGGCGCATGAGCAATCCTCTTCTTCTTGCCCGGAAGGATGATGGGCGATTATCCCCGTCGACAGCGGTAAACGGAAGCCGGACAATGCCGGTCAGGCCGGAGAGCCACGAGATGCGCGCCTACGTCGTTTCCAAGGGCAGTACCAGCCTCGAGCAGTTGCGACAGGTCGAACTGCCCGCGCCGCCGCCGCCCGGCCCGGGCCAGGTCTCGATCCGCGTGCGCGCCGTGTCGTTGAATTACCGCGACCAGGCGGTGGTATCGGGCCGCTACTTCGGCGGTATTGCGACCCGCGACACCGTGCCGCTGTCCGACGGCGCGGGCGAGATCACCGCCGTGGGCGCCGGCGTCAGCCGGCTGGCCGTGGGCGACCGCGTGGTCGCCACGTTCAATCAGATCGATCCGGCCGGTCCGCCGCACGGCGAAACCACGACGCTGGGCTCCCCGCTCGACGGCATGCTGGCCGAGCAGATCGTGCTGTACGAGAGCGGAGTGCTCGCGCTGCCGAAGGGCTACAGCTTCGAGCAGGCCGCAACCCTGCCGTGCGCCGGCGTGACGGCCTGGCACGCGCTGATGGTCGCGGGCCGGCCGATCAGGCCGGGCGACACGGTGCTGGTCATGGGCACCGGCGGCGTATCGATGTTCGCGCTGCAGTTTGCACGCGCGGCCGGTGCGCGCGTGATCGCCACCTCCTCCAGCGATGAGAAGCTGCAGAAGGTGCGCGAGCTCGGGGCCTCCGACGGTATCAACTACCACAGTACGCCTGACTGGGACCAGGAAGTCCTGCGCCTGACCGCTGGCCGCGGCGTCGACGCCGTGGTCGAGATCGGCGGAACCGGCACCATCAACCGCTCCTTCACCGCGCTGGCACAGAGCGGCAAGGTCGCGCTGGTCGGCGTGCTCACCAACGGTGACACCAATCCATACATCCTGATGCGCAAGCACGCCAGTCTGCATGGCATCTTCGTCGGCGACCGGTCGATGTTCGAGGCGATGATCGCGGCCATCGAGGTCAACCGGATCGAGCCGATGATCGACCGCGTGTTCCCGTTCGAGCAGGCCGCGGCGGCCTATCGCCACCAGCTCTCCGGCGCGTTCATCGGCAAGATCGTGATCACGCTGTAGTGATCACGCTGTAGCGATCACGCCGCGACCGGTACCAGCCGCTCGACCTCGGCCAGCTGCGCCGCCGTCAGCCGCCAGTCGGCCGCGCGGCAATTGGCCTCGATCTGCGTCGGCTTGGTCGCGCCGGCGATCACGCTCGGTACGTACGGCTTGGCGAGCAGCCAGGCGATCGCCAGCTCCGCCAGCGTGTGGCCATTGGCGTCGGCGAAGGCCTGCAGGCGCTCGATCTTGTCGAAGTTCTCATCGGAGAGCGTCGCGGCGAGCTGCTTCCAGGCATCCAGGCGCGTCCCCGGAGCCGGCGCGGCGCCACGCCGGTACTTGCCGGTCAGCACGCCGCTCTCGAGCGGAAAGTACGGGATGATTCCCATGCCCAGCTGCTGTGCCTGCGGCGCCAGCGTGCGCTCGAGCTTGCGCACCAACAGGTTGTAGTGCTCCTGGGTCGCAATGAAGCCCTCCAGGTGCTTGGCGGCGGCCGCCGCGGCGGCCTCACGCAGCAGCTCGGGCGTCATGTTGGAGGCAGCCGCGTGGCGTACCTTGCCCTGACGGATCAACTGCTCGAACGCGCCGAGCGTCTCCTCCAGCGGTACGGCCGGATCGGGCCGGTGCAGGTACAGGATATCGATATAGTCGGTGCCCAGACGCTCGAGGCTGCGCTCGACCGCCTGCAGCACGTAGTCACGCGAGGCGCCCCCGGCCTGCCCGTTACGGCCGATGCCGAACTTGGTGGCAATGACCACGTCCTTGCGGCGCCCGGCCAGTGCCTTGCCCAGCACGATCTCGGAGTCGCCGTAGACATCGGCCGTATCGAAGAACGTGATTCCCAGATCCAGTGCCCGGGCGATGACCGCGTTGGACGCCTGCGCATCGATCAACCAGCCGAAGTTGTTGCACCCCAGGCCGATCGCGGATACCTGGATACCGGATTTTCCAATCGCTCGCTGTTGCACTGGAGGCCTCCTGGTTGGCTATGGGGCGCGGCTCGCGCACCGGCTAGCGGATCTGGGTCGTCTCGACCGGCAGCGACCCGATCATCGAGGCACCGTAGGCGGCGCGGGGCTGCGGCGGCCCCAGCAACCCGATCAGTTTCCTCATATTGACAAACGATAACACGGGTAAGCGCCGCGGACGGTATCGCGCTGCAAGATCCGTCCCGTAGCGCAGCGCGCCCCGCGCTCATTCCCCGACGCTCATTTCGATTGAGTCGGCGAAACTTACCGGTACACTGCGCACTTTCCTGGCCCGTTCGGAAACCCCTCGAGGGGCCAACGGCCGTTCTGTGCATGAGGGTTTCTTTGAGCACGAACCTGGAGCTCGATCTGAGCAAATCCGCCGGCATGCCCAATCCGGCCGTCATCGACATCCGCTATGGACAGGTGGGGCTGGTGCAGGTGCGGATCCGTACCACCGATCCGGGCGTGATCCTGGATGAGCTCACGGGGCGCATCGCCACCGCGCCGCACTTCTTCCGCCGTACGGCCGTATGCCTGGATCTGAGCGCGCTGGAGCCCGAGCCGCAGCCGGACGAGGTTCGCTGCGCGATCGATGCGATCCGCCGCGCCGGCATGCTCGCCATCGGCTTGACCGGCGACGGCGCTGCGACGGCGGCGATCTCCGCCGCGCTGAGCCTGCCGATCATCACCAGCTTCCGCACGCCCAGCCGCCCGGTCCCGGTCGTTCAGGCGGCCCAGCCCGAGTTACAGACTGCGCCGCCGGCATCGGCCCAGACGCAGGAGCCGGCCGCCGCTGCCCAGGATCAGGCCGAGATATCGCCCCCGCCGGCGGCGGCGGGGCCGCCGACCGCCTCGGCATTGATCCACGGCCAGACCGTGCGCTCCGGCCAGCGCATCTATGCGCGCGGCCGCGACCTGGTCATCACCGCCACGGTCGGTGCCGGCGCCGAGGTGATGGCGGACGGCTGCGTGCACATTTATGGCTCGTTGCGCGGCCGCGCCATGGCCGGCGCGCGCGGGGAGCCCGGTGCGCGAGTGTTCTGTCAGGAGTTTCATGCCGAGCTGGTGTCGATCGGGGGCGTGTTCCGCGTGTTCGAGACGATTCCGGCCGAGTTCGCCGGCAAGCCGGTGCAAGCCTGGCTGGCCGGCGATGATCTGCACTTTGCCCGCATCGGCGGCTGAGCTGACCGCGTTGCCAGCCATCGATCACGTCCTGCTCATCGCATCAGCGGCGACCCGCCCATGCGGGTCCCGGCTGCGCGCCCCACCCCTCTTCTAAAGGAGAGCCAAGCATTGGCTGAGACCATCGTCGTCACTTCCGGTAAAGGGGGCGTCGGGAAAACCACCACCTCCGCGAGCATCGCCTGCGGCCTGGCACGGCATGGCAAGCGGGTCGCGGTGATCGACTTCGACATCGGGCTGCGTAATCTCGATCTGATCATGGGATGCGAGCGGCGGGTCGTGTATGACTTCGTCAACGTCATCCAGGGCGATTGCACGCTCAAGCAGGCGCTGATCAAGGACAAGCGCCTCGAGACGCTGTACGTGCTGGCGGCATCACAGACGCGCGACAAGGATGCGCTGACGGCGGAGGGTGTGCGACGCGTGCTCGATGACCTGGCGGCCGACGGTTTCGACTACATCATCTGCGACTCGCCGGCCGGCATCGAGAAGGGCGCGCATCTGGCGATGTATTTCGCCGATCGCGCCGTCGTGGTGGTCAATCCGGAGGTGTCCTCGGTGCGTGATTCCGATCGCATCCTGGGCCTGCTGGCCAGCAAGACGCTGCGCGCCGAACAGGGCAACGGCTCCGTGAAGGAGCACCTGCTGCTGACGCGCTACAGCCCCAGCCGCGTCGAGCGCGGCGAGATGATGAGCGTCGACGACGTCAAGGAGATCCTCGGTCTGGACGTGGTCGGGGTGGTGCCCGAGTCGCCGGACGTGCTGTCCGCCTCCAACGCGGGCGTTCCCGTGATTCTCAACGAGGACAGCAACGTCGCGCGCGCCTACCAGGACGCTGTGTCGCGCCTGCTCGGGCAGACCGTGCCGCTGCGCTTCATCGAGGAGCCCCGGAAAGGTTTCCTCGCGCGCATGTTCGGGCTGTGACATGGACCTGCTCGCCCTGTTTCGCAAGACCCCCTCCTCGGCCAACGTTGCCAAGGAGCGCCTGCGCATCATCGTGGCGCAGGAGCGCAGTGCCCGCGGCAGCCCCGACTATCTGCCGCTACTGCGGCGCGAGCTGCTCGAGGTGATCCGGCGCTACGTGAACGTCGACCCTTCCGCGGTGCAGATCAATCTGGGCCGCGACGACGGCCATGAGGTGCTCGAGCTGTCGGTCGCGCTGCCGGAAGGCGTGCGACGGCGCTAGGGCGCGGCAGACCCGCTCGCGGCGGGCCGGATCATGGAAGCGCCATCAGGCCACTGAGCGAGAAATTGATGTTCAACGCGCCGCAGTCGGCAACCGGCTTGCCGGCCACGGTGGCCACTTTCCACACCGTGAGCCTGCCCACGGTGAGGGCGGCCCGGTCGATCTGGTAGACGCCGGAGCTCTTCAGGACCGTTACGCTGTCGATCTTGCCGCCGGCATCCACGCAGATGCGGGTCAGCACGCTGCCCTCCTGGTGCTGCAGGCGGGCCTGGAACGGATAGTACGAGCGCGCATCGGCCGGCGCGGACAGGAACTGCATGGAAGTACTCGGCGGCGCCGGCGCCGGCCGCCTGGCAGCCGCAGGGCCGGCCCGCGCGGCCGTCCGTGGCGGGGCCGGCGGCGCATCGTCCCTGATCAGCAGCGGCGGTACGACCAGCGGCAACGGTCGGTTCATCGCCGCCAGCGGCCGCGCATGCAGGGATCGCGGCGGCGGCCGCAGAACGCGGTGCGATTCGGTCACGATGCGCACCTGCAGCGGCACCGCGCCGATCAGGGCCGGCTGCCTCAGCAGCGCGCGCGCGAACATGCCGATCAGCAGCGCATGCAGCAGCGCCACCACGGCGAACACGCCGGCGCGCCGGGGGCCGGATCCAGATCTGGCGACAGCATAATTGCCCATGTGCCGGAAGGTGCCCAGGTGCCGGAAGGTCAGTCGGCCGCTGCCCATAATTCTTCTGCTTTTCGCCCCGGCGCGCAAATGGCCGCGCGCCTGCGGACGGCGCCAGCGGGCGGCGGCGGTGAGAATTTTCAATTTGAGCACCGGCCGCTGCATAATCCGGCGCAAAGGAACCCACTCAGCCCGCCGGGACGGGGCCGTGAGGCTTTCAGCACGCAGCCTCTTCCCGGACCCCCGATCGATCTGATAGGCAGATCAGGGCGACATCACCTCGTCGACACACGGGCCACACACGATGATCGGGCGCGTAGAAATGGCCGGCACACTATCGGAACCCCAGGAGGGCGCGCATGCGCGCCTGCTGCCGCAGCTACGCATGATGCTGCGGGCGCTGGTCAGCTCCCCGGTCGGCAAGACGCTGCTGCTGCTGGCGGCCGGCCTGCTGGTGGTCATCGTCGCCACCGCCTACGGGCAGATCCGGCTCAATCGCTGGAACAAACCTTTCTATGACGCGCTCTCGCGCCGCGATTTTTACGCCTTCCTCTACCAGCTGGGCGTATTCGGGTTGATCGCCGGAAGCCTGCTGGTGCTGAACGTGGCGCAGCGCTGGCTTACCGAGATGCTCAAGCTCAAGCTGCGCGAGGGGCTGGTGCGCGATCTGCTGCACGACTGGATGCAACCGCGCCGCGCGCTGATGCTCGCCAATGCCGGGGCCATCGGCGTCAACCCGGACCAGCGCATGCACGAGGATGCGCGCCACCTGTGCGAGCTGTCGGCGGACCTGGGCGGCGGCCTGCTGCAGTCCTCGATCCTGCTGTTGTCGTTCGTCGGGGTGCTGTGGGTGATCTCGGCCGGATTCGCGATCCGTATCGCGGGCCGGGACATCGCGATCCCGGGCTACATGGTGTGGGCCGCCATCGTGTACGCGGGCATCGGCTCGTTGCTGAGCTACCGCGTCGGACGCAGTCTCATCCCGCGCAACGCCGAGCGCTATGCGCACGAGGCGGACCTGCGCTTCTCGCTGGTGCGGGTCAATGAGCACCTGGACGGCATCTCGCTCGCCAGCGGCGAGGCCGGTGAGACCCGCCGCGTCGAGCTCAACCTCGCCGGGGTGCTGGCCGCGATGCGACGGCTGGTCAGCGGACTGACCAATCTCACCTGGATCACCGCCGGCTTCGGCTGGGTCACCCAGGTCGCGCCGATCATCGTGGCCGCCCCGCTCTACTTCCAGGGCACGCTGTCGTTCGGCGGGCTGATGATGGCGGCCGCGGCCTTCAGCCAGGCGCAATCCTCGTTGAGCTGGTTCGTGGAGAATTTCAGCACCATCGCCGACTGGCGCGCGACGCTGCTGCGGGTCGCCAACTTCCGCCGCGCGCTGATCAATGCCGAGTCTCTCGGTCACGTCGACAGCCGCATCGACTACGTCGACGGCGAACCGGGTCTCATCACGCTGGAGAACCTGGAGGTGGCGTCCGCTTCCGGGCGCGATCGGCTGCGCGAGAGCAGCGTGCAGATTCGAGCCGGCGAGCGCGTGCTGATCGTGGGCGAGCCCGGCACCGGCAAAACACAGCTGTTCCGCGCGCTGGCGGGCCTGTGGCCGTGGGGCGGCGGGCGCGTGATCCGTCCGAAGGATGAGCCGATCCAGTACCTGCCGCGCGGCACGCCCTATCTGCCGCGCGGGAGCCTGCGCGAGGTGCTCGCCTATCCGGGTAGGCCCGAGATCTACGAGGAGGACGCCTACGTGCACGCACTGCGGCGGGTCGGTCTCGAACGGCTGGTGCCGATGCTGCAGCAGACGCATCGTTGGGACCGCGAGCTCAGCCAGGAAGAGCAGCTCGGCCTGGCGTTTGCGCGCATTGCCCTGCAGCGCCCGCCGTGGCTGATCGTGGACGACACCTTCGGCTCACTCGACGGCGAGACGCTCGCACGCGTGATCGACCTGTTCGCCAACGAGCTGGAGCATACCAGCGTGATTCATATCGGCAGCACCGCGGCGCGTGATCCGTTGTTCTCCCGCGTGGTGCACCTGGCCAAGGCGGGCAGCGGCCCCCGGCCGATCGCGCCGCTGGCGTTGCTGCTGGCGTTGGCGCTGCTGTGGCCGGCGCTGTCGCGCGCCGCCGCGCCCGAGCAGCAGTTCCAGTTCCCCGCCCCTACGGTGCTGAACGATGCCGCGACCACCAAGCTGATGCGCGATCTGGCGGTGCGGGTGCTGCCGGTCTACCAGGATTCCGACCGGATCCGCTACCTGGCCACGCTCTCGGCGCTGCAGATGGTCGCGGGCGACTACCCGGCCGCGTATGCCTCGCGGCAGGCGCTGCGCGAGCGGCTCGGGAAAGTCGCCGGGCCGCTGCCGATCGAGCAGTCCGTGGCCTATGACCTGTACGCTCACACCGAGGCCATCGAGGCGCAGCGGCACGCCGCGCCCTTCGGCCAGGCATTCCAGCAGTCGTTCAACGCGGTGGTGCCGCAGCTGGACGATCTGTCCGACTTCGCGCTGACGACCTGGTTCCGCACGCCACTGGCCGTGTTCCAGGATGTGCTGGCGGGTTCATTCCAGAGCGTGCGCGCCAAGCGCGTGATCTCTTTGTCCGAGGCGGTGCAGCTGGTATGGGCCTACCTCGCCTACCAGGTGCACCGGACCACGGCCCCGCAGGCCGACGAGCTCATCCAGCAGGATGACCAGCGCCGCTACATTACCGACGAGCACGTGCTGATCAGAGCGCGCAACGGGGTGCTCCTGCCGGCGATGCTGGTGCGGCCGCGCGACGCCGCGGCGCCATTGCCCACGCTGCTGGAATTCACCATCTACCTGGATCCGGACAACGATGCGAAAGAATGCGCCGCCCACGGCTACGTCGGGGTCGTGGCCTACACTCGCGACAAGGTGGCAGGCCACGGCCACGTCGTTCCCTACGAGCACGACGGCGAGGATGCGCGCACCGTGATCGACTGGATCGCCAAGCAGCCGTGGAGCGACGGCCGTGTCGGCATGTACGGCAGCGGCTACAGCGGCTTCACGCCGTGGGCCGCGCTCAAGCGGCGCGTGCCGGCGCTCAAGGCCATCGCCACCTTCTCCGCGGTCGCGCCCGGCATCGACGCCCCTCGCCTGGGCAATGTCTACCTGAACTCGGCGTATCGCTGGGGCCGCTACGTGACCGGCAGCGGCACTTCCAACGATGCCGCCTACGCCGACCAGGCGCACTGGAGTGCGCTGAACCAGGCCTGGTACCGCAGCGGACGCCCCTACCGCGATCTGCCGCGTCTGGACGGCAAGCCGGATGCTCTGTTCAGCCGCTGGCTGCGCCATCCGAGCTACGACCGCTACTGGCAGGCGATGATTCCGTATCGGCAGGAATTCGCCCACATCCCGGTCCCGGTGCTGTCGATCACCGGCTATTACGACAGCAACGAGCCGGGCGAGCTGTACTATCTGTTGCAGCAGCAGCGCTATGACCGTCAAGCCGACCACACGCTGCTGATCGGTCCGTACGCCGATCTCGCCGCGCATGCGCCGGCCGCCGCGTTGCAGCCCTACCCGGTCGATCCGGTCGCCTTCGTCAACGTGCACGAGCTGCGCTACCGCTGGTTCGACCACATCTTCAAGGGCGCGGCGCTGCCGCCGCTGCTGCAGGGACGCGTCAATTTCGAGGTCGCGGGCGCCAATCGCTGGGAGCACGCCGCCTCGGTCGAGACCATGGCCGACCGGTCGCTGCGGCTGTACCTGGATCCGGCGCCCTCCGATCTGCCGCCGGCGGCGCAGAACCATCAGCTCGTGAGCGACAAGCCCGCGCATGACAAGCCGGAGCATGACAAGTCCGGGCGCGGCAAGCCCGCGCATGGCAAACCCGCTCGCGGCAATCCCCCCAAGCCTGCGTTCGTGGCACAGAGCGTGAATTTCGCCGATCGCAGTGACGCTGACTGGATGGCGCCGGAGGCGATCCGCACCGCAGGGCTGCCGACCCATGACAGCGTGGTATTCGTCAGCGCGCCGCTGCGCGCACCGATGCAGATCGCCGGACTGCTGGCCGGGCAGCTCGACTTCAGCGTCAACAAATACGACCTGGACCTGACGCTGGCACTGTACGAGCGCCTGCTCGACGGCACCTATGTGAAGCTGTTCGCCCCCGCGGATGAGCTGCGCGCCAGCTACGCGCAGGATCGCAGCCAACGCCGCCTGCTGCGGGCCGGCGTGCGCGAGCAACTGCGCTTCGTCGGGGAGCATCTGATGAGCCGCAGCCTGCAACCGGGCAGCCGCCTGGTGCTGGTGCTCAGCGTGGTCAAGCGGCCCGACCAGCAGATCAACTACGGCGCGGCCGAAGACGTCAGCGTGCAATCCATCGCTGATGCCAAGGTGCCGCTGCAGATCCGCTGGTATGACGGCAGCTACATCGATCTGCCGACACGCCAGCCGCCGCAGCCGGCCGGCCCGGTGCCGCCTCGTCAGGCGCCTACGGCGCCCTCCGGTCCGGTGCGGCCTCGTCAGCCGCCTGCTCGCCAGGCGCCACCTCGCCAGACAGTCCCGCGCCAGGCACCGCCCGCGCCGCCCTCACCGGCACCCGCGCCGCCTCGTCCGCAGCCCGCAACTGCGGCGCGCGCGCTATGATCCGCCGGCCGTGACCATATCCTACGTGCAACTAACCTCGGTGCAGTCCGCTGCCGGGCCGGCCACGCCATCTTCGGCGCGCGGAACCGACGTGCTGCTGTTCGGCGCCACCGGAATGATCGGACGGGGAGTGCTGCGCGAATGCCTGCTGGACCCGTTGGTGCGTCGGGTGCTCGCGGTGGTGCGCACCGCCACCGGGCAACACCACCCGAAGCTGCAGGAAATCCTGCTGCCCGATTTTTTCGCGATCGACTCGCTGCAGCAGCAGCTGCGCGGCTTCGACACCTGCCTGTACTGCCTCGGAGTCTCCGCCGGGGGAATGTCGGAGCAGCAGTACACGCGTATCACCTATGACCTGACGCTCAAGATTGCCGATCTGCTCGTGCGCCTCGATCCGGACATGACCTTCATCTATATATCCGGCGCCGGCACCGACAGCAGCGGCAAAGGCCGGTTCATGTGGGCGCGAGTGAAGGGGCGCACGGAGAATGCGTTGCGGGGGCTGCCGTTCAGGGCAACCTATATGTTCCGTCCCGGCCTGGTCCAACCCCTGCACGGTGTGCGCTCGCGCACTGCGTCCTACCGGATGCTGTATGCGGTGACCACGCCGATCTTACCGCTACTGCGCCGTCTGTTTCCGGGCGCCATCACGACCGCCGATCAGCTCGGGTGGGCAATGCTCGCGGTGGCGCATCGCGGCTACGGCAAGCCGATCCTGGAGAACTCCGACATCAATGCCATTGCGGGCGCCGAGCCCTGAACCGACTCGATCCGACTGACCGGATCGCCCCTATTCCCGGGTCGCCTCGATCACCGACAGCGGCGATTTCGTCGGCACGATCCGTGTCAGCCTGAGGCCCGTGCCGGCCAGCAGGGCAGGAAATTCCTCCGCGGTACGCTCGCAATGACCGCCTCGAGCAGCAGCAGCGTACCGCACCGATCTCGGCCAGCACGCCGCGGCTGCGAACGGTGCGCTGAAGGCGGTCATCGCCCGGTTGAATATCTGCGAATAGTCCGGGTGCTGCGACCGGTAATCGAATACCGGCATGCCCCAGGTCGCCTCGGCGGCGGAGCCGCCGTTGGTGACCGAGTGCATCAGGTTCGCATCGATGCGCAAGTGCATCGGATCGGGCAGGAGCGCGGCCGCCGGGGTCGGGGCGAAGCGCTGCGGGGCGATTTGCTCGAACACTCCCAGGCTCGCGAGCAGGCGCAGCACGCGGTACAGCGCGTCCTCATTCGCGCCGGTCGCGACCGCCATGAGCTGTGGTACCGGATCGGGCTGCGGCGGATCACGCAGTTCCGGCTGTTGCGGCATACGCGGACCTGCCATTCACTCCCGATAGCGGTGATCGGGCACCCCGGCATCGGCCGGCCGGGGGATGTCGCCGCCGTGCTCGATCCAACCACCGCCGAGATATTGATACAGATCGACCAGGTTGGAAAGGCGCTGCATGTGTGCGGTGATCAGACTCTGCTGGGCGGCGTACAGATCGGTCTGGGCCGTCAGCACGGTGAGGTAGCTCGCGCTGCCGTTCTTGTAGAGCAATTGCGACAGGTCCAGCCGGCGCTGCTGCGAGGCCACGTAGCGTTCCAGTGCCGCAATCTGGTCATCGTAGGTGCCGCGCGCCGCCAGGCCGTCCGAAACCTCGCGGAAAGCGCTCTGGATCGCCTTCTGGTACTGCGCAATCGCCTCGTTCTTTTCCAGCCGGACCAGATCGAGGTTGGCCGTGTTTGCGCCGCCGCTGAAGATCGGCAGCGTGATCTGCGGCACGAATGACCAGGCGGCCGAGCCCGGCTGGAACATGCCCGCGAGCGACAGGCTCTCGGTGCCAAGCTGGCTCGTCAAGGTGATCCTCGGAAAGAATGCCGCACGCGCCGCGCCGATATCCGCATTGGCCGCACGCAGCGTCTGCTCAGCCTCGACGATGTCCGGCCGCCGCGTCAGCAGATCCGAGGGCAGGCCGGCAGGAATATCGGTCAGCAGGTCCTGCTGGCCGAGCCTCAGCGCTGGCGGCAGGTCCTGCGGCAACGGCTCGCCGACCAGCAGCACCAGCGCATTCTCGGCCTGCGCGCGCAGGCGCGTCTCGCTGGCGAGGTCCGCGCGTGCCTGCTCGGTGACCCCCTGCGCCTCGCGCAGGTCCAGCTCCGAGCCGGTGCCCACGTCGAACTGCAGCTTGGCGAGCTTGTAGGAGGCCTCGGCGCTGCTCAAGGTCTCGCGCGTGACCTCGAGCTGCTCGTCATAGGCGAGCACCGTCAGGTACTGATCGGCGACCTGCGACACCAGTGAAATCTCCGCCGCCTTGCGTGCCTGCGCGGTCGCCAGGTACTGCGCCACCGCCTGCTGCTTGAGGCTGCGGATGCGGCCCCAGAAATCCAGCTCCCAGGATGCCGTGCCCAGCCCCGCGGTGTACTCGCTGCTGGTGGGCCCGAAGAACGCGAACTGCTTGGGGACGCGCGTGCGGTCATCCTCGCCGGTGGCGTTGATCTGCGGCAGCAGTCCGGCGCGCACGATGCGGTACTGCGCGGCGGCCTCCTGCACGTGGATGACCGAGACGCGCAGGTCGCGATTGTTCGCCAGCGCCAGCTCGATCAGCTGGCGCAGCCGCGGATCGCGGAAGAAGTCGCTCCAGCCGATCTGCGGCGCCGGCAGGCCGTGTGCACCGCCCGCGGCCGCCGCCGGGTTGGCGCTGCGATACGCCGGGCCGGTGGGGAACGCGGCCGCTACCGGTGCCTCCGGGCGCTGATATCGCGGGATGAGGGTGCAGCCGGCGACCGACGCCGCGATCGCCAGCGTGATTGCCGTGACGCGCAGAATCACGGCCGATGTCCTTCGGCCCCGGAATCATCGGCGAGGGCGATCCCTCCTGTGTCCTGCCGCACGAGCTCTTTGCCGTGTGAGAACTTCTCGCGTACCACCACGAAGAACATCGGGATCAGGAAGGTCGCCAGGAAGGTCGCGGCCACCATGCCCCCGATCACCGCGGTGCCGATCGCGTGCTGGCTGCCCGATCCCGCGCCATTGCTCACCGCCAGCGGCAGCACTCCCAGGATGAACGCCATCGAGGTCATCAGGATCGGTCGCAGCCGCAGGCGGGCGGCTTCCATCGCGGCCTCGATCGCGCTGCGTCCCTGCTTCTGCAACCCTTCCGCGAACTCGACGATCAGGATCGCATTCTTCGCCGACAGGCCGACCGTGGTCAGCAGCCCTACCTGAAAGTACACGTCGTTGGACAGGCCTCGTCCCATCGTCGCCAGCAGCGCGCCGAAGATACCGATCGGCACCACCATGATGACCGAGAGCGGGATCGACCAGCTCTCGTACAGGGCCGCAAGGCTCAGGAATACCACCAGGATCGAGATGGCATAGAGCCTGGGCGCCTGCGATCCGGACAGGTTCTCCTGGTACGAGATACCGGTCCAGTCATAGCCGACCCCCGTCGGCAGCTTGTCGATGAGCCGCTGCATCTCTTTCATCGCCTGCCCGGTGCTGCGGCCGCCGGCCGCCGCCCCCTGCACCTCGATCGCCGCGGCGCTGTTGTAGCGCTGCAGCTCGGGTGATCCAAAGCCCCACTTGCCGGTGGCGAACGCCGAGAACGGCACCATCTTGCCCTGCAGATTGCGCACGTACCACAGGTCCACGTCGCCCGGATTCATCCGAAACGGTGCATCGCCCTGCACGTACACCTGCTTGATGCGGTTATCGCTATCGAGGAAGTTGTTGACGTAGGAGGAGCCCCAGGCGATCGAGAAGGTCTGATCGATGGCCGGCAGCGGCACCCCGAGCGCACTGGCCTTCTCGCGGTCGACGTCGACGCTGTAGATCGGCTCGTCCTGCAGGCCGTTGAGCCGCACCTGCGAGAGGGTGGGGTCGTCGCGGGCGAGGTCAACCAGCTGGTTGCCCGCAGCCATCAGCGCGCTGTGCCCCTGGCCGGCGCGATCCTCCAGCTCCAGGTCAAAGCCGGAGGCCGTGCCTAGCCGCGGAATCGCCGGCGGATTGTTGGTATTGATGACCGCATAGCGGTAGTTGCGGAAATGCCGGTTGATCCGGTCCATCAGCGCGAAGACCTTGTCCTGCTGCGCCCGGCGCCGGCTCCAGTCCTGCAGCCGCACGAACACCAGGCCGGAGTTCTGGCCGCGGCCCGCAAAGTTGAAGCCGGTGATTTCGAAGGTCGCGGCGACGTCCTTCTTCTCATCGGTACGCAGGTAGGCGGCGACTGCATCCAGAGCCTGCTGCGTGCGCTCCATGGTCGAGCCGGGTGGAGTGGTCACATTCACCTGCATCATGCCCTGGTCTTCTTCGGGCAGGAACGCGGTTGGCAGCCGGATGAACATCAGACCCACGACCACGATCAGCACCGCATAGATGATCAGCCACCTGGTCGAACGACGGATGACACCGCGCACGCCGGACTGGTACTTCTCGCGGCCGCTGTAGAACATGCGGTTGAACCAGCCGAAGAAGCCCCTCTTCTCCTGATGGTGCCCCTTGGGGATCGGCTTGAGGATACTGGCGCACAGTGCCGGGGTGATCAGCAACGCTACGATCACCGACAGGATCATCGCCGCCACGATCGTCAGCGAGAACGGCCGGTAGATCCCGCCGACCGAGCCGCCCGAGAAGGCCATCGGCACGAACACCGCCGACAGCACCAGCGCGACGCCCACCAGCGCGCCGGTGATCTGCGACATCGCCTTGCGGGTGGCATCGCGCGGCGATAAGCCCTCCTCGGCGATCACCCGCTCGACGTTCTCCACCACGACGATCGCGTCGTCCACCAGCAGCCCGATCGCCAGCACCAGCCCGAACATCGACAGCGTGTTGATCGAAAAGCCCACCGCGTACATGGTGGCGAACGTGCCCAGCAGCACCACCGGCACGGCCACCGTCGGGATGATGGTCGCGCGCATGTTCTGCAGAAACAGGTACATGACCAGGAACACCAGCACGATGCCCTCAAACAGCGTCTCGACCACGTCGCGGATCGACAGCCGCACGAACGGGGTGGTGTCGTACGGATAGACCACCTTCAATCCATGCGGGAAGTAGCGCGACAGCTGCTGGAGCCGGGCACGCACGCCCGTGGCCGTCTGCAGCGCGTTGGCATCGGTCGCCAGCTGCACCGCCAGGCCGGCGGCCGGCCGGTCGTTGTACTTGGTGTCGAACGTGTAGTTCTCGCCGCCGAGCGTAACGCGGGCGACGTCCTTGATGCGCACCTGCGAGCCGTCGGGGTTGACCTTCAGCAGTACGTTGCCGAACTGCTCCGGCGTGCGTAGCAGCGTCGCCTCGCGGATCGTGGCGGTCAACGCCTGCCCCGGGACCGCCGGGGTTCCCCCGAGCTGGCCGGCGGCGATCTGCACGTTCTGGTTCTGCAGCGCCGTGCTGACATCGACCGGGGTGAGCCCGACGGCGGCGAGCTTGTCCGGATCGAGCCAGATGCGCATCGCGTATTCCGTGCCGAACACGGTCACGGTGCCGACGCCGTCGACGCGGCTGATTGGATCCTGCACGTTCGAGGCCAGGTAGTTGGACAGGTCGTACCTCGTCATGCTGTTGTCGGACGAGACGAATCCCACCACCATCAGAAAGCTGGCGCTCGATTTGGTGACGCTGACGCCGGCCAGTTGCACCGGTGCGGGCAGCAGCGGCGTGGCCAGCTGCAGCTTGTTCTGCACCTGCACCTGCGCGATATCGGCGTTGGTACCGGCGGCAAAGGTGAGCGTGATGGTCGCGCCGCCGGTGTCGTCGCTGGTGGAGGACATGTACAGCAGATGATCCAGGCCGTTCATCTGCTGCTCGATCACCTGCGTGACCGTGTCCTCGACGGTCTGCGCCGATGCGCCGGCGTAGGTCGCGTGGACCTGCACCGACGGCGGTGCGATGTTCGGGTACTGCTCCACCGGCAGCAGCGTGACCGCCAGCGTGCCCGCCAGCATCAGGAAGATCGCGATCACCCAGGCGAAGATCGGGCGATCGATGAAGAAATTGACCATGAACGCCGCCCTACTGCGCGCTGTTGGTCGCGGGCGATGTGCTCGACAGGTTCCCCGCACCCGCCGCCGGAGCGCGGGCCGCCTGGGCCACCGCGGCGGGCTCCTCGACCGCCTGTACCGTCATTCCTGGCTTGACCTTCTGGACGCCGGAGACGATGACGCGGTCGCCCGGGTTCAGCCCGCTGTCGACCACCCAGTCGCCGCCTTCCGTCCGGCTGGTGCTGATGGTGCGCAGCTCGACCTTGTTGTCGGCGTCCACGATCATCGCGGTCGGCGCACCGGTGGCGTCGTGCGTGACGCCGACCTCCGGCACCAGTATCGCCTTGTCGTTGATGCCTTCCTGCAGCCGCGCGCGCACGAACATGCCCGGCAGCAGCACCTGGTGCGGGTTGGGGAAGATCGCGCGGATCGTCACGCTGCCGGTGGTCTGATCGACGGTGATATCGGTCATCTCGAGCTTGCCGGGCAGCGGATACACCGAGCCGTCCTCGAGCGCCAGCTGCAGTCTGGCCTCGTTTGGGCCGGCCGCCTGCAACGCTCCGCTGGCCAGCGCCCGCCGCAGCCGCAGCAGGTCGGCGGTGGACTGCGTGACGTCGACGTAGATCGGGTCGGTTTGCTGCACCGTGGCCATCAGCGTGGCCGCGCTCGCCTGCACGTATGCCCCCGGCGTGACGCTCGAGACGCCGATCGTGCCGCCGATCGGTGAGCGTACATCGGTGTAACCCAGATTGATCTGCGCGGACTCGACCGCGGCCCTGGCCGAGGCGACATCGGCGGCGCCCTGCGCCTGGGATGCCACGGCGTTGTCATAGTCCTGCCTGCTGATGGCATTGGCCGCCACCAGCACCTTGTAGCGGGCCGCCTGCGCGGTGGTGGACACCAGGTTGGCCTGCGCCTTCTGCAGCGCCGCCTTGGCGCCGTCGAGCGCCGCCTGGTAGGGCGCCGGATCGATCTGGTAGAGGCGCTGGCCGGCCCTGACCTGCGCGCCCTCCTTGAATTCACGCCGCAGCACGATGCCATCGACGCGCGCATGCACCTGCGCGACCAGGTAGGCGGAGGTACGCCCCGGCAGCTCCGTGGTCACCATGACACCCTGCGGATGCACCGTGACGACGCCGACCTGAAAGGGCTGCTGTGCCGCCTGCTGCGCCTGGGCCGCGCGCGAACTGCCGCCGCAACCGGCCAGCGCCAGCGCCGCGGCCGCGCCGGCGGCGTAGCCCATCAATTTCGACACATTGCGTCCGACGACCATCTGGAACCTCTTGCCTACACCCTCGAGCCCGGCTCGGCTGCATTGCGCGCGCCCGCACGCCGGGCACGCGGGCCGGGTCCTTCCTGGATGAGGCAGATGGCAGCGAGGCCTCGCGTACGACCGTGCAGACCAGCATCGCCAACCCGCGCCGGCGGATGCCGCTGAGTCGGGCAGATGTCACCGACGGGCGCCACCCATTGGAGGCAGCGCCAATCGCCTCGAGCAGCAGGTATCGCAGCGCACACGGGGAAGAAGTTAACCTATCGTATCGCCCCGGCACTGGCAAGCGGCAATGGCAGGCGTGAGAGCAGCGTCATACCCAAGTTGACGCTCAGTCACCTGGCAGCATGCCGCCGACAGGCCGTGGCGCGACGATACGTCTACGGCGGCCCCTCAGACAGCATCATCGACGCATAAGCTGATGTTCTTGTCGAAAACCAACGCTGGCCGTGCTTTCTTGCAAATTCTTCACCTCCGGGGAGCACACCGGCCCCAAGCGGATCGGCGCCGGTAGATTTGCACCGGGCGACCGGCGTTGGTGTAGAATCCGCCCCCTCCTGGTGCGGGGTGGAGCAGTCTGGCAGCTCGTCGGGCTCATAACCCGAAGGTCGCAGGTTCAAATCCTGCCCCCGCTACCAATTTTAGACGCAGCGATTAGGCTCCTCGCGGCGTATCAATCTTCCGAAGCTTCTCTTCAAGATTGGGCAGCGATGTCTGCACCGTCTACCTATTCGGTCTTTCAGCCAATTTTAAACGCGTTGATTTGAATTGCGCTTTAGCCATTCGGCAAGGGCGTGTTCATCCAGCGAGCCATCGGCCACAGCAACGAGTGTTGTGACCTCGTCGGCCTGCGTTGGCTCCAACTCCCGTCCGTTCAGGTACAGAAACGCTCGCGTCGCAAGGAGTGCCGTGCGCTTGTTGCCGTCGTGGAAGGGATGATTCTTGGCGATCCCGACGCACAGGATAGCGGCCAGCTCGACAATCGAGCTTCCAGGTTCGTATGCGAACAGGTTGCAGGGCCGATCCAGCGCACTCTCAAGCAATCCAGGATCCCGTACCCCGGCCAACCCGCCGAACTCGTAGATGGCCTCGTCGTGGATGGCGATCGCCATGGAGCCGGTAACCCACTTCGGGGCAGTCACCTCTTCGCCAGCTCGTGCAGGGCGTCACGGTGACGCCGCATATAGTCGCGCGTCGACTCAATGGCTGCTGCGAAATCCGGATCGTAGGGTGTGAGCCGAATGCCATCCGGTGTCCGGATAGCGAACAGATCGTCGCCTTCTGCCACTCCAAGCGACTCGACCACATCTTTAGTCAGGATGACGCCGAGCGAATTGCCAACCTTTCGTACTTTGACCACCGTCGCCATATGTCGTCCGCCAAGCTACGGAGGTAGTTATAACATATGTTATACGTTCTGCCAAGTGTCGACAGATCCCCGGCGTTTCAGCGTTGGTGACCGTACCTACCATGTCCGCAATAGCGACCATACAAATTTCATGGGTGCAGGTCCGGCGCAACCCTGGCAGCGCTGTCGCTGGTGGCGCTGGGCCACAGACCGGTGATGCAGCCTTGCGATCAGCGCCCCTGCCGCACCGCCGCCTCACGCGCTTCTTTCAGCGCCACCCAATTTGGCGCGTACCGCAATGCCTCGGCGTACTTGGTCAGCGCTTCCTTTGCGCGTCCCTGCCCTGCCAGCACATCGCCCCATGCCTTGAGCGGATCGGCCCAGTGCGGTCCGCGCTGATTGGCATCTGTGAGTTTGGATGCCGCACCTGCAGGATCGCCATGGCGGGCGAGCGCGACGCCCCAGGAGTAGTACCCGGCCGGCAGGTCCGGTGCGAGGGCGACCGCCGCGGCATACGCATGCTGCGCGCCGGGGCCAGTCGCCGCGGCCGTCGAGAATATCGCCGCGGAAGCGCTGGCAATCCACGAAGTGCTCGCCGCTGCGGATCACCGCGTCGGCCCGGTCCGGGTGGCCGGCCGCCTCCTCGATGGGTGCGATCTGGCAGCGGTCAGCAGGCTGTGAAAAGGAGCCACCTCGTAGCGTTGCAGGGGCGGCTTCGGCCGCCTGCATCTCGGAAGCCGCACGGCCTGCGTCGCCAGTCTCGGCGGCCGCCAGGGCGCCGGCGACGTGGATTGTGGCCACCTCTGCCGGGGTGGAGTCGTTGTCAGTCTGCAGGGTCAGCGCCGCGGCCGCCGGATCGTGCAGCAGCGCCTGCGCCATCGCACGCGTGACGCCGCCGAATATCGTGGATATCCCATGCGCCTGCGTGTCAGCAGCAATTGCGTTGAGCTCCGCCAGCAGGTTCATGGTCAACCGGTTCGATGGCCCAAAATAAACTTCGGGTGCCGAGCCCGGCCTACCGCCGGCCGCGCGGCGCATCTGTTCACCCGTGCGCCAGGCCGCCTCCTCTTCGCCGAGGGCGATCAAGGTCGCCTGCTCATTGGTATAGGCGACCCAGTAATTGGGCTGCAGCCTGATCGCCGCCTGCCATAGGATCATCGCCTGGTCCGCGGAGCCCGCACGTACTTGGCAGATAGCCCAGCTGTTCAGAAAGGCAGGCCGATCTGCCGCACTGAGATCGGCGTACTTTGACTTGGCCAGCGCGATCAGTTCATCGCAGCGGCCTGTTTCCATCAGATAAGTGGGCCACAGCGTCGGTAGAGATTCGGCATAGGTGTACTGGGCCGCGGCAACGATGAGCTGATCCAACCCATCGGCCGGGCCGGTGAAGGTTTTCGGCGGCACATTGTCACCGCGTACGCTGAGCGCCAGATCTCCCGAAGCGGTCTGGACCAGACCCCCGCCGATATGAATATCGTGACCGAATCGAGCCGTGAGCAGTCGCGAGATCTCGCCGAGGGAAATCCCGGTCTCAGGAACCTCGATTCTGACATCGTTGGACCAGGCGTTGGCGAGACTGCGCTTTTGCCGGGTCAGCGCGACGGTGGTGGTGCGGTGGCCTGCTGCAGGCGTGTCACTTCATCCAGAATGCCGCTCGCGACTGCCGTGCCGGTCACGCCGCGCGGCGCGAGCGCGGCAGGCGTCTCGAAGGCGTCGATGACCACACTGTGCGAGGTGAAGGCATCGCGCAGCATCACGGCAATGCCAACACCGATGACGATCACGACCAGTGCGATCACGACCTGAAAGGCAATGCGGATGGCTTGACCCAGGCGCTGCCCGCGCAGCAGATGGGACTGGTGTCGAAGCTGGGTCAGACGCAGTGCATGCTCGTCTTTGAGATGATCTGCCTGAATCTCCAGAAGCTGCGCCTGCTTCTTTAAAAACGCCGATGTGTCGCGAGCAACCTCGGGGTCACCCGACGATAACTTCGCGGCAACGGCCGCGGCGAACGCCTCGGCGCCTGCCAATGCCTCAGGCGCCTCAACTTCAGGCTTCTCGTCCCCTTCCCCCAGAACGCCGCCGGGCAGCCCTTCCGCCATGGTCGCTGTTCCCCTCCGTCGTTTCAGGCATGGTCGTGGATGCCGTCTGCATTAGCAACCCAACCCGGTGTAAACGATGGGCAGATGACAGAGGCCGCCCGCTGTCCGGTTACCCCGAGTTCAGCGCTGACCTTGAGGATTACCTTCCGCAGTTGAGCCGCGGAAACCTCGGGCTTTGTATCGATCTGCGCAGGTCAGCGGATCAGCCGCGTGCACAGCGACAGCAGCGCGTTCGGCAGGAAGCCGAGCACCACCACCGCGCCGGTGTTGAGCACCAGGATCAGGCGCATGCGCGCGCGCGGCTCGGGCGCCGGGCGCTCGCCCGCCGGCTCGAAGTACATGTACCACACCACGCGCAGGTAGTAGTAGGCGCCGACCACCGAGATCAGCACCGCGAAGATCGCCACCCCGACGTGGGCGCTGCCGAGCAGCGCCTGAATGATCCACAGCTTGGCCCAGAAGCCGATGAACGGCGGCACACCGGCGGTGGAGAACATCAGCACCAGCATCAGCGCGGCCAGTACCGGGTCGCGTGCGGCCAGCCCCTTGAAGTCGGCGATCTCGTCGTGCTCGAAGCCGCGGCGCGCGAGCATCAGGATCATGCCGATGGCCGCGAGCGTCGTGAGGATGTAGGCGATGGTGAAGTTGAGCGCCGCCTGGTAACCGGCCACCCGGCCGGTGGCGAAGCCCAGCAGCACGAAGCCGGCGTTGGCGATCGCCGAGTAGGCCAGCATGCGCTTGAGGTTGGTCTGCGCGATCGCCACCACGTTGCCGATCAGCAGCGACAGCACCGCGATCGCCATCAGCATCTGCGTCCACAGCAGCGGCATGCCCGCAAGCCCGTGCGCCAGCAACCGCAGGATCAGGGCGAACGAGCCCAGCGTCGACACCGTGGCGATGTACAGCGTCACGCTGGTGGGTGCGCCGTGGTAGACGTCCGGCACCCACATGTGGAACGGCACCGCGCCGAACTTGAACGCGATCGCCACCACCACCAGCGCGACGCCGATGATCAGCCCGGCATCGGTGCCGTGGCGCACGATGATGCTGAGCCGGTCCAGGTCGAGCGTGCCGGTGAGCCCGTACAGCATCGACATGCCGTACAGCAGCACCCCGGAGGCAAGCGAGCCGAGCACGAAGTATTTGATCGCCGCCTCCGCGGCGGTACCGGACTCGCGGTCGAACGCGACCATCGCATACAGCGACAGCGACAGCAGCTCGATGCCCAGGTACACCGTCAGCAGGTTGTTGGCCGAGATCAGCACGAACACGCCCAGCAGCGCGGTCAGGCACAGTACGTAGTACTCCCCGCCCTTCATGTCGCGCTGCTCGAGATAGTCCTGCGAATAGAACATCGCGGTCGCCATGGTGGCGAAGCCCACCAGCTTCAGGAACACCCCCAGCGGATCGGCCACGTACAGCCCATCGAACAGCAGCGTGCGGTGGGTCACCATGCCGAACTGGCTGGTCACCGCCACCCCGAGCAGCAGCGCCAGCAGCGTCAGCGTCACCGTCAGCCCGCGCCGGGCGGTGCCGGCGTACACGTCGATCAGCAGGATCGCGCAGGCGCTGGCCGCCAGCGTGATCTCCGGCAGCGCCGCCAGGATCGCAGGGCCCGGCAGGGGCATGGGTATGGGCATCGGTACGGGGGTCATCATCAGTGCACCAGCAGGTTTCCGGCCACCGCGACCTTGCCGGCCATCACCTGGTGCACCAGCTGCTGCACCGAGGCGTCCATCATGTTCAGCATCGGCGCCGGCCACACGCCCAGCAGCAGCACCGACAGCGCCAGCACGCCGAGCACCAGGAACTCGCGGCCGTTCAGGTCCTGCATGTGCGCCACCTTGTCATTGGTGATGGGACCGAAGATCACGCGCTTGATCAGCCACAGATTGTAGCTGGCGCCCAGCACCAGGATCGTGGCGGCCAGCAGCGCGTACCAGAAGCTCGCCCTGAAGCTCGCCAGGATCACCATGAACTCGCCGACGAAACCGAAGGTGCCGGGCAGCCCGGAATTGGCCAGTGCAAACAGCACCATGAAGGCGGCGAACTTCGGCATCACGTTGATGACGCCGCCGTAGGCGCCGATCTCGCGGGTGTGCAGCCGGTCATACATCACCCCGATGCACAGGAACAGCGCCCCGGAGATCAGGCCGTGCGAGATCATCTGCACTTCCGCCCCGTCCATGCCGAAGGCTGCGCCGTTGAGCGAGCCGGTGGCCGCGACGATGAAGAACAGCAGGAACGCGCCCAGGGTGACGAAGCCCATGTGCGCGATCGAGGAGTACGCGATCAGCTTCTTCATGTCGGTCTGCACCAGCGCAACGAACGCGATGTAGACGATCGCTATCAGCGACAGCGCCAGGATCAGCCAGTCAAGCTGCCGGCTGGCGTCCGGGGTGATCGGCAGGCTGAAGCGCAGCAGCCCGTAGCCACCCATCTTCAGCATGATCGCCGCCAGGATCACCGAGCCGCCGGTCGGCGCCTCCACGTGCGCGTCCGGCAGCCAGGTATGCACCGGCCACATCGGCACCTTGACCGCGAACGCCAGCAGGAATGCCAGGAAGATCCAGCGCTGCTCGGCCAGCGACAGCGGCAGGCGCTGCATGAGCGCGATCGTGTAGCTGCCGCCCTTCTCGTACAGGTAGATCAGCGCCACCAGCATCAGCACCGATCCGAGGAACGTGTACAGGAAGAATTTGAGGGTCGCATACACGCGCCGCGGTCCGCCCCACACCCCGATGATCACGAACATCGGGATCAGCATGGCTTCCCAGAAGAAGTAGAACAGCAGCGCATCGAGCGCGGCGAACACGCCGATCATCAGCCCTTCCATGATCAGGAAGGCGGCGAAGTACTGCGCCGGGCGCCGCTCGATCACTGTCCAGCCGGCGATCACCACCGGCACCGTCATGAACGCGGTCAGCAGGATCAGCGGCAGCGAGATGCCATCGACCCCGAGGTAGTACTGCGCATGCAGCGCCGGGATCCAGGTGGCGCGCTCGACGAACTGGAACTTCGCCGTGCCGTTGGCGAACTCGACGTACAGCGGCACGCATGCCGCCAGCGTCGCCAGCGAGGTGGCCAGCGCGGTCCAGCGCGCGGCACGCGCGTTCGCGTCGCCGACCGCCAGCGTGACCAGGCCCCCCGCGATGGGCAGCCAGATGACGATCGACAGCAATCCGATTCCCTGCACGCTACAGATCCTTCGCTTGTTTTTTGGCTTGCCGTCAGACGCGGATCAGGAACCAGCCCAGCAGTACCGCCAGGCCGATGATCATCCAGAACGCATACGAGTACAGGAATCCGCTCTGCAGCTGCCGCGTCACGCCCGCGAGCCAGCCAATCGCGCCGGCCGAGCCGTTCACCGCCACGCCGTCGATCGCCGCCTGGTCCCCGGCGCGCCACAGCGCGCTGCCCAGGGCGCGGCTCGCGCGCGCCAGTACGTGCTCGTTGAACCAATCGAAGTAGAACTTGTTCACCAGGATGCGGTTGATCAGCCCCAGCCGCTCGCGCACCGCATCGCCCCACTCAGGTTTCCTGAGCACGAACACCCAGGCGCTCAGCACGCCGAGCGCGGCGATGTACAGCGGCAGCGACACGAACGCATGCAACGCGAAGTCGAGCGAGCCGGCCCACTCCCGCCCCAGCTCCCCGACCACGTTGCCCGGGAACACCCGGATCGAATCGCCGAAATAGCCGCCGAACAGCACCGGCCCGATGGTGTAGCCGGCCAGCACCGAGGGGATCGCCAGCGCCACCAGCGGCCCCTTCATGTCCCAGCCCACGTCGTGGAAGTGCTCGCGCGCATGGTGATCAAGCCGCTCGGGGCCGTGGAAGGTCAGGAACATCATCCGGAAGGTGTACAGCGCGGTCACGAACACGCCCAGCAGCACGCACCAGTAGGCGTACACCGAGCCGTAGTGATGCGAGGCATGCACCAGGTCGATCAGCGCATCCTTGGAAAAGAACCCGGAGAAGAACGGCGTGCCGATCAGCGCCAGCGAGCCTACCATCGCGGTCCAGTAGGTGACCGGCATGCGCCGGCGCAGGCCGCCCATCTTGCGCATGTCCTGCTCGTGGTGCATGGCGATGATCACCGCGCCGGCGGCCAGGAACAGCAGCGCCTTGAAGAACGCGTGCGTCATCAGGTGAAAGATCGCGGCGCTGTAGGCCGAGGCGCCCAGCCCCGCGGTCATGTAGCCCAGCTGCGAGAGCGTCGAGTAGGCGATCACGCGTTTGATGTCGTTGGCGACGATGCCGAGCAGTCCCATGAAGAACGCGGTGGTCGCGCCGATGATCAGCACGAACGACAGCGCCGCCTGCGAGTACTCGAACAGCGGTGACATGCGCGCGACCATGAAGATGCCGGCGGTCACCATGGTGGCGGCATGGATGAGTGCCGAGATCGGCGTCGGGCCCTCCATCGAGTCCGGCAACCACACGTGCAGCGGCACCTGCGCCGACTTGCCCATCGCGCCGATGAACAGGCAGATGCAGATCAGCGTCAACGCCGAGCTCGGGTGGCCGGCGAGGAGCGTGACGGTCTTGCCCGCGACCATCGGCGCGGCCGCGAACACCGTGTGGTAGTCGAGCGAGCCGGTGAAGTACAGCACCCCGGCGATGCCGAGCACGAAGCCGAAGTCGCCGATGCGGTTGACCAGGAACGCCTTGAGGCTGGCAAAGATCGCGCTCGGGCGGGTGTACCAGAAGCCGATCAGCAGGTACGAGACCACGCCGACCGCCTCCCAGCCGAAGAACAGCTGCATGAAGTTGTTTGACATCACCAGCATCAGCATCGAGAAGGTGAACAGGCTGATGTAGGCGAAGAAGCGCTGGTAGCCGGGGTCCTCGCGCATGTAGCCGAGCGTGTAGACGTGCACGCACAGCGACACGAACGTGACCACCACCATCATCAGCGCGGTCAGATGATCGACCAGGAAACCGATCTGCAGGTGCACGCCGTCGCTGACCAGCCAGGTGTACATCGTGCCGTTGAAGCTGGCCGCGTGGTCGAGCAGCAGCTGCTTCATCACCACGCACGAGCCCAGGAACGACAGTGCCACCGCGCCGATGGTCACGGCGGCGGCGCCGGCGCGGCCGATCGCCTTGCCCGCCAGGCCCGCCAGCACCGCCGCCAGCAGCGGCAGCAGCGCGATCGCCAGCAGCAGCGTCTGGCTCATACGCGCGCCCGCCAGCAAGCTGATGTCCCGTTGGCCACGATGGTCACCTACCCCTGCAACCGGTTGAGCTGCTCGACGTTGATCGTGCGCCGGTCGCGGAACAGCACCACCACGATCGCCAGCCCGATAGCCGACTCCGCCGCCGCCACCGTGAGCACGAAGAACACGAAGATCTGCCCGTCGAGCTGCCCGAGGTAGCGAGCGAAGGCGATGAAATTGAAGTTCGCCGCCAGCAGCAGCAGCTCGATGCACATCAGCAGCAGCAGCACATTCTTGCGGTTCAGGAAGATGCCGGCGACCGACAGCGCGAACAGCACCGCCGACAGCGTGAGCAGGTATTCGAGCGGGATCATCGGCGCGGCTCCCGGATCATTTGCGCTCCTCCGTGTCCATCTGCACGATGCGCACGCGCTCGCTGGCGCGCGCTGAGACCTGTCGGCCCACGTTCTGCACCTTCAGCCCCTGGCGGTGGCGCAGCGTGAGCGCGATCGCCGCCACGATCGCCACCAGCAGCAGCATCGCCGCGATCTCGAACGGGTACACGTAGCGCGTGTACAGCAGCGTGCCCAGTTCGGTGGTGTTGCTGTAGTTCGCCGGCAGCGGCGCGGCGGCGCGCAGCACGTCGATACCGAGCTTCCTGGTGAGCACCACGCCGGCGATCTCCACCGCCACCAGCGCGGCGATGATCCACCCGAGCCAGGCGTAGCGGGTGAAGCCGCTGCGCAGCTGCTCCAGGTCGATGTCCAGCATCATCACCACGAACAGGAACAGCACCATGACCGCCCCGACGTACACCAGCACCAGCACCAGCGCCAGGAACTCCGCTTCCATCAGCAGCCAGATCGCCGCCGAGGTCACGAAGCACAACACCAGGTACAGTGCCGAATAGACCGGGTTGCGCGAGGTGATCACGCCGACCGCCGCGGCCACCAGGATGGTCGCGAATACATAGAACAGTATCAGCGGTAACACTGCGAATTCCCCGTCTGTCCAGGCGTGCGTCAGCGATAGCGGGCGTCGGCGCTCTTGTCAGCGCTGATCATCGCCTCGTAGCGCTCACCGACCGCCAGCAACTTGTCCTTGGTCATGATGTTCTCGCCGCGGTGCTCCATGTGGTATTCATGGATGCGGGTCTCCACGATCGCATCCACCGGGCAGGCCTCCTCGCAGAAGCCGCAGTAGATGCACTTGAACAGGTCGATGTCGTAGCGGGTGGTGCGGCGCGTGCCGTCGGCGGACACGTCCGAGTCGATCGTGATCGCCAGCGCCGGACACACCGCCTCGCACAGCTTGCAGGCAATGCAGCGCTCCTCGCCGTTGGGATAGCGGCGCAGCGCATGCAGGCCGCGGAAACGCACCGACTGCGGCGTCTTCTCCTCCGGGTAATGCACCGTGACCTTGCGCCGGAACAGCGTGCGCGCGGTCAGCGCCATGCCCTCGAACAGCTCGGTCAGCAGCAGCGTCTTGATCGGATTGGCTAGGGTCATCGGGCGGCTCCCATCCTTGTCGGACTCAAGTTCTCCACGGCCCGACGTGCCACCACGCCATCAGCCCCTCGGCCACGATCCACACCAGCGTCACCGGGATCAGCGCCTTCCATCCCAGGCGCATGATCTGGTCGTAACGGTAACGCGGGAAGGTCGCGCGCAACCACAGGAAGATGCACAGCAGCACGAAGATCTTGATCACCAGCCACCAGGTTCCCGGCAGTGCCAGCACGCTCGCGCCGATGCCGGGATAGCCCTGGAACGGACTCAACCACCCGCCGAAGAAGAACACCGAGGCCAGTCCCGCGATCAGGATCATGTTGGCGTATTCGGCCAGGAAGAACAGCGCGAACGCCATGCCGGAATACTCGACGTGAAAGCCCGCGACGATCTCCGATTCACCCTCGGCGACGTCGAACGGCGCGCGATTGGTCTCGGCCACTCCCGAGATGAAGTACACCACCAGCAGCGGCAGCAGCCAGAACCAGTTCCAGGCGAGCGCGCCGCCCTGCTGGCGCGCGACGATGATGCCCAGGTCGAGGCTGCGCGAGGCCATCAGCACCCCCACCAGCGCAAACCCCATCGCGATCTCGTAGGCGACCATCTGCGCGGCCGAGCGCATCGCACCTAAGAAGGCGTACTTGGAATTGGAGGCCCAGCCCGCCAGGATCACCCCGTACACGCCCATCGAAGTCAGCGACAGGATGTACAGCAGGCCGGCGTCGACGTTCGCGATCGCATAGTGCGGGGCGATCGGCACCACCGCCCAGGCGGCGAACGCCGGGATCAGCGCGACCGCCGGCGCCAGCGTGAACAGCAGCTTGTTGGCACGCGCCGGGACCACGATCTCCTTGATCAGCAGCTTGATCACGTCGGCGAACGGCTGGCCCATGCCCGGCAGCAGGCCGAAGATCCGCACCCGGTTCGGACCCAGGCGCATCTGCATCCAGCCGATGAACTTGCGCTCCCACAGTGTCAGGTACGCGACCGCCAGGATCAGGATGATCATCAGCACGATCGTGAATACGCTCGAATGCGCGTAGGGCGGCAGCTGCGCCCAGATCCTGCCGAGCGAACTCATGCCGCATCCCCGTAGCGCTGCGGCTCGGCACGGCCGTCGCGCGTACGCTGCAGCGAGGCCGCGCGGCGCACCACCCCATCGACCTGGTACATCGGCACGTCGAGCACCGACTCCTGACCCGCGCTGGCCGCGCCTTGCGCGCCGGCCGGCGGCGCGGCTGCCGGATTCACTGCGCTCGCGGACGCCGCCGCCGCGCCCAGGCGCGCGGAGAGCTCGTCGCGCACCTGCTCGGAGGACTGGTAGTCGAAGCCCGGAAGGTCCAGCTGATTGCCCAGCACCCGCAGGATCTTCCATGCCGGGCGTGCCGTGCCCAGCAGCCGCGCCGCCGCGGCCTGGCTCTGCCAGCGGCCCTCCAGGTTCACGTAGGTGCCGGAAGTCTCGGCGAAGGTGCCGGCCGGCAGCAGCACGTCGGCGACCTGTTTCATCTGCTCGCTGGCGTAGGCGGTCACGGCCACGACGCAGCCGGCCCCCTCCAGCGTGCGCAGCGCCGCCGGCGCGGTCGCATCCGCCCAGGGCTCGGTATTGAGCAGCAGGTAGGCCGGCAGGGTCTGCTCGAGCATCTGGCGCGCCGTGCGGCCGAGCGCCAGGCGGGCCGTGCCGCCGATGCCGCGATGGGGCAGCACGCCGGCGAGGTAGGCACCGGCGGCGTTTCCGCCCTCGGCCAGCTCCCCGAAGCTTGCGCCGGTCGCCTGCGCGAGCGCGAGCGCGAGCGCGTACAGCTGCGCGTAGCGGCTGCTGCGCAGCGCCAGCGCCCCGAGCCAGATTGCGCGCCGCTCGCCGCTGCCGAGCGACTCGGCGATCGCGCGCTGCTGCGCGGTCGCATCCGTGTCCGCGCCGACGGACGCGGCGATCGCGGCCAGCTGCGGCGGCAGCGGTGCGCCGGCCAGTGCCGCGCGCAATATCCCGGCGAGTTCGGCGACCTGCTCGGATGGCGAGGCGACACGGTAATGCGCCACCGGAAACAGGTACTCGAACTGCGCGGGATTGAGGAAACTGATGCGCGCGCCGCGCATCGCGGCCTTGCGCACCCGGTGCGCGAGGACCGGCACCTCGTGCCGCAGGTGCGCGCCGACCACCAGCAGCGCATCGAGCTGGTCGATCTGCGCGATCGGCAGCCCCAGCGACGGCGCATGCGCATCCAACCCCTGCTCCTGGCCGCGGAAGTCACGCTGGCGCAGGCGATGATCGATATTGGCGCTGCCCAGGCCCTCGGCCAGCCGTGCGGTGAGGTACAGCTCCTCCAGCGTACTGGAGGCATGCGCCAGCACGCCCAGCTCGCGCCCGGCGCCCCTGAGCCCCTCGGCCGCCGCCGCCAGCGCCACGTCCCACTCGACCTCCTGCCAGCTGCCGTCGCTCGCTCGCACCTGCGGGGCGAGCAGCCGGTCGTCGCTGTAGACGCCCTCGTAGCTGAAGCGGTCGCGGTCGGCGATCCAGGTCTCGTTGATGTCCTCGCACGGCCGCGGCACCACCCGCATCAGCCGCCCGCGCAGCACGTGGCCGTAGAGCTGCGTGCCGACGCCATCGTGCGGGGAGATCAGCGGTGCCTGCGTCATCTCCCAGCCCCGCGCCCGGTAGCGGAACGGCTTGCTGTTGAGTGCACCAACCGGGCACAGGTCGATGATATTGCCGGACAGTTCGTGGTCGACGCTGTGCTCGATGTAGGTGCCGATCTGCATGTGCTCGCCGCGGCCGGTGGCGCCGAGCTCCTGGATGCCGGCGATGTCCAGCCCGAAGCGCACGCAGCGCGTGCAATGGATGCAGCGGGTCATGTCGCTGGAGACCAGCGGACCTAGGTTCTTGTCCTTGACCACGCGCTTGCGCTCGACGAAGCGCGAGATGTCGCGGCCGAAGCCGACCGCCAGATCCTGCAGCTCGCACTCCCCGCCCTGGTCGCAGATCGGGCAGTCCAGCGGATGGTTGATCAGCAGGAACTCCATGGTGGCGCGCTGCGCGCCGGTGGCCCTGGCCGAGGCGGTGAAGATCTTCATGCCCTCGGCCACGGGAGTCGCGCACGCCGGCAGCGGCTTGGGCGACTTCTCCACCTCGACCAGGCACATGCGGCAGTTGGCCGCAATCGGCAGCTTGTCGTGATAGCAGAAGCGCGGGATGTACACGCCCTCGCGGTCGGTGGCGCGGATGATGACCTCGCCCTTGCGCGCCTTGATCGGCACGCCGTTGACCTCGATGTTGACCAGCTCTTCGCTCATGGGTGCGGCTCTTTAAGCGCGGCTCATGCGGCCTGACTTGCGGTCTGCGCCGCCGCCGCGGTGATGCTGCGTCCGTCGTGATCGACCATGTATTCGAACTCGTCGCGGAAGTGCTTCAGGAAGCTCTGCACCGGCCAGGCCGCCGCGTCTCCCAGCCCGCAGATGGTGTGGCCCTCGATGCGGTTGGCGACGTCGAGCAGCAGGTTCAGGTCCTCGCGGCGCGCCTGGCCGCCCAGGACGCGGTTGAGGGTGCGATTGAGCCAGCCGGTGCCCTCACGGCACGGAGTGCACTGGCCGCAGGACTCGGACATGTAGAAGCGCGACAGCCGCTCGAGCGTGCGCACCATGCAGGTGGTCTCGTCCATCACGATCACGGCCGCCGAGCCGATGCCCGAGCCAGCCGCCTTGACCGAGTCGTAGTCCATGTTGGTCTTGAGCATGATCTCAGCGGGCACCACCGGCACCGAGGAGCCGCCGGGAATGACCGCCTTGAGGCGGCGCCCCTGCCACACGCCCCCGGCCATCTCCAGCAGGTCGGCGAACGGGATGCCGAGCGGCACCTCGTAGTTGCCGGGCTTGGCGACGTGGCCGGAGACCGAGAAGATCGCCGTGCCGCCGGAGTTCTTCGGTCCCAGATCCGCGAACCACTGCGCACCGCGGCGCAGGATGGTCGGCACCGAGGCGTAGCTCTGGGTGTTGTTGATCGTGGTGGGCATGCCGTACAGGCCGAACGCGGCCGGGAACGGCGGCTTGAAGCGCGGCTTGCCGGTCTTGCCCTCGAGCGAGTCGAGCAGCGCGGTCTCCTCGCCGCAGATGTAGGCGCCGGCGCCGACGAAGGTATGCAGGTCGAAGTCCACGCCCGAGCCCTGTATGTTACGGCCCAGCAGCCCCGCCTCGTACGCCTCGGCCAGCGCCGCCTCGAACCGCGGGATCGGCTCGCCGAGGAACTCACCGCGGATGTAGTTGTAGCCGACCGTGGCGTTCATCGCATAGCCGCCGATCGCCATGCCCTCGATCAGCGAGTGCGGGTTGTAGCGCAGGATGTCGCGGTCGTGGCAGGTCCCCGGCTCGCTCTCGTCCGAGTTGCACACCGCGTATTTCTGCATGCCGGCGTTGCGCGGCATGAAGCTCCACTTGACCCCGACCGGGAACGCGGCGCCGCCGCGGCCGCGCAATCCCGAGGCCTTGACCGCATCGACGATCTGCTCGCGCGGGGTCTTCTCCTTGAGGATCTTGAGCCACGCCTCGTAGCCGCCGATGCGCCGGTAGGTCGCCAGCGTCCACGGGCGCTCGTAGCGCAGCGGCTCGAAGCAGGTCAGGTTCAGCTTGTCGTCCCAGGCGCCCATGTGTCCTCGCTCACCGCGTCCTACTTCAGCGCATCGAGCACCTGATCGACCTTCTCGGACGTCAGGTTCTCGTAATAGATGTGATCGACCATCATCATCGGCGCGCCGGTGCACGCCGCCAGGCATTCCTCCTCGCGCTTGAGGAAGATGCGCCCGTCGGCGGTGCTCTCGCCAGTGCGGATGCCGAGCTTGTGCTCCACGTACGCGGCGATGTCCTCGCCTCCGCGCAGCATGCAGGAGATGTTGGTGCAGACGCTGACGTGATGGCGGCCGCACGGATGGGTCTCGAACATCGAATAGAAGCTCGCGACCTCGTACACCTGGATCGGCGGCAGCTGCAGGTACTCGGCCAGCGCGTCCATCAGCTCGGCCGTCAGGTAGCCATGGTTCTGCTCCTGCACGGCCCGCAGCCCCGACAGCACCGCCGAGCGTTGCCGCTGCGGCGGAAACTTCGCCACCCAGTGGTCGATCTCGTCGCGCGTGTGCGCCGACAGCAGCTTGGATTTGCCCGTCAGCTCGGTCCTGCTCATCAGCGGTCGACCTCGCCGAACACGATGTCCTGCGTGCCGATCACCGCCACCAGGTCGGCCAGCATGTGCCCCTGCACCATCTCCCCGAGCGAGGCCAGGTGCACGAACCCGGGCGCGCGGCACTTGACGCGGTAGGGTTTGTTGGCGCCGTCGGATACCAGGTAGATGCCGAACTCGCCCTTCGGGGCCTCGATCGCCGCGTAGGTCTCACCCTCCGGCACGCAATAGCCCTCGGTGAAGAACTTGAAGTGATGGATCAACGACTCCATGTCCTCTTTCATGTGCTCGCGGCTGGGCGGGCGCACCTTGCGCTCATCGACCATGACGGGGCCGGGATTGGCGCGCAGCCACTCGACGCACTGGCGCACGATCTGGTTGGATTGGCGCATCTCGGCCACGCGCACCAGGTAGCGGTCGTAGCAGTCGCCGTTGACGCCCACCGGCACGTCGAACTGCAGCTGCGGATAGACCTCGTAGGGCTGCTTCCTGCGTAGGTCCCACTCCACCCCCGAGCCGCGCAGCATCGGCCCGGAGAAGCCCAGTTGCAGCGCGCGCTCGGGCGAGACCACGCCGATGTTCACGGTGCGCTGCTTCCAGATGCGGTTGTCGGTCAGCAGCGTCTCGTACTCGTCCACGCAGGCCGGGAACTTGCGCGTGAACGCCTCGATGAAATCCAGCAGCGAGCCGGCGCGCGCCTGGTTGAGCCGGTCCACTTCCCTCTGGCTGCGCCAGCGCGACACCTGGTACTTCGGCATCACCTCGGGCAGGTCGCGGTACACGCCGCCGGGGCGGTAGTAGGTGGCGTGCATGCGCGTGCCCGAGACCGCCTCGTAGCAGTCCATCAGGTCCTCGCGCTCGCGAAAGCAGTACAGGAACACCGTCATCGCGCCGATGTCCAGGCCGTGCGCGCCGAGCCACATCAGATGATTGAGGATGCGCGTGATCTCGTCGAACATCACCCGGATGTAGCGCGCGCGCACCGGCACCGTGATGCCCAGCAGCCGCTCGATCGCCATCACGTAGGCGTGCTCGTTGCACATCATCGACACGTAGTCGAGCCGGTCCATGTAGCCGATCGACTGGTTGAACGGCTTGGACTCGGCCAGCTTCTCGGTGCCCCGGTGCAGCAGCCCGATGTGCGGGTCGGCCTTCTGGATCGTCTCCCCGTCCATTTCCAGCACCAGCCGCAGCACCCCGTGCGCCGCCGGATGCTGCGGACCGAAGTTCAGCGTCAGGTTGCGGATCTCAGCCACCTTCGCGCTCCCGCCGGGGCACGTCCTGCAGCGCCGGGTTGTAGCGGTTGTCGTGGCGGATCACGCGCGGCACCAGCGTGCGCATCTCGATGCTGACCGGCTCGTACACCACGCGCTTGAGCTGCGGGTCGTAGCGCACCTCGACGTTGCCGATCAGCGGAAAGTCCTTGCGGAACGGATGGCCGATGAAGCCGTAGTCGGTCAAGATGCGCCGCAGATCCGGATGTCCGCGGAACAGGATACCGAACAGGTCGAACGCCTCGCGCTCGAACCACTCGGCGCTGGCCCATATACCGGTGAGCGAGTCGATCACCGGATCCTCGGTGTCCTCGCACCAGGTGCGCACCCGCAGCCGCCAGTTGTGGCGGATCGACAGCAGCTGGCACACCACCGCAAAGCGCTTGTTGCCCGCGAGCGTGTGCGGCGCGGCGCGATTGACCCCGCGGCTGAAGCCGGTCACCGTCGCCGAGCTGGTGCGCCATTCGGCGCGGCCGTAATCCAGGTAGTCCACGCCGGCCAGATCGATCAGCATCTCGAACGAGAGCTGCGCATCATCGCGCAGCGTGCGCGTGACCTCGAGCAGCTGCGCCGCGTCCACTTCGATCGACAGCTCGTCGGGCAATGACGGATAAGGGCGCGCGCGCGCGCCCAGTACGGCGCTGATCCGTGCGGACAGATCGTCGATAAACGCTGGCACTGCGCTCGATTCCCTGACGAGCGCTACGCGCTGGCCGGCTCGCGCCGCGCGATCTTGCGCTGCAGCTGGATCACGCCGTAGAGCAGCGCCTCGGCCGTCGGCGGACAGCCCGGCACGTAGACGTCGACCGGTACGATGCGATCGCAGCCGCGCACCACGGCGTAGGAGTAGTGATAGTAGCCGCCGCCGTTGGCGCACGAGCCCATCGAGATGACCCAGCGCGGCTCGGGCATCTGGTCGTAGACCTTGCGCAGCGCGGGGGCCATCTTGTTCACCAGCGTGCCGGCGACGATCATCACGTCGGATTGCCGCGGGCTGGGCCGAAACACCACGCCGAAGCGATCCAGATCGTAGCGCGACGCGCCCGCATGCATCATTTCTACCGCGCAGCAGGCCAGCCCGAAGGTCATCGGCCACAGCGAGCCGGTGCGCGCCCAGCTCACCAGATTGTCGACCTGCGTGGTCAGGAATCCGCGCTGCGAAAAGCCGCCCGGCGACGACAGCGCGCGGGTATCCTCGGCTGCTAGTCCCACTCGAGCGCCCCCTTCTTCCATTCATAGGCGAACCCGATCACCAGGATGAACAGGAACAGCGCCATCGCGGCGAGGCCGAAGCCGCCGATGTGCCGCAGCGCCACCGCCCATGGAAACAGGAATGCGATCTCCAGATCGAAGATGATGAACAGGATCGCGACCAGGTAGTAGCGCACATCGAACTTCCTGCGTGTGTCTTCGAAGGCCTCGAAGCCGCACTCGTAGGCCGAGACCTTTGCCGGGTCACCGCGATGCCTGGCTCCCAGCCGCCCCAGCACCGTGCCCAGGCTCAGCAACACCGCGGCCAGCGCCGTTGCCAGCCCCAGGAAGATCAATACCGGCAGGTAGTTCGAAAGCATCCCGTACCGTGCAGTAAAAGGGGCGGACGGCCTCTAGTGGCAACGCTCCGCCCCGATCTGCGTATTGTAACAGGTGATGTGAATTTTGTGGTGCCGACGGGGGGATTCGAACACCCCGAGAGCCCGACGAGGATCAAGGGCTTGACTAACCTGTGTCAAGCCGAAAGTGCCCGGAAGGTGCGCCATTCTGGCCCTCCGGGCACTCTGCCAACGCGGATAGGACGGCCCCTCGTATATCCCTTTGGCTCCCCTTAGTAATCACATGAGGTACACCTGATGTCCGACTTCATGACATATGAGGTTCATCCTAACGGCGACCTGATGACCCGGCAGGCTGAGCTGGAGTATGAATGCGTCATGCTAGGTCAGCAGCGGTTCGACCGCTCCGAGGCTGGGATGGACGAGTCAGCCACACAGCCGGGGGCCGAACAAGTCCGCAGGGCGCTGAAGCCGCTTGCCGAGGCCATCGACGCCTTCCTTAAGGACGAGTGCACGCCCGGCCGACGAAAGACCGTCGCTACGCGCTACCTCGCCCATGTTCTGCCCGAGCAGGCGGCCTACCTTGCGCTGCGCCACACTATCGACGGGGCAGCCAACGGGGCAGCCCTGTCCACCACTTCCCGCGCCGTGGGGACAGCAATTCAGGGGCACCTTGATCTTGTTGGGATGGCCGCGTCGGCGCCGGGGCTGTACCGGAAGGTGCTCGACCAAGTGAAGCGGGCAACCGCCGCGCGTCACCGCGAGGGTGTCCTCCGGCACGTCGTCCGCAAGTACTGTAAGGACCGCCTGACGTGGTCCGAGCGCGACAGGGTGCTGTTAGGCGCGAAGTTAATCGAGCTGGTTGAAAGCACATCCAACCTGATCGAGACGCGGCTGATGACGGAAGGACACCATCGCACGCGCAGTCGCGTGCACTTCACCGCGGAGGCGCAGCAGTGGTTTGAGGAAGCACGCGCCAGCGGGCGATTGTACGCCGCACCTATCCACCTGCCGATGCTGGTACCTCCTCGTGACTGGGTCTCTACGACCGAGGGGGGATACCTTACGCGCGCGATCCGGGGCGCTCGGATGGTCCAGACCCACGCGAGCAGTGGGCGCGAGCTTGCCCGCAACGCTGCCATGCCCGCGGTATATGCGTCGGTTAATGCCGTGCAGCGCACGCCATGGAGGATCAACAAGGGGCTGCTGTCGGTCATGAAGGAGGCGCGCGAGGGAGGCCCGCGGTTCGAGTCTTTGTTCGTGGAGGCGGACCGCTCGCTTTCGCCGCGGCCCGCCGACGTACCCGCGGACGTGGCGACCTCGGACCTGACACTAGACCAGCGGGAAAGCCTGACGGCATGGAAACGTGACGCGGCGGTGGCGTATGAGTTCAACGCACGCCAGAAGTCCAGGCGCGTAGCCACGGCGCAGAAGCTGTGGTGTGCTGAAAAATTTCTGGGGGAAAACGCAATCTACTTTCCCCATTACCTCGACTTCCG
>DATAWM010000057.1:0-57354 GCA_036267195.1 Steroidobacteraceae bacterium
ATGCCTTTGTGCAAGGCAATGCGGCCGGAATTCCTCGCTCGGAACTCATACCAGCCGAAGCTCCACGAGAAGGAGAAGCGCGTGTTCAGCCACCTGCGTCCAACAGGACAGGAGGTTTCGATATGACTGAAGCAACATACCCAATCGCGGAAGGAACCTGCACGCTGGTGTTCCCGAAAGAGATTAGTCAGAAGAGTGCTCAGCGTCTTAAGCGATGGCTTGACCTGATGCTGGAGGACGTGAAGGAACTTGCGGAGCCGAAGCAGAAGAATGCTGAGCCGGAAGCAGCCCAAGAATGAAACCGGTCCCGAACCGCAACCGGCCGAGCTGCCATTCTTCAGGCCCGAGCCCGCCAGCGCGACCTGGCGCTGCGGGTAGCTACTAGACGTTGACGCGCGTTGCCAGCCTTCCGCAGCCGCGCAGCGGGCGGCGGCCAGCGGTCGCAGGGCGCGACCACCACCTTCCCTCGCAATTGTCCGCAGCGCCGGTCCTGGCGAGTCGTAGGCAGACATAGCGCATGCTACTGAACCCGATCGCCGGGCCGCGCGCCGGACGCTCGTAGCTGAGACCACAACGCTGCAGCCGCTCGGCGGGCGTCATCCAGCCGCCGGCGCGCCAGGCGGGCCGCATGCTCGAGCTTGTCATCGCAAAGCAGGCAGCCAAGATCGCTGGCCGATGCCTCGATCAGATTGAGCACCACCGCGGCCTGGTCGAGCGCGCTTGAAATCTCGTCGATGTTCGCCGGGCCGCGGCCGAAACGGTATGACGGTATCATCGTTGGAGGCCATGTCGATATCCTCCAGGCTGTTGATGTGGCCAGGCGTCCGGGCTTGATGACCCAGGCCCGGGCGCCGGTTCTGCTACCGTTTTGCTACCGCCCTGTGCCGAACGAACAGAAACGAACGAGAACGCGTGGCAACAAAAGCGCTGGAAATAGCCACTTTAGGCTTTACCTCGTGGCGGTTTGTTCTTGCTGGGGCTGTCTTCGAACCTGAGGGTCGGGGGTTCGACTCCCTCCGGGCGCGCCAGATCCGTGCGTTGATTACTGCGCGGGCGGCTTGAGCTGCAGGCCGTTATCGACCGCGCGCACCCCCGTGACGGACTTGGCCACCTCGGCGGCGGCATCGCGTTGCTCGCGGTTGTCGACGAAGCCCGACAGCTGTACCACCCCATGCGAGGTGGTCACATCGATATCACGCGCCTTGGTGTCGGGGTTGGCCACCAGCGCCGCCTTGACCTTGGCGGTGACGGCGCTGTCATCCACCACGCGGCCGATCGTGCTGCGTTGCGTCTGGATCACCAGCTCGTCCTGCACGCCGCGCACGCCGTCTTCATGGCGGGCGATGCGCTCGGCATCGTGGCGCTCGGCGTCGGAATCGACGAAGCCCGAGAGCTGTACCAGGCCCCGATAGGTTTTCACGGAAATGTCGCGCGCCTTGGTTTCCGGATCCGCCACCAGCGCCGCCTTCACCTTGGCGGTGATCGCGGAGTCGTCGATGGCCTGTCCGGTCGATTCGCGCTGGGGGGTGGACGCGCACCCGGCCGCCAGTGCGGCCAATGCCGCCAGTGCCAGGGCGATCAACCCCGCCGGCACGATTCTTCCGTTCGAATACATTGAGAATCTCCTGCTGAAAAGCGCCCGCCGCGCAGCGCGCCGCTGCGCCGGCGCCCGCGTACGGCAGCGACGCGGTGTGCGCTGATTGCCATTAGGCCCGTTGGGCGCATCTGGTGTAGCAACGCAGCAGCGTTTTCGTTGTAGGACAAACACCGACGGAAATTTTTTCATGGTCCGACGATGGCTTCGGCCGGGGCTGCTGTAGCCGAACAGCAGCGGTTGTTACAAACCAGGCAAAGATTTTTCCGATCGTTTTCCGATCATCGCCCCCCGAACGACAAGGCAGGAGACGGGAATGACTGATATGTCAAATTGCATGGTCGGTCGCTCGAGCGCAATCGAGACGGTCCGCGACCTGATCGTGAAGGTTGCGCCGACCGAGGCGACCGTGCTGATTTCCGGCGAAAGCGGCTCCGGCAAGGAGCTGGTCGCCCAGGCGATTCATGCGCGCAGCCTGCGCGGGTCCGGGCCGTTCCTGGGAATCAACTGCGGCGCCCTGCCGCCCACGCTGATCGAGTCGGAGCTGTTCGGCTTCGAGCGCGGCAGCTTCACCGGTGCGGCCCGCAACCACGCCGGCATGGTCGAGCGCGCCTCGGGCGGCACGCTGTTCCTGGACGAGGTCACCGAGATGAGCGCCGATATGCAGACGCGGCTGCTGCGCTTCCTGGAAACGCAGCGCTTCTTCCGGGTCGGCGGCTCGCAGGAGATCCGCACCGACGTGCGCGTGATCGCGGCCACCAACCGCTCGCCGGTGCAGGCGGTGCGCGACGGCGCGCTGCGCGAGGACCTGCTGTACCGCCTGGCGGTCTTTCCCATCAACGTGGCACCGCTGCGCGAGCGCGGCGAGGACGTGCAGCTGCTGGCCGACCATTTTCTGGCCGATCTCAACACCCGTCACGCCAGCGCCAAGGTGTTCGGCACCGGGGCGCTGCAGACGCTGCACGAGTACCACTGGCCGGGCAACGTGCGCGAGCTGAAGAATGCGATCGAGCGCGCCTTCATCGTGTGCGAGCACGAGCTCGAGCTGCAACCGATGCACATTCACGCGCCGATCGGGGTGCGCACCGCGGCGCATGACAATGAGGGCGGCATCCGGGTGCCGATCGGCTCATCGCTGGCGCAGGCCGAACGCTGGTTGATCGAGGCGACGCTGGCGCATTGGGCCGGTAACAAGAACCGCGCCGCCAAGACGCTGGGCTGTAGTTTGAAAACGTTGTATAACAAGCTCGCGATGTACGAGCGGCAGGGAATGGAAGCACATGCTTGAACTCCCCAGTCGTGCCGAATACTCAAGAGCCAAGGCGGTGGGTGCATGGCCAAGATACTCATAGCGGACGATCATGCGATGGTGCGGGCGGGGCTGCGGCAATTCCTCGACGAGGACCGCAGCATCACCGAGATCGGCGAGGCGGCCTCCGGTAACGAGACACTCGATCAGTTGCGCTCGGGCAGCTGGGACCTGGTGCTGCTGGACATCAACATGCCCGACCGCAGCGGGCTGGACATCCTGCGCTACATCCGCGCGAGCTATCCGGACACCAAGGTGCTGGTGCTGAGCGGCTTTCCGGAGCGCCAATATGCGATCAACGTGCTCAAGGCCGGCGCCGGCGGCTATCTGCCGAAGGAGTGCGCGCCGGAGGAGCTGCTCAAGGCGACCCGCGCGGTGCTGCAGGGGCGTCGCTACGTGAGCGCCAACCTCGCGGAGCTGCTGCTCTCGGACCTCGACGGCGACAGCGATCAGCCGCTGCACCGGCGGCTGTCCGAGCGCGAGTTCCAGATCTTCTGCAAGCTGGCGGCCGGGCGGGCGGTGTCATCGATCGCCGATGAGCTGTGCCTGTCGGTCAAGACCGTGAGCACCTATCGCACGCGCATCCTGGAGAAGATGAGCCTGGCGACCAACGCCGACATCACCACCTACGCGCTGCGCAATGGCATCATCCAGTAGCGCTGGCGCTGTAGGCCGGCTCCGATTGCACGGCCCTGCTCACGAGCCTTTACTCCGGGTGCGCCATTGGCCCACTCTGCGGCCATGAGTGCGTGGCCTGAGTCGGCCCAAATGAGTTCGCGTAACCTGTCGGTACTGCTGGTGGAGGATTCGCGCGTGCTGGCCGAGCGGCTGCGCGAGACGCTGCTGAGCGTGCCCGGCGTGCAGCTGGCCGGCACGGTCGACAGCGAGGCCGACGCGGTCGCCGCGCTGCAGCGCCACCCGGTGGACGTATTGCTGCTGGATCTGCACCTGCGCCAGGGCACGGGATTCGGCGTGCTGCGCGCCATCCCCAGCGACCAGGCCAAGAAGATCGTGGTCATCGTGCTGACCAACTACGATCTGGCGGAGTACCGCCGTGCGGCCGCCGCGCTGGGCGCACGCTACTTCCTCGACAAGCTGCGCGACTTCGACCGCCTGCCGCTGCTGCTGCAGCAGATCGGTGCGGATGGCAGCGATCCCGGCCCCGTCGGCGCCCCCGGCGCCGACGCTGCGGGCAGTGGCGCCACTGCGCCTGGCGGTCCCCGCTCGCACTAGCGCTGTGAGCTGGCAGCGCGGGCGGGCGCCGGATCCGTGTCGGCCGCCGGAGCGACTTTCTCGGCGACGCGCGGTCCCTTGAGGATCCCGGCCAGCGGCAGGCGCGCCAGCACCGCGGTGCCGCCCTGCGGCACCGACTCGATATCGAGGCTGCCGCCACAGCTGCGAACGCGATGGCGCATGGTCGCGAGCCCATGCGAGCCAATCGCCTCGCGCCGCTCGGTGTCGATGCCGATGCCGTTGTCTTCGATCAGCACCGTGAGCTCCTGCTCGTGCACCTCGACCCGCACGCGCACGTGCGTGGCGTGCGCGTGCTTGACGATGTTGGCGAGCGACTCCTGTACCAGCCGGAACAGCATGATCGCCGCATCGTCGCTCAGCGGCGGCGCTTGCTCCGGATAGATCTCGGTGTACTGCAGCCCGGCGCGGCTGCAGGTCTCCTGCGTGATCCAGCGCACCGCCGGCAGCAGGCCCATGTTGTCCAGCAGCGTGGGCCGCAGGTTCTCCACCATCCGGCGCTTGAAGTCGACGCCGTCGTCGAGCACCTTGAGCACGCGCGCCCAGCGCGCCTCGATCTCCGCGGCCGGATTGGGCCAGCGCTTGTGCAGCCAGGACACGTCCATCTTGACGGCGATCAGCAGTCCGCCGAGTTCGTCGTGCAGCTCGCGCGCGAGCGTGGCCTTCTCCTTCTCGGAGAGCTGCTGCAGATGGCTCGACAGGGAGGATAGCTCGCTGGTGCGCCGGCGCACGCGCTGCTCGAGCTCCTCGTTCTCGCGCGCGAGCCGCTCGGTCAGCACGGCGCGGCGGCGCGCCTGGCGTGCCAGCAGCATTGCGGCCACCACCAGCAGCAGCACGTCGAGCAGGGCGATGCCGATCATCAATCCATTGGAGAGGGCGCGCAGCCGCGCGGCGCGCGCCAGCTCGCGCTCGACGATACCGTGCTCGGCCTCGCTCAGTGTCGCGGCATCGTCGCGCAGCCGGCCCATCGTCGGACTGCGCAGGTCCGCGCGCATCAGCGTCATGGCCTGCTGCGGGCCGCCCGCGACGTACAGCGCCAGCGACGCGGCCAGCTCGTCCAGCTTGGTATGCGTGAGCATGTCCAGTTGCGCGATGGCGGGACGCTGCTCGCGCGTCATCAGCGCTTGATCGCGATCGTTGAATGACGCGGCCAGCCGGCCGAGCGCCGGGGCGACGCGGTCACGCGCGCTACGATACAGCGCGAGCTGGCGGGTGTCGTTCGTCAGCACATAGCCGCGTTGCCCGGCCTGCGCCGCCGTCACGGCGTTCATCACCTCGGCCAGCAGGATCTGGCGCTGCTGCGAGCGGCCGATGACGCGGCCGATCTGCCGCAGTCCGCTCTGTCCGATCTGTGCGATCCCCACCAGCGCCGTCAGCAGCATCAGGGCCAGTGCCAGGGCAATCGCGCGCGGGAGTCGACCGGGAATCATGGGAGGAATCGCTGTGAGCTGGATCCTACAGCGCTTGCCGCGCGGTACCGACAATATAGCCCAATACACAGTGCGATGCTCAATCGCGTCCCGGCCAATGAACGTTCATAAGGTGCTGCGGCTGTCAGGCGAGGCTGCGATTGCCGCGACCAGATGCGCGCCCAGATGCACGCCGGCGGATCCGAACAGACGAACGCGAACAAGGAGCGACCCAATCATGAATGCCACCGCCAGTGATGCCGCCGACAATCTGTCCAGGGCGAGCAAGGAAGCCGCCGCGGATTTCCGCAAGCGCGGCGGCGACACCCGCGACTTCGCCGGCCACGAGCTGCGCGCGTTCATCGCCGACGTTGAGGAGCTGGTCAAGAAGGTTGCCAACATCTCCGACGCGGAAGTGGCGCGCGTGCGTGTGAAGGTGGCGAACGCGCTCAATGACATGCGCCGCGTGGCCAGCGATACCGCCGACAACCTGCGCGATCGGGCGCGCGTGGCGATGGACGTGACCGATGAGTACGTGCGCGGGCGGCCCTGGAGCGCGATCGGCATGGCCGCCGCGCTCGGGCTGATCATCGGCGTGGGCGTCACGGCGGCCACGCGCCGCAGGTCCTAGGCCGGCGCGGACGGGTCGCGATTGTCCGCGCTCGAGCTGCTGCCGCGCCTGCTGCAGGCGGTGCTGAGGCACCTGTTTGCCTATGGCGAGCTGCTGTGTCAGGAGCTCGTGGCGGCCGCGCGGCGCGGGCGACGGCGGCTGTGGGGCGCGGCCGTGGCCGTGATCGCCGGACTGATGGCGCTGGGGCTGGGTTGCCTGTGGGTGATCGCCGCGACCTGGGACGGGCCGGACCGCCTGATCGCCGTGGGAGCGCTGTGCGTCGGCTTTGCGCTGATCGCGATCATCGGCGCGGTGTATGCCGGCCGCGGGGCCGCAGCGCGGCCATTCGAGCGGCTGCGCGCCGAATGGCGCGCGGATATGGACGAGATCGCGCGTCTCGATCCGTCGCTGGTCGGTCACGCGCACGCGAGCGCCGCCGCAGGTCAGCATGCCGGCCGTGACTGAGCCGCAGGCCGAGCGCGTACGCGAGCGGCTGCAGGAGTCGCGCGCGCAGATCTTCGCGCTGGCGCATGCACTCAAGGGCGATGAACCGGCGGAGGCGCAGCAGCCGGCCGAGGCCGGCGACGGCTTCCCACACAGCCGCATCATCCGCGCGCTGCTGGGCGAGCGCTCCCGCATGCTGTTCGGCGGGGCCGCGCTGGTGCTCACGTTGATGCGGCCCAGGGTCATCTGGCGCCTGGTGCGGTTCGCGCCGCTGCTGCGGCCGCTGCTCATGCGCTACCTGTTGCCGAGATTTCTGGAGCGCTAAGACGCAATACGCGGGTATCAAATCCCATTCATCAAATTGACACGGGAGCGCGCCACCATGACGCAGATGAACAACCAGGAATCCCCTCGGGACCGGGACAGCGAGCCGGTCCAAAGCTTCGTGACCGAGGTCGCGGAGATCCGGCGCCGCGCCCGCCGGCACATCCGCAACGGTGCGGTCACGCCGGGTGAGGGCGCGCATCGCGACACCGTGGTGCAGCTGCTCAACGAGGCGCTCGCGTCCGAGCTGGTGTGCGTGCTGCGCTACAAGCGCCACTACTTCATGGCCGGCGGCGCGCTCGCCGAGGCGATCAGGGATGAGCTGCTCGAGCATGCCAAGGAGGAGCAGGGTCACGCTGACCGGCTGGCCGAGCGCATCGTGGCGCTGGGTGGTGCGCCGAACTTCAATCCCGAGGGCTTGAGCGGGGGCAGCCATTCCGAGTACCTGGAAGGTGAGACGCTCACCGACATGCTCGCCGAGGATCTGATCGCCGAGCGCATTGCGATCGAGAGCTATCGGGAGATCATCCAGTACCTCGGCGCCCACGACTGCACCACGCGGCGGCTGTTCGAGTCGATCCTGGCGGTGGAGGAGGCGCATGCCGGGGGCATCCGCAGTATGCGCGAGGACATGCTGCGCCGGGACCGCGGCGGCGCCGCCCAGGAGGGCGCTGCCGTACCCGCCGGGGGGCTACAATGACGCGGTGAGCCGGCAACGGCACGAGGGAGGGAACGATGCAACCGATCGGGCCGGGCACCAGCGGCGGCGGCCCCAAGAGCGGGCCGGCGCGTTTGCCGGGCGCGCAGGCTGACAGCCGCGGCAGGCAGATCGCGCTCGCGGCCGTGTCCACGGTGGCGCTGGTGGCCGTCGTCTGGTTCCTGTCCTGGGCCAAGGGATTGCTGATTCCGCTGAGCTTTGCGCTGCTGCTGGCGGCCTGCCTGAGCCCGGCGGTGAACGCGCTCGCGCGCATCCATGTGCCGCGCTCGATCGGGGCCGCGCTGGTGCTGCTGATGCTCTCGGCGTTGATCGGCACGGCCGCGAGCCGCACCCGCGGCGACCTGATGCAGATGCTCGACCAGATGCCGCCGGCGGCGCGCTACGTGCGCCACGAGGTGCGCAGGACCCTGGATGACCCCAGCAGCATCGCGCACCGGCTGGCGCTGCTGGCGAATCTGCCCGAAAACGCGGTGGCACCCCCGACGCAGCAGCGTCCTGCGCCCGCGCCGCCGGTGCCGTCGGTGGTTACGACCGGCACGCAGGTGGCATCGCTCACCGGCGAGCTGGCCGCGGTGCTGTTCCTGGTCTACCTGCTGCTGGCCTCCGGCGGGCGATTGCAGCGGCGGTTGTCCGATCACCCGCTGCTGTCCGCGCCGCTGCGCCTGGGGCTGCAGTCGACCTATGCGCAGTTCGAGCACGCGCTGCACCGCTATCTGGGCGCGCTGGTGCTGAGCAATGCGCTGCTCGGGGTGTGCATCTGGGGCGCGTTCTACCTGCTGCGGGTCCATTACGCCGGCGCATGGGGGATAGCGGCGGCCCTGGCGCATTTCGTCCCCTATCTCGGGCCGGCGCTGTTCGCGCTCGGCACCGCTCTGTTCGCCTCGGTGCAGTTCCACTCGCTGGCGCAGGGGCTGCTCGTCGCCGGCGTCACGCTGGCGCTCTCGACGCTGATCGGCGTGGGCCTGCAGACCTGGCTGTTCGGCCGCAGCGTCCGCATGAACACGGTGGCGGTGTTCGTGAGCCTGCTGTTCTGGGGCTGGCTGTGGGGGCTACCCGGCCTGCTGCTGGGCACGCCGATCACCTTCGGACTGAAGGTCGTGTGTCAGAACGTGCGCCAGCTGCAATGGATCGGCTTGCTGCTGGAGGATCATCGGCGCGAGCCACGCAGCGCGGTGCGAGAGTCGCTGCTGCACGTAGTGCAGCGTACCGATTCCACCGACGGCTCGCCGCGCTGATATCAGGGAGCCGTTGCCCTTGCCGCAAGAGCGCGCGTACGCGCACGCCGGTGTCACGCGCGCGCACACGCGATTCATCAGCGTGGACCTCGAAAAAGTGGGTCTGTCGCTGGACGGCCGAGCGGTGTTGCGCAGCATCGACTGGCACATCCGCCCGGGGCAGCGCTGGGCGCTGATCGGCCACAACGGCGCCGGCAAGACGCAGCTGCTGAAGCTGCTGGCCGGAGACGTGTGGCCCACGGCCGGGCGCGGCCGCCGGCAGTACCTGTTTCGAGACCGGCGCTTCGATGAGCCCTATGGGATCAAGCAGGAGATCGCCTATCTGGGCGCCGAGCGGCAGGACCGCTACGAGCACTACGAGTGGAATCACCCGGTCGAGGAAGTCATCGGCACCGGGCTGCACCGCACCGACATCGCGCTCGATCCGCTCACCGGGCGTGATCGGGCGCGCATCGGCGCGTTGTTGCGGCGCCTGCGGCTGCAGGCGCTGGCGCGTCGGCGTTTCCTGACGCTCTCCTATGGCGAGCGCCGCCTGGTGCTGCTGGCGCGCGCGCTCGCCTCGGCCCCGAAGCTGCTGCTGCTCGATGAGCTGTTCAACGGCCTGGATGCGGCCAACCGCGCCCAGGCGCTGTACTGCCTGGCGCTGCTGAGCCGTTCGGGGCTGCCGTGGGTGCTGTCCAGTCACCGCGCCGAAGAGTTGCCGCCGTTCGTGACGCACTGCTGCGAGCTGCAGGCGGGGCGGATCAGGACGCAGCGGCCGCTGCGTATGCCGCCGCGGCGAACGGCCGTGCAGGCCGCTGCGCGGCCGCGAGCGCCACGACGGCTGCAATCGGTGCAGCCGCCGCCGAGGCTGCGGCCGCCACGCACGCAGGCGCATCGGCCGGCGCCCGCACGCGTGCTGATCCGCCTACACCGGGCCGCGGTGTGGCGCGGCGATCGCGCCGCGCTGCGCGGCGTGTCGCTCGCGCTGTGCGCCGGACAATGCTGGGTCGTGCACGGCGCCAACGGCAGCGGCAAATCCACGCTGATCCAGCTGCTCTACGGAGACCTGGGCGTCGCCAGCGGCGGGCGCATCGAGCGCGAGGGCATCGTCAGCGGTGTGCCGCTCGTGCAGTTCAAGCGCCGCGTGGGGCTGGTGGCGCCGGAGCTGCAGGCGATCCACCCGCATTACCTGCGGGTCGAGGAGGTGGTGGCATCCGGACGCGACGCGAGCATCGGCTATGACGGCGTGCGCGCGGACAGTGCGCGCGTGCGCCAGGCTCTGCGCCGCGTCGGGGCGTCGTCGCTGCAGCGCCGCTCGTTGCGCGCGCTGTCCTATGGGCAGCTGCGCCGCGTGCTGTTCGCGCGCGCGCTCGTGCACGAGCCTGATATCCTGCTGCTCGACGAGCCCTATACGGGGCTGGACGCTCCAACGCGCGCACGACTGCGCGCGCTGGTGGAACGGGCGCTGGAGTCGGGTGTGACGGTAGTGATGGCGACACATCATCGCGACGATTGGCCGGCCGGGGCGACGCATGAGCTGGAGCTCGCGCGCGGCCGGCTGCACTACTGCGGGCCGCGGCGATGAGACGCGCGTGGGTGGTGCTGATCGCCGCCGCCGTTGCGGCGCTGGCGGCGGCGCTGGTGTGGCAGCGACAGCACTCGGGCCACGGTGCGGTGATAGCGCTCGCGGTGCGCGGCGGCGACGGCGGCGGCCTGCCGGTTGCGCCCCCGGGCGATGAGCATCTGGATGCCGCAGCGCTCGAGCTGGCTGCACGCGATCCGGCCGCCGCGGGCCTGGCGGCATTCATCGTCATGCGCCACGGACACGTCATCTTCGAGCGCTTCGGGCACGGCCTGCACGCCGACAGCGTGATCGATTCCGGCCCGTTCGCGCGGGTGCTGGTGGCGCTTGCGGCCGGCATTGCCGAGCAGGACGGCGCGCTGCCGGGCACGGCGCTGTTCGGCTTCGATCCCTCGCGGCTGCGCGACGCGATCGAGTCGGGCACGCATCGCAGCTATGCCGATTACCTGTCGAGCCGGCTGTGGTCGCGCCTGAATGCCGGGCCGGCCTGGATTGCTCTGCCGGCCGCGGGAGCCACGCCGCCGGCGGATTGCTGCTTCCACGCCCGCGTGATCGATTGGATGCGTGTGGCGGGCCTGCTGGTCGATGACGGCAGCTTCGAGGACACGCAGGTGGTCGGCAGAGGATGGGTGGCGCGCATGCGCCGCCCGCTCTCGCCGCGCTCGCGCGAGGGCTTCGGCGTGCAGCTCGCCCCGGCGGGTCCCGCGCCCCGCGGATTTGATGCCGCGGACGTATTCTTCGTGCGCGGCCCGGGACGCTGGCGCCTGTGGCTGGTGCCGAGCCTGCGGCTGGCGGTGCTGTTCGGGGCTGCCGGCGGAGCGTCGGGCGCGCCGGCGGGTGCCGGCACCGGCTGGGACGAGACGCGCTTACCGGACCTGGTGATCAGCGCCATCACCGACCGCAGCGCCTCGCCGCAGGGTCAATCGTTGTTGCAGCAGCTGGTACCTGGACACTGAGCCGGCCGGCCGCCGGGTGGAGATCGATCTGAAAGCCCTGCGTTCACTGTGTCTCGTCGTCGTCATCGACGTGCTCGGCTTCGGGATCCTGATCCCGCTGATCCCGTACATGGCGGCGCAGTTCGGCGCGCCGCCGGAGCTCAACACGGCGGTGCTGGGAACCTATTCGTTGTGCCAGCTGCTGGCCGCGCCGCTGTGGGGACGGCTGAGCGATCGGTTCGGGCGGCGCCCGATCCTGCTCTCGAGCATGTGCGGCGCATTCGCCTCCTACATCATCCTCGCGTTCGCGCACACCCTCACGGTGCTGTTCGTGGCGCGCGCGCTGGCCGGCTTCATGGCCGGGAATCTCTCGGCGGCCATGGCCTACGCCTCGGACATCAGCACCGCGCGCGATCGCGCCAAGACCATGGGCATGGTGGGCGCCTCGATCGGCATTGGCTTCATGCTCGGGCCGGCCATCGGCGGAGCGCTGGCCGGCGAGCAGGTACGCAACGTCGATTTCATGCGTCCGGCGCTGCTGGCGGCCTCGCTCAGCTGCGTTGCGATGGCGCTGGTGCTGTTCATGCTGCCGGAGAGCCACGGCAGGCAGCAGCGGCTGAAGTTGCTCGCCATGGCCGCGGCGACCCGCGAGCGCGGCTGGCGGCTGCTGCGCTCGCTGCCCGGCCTGCGGCTGCTGGCACTGGCCACGCTGCTGGTGACCTTCTCGCAGTCCACGCTGGAGTCGATCTTCGCCATCTGGGCGATGGACCGCTATCACGTCGGGCCGCTCACCGTGGGCATGACCTTGTTCGTGCTCGCCATCGTCGCGGTGGGCGTGCAGGGCGGACTGATGCGCAAGCTGGTGCCGCGCTATGGCGAGCATCGGCTGGCGCTGACCGGAATCCTCTGCTACGTGCTCGGCCTGGCGACGGTGGCGTACGGGGGCGCGCTATCGCTGGTGATCGTGGGGCTGGTGTTCTGCGGCCTTGGCGCCGGGCTGTTCAGCCCGAGTGGCGCGGCGCTGGCCTCGCACCAGGCGCAGACCCACAATCGCGGCGCGGTCATGGGCGTGTACCAGTCGGGCACGTCCACCGCGCGTGTGCTCGCCCCGTTCGTGGCCGGACCGATGTACATGCGCTTCGGGGCGGCCTCGCCCTACCTGCTGGCCTGCGTGGTGACGCTGCAGGCGCTGTGGTGCATTCTCGCGGCGCGGCGCCTGCACGCCGCGCAGAGCAGCCATGCCGGCGTGTGAGCGCAGCGTAGCCGGGGGGCCCATGCGCCGATGAATGCGGGCATCCACAGCCTGGGCGAGCGTTCGCTGCTCACCGCCGGAGATGATTTCTACATCGCGCCCGGGGCGCAGGTGATCGGCGCGGTGGTACTGGGCGCCGGCGCGAGCCTGTGGTTCAACTGCGTGCTGCGCGCCGACGACGAGCGCATCGAGATCGGCGCCGGCAGCAACGTGCAGGACGGGGTGATCATCCATGCCGACGCGGGCTTTCCGACGCTGGTCGGGCGCGACGTGACGATCGGACACCGGGCGCTGCTGCACGGCTGCCGCATCGGCGATGAATCGCTGATCGGCAACGGCGCGATCGTGCTCGACCGCTCCCGCATCGGCAGCCACTGCATCGTGGCGGCCGGCGCGCTGGTGCCGCCCGATCGGGAAATTCCCGACGGCTCGGTGGTGATGGGCTCGCCGGCGAGGCTGGTGCGCACCGCCACCGCCGCGGACCTGGCGCTGATCAGCGCGGCCGCGGCGCACTACCGCGCGCGCATCCTGCGCTACCGCGCGCAGCTGCAGCCACTTCAGGCCCCGGCATCGCGCTGAGGTGCGGTGCGCGCGTGCGCGGGCTGACGGCGAGAGGGCATGGCCCGCTAGTGCTGCAGCGGTTTCTTCAGAAAATCGTCGCGATTGGCAGACTGCACGTTGACGTGCAGCGACTGGCGGCCGCGCGTGAGCGTCAAGGGCACCTGCGCGCCCGCCGAGCCGCTGCTCCACACGGCGCGGAACAGCTGCGGCAGCGAGCGCACCTGCTGGCCCGCGACCTCGACGATGAAATCGCCGGGCCGCAGGCCGGCGCGATGCGCCGGTCCGTCGCGCGTGAGGCCGGCGACCATCACCTGGTCGGCCTGCTCGGCGGTGTAGACGCCCAGCCACGGCCGCGGGATACGCCGCGGCTGCCCGAGCTCGATCATGTCCTCCAGCACCGGCTCGAGCAGATCGACCGGTACGAACATATTGGCGTCGAAGTTCTCCTGCGCGAGCGCTTCCTGCACGAACAGCGAGCCGATCCCGAGCAGCAGCCCGTCGGTGCTGAGCAGAGCGGTGCCGCCCCACTGCGGATGCGGCGGCGCGGTGAACAGCGCATCCTCGAGCAGGTACTCCCAGTAGCCGGCGAATTCGCGTCGCGCGATCAGGCGCGCCTCGAGCGAATGGCGGGCACCGCCGTGCCCGATGACCAGCACTCGATCGCCCACGCCCAGCGTGGCGGTGGAGCTGCGCTCGAGCGCCGGCGCGTCCAGTGGGCCGAGCGGCTGCACCAGGCCGAAGCCGCTCACCTGGTCGTAGGCGAGCGGATAGGCCTGGACCACCTTGCCGTCACGCATGGTCAGCCAGATCGACTCGGCCTCGGTGATCAGGTAGCCGATGGTCAGCACGAGCTTGCGCTCGGCGCTGCGGATCACCACACCGGAGCCGAGCCGCTCGGTCCCGAGGAAGGAGGCGGTGTAGCCATCCTCGCTGGCCTCCACGTGCAGCAGCACCACCGAGCGATAGGCTGCCTCGAGGTCGAACTCCAGACCTTCCTGGCGCGGCCGCAGCGCCGCCGGCAATTCCCATTCCTCACTCATTGCCCGTGATACACACAGCGATTATGGAGATACGGAGAATAGCGCGGCGGCTGAACCGGGTGCACGCCCCCGCTGCGCAGGCTCAGAACTCGAGCGTAGTCGCGAAGGCGATTACCGCCTCGCCGATGATGCTGACCGATTCGAGCGAGCCGGCGCGCAAGCCCAGCGCCACGGTGACGCGGCCGGGGCGGCCCAGATGGTGGCCCTGCGCGCCGGTGAATTCGAGCGTGCCGCTGTCCGCGGCGCCCTGCTGTCCGATCAGGGCGTGCTGCCACAGATAGGCGCCCAGCAGCGCGTGCGCGTTGCCGCTGACCGGATCTTCGGGAATGCCCAGCGCCGGGCAGAACATCCGCGCCTCGGTGAACACATCGGGCAGGGTCGGCCGCAACGCGAACAGGAACACTCCGGCGGCACCGATCTGCGTGGACAGCCGCGCTAGCTGCGCGAGGTCCGGCTGCACGTGGGCGAGGTGCTCGCCTTCGGCCAGCGCCAGCAGCAACCGCTTGCTGCCGGCTCCGGCGATGGCCGGCGGACAGCGCGGATCGAGCTGCGTGTGCGTCAGCGCCAATGCGTTCAGCACGGCACGCAGGGCTTGCGGGTCCGGCGCTGCGGTCGGCGGCGGCGGCGGCTGATGGATGGCGATGCGGGGCGGGGTTGCCCCGAGGATGGTGTCGACCTGGACGATGCCGCCCGGGTGTTTCTGCCGCGGCCTGGGCGGCTCCTGCACGCTGGCGAGGACGGCATGGACCGCGAGCGTCGCATGGCCGATGAAGGGCGCCTCGCCCCTCGGGGTCAGGAACCGCACCTGCAGGTCGTGGTCCGTGCCGTCGGGCGGCAGCACGAAGGCGGTATCGGCGCTGCCGAGCTCGCGCGAGAGCGCATGCATCTCGCGCTCCGGCAGCCCAGCGGCGTCGAGCACGACGCCGGCCGGATTGCCGGTGAAGCGCTGCGAGGTGAACGCATCGACCTGGAATACCCGCACGCTGCCCATGGCTCGCCTCGACGCTCCCGCCGTGACCCGATGCCGGCGCAGCGGCGATTGTAGCGGCACGGTACGGCCCGCGGGGCTTGTCAGGGGGGCGGCTTTGCTGAATAGTGCCGCACTGCATGGACATCGGTGTGGAAATAAGCCTCTATCCGCTGACCGAGCAGTACCTGGGACCGATCCGCGAGATCGTCGCGCGGCTCAACGCCGATCAGCGCCTGCGGGTGGTGACCAACAGCATGAGCACCCAGGTGTTCGGCGAGTACGAGCTGGTCATGCAGACCCTCGCACGCGAGCTGCGCGGCGCACTGGCGGGAGGCCAGCGCACGGTGCTGTTCGCCAAATTCGTCGGTCCGCTCGAGGACTGACACGCGGCTCGCACACTGGTGCGCGGCCAGGGGACTGGCGTCCGGACTGCGCCGCCGGCAAACTAGCGCGCCATCGAATCTGCAGGAGTGGCGATGCCGACCGTGCGAGTGATTGACCGCGATGGCGTCGAGCGTGAGCTCGATGCGCCCAGCGGCGTGGTGCTGATGGAGCCGTTGCGCGACATGGATGACGGTGTGGGCGCGATCTGCGGCGGCATGTGTTCCTGCGCCACCTGCCACGTGTACGTCGACCCCGAGTGGGTGCCGCGGCTGCCGGCGCCGATGTCGGACGAGGGCGACATGCTCGGTGACCTGCAGTCGCGCCGCGATAATTCGCGCCTGTCCTGCCAGATCATGCTCAATGATGCGCTCTCGGGCCTGAAGGTCCAGATTGCGCCGGAAGAGTAGGGCGGCGGCGCTGATAGACGCGGCGGCGGACGATGAAAGCATGAATTGCCCTGGACGCCGGGCACACGGAGCGGCCTGAGCATGCGTTGGATGTACCTTCTGCTGGTTCTTGCCGCGCTGATCGCCGCGGCGCGCGTGGCGTTCGCGATACGGCAGGCGCGCTCGCGGCCGCGCATTGACTGGGATGCGCAGATGGTGCGTAACCTGCGCGCCAGCGGCGCCAACGCGTTCACCCCCTACGAAGTGGATTTTTTCTTCAGCCTGCCGGATGAGGTGGCATGCGCTACGCTGACGCGCACGCTCGAGCCGGAAGGCTTCAAGACCGACGTGCGCGACATGACCCAGGGCGGCTCCGGCTTTTCGCTGCATGCCACCAAGCGCGTGCAGATCTCGGTGAGCGCCATGCAGGAGATCAGCGACCGCTTCAACAGGCTCGCCGAGCGGCTGGGCGGCAACTACGATGGCTGGACCACGGACAAGTCGCGCACCTGAACGGACGGCTCGCGCATCTGGGCGCAGGGCTCGTGCGCGTGTGGTTTAGCTGCGCGGGGGCTCGGAGGCCTGCTGGCCCTGCCGGCGCACGGCCTCGGCGGCGGCGCGGATCGCCTCCGCATCTCCCAGGTAGCGGCTGCTGAGCCGGCGCAGCGCATCGTCGAGTTCGTACAGCAGCGGCACGCCGGTCGGAATGTTCAGCTCGATTACGGCCTGCTCGGACAGCGCGTCGAGCATCTTCACCAGCGCGCGCAGGCTGTTGCCGTGGGCCACCACCAGCACGTTGCGCCCGCGGGAGAGCTCAGGGCCGATGCGCTCGCGCCAGTACAGCATCACCCGTGCGAGCGTGTCCTTGAGCGATTCGGTCGACGGCAGCTCACGTGCGTCGACCTCGGCGTAGCGAGGGTCGAAGCGCGGATGGCGCGGATCGGCGCTGTCCAGCGGCGGCGGCGGGATGTCGTAACTGCGCCGCCAGATCTTGACCTGGGCCTCGCCGTGACGCTGCGCGGTCTGCGCCTTGTCCAGCCCCTGCAGGGCGCCGTAATGGCGCTCGTTGAGCCGCCAGCTGCGCTCGACCGGTAGCCACATCAAATCCAGCTGTTCGAGCATCAGCCATTGGGTGCGGATGGCGCGCTTGAGCACCGAGGTGAACACCATGTCCGGCACGAAGCCGGCGCGGGCGAGCTCCTGCCCGGCGGCGCGCGCCTCCTCGCAACCCTGCGGGCTCAGATCGACGTCGATCCAGCCGGTGAACAGGTTCTGCAGGTTCCAGATGCTCTGGCCGTGACGCACCAGCACCAGTTTTCCCGACACTGTGATTCCCCCGCTGCTTCGTGGCGATGACGAGACGGATGGCAATGGCTGAATGGGTCGGCGCCGGTGCGCGGGGCACCCGCAGGACGGTGCCGTTATAGCAGATGCGCGAGGCTCTGTGGCCGCGCGGCGGCCAGATTTTCCAGTGCTTCCAGCGCGACCGTGAGCGCCGCCAGATCCGCGCTCGCTACTGCGCGCAGATCGGACAGCAGCTGCTGCCAGCGCTGCAGTGCCGGCTCCATGGCGCCGGCGGCGGTACCGCCGCGCGTGCGGGCAGAGCGCTCGCCGCGCAGCACCGCGCCGGTGAGGTGCAGATGTGCCGCTACCGCGGCCGCATGCAGCCGCGCTCTGGCCGCTCCCTGCCAGTTTCCGCCGGCGGGCAGTTGCCGGATCGTGGCCTCCAGCCAGTCTAGTCCGAGACGCTCGCCGAGCTTGAAATGGGCGTGTGCGACCACGCGCGCGCGCGCGCCGGCGGTGGCCGTCAGCACGCACAGCTCGGGGGCGAGCTGCAGCGGCTCCAGCAGCGCCAGATCCTGCGCCAGGTGCGGTGGGAAGCCCCGCTCGAGGTAATGCCGGCGCTGCTGCTGATGGCGTTCGCGGTCCAGCCCGGCGAGCGCACCCGGCATCACCTGGCGGAATTCGCGCAGCGCCGGCTGCAGCCGTGCCACCGCGGCGCCGACCGCGCCGAACTCGCGCCGGTGCGAGAGCAGCCAGAGCGTGACGTGCCGCAGGAAGCGGCTGGTCTGCCACAGCGCCTCGTACTGGTCCTCGGCCTCGACGCGGCCGTCGAGCGCCTCGATCTGCGACCAGAGCGCACGCAGCTCGGCGCTGTCGCGCGCGATCGTATAGGCACGGGCGACGTCGGCGGCATTGGTGTCGCCGTGCTCGGCGCACTCCATCAGCAGCGCCGGTCCGACGCGGTGCACGCAGCTGTTGGTGGTGGCCGTGATGATGATCTGCGCGCGCAGCCGATGATGCTCGATGCGCTCGGGATAGCGCCGCCGCAGCGCCTGCGGAAAGTAGCGCTGCAGCTCACGCGCGAGGTACGGATCCGCGGCGCCGCCGGATTCGGTCAGGGCATGGTTGAGCGCGATCTTGCCGTAGGCCAGCAGCAGCGCGAGCTCCGGCCGTGTCAGGCCGCGCCCCTGCCTGCGCCGCTCGTCCAGCTCCTCGTCGGTGGGCAGGCATTCGACTGCGCGGTCGAGTGCGCCGTGCCGTTCGAGCCAGCGCAGCAGCCGCTGGTGCTCGCCCAGCTCCGCGCTCGCGCGCTGCTGCATGACGCTGATCGCCTGGCTCTGCAGGTAGTTGTTGCGCACCACCAGCGCGGCGATCTCATCGGTGGCCGCGGCCAGCAGGCGGTTGCGGCGCGCCCGCGGCAGCGGTGCGGCGCCGTTCGCGGCGTCGAGCAGGATCTTCAGGTTGACCTCGACATCCGAGGTATTGACGCCGGCGGAGTTGTCGATGAAGTCGGCATTGATGCGGCCGGCGGCGGCGGCGTATTCGATGCGGCCACGCTGGGAGAAGCCGAGGTTGCCGCCCTCGCCGACCACCAGCGCGCGCACCTGAGCGCCGTCGACGCGCAGCGCGTCGTTGGCCCGGTCGGCGATCTCCCCGTGGCGCTCGCTCGCGGCCTTGACGTAGGTGCCGATGCCGCCGTTCCACAGCAGATCGACCCGCATGCACAGGATCGCGCGGATGAGCTCGGTGGGGCTGGCGCGCCGCTGCGGCAGATCCAGCAGCGCCTGCGCCTCGGCCGACAGCGGCACTTGCTTGGCGCTGCGCGGGTAGATCGCCCCGCCGCGCGACAGCAGCTCGCGCCGGTAGTCGCCCCATCCCGAGCGCGGCAGGCGCAACAGCCGCGCGCGCTCGGAGAAGCTGCGGGCCCGGTCCGGCTTCGGATCGATGAAGATGTGCTGGTGATTGAACGCCGCGACCAGTCGAATCTGGCGCGACTGCAGCATGCCGTTGCCGAATACGTCACCGGACATGTCGCCGATGCCGGCGACGGTGACCGGCTCGCGCTGGATGTCGCGCCCGAGCTCGCGGAAATGACGCTTGACGCACTCCCAGCCGCCGCGGGCGGTGATGCCCATCTTCTTGTGATCGTAGCCGGCCGAGCCCCCCGAGGCGAACGCGTCGCCGAGCCAGAAGTCGTACTCGGCCGAGATCGAATTGGCCAGATCGGAGAACGAGGCGGTGCCCTTGTCGGCCGCCACCACCAGGTAGGGATCATCGCCGTCGAGCCGACGTACCTGCGCCGGGGCGACGATGCGGCCCTGCACGATGTTGTCGGTCAGGTCGAGCAGGCCGCGCATGAAGTGCGCATAGCACTCCACGATCTCGCGCTGTGCCGCCTCGCGCGTGCTCTCGGGCGAGAGGCGGCGCGCCACGAAACCGCCCTTGGCGCCGACCGGAACGATCAGCGTGTTCTTCACGTGCTGGGCCTTCATCAGCCCGAGGATCTCGGTGCGGAAATCCTCGGGCCGCTCCGACCAGCGGATGCCGCCGCGCGCGATCGGTCCCTGCCGCAGATGCACTGCTTCCAGCCGCGGGCTGTGCACGAAGATCTCGTAGCGCGGGCGCGGCTGCGGCAGTCCCGGGATGCGGGCGCAGTCGAGCTTGAGCGCGAGCCAGGCGCGCGGGGTGCCGTGCGCATCGCGCACGAAGTAGTTGGTGCGTAGGACGGCGAGGATCACGGCCAGGAACGCGCGCAGGATGCGATCCTCGTCGGCGCTGGCGAGCGCCCCGATCGCGCGGCGCACGCGCCGCTCGAGCAGCGTAGCGCGCGCGGCCGCGGCGCGCGCGGGCGCCGGCGTGAGCCGCTGCTCGAACAGCTGCACCAGGTCGCGCGCGGCGGCCGGGTGGCTCGAGAGGACGCGCTCCATGTAGCTTTGGCTCAGCGCGATACCGGTCTGCAGCAGGTAGCGGCAGCAGGCCCGCAGCACCGTGACCGCGCGCGCGCTCAGCTGCGCGGCGATCAGCAGCCGGTTGAAACCGTCATCGTCCAGCTCCCCGGCGCGCACCGCCCGAAAGGCGCCGATCAGCTCGGCGCCGATGCGGGCCAGGACGACGGGTTGGCGGGCGTAGTGCTCGAGCTCGAAGTCCTGCACCCAGGCGGCGCTACCATCCGGCCAGTCCAGGCGGTAGGGGCGCTCGGCGATGACACGCAGGCCGAAGTGCTCGAAGGTCGGCAGCACCTCGGACACCGACAGCGTCTCCCCGCGCCGCAGGATGCGAAGGTGGATACGCTCGGCGCGCTGGCCGTGCGGGCGGTACAGTCGCAGCTGCATCGCCTCGGGGGCGCGATCCAGATCCTCCAGGTCGGCGATATCGTCCGCGGCGGCGGCGGCTTCATGGTCGTCCTGGCGGTAGGAGGCCGGAAACGCGCCTGCGTAGGCGCGCTCGAGGCGGCTGCCCTGCAGCTGGCCGAAGCGCCCCACCAGCGCCGCGTGCAGCCGGTCGCGCCAGCGGATCAGCGCCGCATCGATCCGACGCTCCAGGCGCGCCGCATCGACACGCGCGGCGGCGTCCGGAGCGACCTGTACCACCACGTGCAGCTGCGCCAGCGGCGCATCGCCGATCGACAGGCTCGCATCGAGCTCGCCGCCGTGCAGCGCGGCGCGCAGCAGCGCCGCGATGCGCGCCTGCGCGGCTGCATCGCAGCGTTCGCGCGGCAGATATACCAGGCACGACCAGAAGCGGCGGAATTCATCGCGCCTGAGCACCACGCGCACCCGCGTGCGCTCCTGCAGCGACAGCACGGCGCGCGCGCAGCGGATCAGGTCGGCGACGCTGGCCTGCAGCAGCTCGTCGCGCGGCAAGCCCTCCAGGATCTGAACCAGGCGCTTGGCGTCGTGACTGCCGGGTGCGAACGGGAAGTGCTCGATCACGTGTTGCAGCTTCAGCCGCACCCACGGGATCGAGCGCGCATCGGCGCTGTAGGTGCTCGAGGTCCACAGGCCGAGGATGCGCACCTCGCCGATGACGCGGCCGGAGCGATCGAAGCGCTTGACGCCGATGTAGTCCAGGTAGCCGGACCGATGCACGCTCGAGCGCGTATTGGCCTTGGTGATGACCAGCAGCTCATGCGAGCGCAGCGCGCGGCGGATGTTGCTGCGGGTGGCCGCGCCGCCGTCGGCTGCGTGATGCGAGCGCCGGCGCAGCACGCCCAGGCTGGTGTGCGCTACGGGCAGCAGCTGCGGGCCGCGCGCCGTGCGGCGCAGGCGGTTCTCACGCACCCCGAGGAAGGTGAAGTGATCGGCCTCCATGTATTGCAGCAGCGCGCGGCTCTCGCCGATGACCTCGGCCGCCAGCGCCGGCGGGTGGCGGGCGATATCGGCACACAGCTCGAGCACCACGCGGCGCATGCGCGGCCAGTCGCGGCAGGCACGGCGCAGATCCGCCAGCGCCGAGCGCAGCCGTGCGAGCAGCGCGCGCTGTTCGGCCGCGCCGATCGCATCGATCTGCAGATACTGCCAGGACTCGCGTACGCCGCCGGCATCCGGGGCGGACCCGGTGACCGCGGCATGCAACATCTGCAGGCGGCCGGCTGCGTCGCGCCGTACCTGCAGGATCGGATGAATGATCAGCCGTATCGGCAGGCCGGCCTGGGCGATGCCCATCTGCAGCGTATCGACCAGGAAGGGCATGTCCTCGGTGATCAGCTCGATCGCCGTGCCGTCGGCGCCGGCCGGCGCGGCGTCGCTCGCACCGAGCACACGCAGCAGGGCCTGGCCGGGCCTGCGGCGCGCGCCGAACTGCAGCGCACGCGCGCCACTGGCTGCGAGCCACGCGGCAGGCAGGCCGCGCCACTGCTCCGACGGCAGCGATTCGCGCCAGGCGTGCAGCAGCGCCGGCAGCTGTGCCGCGCCGGTGCGCGCACGGCCGCCGCGGCTCATTCGGGCCGCTCGAGATCGGCGATCACGGCGCCCAGGAAGCGCACCGCCTCCGCGCCGGTGACCACGCGGTGATCGAAGGTGAGCGACAGCGGCATGCGCGCATGCACCTGCACCTTGCCGTCGAGCGCGACCGCGTCCTGGCGCACGCTGCCGGTGCCGAGGATCGCCACCGCGGGCGGGACTACCACCGGGGTGGCATAGCGGCCGGCCATCATGCCGAAATTGGACAGCATGAAGCTGAAGTGGCGCAGCTCCTCGCTCTTGAGGGTGCGCTCGCGCGCCGCGAGCTTGAGCCGGTCGAGCTCGACGCGCAGCTGCGCGGCGTCCAGCTGGTCGACCTGCCGGATCACCGGCACCAGCAGGCCATCGGCGGTGTCGACCGCGATGCCGACGTTGACGTGCTCGAACAGCGTGCGGCTCTGCGAGTCCGCGTCGTACCAGGCATTCAGTCCGGGCTCGGCGCGCGCGCCGGCGGCAATGGCCCGCAGCACGCGCGTGCTGTAATCCGCCCCGCCGCGCCAGCGATGCAGGTCGGCGTCATCGAACACCGAGCACGCCATGACGCTGTCACGTGACAGCGCCATGCTCTGCGCCATGGCGCGGCGCAGGCTGCGCAGCTGCTCGACGTCCGCGGGGCCGCCGGCCGCTGCCCCGGCGGGCGCGGCGGGCGACGCTGCGGGCGGCCGCGGGGCGGCCGGAGCGGGCGCCGGGTGCATCTTGCTCGAGGCGCCGCGCGCGGGCAGCCCGATGGCCATGACGTCATCCAGCGTGATCAGGCCGCCGCGGCCGGTGCCGGTCAGGGAGCCGAGCTCCACACCCAGGCTGCGGGCCAGCGCCCGCGCTGCCGGTACCGCGCGCACGCGCGGGCGCGTCACCGCGTTGGCGGCTTCGAGCGCGGCGCCGGCCGCGTCTTCGACCAGCGCGCCCGGCATCTGCCCGACGACGGTACCGGCATCCGCGCCGCTGTCGGCTCCCGGATCGGGCGCGAACTCGATCAGCGGCGCGCCGGTCTCGATGCGCTCGCCCGGCTGCGCATGCAAAGCGACGATGGTGCCGCTGATGGGCGAGGGAACTTCGACCACGGCCTTGGCGGTTTCGACCGAGAGCATCGGCGCGTCCAGCGCGACGTGGTCGCCCACCTTGACATGCCAGCGCACGATCTCGGCTTCGGACAAGCCTTCACCCAGATCGGGTAACTTGAACACGGTCATGGCTTCTCCGCGCTATTCTGCCAGTGTGGCGCGCACCCCATCGACGATGCGCGCCAGGCTCGGGATGTAGTCGTACTCGAGCCGGTACAGCGGCATGACGGTGTCGTAGCCGGTGACGCGGCGGATCGGTGCGAGCAGATCGTACAGCGCCTGCTCCGTGACCGTCGCGGCGATCTCTGCGCCCAGTCCGCAGGTGCGCGCCGCCTCGTGCACGATCAGCAGCCGCCCGGTCTTGACCACTGAATCCAGGATGGTGTCGAAGTCGATCGGGGCCAGCGAGGCGACGTCGATGATCTCGCAGCTGATGCCCTCGCCGGCGAGCTGCTCGGCCGCCTTCAGGCACTCCACCGTCATCGCCCCCCAGGTCGCGATGGTCAGATCGGCGCCCTCGCGCAGCACGAAACAGCTGTCGATCGGCAGCGCCTGGCCGTCGTCCTCGATCTCCTGGCGGATGAAGCGATACAGGCGCACCGGCTCGAGGAAGATCACCGGATCGGGGTTGCGGATCGAGGCAAGCAGCAGCCCATAGGCGCGCGCCGGCGAGGACGGACACACCACCCGCAGCCCCGCATGATGGCACAGCACCGCCTCCAGGCTCTCGGAGTGATGCTCGGGCGCGTGAATGCCGCCGCCGTGGGGCATGCGCAGCACCAGCGGACAGCTGAGCCGTCCGCGCGTACGGTTGCGCAGCCGCGCCATGTGGCTGGCGATCTGGTCGATCGCCGGATAGATGAAGCCCATGAACTGAATCTCGGCCACCGGCTTGATGCCCTGCGCGGCCAGCCCGATCGCCGCGCCGGCGATCAGTCCCTCGGCAAGGGGGGTGTCCTGCACGCGCGCGGCGCCGAAGCGCTGCTGCAGCCCGACGGTGGCGCGAAACACCCCGCCGTTGGCGCCCACGTCCTCCCCGAGCACCACCACCGACGGGTCGTGCGCCATCTCCCAGGCATGCGCCATATTGATGGCCTCGACCATCGTCACCTTCGCCATCGACTTGCGTCCTCGCTTAGCTGTTGCGCAACGCCGCTTGCACCCGCGGCGCCGCTAGGCTCGCGGCGCCGCGTAGCGGCGCGCCTGCTCGCGCTGTGCGTACAGCCCCGGGGGCAGCTCGGCGTACAGGAAGTCGAACATGGCATCGGTCGACTGTTTGGGCGTTGCCAGGTACTGCCGGACCGCCGCTTCGATCTGCTCACCGTGCTCGCGCTTGAGCGCCTGCTCGGCCGCCTCGTCCCACAGGCCGCGTGCGTACAGGAACTTCCTGAAGCGCGCGATCGGCTCGCGCGCCCAGGCCGCCTCGACCTGCGCGCCATCGCGGTAGCGCGCGGCATCGTCGGAGGTGGTGTGATCGGCCAGCCGGTAGGTGAGGGCCTCGATGACGGTAGGGCCGCCGCCGCTGCGCGCGCGTGCGAGCGCCTCCCCGACGGCTTCGCGTACGATCAGCACGTCGTTGCCGTCGATCTGCAGCGCCGGCACGCCGGCGGCTATGGCCTTCTGCGCCAGCGTCTGCGCCGCGGTCTGCTGCCGCACCGGCACCGAGATGGCCCAGCCGTTGTTGACGATCACGCACACCAGTGGCAGCGCCTTGGCTCCGGCGAAGTTGATCGCCTCGTAGAAGGCGCCCTGGGAGGTGCCGCCGTCGCCGACGAACACCAGCGTGCAGCGCTGCTCGCCGCGGATCTGCATCGCGAACGCCGCCCCGGCGGCCTGCGGCATCTGCGAGCCGATCGGCACGCAGAACGGGAAATCCTGCGGCGCGCTCGGGTAGAGCGTGCCGCGCTCGTCCCCGCCCCAGTACAGCAGCACGCTGTGCAGGTCGACGCCGCGCCAGAACTTGGTGCCGATCTCGCGGTAGACGGTGAACAGCACGTCCTCAGGCCGCATGGCCGCGCCGACGCCGACGTGCGTGGCCTCGTGGCCGAGGCACGACGGATAGGTGCCCAGCTTGCCGGTGCGCTGCAGATTCACCGCCTTCGCGTCGAAGGTGCGCGCGCACATCATGGTGCGGTAGATCCGCTGCAGCAGCGCGCCATCCTGCGCGAACTGCGGCAGTGGCCCGATGAGATTACCGTCATTGTCGAGACAGGCGCGGTAGGGAATCTCGAACCGCGCGGCAAGGGTGCTCATGTCGAGGATCGTAGCATTTGACCGCCCGCCGCGGCGGCGCTGCCGGGGGCGCATTGATCGATGCGCACGAGCAGGCTGCGCAGGTGTTCGAGCAGCGCGCTGCGGGCCGGCTGCGACATCTCGGCGAAGATCGCGCGCACGCGCTCGGTGGTGTCGGGCAGGAGCGTGCGCACCAGCGACTCTCCGGCCGGGGTGATGCGCAGGATGGTGCGGCGGCGATCCTCCTCGCTGGCCACGCGCGTGATCAGGCCGCGCTCGTACAGGCCGTCGGCCACGCGGGTCATGTTGGCGGGACTCTGGGCCACATCGGCGCACAGATCGCTCGGGTGCGCGATGCCGTCGGGCTGGCTGACCAACATCATCAACGTGCGGTATTCGGTCTCGCTCAAGCCACGCGGCTCGAGAATTTCCTCGAGCAGGGCGGAGATCTCGCGTCCGAGCAGCACCATCAGGCGCAGAATCAGTGTTTCACGCGCCGGGATCTCCTTGAAGAAGCCGGCGGAGCGTAGGACCGCGGTCTCGACCTCGTTGGCGCGTTGCTGCAGGGGTCCTACGGTCGGAGGCTGGTCGTTATCCATGCGTCAGACTACTTTACCGCGAAGAGTTTTATCGGGGAACATTTACACAGAAAAGAGCCGCATGCCCGGCGGCGCTTCGCCCGGCTCAACGCCGGTGCGCGCGCGCAAGATAGGCCTCGCTCTGCATCTCCACCAGGCGGCTGGCAGTGCGGCGGAATTCCAGCTGCAGGCGCTCGCCGCGGTAGAGCTGCTCGGGCGGCGCGGCCGCCGACACGATCAGCTTGACGCCCTGGTCGTACAGCTCATCGATCAGAGCGATGAAGCGGCGCGCGGCATTGTCCTGTTGCGGCAGGCTGAGCACCGGCACGTCCGACACCAGCACCGTGTGAAATTCCTGCGCCAGGTCGACGTAGTCGTTCGTACTGCGCGGGCCCTCGCACAGCGCGGCAAAGCTGAACCAGACCACCGGCCCGCGCCGCTGCAACGCCCGCAGCCGGCGCCCCTGCACCTGCAGCTCCGCGCCGTTGTCACCGTGCGCGCCGGCGATCTGGTCGAACAGGCGGCGCAGTTGTGCCGGTGTGTCCGGCAGGCGGCTGTCGAGATAGATCGGCCGGCGCTGCAGGTGGCGCAACCGATAGTCGATCCCGCCGTCGACGCATACCACTTCGAGCTCGTGCTCCAGCAGCGCGATCGCCGGCAGGAAGCGGCTGCGCTGCAGGCCGTCACGGTACAACTCGCCCGGCGGGACATTGGACGTGATCACCAGCGTCGTGCCGAGAGAGAGCAGCGCCTCGAACAGCGTGCCGAGGATCATCGCATCGGCGATATCGCTGACGAACAGCTCGTCCAGGCACAGCACCTGCGCCCGCGCTGCCAGCGCTCGCGCCACCAGCTCGAGCGGCGCGCGCCGTGAGTGCTGCTGCCGCAGCGCTGCGTGTACGTCGCGCATGAAGTGATGGAAGTGGCTGCGCATGCGCGGGCGGCCGGCCACGCTGTCGTAGAACAGATCCATCAGCCAGGTCTTGCCGCGGCCGACCGCGCCCCACAGATACAGGCCGTGCGGCTGGGGCGTCGGCGGCAGGCGTGGGCGCCAGCGCTGCAGCCAGCGCCCCAGCGTACCGGCGGGCGGCTGGCGCAGCAGCCGCTCGCGCAGCGCATCCAGCCGCTCGATCGCGGCGGCCTGCGCGCCGTCGTCCTGATAGCCGTGTGCCCGCAGCTCGCGCGTATAGCTGTCGCGCAGGCTGCTCGCGGGGATGGCGTCGGCGTCCACGGTCTCAGAGGTCGTGATAATTGGGTCCGGCGCCGCCTTCGGGTACCGTCCAGTCGATGATCTCGTATGGATCCTTGATGTCGCACGCCTTGCAATGCACGCAGTTGGCGGCGTTGATCTGCAGCCGCCGCTCGCCGGCGGCATCCTGCACGATCTCGTAGACCGCCGCCGGGCAGAAGCGCGTGCACGGATTGCCGTACTCGGCGCTGCAGCGCTCGATGCAGATGCCCGGGTCGCGGATCTTGAGATGAACCGGCTGATCCTCCTCGTGGCTGGTCGCCGCCAGATAGACCGCGGCGGTGCGGTCGCGCGGCGGCAGCGAGCGCGTCACCCACGAGCGCGCCGCGGGCGCGGCCGCGGCGAGGCGCTCGAGCCGCTCGAAGTCGGGGCGGCTGCGCAGCGTCCAGGGCGAGTGCCCGCGCAGCGCGGTCTCCAGCGCGGCGTTGACGAGGCCTGGCAGCAGGCCGCGCTTGAAGCCGGGCTTGATATTGCGGACGCGCCAGAGCGCGCGCGCGCTCGCCGAGGCGCGCCAGGCGGCATCGAAGCCGGCGGAGCGCCCGTGCTGCTGCAGGTGCTCGGCCGCCAGCATCCCGCAGCGCATCGCCTGGTCGATGCCCTTGAGACGGGCCACATTGAGCGTGCCGGCGGCATCGCCGATCAGCACCGCGCCGGGCATCTCCAGCCGCGGCAGGGCCTGCCAGCCGCCAGTGGCGATGGCGCGTGCGCCGTAGGCCAGTGGCTCGCCGCCCTCCAGCAGCGGCCTGATCGAGGGGTGATGCTTGAACTGCTGAAAGGCTTCGAACGGGGCGAGCCGCGGGTCGCGGTAGTCCAGGCCGACGATGTAGCCGACGTAGAGCTGGTCGCGTTCGAGGTGGTAGAGCAGGCCGCCGCCGTAGGTGGCGGCGTCCAGCGGCCAGCCCACCGTGTGACAGACCAGCCCCGGCTGCGTACGGCCGGGTGGCAGTTGCCACAGCTCCTTGAAGCCGAGGCCGTAGCTGGCGCCCGCGCGCGCGCTATCGAGGCCGTAGCGCCCGATCAGCTGCTTGCTGAGGCTGCCGCGGCAGCCCTCGGCCACGATCGTGATCGGTGCGCGGATGCGGGCGCCGGGCACGAAGCCGGGTTTCTCGCTGCCGTCGCGCCTGCGGCCCATGTCGCTGAGGGCGACGCCTGCGACCGCGCCAGCCGCATCGTACAGCGCCTCGCGTACCGCGAAGCCCGGGAACACGTCGGCTCCGAGCGCCTCGGCGCGCGCCGCGAGCTGCGCGGTCAGCTGTCCGAGCGAGACGATGAAGTTGCCGTGATTGCGCTGCTGCGGCGGCGTGGGCAGCGGCAGCGCCCGCCGCGCGGTGAGCAGACGGAACCGGTCGCGCCGTACCGGCACGCAGATCTCGGGGGGCTGGCCGCGCCAGTCGGGCAGCAGCTCGTCGAGCGGCGCCGGGTCGAGCAGCGCGCCTGAGAGCACGTGCGCCCCGACGCTCGCGCCTTTCTCCAGCACGCACACGCTGCGGCCGGGATCGAGCTGCCGCAGCCGGATTGCGCAGGCGAGGCCGGCGGGGCCGGCGCCGACGATCACCGCGTCGTAGCTCATCACATCGGCTTCAGGCATGGGCGGCTCGATCATGCCAGGTCCGGCTCGCCCAACGCCGCCAGCAGCGCACCACGCGAGCGATCGCGCAGCGCCGCGGCGCGCGGGCCGTCCTGGGCGACGCCGGGGGGCAGCGCCGGCAGCGCGGCCAGGGGGTGCACGTCGACCGGCCCGGGCTGCGGCCAGGCGCTGCCGGGCGGCAGGCAGTGACGCGTGCCGCGGATCGCGATCGGTACCACGGGCAGGTTGGCGCGCGCGGCGGCGGCGAACGCACCGATGTGAAAGCGCAGCAGGCCCACCTGCGTGCTGAACGTACCCTCGGGGAAGAAGGCGAGCGCCTGGCCGGCCAGCGCATGGCGCATCAGGCGGCGAGTGTCGCGCAGGACGTGCGCCTGATCGCGCCGTTCGACGAACTCGGCACCGATGCGGTTCAACAGCACGCCGGCGAGCGGCACGGACGACATCTCGCGCTTGATCACGAAGCCGAAGTCGGGCGGCAGCACCGCGGCCAGCACGACCCCATCCAGGTAGCTGCAGTGATTCGCGACCACCACGCAGGGCCGCGGCAGGGCCGAGAGGTCCCCGACGTGCAGGCGCATGCCGGCGAGCCGCAGCACGAGCCGCGCCAGGCGCCGAATCAGGGCGCGCCGGCGGCTCAGCGACGGCAGGCACAGCAGCAGGATCAGGCCGACCAGACCGATCAGCACGAACTGCAGCCAGGCATACAGGCCGTAGGCGATGCGCAAGGGTGCGGCGGGGACCGTGTGGGCGGATGATTGTCCGGAAGGCGTCGCAGTAGGCATGTCCGATATGTGATGCAGTTCTCTTTATGTTAACGGTTGCGCCTGGCTGTGAGAGTGATCACATCGAAGCGCGACCCCCCGTCAGCATACTGCCTAGGACAGATTACCCAGCGAGCATGGCGTTGACCAAACCGGCCACAGCGACCACAGACAGTTCGAGTCACGAATCGGTCGATCCGCTCATTGCGCGGTTTCTCGACGCGGTATGGATGGAGCGGGGTCTGTCCGCGAACACGCTCGCTGCCTATCGGGCCGATTTGGCGGCCCTGAGCCGATGGCTTTCGGCTGAGCGCCACATCGGATTGGCTCAGGCAGGACGCGGCGAACTGATTGATTTCATTGCGGTACGTTCCCAGGCCGGAGCACGACCGCGCTCGATGGCGCGGCAGCTGTCCTCCTACCGGCGCTTCTTCCGCTACCTGGTACGCGAGGGGATGCTGCGCGAGGATCCGACCGCGCAGATCGCGATGCCCAAGATCGGCCGTTCGCTGCCGCGCTCGCTGACCGAGGCGGAAGTGGAGGCGCTGCTGGCGGCGCCCGCGGTGGCCGACCCGCTCGGCTACCGCGACCGCGCGATGCTCGAGGTGCTGTATGCCACCGGGCTGCGGGTGTCGGAGCTGGTTAGCCTGAAGCTCGGACAGGTCAACCTGAACCAGGGCGTCATCCGGGTGCTCGGCAAGGGCAATCGCGAGCGCCTGATCCCTCTGGGCGAAGAGGCGGTGCGCTGGATCACGGCGTTCATCAACGGCCCGCGCAACGATATCCTGCTCGATCGCAGCACCGACTGCATGTTTCCGACGCGGCGGGGCGACCGCATGACGCGCCAGGCGTTCTGGCACATCATCAAGCGCTACGCGCGCAAGGCCTGCGTCGACCGCGAACTCTCGCCGCACACGCTGAGGCATGCGTTTGCCACCCACCTGCTCAATCACGGCGCGGACCTGCGCGTGGTGCAGATGCTGCTCGGCCACAGCGATCTGTCGACCACCCAGATCTACACCCACGTGGCGCGCGAGCGCATGAAGGAACTGCACGCCCAGCACCATCCGCGCGGCTGAGGCGCGGGGCGGCCCGGGCGGACAACCAGCGGCGTCAGAGCACTGGCAGGGGGCGTGGCTCCCGTCATGCCTCCTGTCTTCGCTTTAGCGCCAGCTGATGGTTCCGGCGCCGGTTCCGGTGCTCGGGTCAGCGCTCCAGCAGCTTGAGCTTCTCGGCCTTGCCGTCCCACTCCTTGGCGTCGTCTGGCGGTGGGCCCTTCTCGGTGATCACCGGCCATTGCTTGGCCAGCTCGGCGTTGAGCTGCTTGAACGATTCCTGGCCTCCGGGCAGCTCCTCCTCGGAGAAGATCGCCTCGGCGGGACACTCCGGCTCGCACAGCGTGCAGTCGATGCACTCGTCCGGGTCGATCACCAGGAAATTCGGGCCGGCGTGAAAGCAGTCGACCGGGCAGACTTCCACACAGTCCATGTATTTGCACTTGATGCAGTTTTCCGTCACGACAAAGGTCATTGCTGCTCCGCTTTCAACTTCAACTGGTCCGGGCCGGAAAGGATAGCGGCCTTTCGCGGCCGCTTCAAAGCGCGCATGCGGCAGCGGCGCGGGCATAAGCTGATAGCCGCGCTCACCCTGGCCGCTCGACGGTGCTGAAATGCAGCCCCTCACGCGCGGCGCGCCGGTCCGCCAGGTAGCAGCGCAGCGCGAAAGTGATGCTGGGGAACGCGATCCGGTCCCATGGAATCTCGTGCTCGCGGTACAGGCCCACCTGCAGGCTCTCGGCACCGGCTCCGAAACGCCCGTCGAGCATGCGGGCGCGGAAGGTGACGTGTACCTGCGCGGTGTGCAATACGTGCGTGATCGCCAGCAGCGAGCCGACCTCGACGCGGATTTGCGCTTCCTCGAGCGATTCGCGCGCCGCGGCGTTCTGCAGAGTCTCGCCGATCTCGAAGAAACCGGCCGGCGTGGTCCAGTAGCCGCGCTGCGGCTCGATGCCGCGCTGGCACAGCAGAATGCGATCCTGCCACTCGGGCACGCAGCCGACCACGATGCGCGGATTCTCGTAATGAATCGCGCCGCAGGCGCTGCAGACCGCGCGCGGCCGGTTGTCTCCCGGCGGAATGCGCAGTTCCACCGGCTGGGCACAAGCTGGACAGAATTTCATGGCGGATTGCGGTATCGTACCCGTCCCGAGAGCGGCTCTGTACTGGCGGGCGTCGCACCCGGCGGACCAGAGCGCAGACCAAGGGCCTCGTGGCGGAACTGGTAGACGCAGTCGACTCAAAATCGACCGGGCTTGCCCATCTCGGTTCGACTCCGAGCGAGGCCACCATCCCCACCGCCGGCTCGGCGCCGACCCAGGGTCGCCCCGGGTCGCGCCATCTCCACCGAAGCCCCTGATGATGCATCCCGATGACCTCAAGCGCAGTGATTTCGACTATCCGCTGCCGCCGGAGCTGATCGCGCAGACGCCGCTCGCCGAACGCTCCGCCAGTCGCCTGCTGCTGCTCGACGGCGCGCGCGCGAGCTGGCAGGACCGGCAGCTGCGCGAGCTGCCGCAGCTGCTCACGCCCGGGGACCTGCTGGTGCTGAACGATACCCGCGTGCTTCCGGCCCGCTTGGCGCTGCGCAAGCCCACCGGCGGGCGCCTGGAGCTGCTGTTGGAACGGCCGCTGACCGGCCGGCGTGCGCTGGTGCAGCTGCGCGACAGCCGGGCGGTGCGGGTCGGGATGGCGCTGCACAGCGCGGGCGGGGCGGTACGCGTGGCGGCCCGCTGCGGGCAGTTCTGGGAGGTCGAGCTGCCGGACGAGGCGGTGGCGTTCTTCGAGCAGCACGGCCAGGTGCCGCTACCGCCCTACATCGAGCGGCCCGCGGATGAGGCCGACCGCGAGCGTTACCAGAGCCTGTGGGCGCGTGTTCCCGGCGCGGTGGCGGCGCCGACCGCCAGCCTGCACTTCGATGTCCCGCTGCTGGCCGCGCTGCAGGCACGCGGAATCGGGCGTGCCTTCGTCACGCTGCATGTGGGGGCGGGCACGTTCCAGCCGATGCGCACCGAGGCGCTCAGCGAGCACGTGATGCATCCGGAGAGCTATCGGGTCGAGTCCGCCACCGTGGAGCTGATCGAGCGCACCCGCGCGGCTGGACGGCGCGTCGTGGCCGTGGGCACCACCGTGGCGCGCGCGCTGGAGGCGGCCGCCGCCGAGGCCGGCAGCGCCGGCAGCGCGGCGCCGCTGGCGGCCGCGGTCGGGCAGACGCGGCTGTTCATCCGGCCTGGCTACCGCTTCCGGGTGATCGATGCGTTGCTGACCAATTTCCATCTGCCGCAATCGACACTGCTGATGCTGGTGGCCGCGTTTGCCGGCAGCGAGCTGGTGCTGTCCGCCTATGCGCACGCGGTGCGCGAGCGCTACCGCTTCTTCAGCTACGGGGATGCGATGCTGGTATGGCCGGCCGCATCCGCCAGCGGCCCCGCGCGCGTGACCGCGTGACCGCGCAGGCGGCACTGCGCTTCGAGGTGCGCGCGCACGACGGCGCGGCGCGCCTGGGGAGCCTGACGCTGGCGCATGGATGCGTGGAAACGCCCGCCTTCATGCCGGTCGGGACCTATGGCACCGTCAAGGGGATGACCCCGGAGGAGCTCGAGGCGCTCGGGGCCCAGATCGTGCTGGGAAACACCTTCCACCTGATGCTGCGCCCCGGAGCGCAGATCGTTGCCCTGCATCGCGACGGGCTGCACGGTTTCATGGGATGGGATCGCCCGATCCTGACCGATTCGGGCGGCTTCCAGGTGTTCAGCCTGGCGAAGCTGCGGCGCATCGATGAGGAGGGCGTGAGCTTCCGCTCGCCGGTCGATGGCGCGCTGGTGCGCATGCGGCCCGAGGACGCGATGGACGTGCAGCGCGCGCTGCGCTCGGACATCGCGATGGCGTTCGATGACTGCACCGCGTACCCCGCCACGCATGAGCAGGCGCGCGAGTCGATGCAGCGCTCGATGCGCTGGGCGCTGCGCTCGTTCGATCACTATTACGGCGGTGGTCCGTCCGATCCCGGTGTCCCGCCGGGGCATTTGTTCGGAATCGTGCAGGGTGGGATGTACCCGGATCTGCGGCTCGAGTCGCTCGAGCGGCTCTCGCAGCGCCCCTTTGCCGGCTATGCGATCGGCGGGCTGGCCGTCGGGGAGCCCGAGGAGCAGCGCCTGGCGGTGCTGGAGCAGCTGGGGCCGATGCTGCCGGTGCAGCGGCCGCGCTACCTGATGGGGGTGGGCTATCCGCAGGACATCGTCGCGGCGGTGGCGTGCGGGGTCGATCTGTTTGATTGCGTGATGCCGACACGGCACGCGCGCAACGGGCACCTGTTCACCTGGTCCGGCATCATCAATATCCGCAATGCGCTGTATCAGCGCGACACCGGACCGATCGATCCGGAGTGCAGCTGCGCGACCTGCCGCCGCTACTCGCGCGCCTATCTGCGGCACCTGGACCGGTGCAACGAGGTGCTGGGGGTGCGCCTGGCCACGCTGCACAACCTGCATTTCTACCTGGAGCTGATGCGGCAGGTTCGAGCCGCGATCGCGGCGGGGCGCCTGGGGGAGCTGGCCGCGCGCGTTGCGGCGTTACCCCGGCGCAGCGGAACGCCTGTGGCATAATGCCGCCCCTTTGCAGGATCTGCCGCGCTCCAAGGGCCGGCGGGGGTGCCTGCACCAGCGGCTTTCGTCATACACGAGGCAAGCATGAGCTTAATGGTTAGCGACGCGGTCGCCCAAGGCACTGGCGCCGGCGGCGCATTCGGCGGCGGCTACGGCCAGATCGTCATCCTGGTGGTGTTCGTGGCCATCTTCTACTTCCTGCTGATCCGTCCGCAGCAGAAGCGGGCGAAGGATCAGCAGGCGATGCTGTCGCGGCTGTCCACCGGTGATGAGGTCGTCACCACCGGCGGCATCCTCGGCCGCATCACCGATGTCGGCGACAGCTTCATCACGCTGGAGATCGCCGAGGGCGTGCGGATCAAGGTGCAGAAGGCGCAGGTGACGGCGCTGATGCCCAAGGGCACCCTCAAGAGCGCCTGACCGGCGACTGCGCAGCCTTCCCATGCTGGAATATCCCCGCTGGAAATACGCCCTGGTGCTGCTGGTAGTCCTGCTCGGGCTGCTGCTGGCGCTGCCGAATGTCTATGGCGAGGACCAGGCGCTGCAGGTCGCGCGCAAGGATCGGGCGGCGATGGACCGGGCCGGCCAGCAGATGGTCGAGCAGCTGCTGAGCGCTCAGCACATCCCGTTCAAGCGCGACTACATCGACGGTGGCCGCCTGGTGGTCGCGTTCGACGACGTCGCCGCGCAGCTCAAGGCGCGCGACGCGGTCGACGCGGCGCTGTCGGACACCTACGTCTCGGCGCTGTCGTATGCGCCGCGCGACCCGACCTGGATGCGCGCGCTGGGCCTGAAGGCGATGCCGTTGGGGCTGGACCTGCGCGGCGGGCTGTACCTGCTCTATCAGGTCGACGTGAACAGCGCCGTGAGCCAGCTGCTCGGCAGCTACGAGCAGAGCTTCCGGCGCACGCTGATCGATGCGCATCTGCCGTTCCGCGACGTAACCACGATTACCGTGGATAAGAGCAGCGTGCCGAACGGGCTATCGGTGCACCTGCCACCAGGCGCCGATGCCGGCGCCGTCCAGACGGAGCTCGCCAAGCTCGACAACACGCTGATATTTAGCACCTCGAGCACGCCCACCGGGCCGGTGGTCGACATGGTGCTCACCCCGGCGCAGATCACCGCGCGCGAAACCTACGCGATCGACCAGAATCTCACCACGCTCGGTAACCGCGTCAACGAGATGGGTGCGTCCGAGCCGGTGGTGCAGCGTCAGGGCCTGGACCGCATCGTGGTGGAGCTGCCCGGCGTGCAGAACTCCGCGCAGATCAAGGACCTGCTGGGCAAGGTCGCCACGCTCGAGTTTCACCTGCAGGACGAGAGCGGCAATGCCTTCCAGGCGCAGCAGAGCGGCGTGGTGCCGCTCGGCGACAAGCTCTACAAGCAGCAGGACGGCACGCCGATCCTGCTCAAGCGCGAGATCGTCGTGACAGGCGATGAGCTGACGCAGGCGACCTCGACCTCGACGCAGCAGGGTCCGACGGTCAACATCCGCCTGGATGCGCGCGGCGCCGCCTCGATGCTGCGCACCACGCGCGAGAACGTCGGTCACCATCTGGCGGTGGTGTACATCGAGCGCAGCCGCCAGCAGGTGGTGGTGAACGGCAAGAAGGTCGACCGCGAGAACATCACCCAGCAGGTCATCAACGACGCGACCATCCAGGGCGTATTCGGACCGCAATTCATGGTCACCGGCATGACCCAGGGACAGGCCAGCGACCTGGCGCTGCAGCTGCGCTCGGGCTCGCTGGCGGCACCGATCGAGGTGGTCGAGGAGCGGACCGTCGGGCCGTCGCTCGGCAAGGACAACATCGACAAGGGCATCCGCGCGCTCGAGATCGGCATGCTCGCGGTGTTCGTGTTCATGGTGATCTACTACCACGCCTTCGGGCTGGTGGCCGACGCGGTGCTGCTCGCCAACGTGGTGCTGCTGGCCGCGCTGCTGTCGCTGCTGCAGGCCTCGCTGTCGCTGCCGGGCATCGCCGGCATCATCCTGACGGTGGGCATCGCGGTCGATGCCAACGTGCTGATCTACGAGCGCATCCGCGAGGAGCTGCGCAACGGCGTGTCGCCGCAGGCGGCCATCCGCGCCGGCTTCGACAAGGCGTTCTCGGCGATTGCCGACTCGAACGTCACCGCGCTGATCGCGGGTCTGGCGCTGTACGTGATCGGCACCGGCGCGGTACGCACCTTCGCGATCGTGCTGGTGCTCGGTATCGCCACCTCGATGTTCACCTCGCTGATGGGCAGCCGCGCGCTGATCACGCTGATGTACGGCGGCCGGCGCAAGGTCAAACAATTATCGATCGGCTAGCCGCCGGGCGCGGCGGCCGCGACCGGCACGATCGACGCGGCGGATACGATCAGCACGGCCAACGATCAGGAGCGTAGACAGGGTGGAATTCTTCCGGCGTACGACCAGCTTCCCGTTCATGCACACCCGCAAGGTGTGGTACGGCCTGTCGATCATCCTGGTGCTCACCTCGATCATCTCGCTGGCCACGCGCGGGCTGAACATGGGCGTGGACTTCACCGGCGGCGTGACCGTGCAGGCGAGCTTCCCGACCGCCGCCAACCGCGACGCGGTTGCCGCGGCACTGGCGCGCAACGGCTACCGCGATGCGCAGGTCACGATGTTCGGCAGCACGCGGGTCATCGCGATCCGACTGCCGCCGACCAAGCAGAGCACCGAGGCGGTGCGCACCCGCATCGAGGGCATTCTGCGCAGCGTGGATGCGGGTGTGCAGATCCAGCAGGTGCAGGTAATCGGCCCGCAGGTCGGTGGCGAGCTCGAGCGCAGCGCGTTCCAGGCGCTCCTCGCCACGCTGCTGCTGATTTTCGGCTATATCGCGGTGCGCTTTCATACCTGGCGGCTGTCGCTCGGCGCGATCCTGGCGGTGCTGCACGACCCGATCCTGGTGCTCGGAGCCTTCTCGCTCAGCGGCACCACCTTCGATCTGACCGTGGTCGCGGCGATGCTGGCGGTGATCGGCTACTCGCTCAACGATACCGTGGTGGTGTTCGACCGCATCCGCGAGCGCTTCCACCTCACGCGGCGGCTGGAGCCGGTGGTGGTGCTGGACCAGTCGATCAACCAGACGCTATCGCGCACGATCATGACCAAGGTGGTGACGCTGCTGGTGGTGGTGGCGCTGTACGTGCTCGGCGGCCCGGTGCTGCGCGGGTTCTCGCTCGCGCTGATCATCGGTATCGTGGCCGGCACCTACTCATCGATCTACATCTCCAGCGCGGCGGCGCTGGACTGTGGGCTGAAGGCCGAGCACCTGCTGCCCTCGACTTCCAAGCGGCCGGTCGACAACCTGCCCTGAACCGGGCACCCGTCAGCCTTCCCAGGCACCCGGTGCGGATGGGCGCCCGCGATCCTTCGAGGGGCTTGGGTGCGGGTGCTCTTACGGGGACGCGTGCCGGCGCCTGCTATCGGCCTGCTATCGGCAGGACGCCCGCGCTCGTGCATACTCGCGCGAGCAAGGGAGGCAGGATGGCAGATTCTGGCGCAACGCTGCACCGCCGGGCAGCCGATGACAGCCGGTTGCGGCGGGACATCGGCACGGTCGGTCTGCTGTTCACGGCGGTCGGCTCGATCATCGGCTCGGGCTGGCTGTTCGGGGCGCTGAGCGCATCCCAGATCGCCGGCCCCGGCGCAGTGGTGGCCTGGTGCATCGGTGGCGTGATGATGGTGCTGATCGGCCTGTGCTACGCGGAGCTGGGCGCGATGTTTCCAGTCTCCGGCGGGTTGATCCGATATCCGCACTACGCGTTCGGATCCTTTGCCAGCTATACGCTCGGCTGGATCACTTGGGTGGCGGCGGCCTCGACCGCGTCGATCGAGGTGCTGGCAGCGCTGCAGTATTCCACCAACTATCTGCCGTGGCTGCAGCGCCTGCAGGACGGGGTGCCGGTGCTGACGCTGCCGGGGCTGGCGGTGGCGATCGCGATGCTGGCGCTGTTCAGCCTGGTCAATGTGGTCGGCATCCGCTGGTTTGCGCGGCTCAACAACGCCCTGGTGTGGTGGAAGCTGGCCATTATCGTGCTGACCGTCGGGGCGATCATGGCCACATCCTTTAACGGCGCAAACTTCACGCATACCGTGAAGGGTGGCTTCCTGCCCTTCGGCTGGTCCGGGGTGTTCTCATCGATTGCGACCGCCGGCATCGTGTTCTCCTATCTGGGTTTCGGCCAGGGCGTGCACCTGGCCGGGGAGTCGCGCAATCCGCAGCGCAGCGTGCCGATCGCGGTCATCGGCTCGGCAGTGATCTGCGGCATCATCTACGTGCTGCTGCAGATCGCCTTCATCGGGGCGCTGCCGCCGCAGGCACTCGCGCACGGCTGGGCCCACATCGGCACCAGCTTCAGCGGCGGCGTCGCCAACATTGCCGCCGCCTTCGGTCCGCTCGCGGCCCTGGCGACCGTGATGGGACTGAGCTGGCTGGCGGTGTTGCTGTACGTCGATGCCGTGATATCGCCGGCCGATACCGGCCTGATCTACACCACCGTGACCGCGCGTATTTCCTACGCGATGGGCCGCAACGGCAATGCGCCGCGTTCCCTGGCCCGCGTCAATGAGCGCGGGGTGCCATGGATCAGCGTGATGCTCACCTTCGTGGCCGGCGTCATTTTCTTCCTGCCGTTTCCGGGCTGGCAGAAGCTGGTGGGCTTCGTGACCTCGGCGACGGTGCTGTCGTTCGGCTCCGGTCCGCTGGCGCTGCTGGCGATGCGGCGCCGGCTGCCCCGGCAGGAGCGGCCCTTCCGGCTGCCGGCCGTCGGGCTGATCACCTACCTGGCCTTCCTATCGTCCAACCTGATCGTGTACTGGTCCGGGTGGGATACGGTGTGGAAGCTCATGGTTGCGGTACTGGTCGGCTACGTCGTGCTGGCGATTCATGAGGGTCGCTACCGCCGCAGTACCCCGCCGTTGGAGTGGGGCCCGGGCATCTGGGTTGCGCTGTGGCTGGCCGGGTTGACGCTGCTGAGCTGGCTCGGGTCCTACCCGCAGGTCTCGAGCCATGCTGGCAATCGCGGCATGCTCAGCTTCGGCTCGGCCATCATCGTATTCGCGCTGTTCTCCGGGCTGATCATGTGGCTGGCCGTATCGCGGTGCCTGCCGACCGAGCGCATGGAAGCGCACCTGAGCGATCCGGCCAGCGGCACGCCGGCGCAGGCGGTGAGCGGCCACGCAGGCTAGGTCAGGCCTCGCGCAGCTGCTCGGGCACGTGCGGTGCCAGCGTCGCGATCAGCGCCTCATAGACCTTGGGTGCCCCCGCGACGATGTTGGCTCCGAGCTGGTACGGACTGCCGCCCAGCGTGCCGACGCGGCCGCCGGCCTCCTGGATCATCAGCGTGCCGGCGGCGGTATCCCAGGGCTTGAGCCCCAGCTCCCAGAAGCCATCGACGCGACCGGCCGCGACATATGCCAGGTCCAGCGCGGCCGCGCCGGGCCGGCGGATGCCGGCGGTGAGGGCGGTGAGGGTGCGGAACATCGCGAAGTAGGCCTCGGCGCCGGTATCGCCCTCGCGGAACGGAAAGCCGGTCGCCAGCAGCGCGCCCTCGAGCCCACGCTGCTTGCTCGCGCGGATGCGCCGGTTCTCCAGGTGCGCGCCGGCGCCGCGCACCGCGGAGAAGATCTCCTGGCGCATCGGGTCGTAGATCACGCCGACTTCCAGCCGGCCGCGCTGCTGGACCGCGATCGAGACCGCGAACACCGGAAAGCCGTGCAGGAAGTTGGTGGTGCCGTCGAGCGGATCGATGATCCACACCGTATCGCTGTTGCCGCTCGCGCCGCTCTCCTCGGCCAGGATCGCGTGCTCGGGATAGTGCTTGTGAATGATGCCGATGATCTCGCGCTCGGCGGCGCGGTCGACCTCGGAGACATAATCATTGCGGCCCTTGGAGGCGACCTGCAGGCTCTCCAGATGCGTGAGGCTGCGCACGATGATCTCGCCGGCCCGGCGCGCGGCGCGCACAGCGATGTTGAGCAGTGGATGCATGCGAGACGTGGGCTTGAGCGCGACGGCGCGGTGGAACAGCTTACGCGGTAAAACAGTTAGGATAACAGGTCGTGCCGAACCCGATCCGCTTCGTGCTGGTGGAGACTTCGCATCCGGGCAACATCGGGGCCGCGGCGCGCGCGCTCAAGAACATGTCGCTCGAGGAGCTGGTGCTGGTGCGGCCGGCGCTGTTCCCGCATCCCGACGCCAGCGCCCGCGCCTCCGGAGCCGATGACCTGCTCGGGCGCGCCCGGGTGGAGCGCGAGCTCTCGGCGGCGCTGCGGGGCTGCGGGCTGGTGCTGGCCACGACCAGCCGCGAGCGCGACCAGTATTTCCGCGTGCTCGATGTACGCGAGGCGGCGGTGCAGGCGGTGGCCGCCGCCGAGGACGGCCCGGTGGCGGTGCTGTTCGGCTCCGAGCGCGCCGGGCTCACCAACGCCGAGCTCGCCTCGGCGCACGCGCTGCTGCGCATCCCCGCCAACCCCGCGTACGCCTCGCTCAACCTGGCGATGGCGGTGCAGGTGGTGGCCTATGAGGTGCTGCGCGCACGGCTGGCGCACGATGCGCGGCTGGCGCACTCGCTCGCCCCGCGCGCCGGTCCGCGTCGCGCGCCGCTCGCCACTGCTGAGCAGATGGAGCAGTTCTATGCGCACCTGGAGCAGGTGCTCGAGCAGATCGATTTCCGCGACCGCACGCAGAGGGGCACGCACCTGATGAAGCGGATCCGGCGGCTGTTCCAGCGCGCCGAGCCGGATGCGAACGAGGTCAACATCCTGCGCGGTATCCTCACCGCCGTGCAGCAGCGGCGCCGGCGTGCGGGCTAGGGCCGTGAGCGGCGCACCGATTTACCTGGACTACGCCGCGACCACGCCGGTGGATGCGCGCGTGGCCGCCGCGATGCAGGAGTGCCTGACCGAGCAGGGCGTGTACGCCAACCCCTCGTCGCAGCACGCCCTGGGTAGGCGCGCCCATGCCTGCGTCGAGCAGGCGCGCGAACAGGTGGCTGCGCTGCTTCACTGCCGTGCCGCGGAGCTGATCTTCACCTCCGGCGCCACCGAATCCAACAACCTGGCCATTCTCGGCACGGCACGCGCGGCCGGGGAGAGCGCGGGAAGCGGGCGAGCGGCGCGAGCGGGGCGCGTACCCCACGTGGTCACCGCGCGCAGCGAACACAAGTCGGTGCTCGATCCATGCCGCCGGCTCGAACAGGAGGGCTGCGCGGTCACCTACCTGAACCCGGACGCCGATGGGTTGATCGATCCGCAGGCGGTGCGCGCGGCGCTGCGCGATGACACCGTGCTGGTGTCTATCATGCATGCCAACAACGAGATCGGCGTGGTGCAGGACATCGGCGCGATCGGGGCGCTGTGCCGCGAGCGCGGCGTGCCGCTGCACGTGGATGCGGCGCAGAGCGCCGGCAAGCTCGAGCTGGACGTGGCGCGGCTGCAGGCCGAGCTGGTGTGCGTCACTGCACACAAGCTCTACGGCCCGAAGGGCATCGGCGCGCTGTACGTGGCACCGGAGCGGCGCGCCTGCCTGCAGCCGCTGCTCTACGGCGGCGGACACGAGCGCGGCCTGCGCGCCGGGACGCTGCCCGTGCATCAGATCGTCGGCTTCGGGCTCGCCTGCACGCTCGCGGCGGCAGAGCTGGCGCTCGAGGCCGAGCGCCTGGCGCGGCTGCGCGCGCGGCTGTGGCAGCAGCTCTCGGGGCTCGACGGGGTGCTGCTCAACGGCCATCCGACCCGCCGGCTGCCGGGGGTCCTGAACGTCTCGTTCGCGGGCGTGGAGGGCGAGAGCCTGCTGGCCGGCCTGCCCGAGATCGCGGTGTCGACCGGCTCGGCCTGCAATTCCGACAGCGACGAGCCCTCGTACGTGCTGCGCGCGCTGGGGCGTGATACGCAGCTGGCACAGAGCTCGCTGCGCTTCAGCCTGGGGCGCGGCACGCGCGAGCAGCATGTCGACATCGCCGCCGCGGCGGTCGCGCGCGAGCTGCGGCGGCTGCGTGCCGTGGCGCCATGACATCCGGCGGTGACCCGCATGATCCGCACGACCCGGACGACCCGCTCGGGCGGGAGGTATGGGCGCTGTTCCGCGCGCTCGATCATGCCGGGGACCCGCCGGCACCCGCTGCGGCGAGCACCTGGTTGACCGGTGAGGCCGGCCGCGAGCAGGACGGCACGCGGGTGCGTTTTGCACTGCAGCTGGACGGCCGCCGGGTGATCGCGGCGCGCTTCCGCGCCTATGGCTGCCCGCACACACTGGCCGCCTGCGAGTGGCTGGCGCGGCAGCTGACGGGGTGCGAGCTGGACGCGCGCTCGCCCGCAGGCCTCGCCCGGGGGATCGGGGACCCGCTCGAATGGAGCCACCGGCTGGCCATCCCGGCGGCCAAACTCGGCTGCCTGCTGGTGATCGAGGACGCGCTGCGGGCCGCGCTGGCCTCGGGCTGACCCGGGCGTGACCCGTTTTGACCCGGCGGTGACAAAAGGCGCGTAAAATCCCCGGTGGAGGCACGCAATGGCAATTTCCCTCACAGAATCAGCCGCGGAGCGGGTACGCAGCCATCTGGCGCGGCGCGGCGGCGGGCTGGGCCTGCGGCTGGCGGTCAAGGCCACCGGTTGCTCAGGCCTCAGCTACGTGGTCGATTATGCCGACGAGGCCGGCCCCGACGATCTGGTGTTCGACAGCCGGGGTGTGAAGGTGTTCGTGGACCGTGCCAGCCTCACCGCGATCGACGGCACCCGCATCGATTTCGTGCGCCAGGGGTTGAACGAGAGCTTTCGGTTCGAAAACCCGAACGTGCGCGGCGAGTGCGGTTGCGGAGAGAGTTTCACGGTCTGAGGCGCGACTGCGCCGCCGGCCGTGCGCCACCGGCCGCGCAGCCCCTATACTGCGCACCCCCTTTTGGCGGCACCGAGGTTTCTCATGGCGCTCGAGCGCACCCTGTCCATCGTCAAGCCCGACGGCGTGGCCCGCAACCAGATCGGCGAAGTCTATCGGCGCTTCGAGCGTGCGGGTCTGACGATCGTCGCGGCCCGCATGCTGCGGCTGTCGCAGGCGCAGGCGGAGTTGTTCTACGAGGTGCACCGCGGGCGGCCGTTCTACCCGGAGCTGGTGCGGTACATGAGCTCCGGCCCCGTCATTGCACAGGTGCTCGAGGGCGACAATGCCATTGCCCGCAACCGCGAGATCATGGGTGCCACCGATCCGAAGAAGGCAGCACCGGGCACGATCCGCGCAGACCTGGCCGAGAGCATCGAGGCCAATGTGGTGCATGGCTCGGACTCGCCGGACAATGCGGCGCGGGAGATCGCATTCTTTTTCAGCACCACCCAGATCTGCGCGCGCGACTGAGGCTGCGCGGCCGGACGGGTAGCGGATGAGCGAGGAGCGCACCAACCTGCTGGGACTGCCGCGTCCGCAGCTCGAGGCGTTCTGCGCCGGGCTCGGCAGCCGGCCGTTTCGCGCCCGGCAGCTGATGAACTGGCTGTACAAGCGCGGTTGCGGGCGCTTCGAGGACATGAGCGACCTGGCGCGCGAGTTCCGCGCGAGCCTGGCTGACCACGCGCAGATCGGCGTGCCGCACATCCTCACCACGCAGCGCGCCGCCGACGGCACCTGCAAGTGGCTGCTGTCGGGCGGCGACTCGCAGGCGTTCGAGATGGTCTACATTCCCGAGACCGACCGCGGCACGCTGTGCATCTCCTCGCAGGTCGGCTGCGCGCTGGATTGCAGCTTCTGCTCGACCGCGCAGCAGGGCTTCAACCGGAATCTGTCGACCGCCGAGATCGTCGGCCAGGTGTGGCTGGCGAACCGCGAGCTCGGCTTCCAGCCCGGTGCCGAGCGCATCATCACCAACGTGGTGCTGATGGGCATGGGCGAGCCGCTGGCGAACTTCCGCAACGTGGTGCCGGCGCTGCGGATCTTCCTCGACGACCTGGGATTCGATCTGTCGCGCCGGCGCGTGACGCTGTCCACCTCGGGGCTGGTGCCCCAGATCTACCGGCTCGCCGAGGAGATCAACGTGGCGCTGGCGGTGTCGCTGCACGCTCCCGACGACGCGCTGCGCAGTCAGCTGGTACCGATCAACCGCCTGCACCCGATCGCCGAGCTGCTGCGGGCCTGCTGGCACTACCTCGACGAGCAGAACGGCCGCAGCGTCACCTTCGAGTACGTGATGCTCGAGGGCGTCAACGATGCGCCCGCGCAGGGGCGTGCGCTCGCACGGCTGCTCGCCGGCCACCCGGCCAAGGTGAATCTGATTCCGTTCAATCCGTTCCCCGGCACGGCCCTGCGCCGCTCGAGCGACGCGGTGATCGCGCGCTTCCGCGATGAGCTGCTGCGCGGCGGGGTGCTCGCGACCATACGGCGCACGCGCGGACAGGACATCGACGCGGCCTGCGGGCAGCTGGTGGGGCGCGTCAGCGATCGCACCGTGGTGCGGCTCGGCAGTAAGATGGCCGCGGCCGAACGGCGCCGTACCGAGGGAGTCGGCGCGCAGGCGGCCTGGGACGTGACGCCCGGACGGGACCGGGCGGGCACGGCGCGAGCGGATGTGACAGGCTAGGGCTTGGCGGACGGGACGTGACGGGACAACACATGACAGGGCAACGCCTGGTGATGCGCCCGCGGCGCAGGGTCGCGGCGACGGCGCGCGGGACGCGCGGCTGCGTGCCGGCCGCGGCCACGGCTCGCTGGGCGGTGCTGGCCGCGGCAGGGCTGGCGGTGGCGGCCCTGGGCGGGTGCGCGAGCAGCACCACGGAGCGACCCTCCAACGACAGCGATGCGGCGCGCATCAATGTGCAGCTTGGCATCGACTACCTGCAGCGAGGCGAGCTGGCACTCGCGCAGACCAAGCTGCAGCGCGCGCTCGGGGAGGATGCGCACAACCCCGACGTGCACGAGGCGCTTGCGATGCTGGATGAGCGGCTCGGAAAGGTCGGGGAGGCGGACAAGGAATATCGACGCGCGCTGGATCTGTCGCAGCGTGCGCCAGCCATTCTCAACGGCTATGCGGTGTACCTGTGCAGCCACGGGCGCGCCACCGAGGGCGTGCGCATGTTCGAGGAGGCGGCGGGCAACGCGCTGTATCGCACGCCTTGGGTGGCCTACACCAATGCCGGGGTGTGCCTGCGCACGGTGCATCGTGACCCGGAGGCGATGCAGCGCTTCATGCGCGCGCTGCAGATCGATCCGGCCTACTCCGAGGCCGTCTTCCAGGCGGCGCAGACCGGGTTCTCGCTGCGGCAGTACCAGCAGGCGCGCGAGCGCATCGATACGTACCTGGCGACCAACGCCGCGACGCCGGATCTGCTGCTGCTGGGCTGGCGCGTCGCCGGCGCGCAGAAGGACGTGCGCGGCCAGCAGTTCTATGCGTCGCGCCTGTCCCAGGAGTTTCCGACCTCGCAGCAGGCGCACACGTTGCAGCTCGCTGCGGCCGAGGGCAATTCCGATTGAGCACCGCACGCCGGGCGGACCCATGCTGAGGAAGCCTATTGCGCCGGTGCGCGGCATGAACGACGTGCTGCCGGCCGAGATCGGCGCGTGGCAGCACCTCGAGCAGCGGGCGCGCTCGACCTTCGCCGCCTACGGTTACGAGGAGGTGCGCATCCCGCTGGTCGAGCACACGGAGCTGTTCAAGCGCTCGATCGGCGAGTACACCGACATCGTCGAGAAGGAGATGTATACCTTCGAGGATGTCGGCGGCGACAGTCTGACGCTGCGGCCGGAAGCCACTGCAGGCATCGCGCGCGCGGTGATCTCCAACGGCATGCTGCGCGGTGCGCGCCACAAGCTGTGGTGCACCGGGGCGATGTTCCGGCACGAGCGCCCGCAGCAGGGCCGCTACCGGCAATTTCACCAGATCGACGTGGAGGCCATCGGCTTTGCCGGCCCCGACATCGACGTGGAGCTGATCGCGTTGACCGCGCGGCTGTGGCGTGCGCTGGGGCTGACGCGGGTGCGGCTGATGCTCAATTCGCTCGGTACCAGCGAGGCGCGGGCCGGCTACCGCGAGGTGCTGGTGGATTACTTGCGTGCCCATGAAGGCGCGCTCGACGAGGACAGCCGCCGGCGGCTCGGCGGCAATCCGTTGCGCATCCTCGACAGCAAGAACCCGCAGATGCGCGCGCTGATCGATGCGGCGCCGCTGCTGAGCGACCACCTGGACGAGGCATCGCGGGCGCATTTCGCCGCGCTGTGCGCGGCGCTGGACGATATCGGCATCCCCTATGCGATCAATCCGCGGCTGGTGCGCGGACTGGACTATTATTCGCGCACCGTGTTCGAGTGGGTCAGCGACGAGCTGGGCGCGCAGGATGCGGTGTGTTCGGGCGGCCGCTACGACGGGCTGATCGCGCAGCTGGGTGGCGAGTCCACCCCGGCGATCGGCTTTGCGCTGGGGATCGAGCGATGCGTGGCGCTGATGCGGCTGGCCGGAGGTGTCCCGGACGCGGCGGTGCCCGAGCTGTACATCGTGACCAGCGGCGAGCGGGCCGAGCGGGCCGCGCCGCGGGTGGCCGAGACACTGCGCGACGCCCTGCCGGGGCGAGGCGTGCAGCTGAACCTGGGCGGCGGCAACTTCAAGACCCAGTTCCGGCGCGCCGACCGCAGCGGGGCGCGGCTGGCGCTGATCCTCGGCGACGAGGAGCTCGATCGCGGGATGGTCGCGGTGAAACCTTTGCGGCGCGAGGGTGGTCAGACCGACTGTCCCCTGGACCTGCTCGCCGGGCGGATTGCTGCGTTGCTGGATCAGGAGCCCGCCGGTAGCGGCGCGGCCGGCGATTTCGGGAGAGCGTGAGTGGCAGATTATCTGGACGAGAAAGAACAGTGGGAGCAGGTGCTCGCGTGGCTGCGCGAGCAGGGCCCGTGGATGCTGGCGACGGTGGTGGTGGTGCTGCTCGGCTTCGGCGGCTGGCGCTACTGGCAGGCGCACAAGCTGCGCACCGACCTGGCAGCCGAGGCCGGCTACGAGCAGGTGATCGATACGTTCGGTCGTAACGATTTCGCCGGCGGCACCGCGGCAGCCGACAGGCTGATCAAGGATTATCCGGGAACCCCATATGCCGACATGGCCGACCTGGCCGTGGCGCGCGTCGCGGTCGAGCACAGCCAGTTGCCCCAGGCGGCCGAGCGTCTGACCCATGTGCTCGATACCACGCGCGATCCGGAGCTCAAGCTGCTCGCGCGGCTGCGCCTGGCGCGGGTACAGCTCGGGGAGGGCAAGGCCGACGTCGCGCTCAAGACGCTTGCCGCGGTCGATCCGGGTGCGTTCGCGGCGCGCTATGCCGAGGTCCGCGGCGATGCCTTGCTCGCCAAGGGTGATCGCGCCGGCGCTCTGCGGGCCTACCAGTCGGCGCGCAGCGGTGACGATACACTCGACAGCAGCCTGCTCGATCTGAAGATCGACGATCTGGCGCGTTCGTGAGCGGTGCGGCAGTGGTGCGCCGGGTACGGCGCCTGGCGCTGCTCGGCGCCTGTTTCGGTGCGGCGCTGGCGATAGCGGCCTGTGCGGGCAAGAATGCCACGCGCCCGGAGCCGCTGGTCAAGCTGGCCAACCGCATCCACATCGCCCGTGCCTGGCACGTGCACCTGTCCCGTGAGGCGCCCAAGCTGCGGCTCGGGCTCAATGTCGCCACCGCCGGGCAGCGCGTGTTCGCCGCCAGTCACGGCGGCGTGGTCGAGGCCTTCGACCTGGCCAGCGGCCGCCGGCTGTGGCGGCGCAAGGTGCGGGCGGCGCTGGCTGGCGGACCGGGAACCGGTGACGGCCTGGTGGTGGTCGGCGGCTCCAAGGGAGACGTGATCGCGCTGTCGCAGGCCGACGGCAAGCCGCGCTGGCGGCGTCGCATCGACAGCGAGATCATCGCGGCGCCGGCGGTCGGTGACGACCTGGTGGCGGTGCGCGGGGTCGACGGCCGGCTCGAGGCGCTCTCGACCGCGGACGGGACCGACCGATGGATCGTCAACCAGCCGGTACCGCAGCTGTCGCTGCGCGGTACGAGCCGGCCGATACTGATCGGGGATCTGGCGATCTGCGGCTTCGACAATGGCCGGTTGCTGGCGGTCGCGCGCGCCGACGGCATGACGGCGTGGAATGCGGTGATCGGGGAGCCGCATGGCAGCTCCGAGCTGCAGCGGCTCATCGACCTGGATGCGCCGGTCATCGCCGCGGGGGACGACCTGTACGCCGTGGCCTACCAGGGCCGCGTGGTGCGTCTGGTACGCGACACCGGACAGAGTGTCTGGACGCGCGATCTATCGAGCTTCCGCGGCCTGGCCGTCGATGGCGATGCCGTCTACGTGTCGACCGCCGAAGGCGACCTGGTCCGGCTGGACCGGCGCACCGGCACGGTGCAATGGCAGCAGAAGATGCTCGAGCGACGCGAGCTGTCGGCGCCGGTGGTGTACCGCGGACGCGTCGTGGTCGGGGATCTGGAGGGCTACGTGCACTGGTTCGACCCGGCCACCGGGGCGTACCTGGCGCGCGAGCGTGCCGGTAAGGACCGCATCAGCACGACGCCGGTAGTGGCCGGCGATCTACTGCTGGTGTTCACCGACGGCGGCGACCTGTCTGCCTTCCGCGGCCCGTTGCCCACGGTGGCGGCAGCGCCGGCGCCGAAGGTCAAGGCGAAGACCGGTGCCAGGGCGCACACCGCGAGCACTGCGGGCGCGTCCCACTGACGCGCCGTGCGGATCACGCCATGCTGCCGATCGTCGCCATCGTCGGGCGGCCGAGCGTCGGTAAGTCCACGCTGTTCAATGCGCTGACCCGCACGCGCGCGGCGATCGTCGCCGATGTCCCCGGTGTCACGCGCGACCGCCAGTACGGCTACGCGCGCGTGGGGCGCGTGCCGTGCGTGCTGATCGACACCGGCGGCCTGGTCGAGCATCCCAGGGGAATCGAGACCCAGATCCGCGTACAGACCGAGCGCGCCATCGACGAGGCCGACCGGCTGATCTTCGTGGCCGATGCGCGCGCCGGACTGACCTCGCAGGACCAGTTCATCGCGCGCGAGCTGCGCCGCAGCGGCAAGCCGGTGGTGCTCGCGCTGAACAAGTCCGAGGGACTGGATGCGGATCTGGTCGCGGCCGACTTCCATCGTCTCGGCCTGGGTGAGGCGAGCGCGATCGCGGCGAGCCACGGAGCCGGTTGCCGCGATCTGCTCGACCGGGTGCTGGCGGACGTCGACCCCGCCGGGCTGTTCGCGGTCGAGGTCGGTGAGCAGGATGAGGCCGGCGCCGCGGCTGAGGCCGCTACCGCCCCGGATACCGCGGCCGAAGCCGCCGGCACCACCGATGATGTTGGTGACGTCGGTAACGCCGCTGCCGCTGCCGCGGCGGCCCAGGAGGAGGATCGCGATGCGATCCGGGTCGCGGTGATCGGCCGGCCGAACGTGGGCAAGTCGACGCTGATCAACCGCCTGATCGGCGAGGAACGCCTGATCGCCAGCGAACAGCCGGGTACCACGCGCGACAGCATCCTGGTGCCGTTCGAGCGCGACGGGCAGCGCTTCGTGCTGGTGGATACGGCCGGCGTACGCCGCCGCGCGCGCGTCGAGGAGGCGATCGAGCGCGCCAGCGTCGCCAGGACGCTGCAGGCCATCGCCAGCGCCCATGTCGTGGTGATGGTGCTCGACGCACACGAGGGCATCGGCGAGCAGGATGCGAGCGTGCTCGGCCAGGCGCTCGAGCGTGGCCGCGTGATCCTGATCGCGGTCAACAAATGGGACGGCATCGCCGCGGACCAGCGCGAGGAGATCCGGCGCCAGCTGGGCCTGAAGCTGGACTTCGTGCCGTTCGCTCCGCTGCATTTCATCTCGGCGCGTCACGGCAGCGGCGTCGGTGAGCTGGTGCGCGACGTGGTGCGCGGCTACCGCGGCTCGATGCGCCAGATGCAGACCTCCGAGCTGACGCGCACACTGGAGAGCGCGCTCGAGGCCCACCAGCCGCCGCTGGTGCGCGGCCGGCGCATCAAGCTGCGCTATGCGCACCAGGGCGGCCGCAATCCCCCGCGCGTGGTGATCCACGGCAATCAGACCACTTCGGTGCCCGAGGCCTATCGACGCTACCTCGCCAATGTGTTTCGCGAGCGCTTCGACCTGTACGCGACCCCGGTCGCGGTGGAATTTCGGACCGACGTCAATCCGTACGACCGGCGCCGTCCGCGGGCGCGGCCGGCGGCAGGAACAATGCCGGGTCGACAAAGGCGCGGTTGAGCACCACGCCGAAGTGCAGGTGCGGCCCGGTGACGCGGCCGGTGGCGCCGACTTTGCCGATGATCTGTCCCGCGCGCATCTTTTCGCCGATGTGCGCATCGATCTTCGACAGGTGGCAGTACATCGTGATCAGGCCCTGGCCGTGATCGATCAGCACGGTGTTGCCGTCGAAGAAGTAATCGCCGGTGTCGAGCACGCGCCCGTCGGCCGCGGCGCGCACGGCAGTGCCGCTGGGCTCGGGAATATCCATGCCCGAATGCGGTTCGCGCGGCTGGTCGTTGAATACCCGGCGGGCACCGAACGAGTGGGTGCGCCGGCCGTCCACCGGTGCCAGCAGCCCCAGCGTCGCGGGAGCCTGCGGCGAGAAGGTCGCGAGCGCCGCCTGCAGGTGCGCGTGCTCGCGCAGGTAGCGATCCAGGTCGTGCTTGGACAGGTCGACCTGGGAGGGCTTGACCGTGAGCCGCTGCACCACGTACTGCTTCGGGACGATCTCGAACGACATCGTCCGGACCGCCCCGCCGCCGGCAGGGCGGATCTGGATCGAGGCCGGCCCTGGCCCGGTGTCCAGTCCAATGCCGACCACCGCCAGCCAGTGACCGGCCTGGCGCAGCACCAGCACGCGATTGCCGTCGTAACTGACGGCGGGAGCCGCGCCGCGATCGCCCGGGTCGGTCGCGATCGGCAGCAGCGCGACCCCACCGGGCACCTGGCTCGCCCGCGGCAGCGCCGGCGCGGCGGTCGCGCGGGTAGCCGCGGCGGCGAAGGTCACGGCACCGGCGGCCGCGAGCGCGGCGGCGAAGCCGGCGGTCCGGAAGGCACGGCGCAGGGCTGGCGTCATGACTCGCGCGCGAGCACCGCGGCGTGCAGGTGACCGCTCGCCAGCCGCGCGTCGAAGGTCTCACCCACGGCCAGCTGCCGCGCATCCGTCACCAGCGCCCCATCGGCGCTGCGGGTGACGACCGCAAAGCCGCGCTCCAGCGTGGCCAGCGGACTGACCGCCTGCAGCGCCCGCGCGAGCGCCTGCAGGCGGGCGGCCTCGCTGCCCAGCCGTGCCTGCAGCGCGAACTGCAGGCGGCCCTCGAGCTCGTCGAGCCGCTGGCTGGCAGCGCGTAGACGCGAGCCCGGATGCGAGCTGTCCAGACGGCGCCGCAGCGCCGTCAGGCGCGCACGCTCGCCCTGCAGCGTGCGGCGCATCGCCGCCGCGAAGCGTCCGCGCAGCCCGACAAGGCGCTGCAGCCACGCCGCGGCATCGGGGACCACCAGCTCGGCTGCGCCCGACGGGGTCGGCGCGCGCACATCGGCGGCGAAGTCCGCGATCGTGAAATCGATCTCATGGCCGATGCCGGTGACGATCGGGATGCCGGCGCGGTGGATCGCCCGCGCGACGCGCTCGTCGTTGAAGGCCCACAGGTCCTCGAGCGAGCCGCCGCCGCGGGCGATGATCAGCACGTCGCAATCGGCGCGCGCGCAGGCCAGCTCCAGCGCCGCGACGATCGCGGGCGCGGCGGCCACGCCCTGCACCGGCACGCCATAGATGGTCACCGAGGCGGCCGGAAAGCGGCGCGCGAGGATGTGCAGGATGTCGCGGATCGCCGCCCCGGTCGGGGAGGTGATCACACCGATACGGCGCGGGCAGGCCGGCAACGGCCGCTTGCGCTCGGGCGCGAACAGTCCCTCGGCTGCCAGGCGCGCCTTGAGCTCGTCGAATGCGCGCTGCAGCGCACCGAGTCCGGCATCCTCGAGCAGCTCGACCAGCAGCTGGTAGTCGCCGCGTGGCTCGTACAGGCTCACTCGGCCGCGCGCGAGCACCAGCTGCCCTTCGCGCGGTGTGAACTGTGCATGGCTGTTGCGGGCGCGAAACATCGCGCAGCGCAGCTGCGCTGTGCGGTCCTTGAGCGAGAAATACCAGTGTCCCGAGCCCGGCCGCGACAGGTTGGAGATCTCTCCCTCGACCCAGATCTGCCCGATGCCCGCTTCCAGCAGCGCGCGCACCTCCCGATTCAACCGCGATACCGAATACACCGGGCGCTGCGCTGACCCTGGGGGATGGATTTGCCGGGCTGTGGACTCATTCACGGGATGGCTGCGGCATTGCGGCTAGGCTTGGTAGGCGGGCACCTGCCGGTGTCACGATACCGCAGTTGCAGGACTGTTGCGCGTTCGGGTAATCGCATGATCAATCAAATTCTCTCGCCCGGAATCGACCTGATGCACCGGCTGCACCTGCCGCGCAAGTTTACAATAATCGTCACGGCCTTCCTGCTGCCCCTGGCCGCGATGGTGTCGATCTATCTGACCGGGATGCCGGGCCGCCACGACGCGGCGCTGGCGCTGGTGGCGCTGTGCCTGCTGCCGCCGGCCTACCTGACGGCGGCCTTCTACCTCTCGAGCGCGCGCGGCTTCGGCGCGATCCACCTGCGTCTGGCGAAGATCTCGCAGAAAAATTCGGGGGTGAATTTTCCGGCCAAGGGCTACGATGAGATCGGGCTGCTGATCAACGCGCTCAACGGCCTGACCGAGCTGGTCGGCGGTATCCGCGTCTCCGCCGGCAACGTCAGCCACTCGGCCGAGCAGCTGGTGGGCATCAGCAGCGAGATGAGCGACCACGAGAAGACGCACGTGGCGGCGATCGGCGAGACGCTCGACAGCGTCAAGCAGATCTCCGGCAAGGTGCAGACCAATCTGGAGAGCTCGCAGCACGCCAGCCACTGCGCCGAGGAAGCCCGCGCGGTCGCGGCCCGCGGCAAGGACATGGTCGATCGCGTGGTCGGCACGATGCAGGCGATCACCGGCTCCTCGCGCCGCATCGGCGACATCATTGGCGTGATCGACGAGATTGCGTTCCAGACCAACCTGCTGGCGCTCAATGCCTCGGTCGAGGCGGCGCGCGCCGGCGAGCAGGGGCGCGGCTTCGCCGTGGTCGCCGCCGAGGTGCGCAATCTGGCACAGCGCGCCGCCGCGGCCGCCAGCGAGATCAAGAAGCTGGTCGGCGCCTCGATCGAGGACGTCGATCGCGGTGCGGCGCTGGTCGGCAGCAGCGGAGACACCATGCAGGAGATCCTGCACTCGGTCATCAAGGTGACCGAGATCATGAACCAGATCGCCGGCGCCAGCCGCACCCAGGCCGAGGACATCGCCCGCATCAGGCGTGCGATCGAAAGCATCGACGGCGGCACGGACGAGTCGGTGCAGCTGGTCGAGCAGGTGGCGGAGGTCGCCGACGCGCTGCAGGAGCAGGTCCAATTCCTGATGGCCGCGGCCGAAGTGTTCGGCTACGCCTCCGATCAGCGCGAGCCGGCGGCCCAGGCCGATGCGGCCGCGCGCCGGGCGCAGGCCGGACCCGCACTGCCGGCCCCGGCGCGCAGCGCGCGGGCGGCGGCGGCGGCATAGCGTACCGGCACAGGCCGCCCGAGGCGCCGGAGGCACGCGACCGGCGAGGGTCTGGCACAGGCGCCGGCAGCGAGCAGCGCCTGCCCGCCGAGCGCTGGTCCTGCGCCGAGGTTTACGCTTCGACGCCAAGGCCCTAGAATGGCGCGCTTCTTCTCGAAGCCTGAAAGAGGCTGCATGCGAATCCTCGAGGAAGCGCTGACCTTCGACGACGTCCTGCTGGTCCCGGCACACTCCGACGTCCTGCCGCGCGAGGTCGATCTCTCCACCCAGCTGACCCGCAAGATCCGGCTCGGCCTGCCGGTGCTGTCGGCCGCGATGGATACCGTGACCGAGGCGCGCCTGGCGATCACGATGGCACAGGAAGGCGGCATCGGCATCGTGCACAAGAACATGCCGATCGAGGCGCAGGCGCGCGAGGTGGCGCGCGTGAAGAAATTCGAGAGCGGCGTGATCGTCGATCCGATCACCGTGCCGCCCGACATGACGATTCGCGAGGTGATCGAGCTCACGCGTGCGCGCGGCATCTCCGGCGTGCCGGTGGTCAGCGAGGCCAAGGTGCTCGGCATCGTCACGCATCGCGACCTGCGCTTCGAGCGCCAGCTCGATGCGCCGGTCAGTGCAGTGATGACCCCCAAGTCGCGCCTGGTCACGGTGCGCGAGAACGCACCGAAGGAAGAGGTGCAGCGACTGCTGCACAAGCACCGCATCGAGAAGGTGCTGGTGGTCAATGCCGAGGGCGAGCTGCGCGGCATGATCACGGTCAAGGATTTCCAGAAGGCGACCGAGTTCCCGCGTGCGAGCAAGGACGAGGGCGGGCGCTTGCGGGTCGGTGCCGCGGTCGGCACCACCCCCGATACGCCCGAGCGCGTCGCGGCGCTGTGCGAAGCCGGTGTCGACGTCGTCGTGGTCGACACCTCGCACGGTCACTCCCGTGGCGTGCTCGAGATGGTCGCGCGCCTGAAGAGCCGCTGGCCGCAGATCGAGCTCATCGCCGGCAACGTCGTGACCCGCGAGGGCGCGCTCGACCTGGTCGGCGCCGGCGCCGATGCCATCAAGGTCGGCATCGGTCCCGGCTCGATCTGCACCACGCGCGTGATCGCCGGCGTCGGGGTGCCGCAGATCACCGCGGTGGCCAATGTGGCCGCCGCGCTCGAGGGACGCGGCGTGCCCCTGATCGCCGACGGTGGCATCCGCTATTCCGGTGACCTTGCCAAGGCGATCGTCGCCGGCGCGCACGCGGTCATGATCGGCGGCCTGTTTGCCGGCACCGAGGAGTCCCCCGGAGAGGTCGAGCTGTACCAGGGCGCCTCGTACAAGGCCTACCGCGGCATGGGATCGCTCGGCGCGATGTCCGACCGGCACGGCTCGGCCGATCGCTACTTCCAGGACACCGCCACTGAGCTGGACAAGCTCGTACCCGAGGGCATCGAGGGGCGCGTGCCGTACAAAGGCAGTCTCGTGACCATCCTGTACCAGCTCGCCGGCGGCCTGCGCGCGGCGATGGGCTACACCGGCAGCGGCAACATCGAGCAGATGCGCACCCGCCCGTGCTTCGTGCGCATCACCAGCGCCGGGGTGCGCGAGAGCCATGTCCACGATGTCACGATCACCAAGGAAGCGCCCAATTACCGCATCTCCTGACGGGGCGGGCGCGGTGGCAGGCAAGACGGGTGCGACGGCGACCGTGGCGGGGGCTGCGGGGGCTGCGGGCGCGGCGCAGGATATCCACGCGCACCGGATCCTGATCCTCGACTTCGGCGCGCAGTACACGCAGCTGATCGCCCGGCGCATCCGGGAGCTGGGGGTCTACTGCGAGATCCATCCCTGGGACATCGGTGATGCGGCGGTACGCGCCTTCGGCGCGCACGGCGTGATCCTGTCCGGCGGTCCCGAATCGGTGACCGAGGCCGCCACCGCGCGCGCGCCGCAGGCGGTGTTCGAGCTGGGCAGGCCGGTGCTGGGCATCTGCTACGGCATGCAGACCATGGCGCAGCAGCTCGGCGGTCGGGTGGCCGGCGCCGGCACGCGCGAGTTCGGCTACGCCGAGGTGCAGGTGGCCGCGGCCTGCCGGCTGTTCGACGGGATCCGCGATCGAAAGCAGGGCGGCACGGCGCTGCTCGACGTGTGGATGAGCCATGGCGACCGGGTCGAGACGCTGCCGCCGGGCTTCGCCGCGGTGGCGCGCAGCGCCGGTGCGCCGCTGGCGGCGATGGCCGACGAGCAGCGCCGCTTCTACGGCGTGCAGTTCCATCCCGAGGTGACGCACACGCTCCAGGGCGCCGCCTTGCTCGAGCGCTTCGTGCGCGAGATCTGCGGCTGCGAGGCGCGCTGGACGGCCGGCAACATCATCGAGGACCTGGGCGAGCGCGTGCGCGCGCAGATCGGCGGCGGCCGCGTGCTGCTGGGCCTGTCCGGCGGCGTGGACTCGGCGGTAGTCGCGGCGCTGCTGCACCGCTCGATCGGCGCGCAGTTGACCTGCGTGTTCGTCGATCACGGCCTGCTGCGATTGGGCGAGAGCGAGCAGGTGATGGCACTGTTCGCCGGCGCGCTCGGCGTGCGGGTGATACGCGTGGACGCCGCCGAGCGCTTCCTGGGTGCTCTTGCCGGCGTGACCGACCCGGAGGCCAAGCGCAAGCTGATCGGCGCGCTGTTCATCGAAGTGTTCGAGCGCGAAGCACGTAAGCTCTCCGACGTGAGCTTCCTCGCGCAGGGAACGATCTATCCGGACGTGATCGAATCGGCCGGAGCGCGCACCGGCAAGGCGCAGGTGATCAAATCACATCACAACGTCGGCGGTCTGCCGGCGGACCTGCGCTTCCAGCTGATCGAGCCGCTGCGCGAGCTGTTCAAGGACGAGGTGCGGCGCATCGGCATCGAGCTCGGGTTACCGCGCGAGCTGGTCGAGCGCCATCCGTTCCCGGGGCCCGGCCTCGCGGTGCGCATCCTGGGGGAGGTGCGGCGCGAGCATGCCGAGCTGCTGCGCCGCGCGGACCACATCTTCATCGAGGAGCTGCGTCGCCACGACCTGTACCGGCGCACCAGCCAGGCGTTCGCGGTGTTCCTGCCGGTGCGCTCGGTCGGCGTCATGGGCGACGGCCGCCGCTACGAGCCGGTGATCGCGCTGCGCGCGGTCGAGACCATCGACTTCATGACCGCGCAGTGGGCGCACCTGCCGTATGAGTTCCTGGATGTCGTGTCACGCCGGATCGTGAACGAGGTGCCGGGCATCTCGCGCGTGGTGTACGACATCTCGGGCAAGCCGCCGGCGACGATAGAGTGGGAATGATTTCGCGTCTTTCGGGGGCTTTCGCCAGCTATCGCAATTTAAGCATAACTGGCTGATTTATAATAATAAATGCTCTCGCTGGCTTTCGCCAGCTATCGC
>DATAWM010000058.1:0-15751 GCA_036267195.1 Steroidobacteraceae bacterium
ACCCTCTGCTCCCAAAGCAGATGCGCTACCAGACTGCGCCATGCCCCGTTTCCCGAACGCCCCGGAGCGCCCCATCGCTTCCACCACACGGGGGCGCGCATCATACGTAACCCCCTCCAGCGGCGTCAATTTGGCTTCGGAGCCGGTGCGACAGGTCCCAATGTTCCGTTCCGGCGGGACGGAGGCACCCGCCGGCGCATTGGCGCGCTCGCCGCAGGTTGCGCCGCGATCGACGCGCCTTGCAACCGCACTATATGATAGTCAATACAACCAAGAGCATAGCATGCAGAAAATTGCCAACCGTAAGCGCGTGCTGGTCACGGGCGGGGCCGGGTTTCTGGGATCACATCTGTGCGAGCGGCTGCTCGCGCGCGGCGACGACGTCATCTGCGCGGACAACTTCTACTCCGGCACCAAGGACAACATCAACCCGCTGCTCGCCAACCCGCACTTCGAGCTGCTGCGCCACGACATCACCTTCCCGTTGTACGTCGAGGTCGACGAGATCTACAACCTCGCCTGCCCCGCCTCCCCGATCCACTACCAGTACGACCCGGTGCAGACGACCAAGACCAGCGTGCACGGGGTCATCAACATGCTCGGCCTGGCCAAGCGGGTCAAGGCGCGCATCTTCCAGGCGTCCACCAGCGAGGTCTACGGCGACCCGAAGATCCACCCGCAGACCGAACAGTACTGGGGCAACGTCAATCCGATCGGGCCGCGCGCCTGCTACGATGAGGGCAAGCGCTGCGCCGAGACGCTGTTCTTCGACTACCACCGCCAGCACGGCATGCAGATCAAGGTCGCGCGACTGTTCAATACCTACGGCCCGCGCATGCACGCCCAGGACGGCCGGGTGGTGTCGAGTTTCATCACCCAGGCGCTCGCCCAGGAGCCGGTCACCGTGTACGGGACCGGACGGCAGACACGCTCGTTCTGCTACGTCGATGACACCGTCGAGGCAATACTGCGCTTCATGGCGACGCCGGCGGACTGCACCGGGCCAATCAACATCGGCAATCCGGACGAGCATACCGTGCTCGACCTGGCCCGCCGCATCATCGCTCTGGTCGGCTCGGGCTCCGAGCTGCAGTTCGCACCGTTGCCGGCCGACGACCCGATGCAGCGCCAGCCCGACATCTCGATGGCGCGGAAGGTGCTCGAGTGGGAGCCGACCATCGGCATCGATGAGGGCCTGCGCCGCACCGTCGACTATTTCCGCAGCGGCTGAATGAGCGGATGGCTTAGGCGCCTGGGCGCGCCGTTTCGCGCGGCGCTGCGGCCGGCGGGCGCGGCACCGCCGGCGCAGGAGCGCGGCGCATTCGCCCCGACACGCCTGCTCTGGAGCCGCGGCCTGGCGCTGCTGTGCGACCATAATGGCGGGACCGCGTTCATACGCGAGCAGCGCGGCGGCGGGCCGGCGCTGCGTTTCGACGCCGAAGCATATGACCATGTCCGCGACGGCGAGCTGGTGTGGGTCCGCGCGACCGCCCTGCCGCAATTCCTGCACGAGGCGCTGCCGCGCATCCGCGCACGCTTCGCGCTGGTCACGGGCGATGAGGACTGGTCGATCCCGTTGGATTTCGACGGCGCTGCCGAGCTGTGCGAGCACCGCAACCTGGTGTGCTGGTTCGCGCAGAACTGCGACGGTCGCGACCGCAGCGGCAAGATCCTGCCGCTGCCGATCGGCATGGACTTCCACACCATCAGCAACGCTCCGCGCTGGGGCCATGCGCAGGCCTCCCCGGCGCAGCAGGAGGCGGAGCTGGAAGCGCTGCGGGCCGCCATGCCTGCCAACGGCGCGCGAGTGCCGCGCGTGCACGCCGATTTTCACTTCAACCGCCACGGCCGGCCGCTGCTGGGCGAGACGCGCGCGGCGGTGGAGGCGGTGCTGCGCCCCAACCCACTGGTCGAGTTCCAGCGGCGCAAGTTGTCGCGCACGCGGCTGTGGCGCAACAAGACCCGCTATGCCTTCACCGTCAGCCCGCACGGCAACGGGCTGGATTGCCACCGCACCTGGGAATCCCTTGCCCTCGGCAACATCGTGATCGTCAGGCACTCACCGCTGGACCCGCTCTACGAGGGGCTGCCGGTGGTGATCGTGGATCGCTGGGAGGACATCACTGCGCAGAACCTGGCGCTGTGGCACGCGCAGCTGCGCGAGGGCTTCTCGACCCCCGAGTTTGCCGACAGGCTCACCAATCGATACTGGATCGAGCGCATGCGCTCGCTGCTGCATGAACGCATGAGCCGGTCCGAGCACCAGCATTAGCCGCCTCGGCGCCGAAGGCCGCGATCGGCGGCGTTGCTGCCGTCGGCGGCGATCCTGCCCTCAGCCGCGCTTCCAGCTAGTGGTTCCGTCCGGCTGATCCTCCAGCACCACGCCTGCCTGCTTGAGCTCCACGCGGATGCGGTCGGCGGCGGCGAAATCGCGCGCGGCGCGCGCCGCCAGCCGCTCGGCGATGCACGCCTCGATGGCGGCGGCATCCAGCTGCGCCACCGGGGCGCCCTGCTCTCCGGCACGCTCGAACGCACGCACCGGCGCCAGCTGGAACCACTCCCCCGGCGGCACCTGCAGCAATCCCAGCACCGCCGCGAGCCGGCGCAGCTCGGCGGCCAGCGCGCGCACCGGCGCGCTCGTGGGGGCGCCGGGACCGGCCGCGGCGCGGGCCGCGTTGAGCTCGCGCGCCAGCCCCTGCAGCGCGGCCAGCGCCTCGGGCGTGTTGAAATCATCGTCGAGCGCGGCCTCGAAGCGCTCACGATGCGCCGCGGCCACGGCCACGGCCACGGCCACGGCCGACCCCGAGCCGCCGGACTGCTGCACGCCGGGCGCCTGCGCCGTGTCGGTACCGGCGAGCGCCGCAGGCAGATCCACGTCGCGCAGCGCCGTGTACAGCCGGCTCAGCGCCGCCTCCGCCTGCTCCAGCTGCACCGGGCTGTAGTTGATCGGGCCGCGATAGTGGCTGGCGAGCAGGAACGCGCGCAGCACCTCCGGGTGGCGCAGGTACGGCAGCACCTCGCGCACGGTGAAGAAGTTGCCCAGCGACTTCGACATCTTCTGATCGTCGACAGTGACGAAGCCGTTGTGCACCCACACGTTCACGAACGCCTCGCCGCTGGCGGCGCAGGCTTGTGCGAGCTCGTTCTCGTGATGCGGGAACTTCAGGTCCATGCCGCCGCCGTGCAGATCGAAGTGGCTGCCGAGCAGCTGCGTTGCCATCGCCGAGCACTCGATGTGCCAGCCGGGGCGTCCCTCGCCCCAGGGCGAGGCCCAGCGCGGCTCGCCGGGCTTGGCGCGCTTCCACAGCACGAAGTCCAGCGGATCGTGCTTGCTCTCGTCGATCTCCACGCGCGCGCCGGCGCGCAGGTCCTCGGGACGCTTGCCCGAGAGGCGGCCGTAATCGGCAAACTTCGCCACCGAGTAGAGCACGTCCCCGTGAGCACTGACGTAGGCATAGCCGCGTTCGAGCAGCCGCGCGATCATCGCGGTGATCGCCGGGATGTACTGGGTGGCGCGTGGCTCGTGATCGGGCGGCTCGATGCCGAGCGCGGCGAAATCGGCCTGCATCGCGCCGGCGAAGCGCGCGGCCAGCGCCTCGGCCGACTCGCCGTTCTCGGCCGCGCGGCGGATGATCTTGTCGTCGATGTCGGTGATGTTGCGCACGTAGTCGACGTCGTAGCCGCGGTAGCGCAGCCAGCGGCGGATCACGTCGAACGCGACGTAGCAGCGCGCATGGCCGACGTGGCAGTAGTCGTACACCGTCACCCCGCACACGTACATACCGACATGCGGGGCGCGGATCGGGTGGAACGGCTCCTTGCGCCCGCTCAGGGAATTGTGGATGCGCAGCACGTCTGTGAGCCTTGGGCCTAGGCCGCCGAGCGCGCGAATTGCAGCAGCCGCGCGCGCACGCGCTCGGCCGGCATCGCCGCCAGCAGCGGCGCAAGCTCCGGGCCGTGCAGCCGCCCGGTCAACGCCGCGCGCAGCGGCATGAAGAAGGCCGCGCCGCGCCGTCCGGTCGCGCGCCGCAGCGCGCCCAGCAGGTCCGGCGCGGCGGCCCGGTCCGCCCCGCCGATGACATCGGCACCGATGACATCGGCGGCCGCGGTGAAGAATTCCGTGCCCGCCTCGTGCGCGGCGCGCAGCGCCGGCTCCTCGAACGCCAGCGCCTCGCCGAACACCACCTCGCACCACTGGCGCACGTCCTCGGCCAGCAACACGTTCGGCCGTACCGCGGCGATGAAGGCATCGGCCTGCGCCGCCGTCAGCGCCGGCGGCAGCATCGGGCCGAACCAGCCGCGCACCTGCTCGGCCGACAGCGAGTGCAGCCACTGCCCCTGCCAGTGGCACAGCTGCGCGGCCTCGAAATGCGCGCTGGCGCGCTGCAGGTGCTCGAGCGTGAACGCCTCGGCCATCTGCGCCGGCGTCAGCAGCTCATTGCTCGGTGTCGAGTGGCCGAGCCGGAACAGGTGGTTGCAAATCGCGAGCGGGGAGTAGCCCGCCTCGCGCAGCTCGCGCACGCTGGCGGCGCCGTGGCGCTTGGACAGCGGCGCACCGTCCGCGCCGATCAGCAGCGACACGTGGCCGTAGAGCGGCGCCGCCAGCCCCAGCGCCTCGAGCAGCAGGCGCTGGCGCGGAGTGTTGGACAGATGGTCCTCGCCGCGCAGCACGTGGCTCACTCGCATCAACGCATCGTCGATCGCGTTGCTGAACAGGAACGCCGCATTGCCGTCCTCGCGCCGGATGATGAAGTCGCCGATGTCGTCGGAGGCGAAGCTCTGCGGGCCGTGCACCAGGTCATCGAACTGCAGCCGGCGGCCCTCGGGCACCCGAAAGCGCAGCGTCGCGGCCAGTCCCTGTGCGGCCCGCGCGCCGCGCTCCTCGACCGACAGCGCACGGCAGGTGCCCGCGTAGCGCGGCGCCTGGCCGGCGGCGCGCTGCGAGCGGCGCGCGAGCTCCAGCTCCACGGACGTGCAGAAGCACGGATAGGCGCCCCCCGCGCGCTCGAGCTGCGCAAAATAGCGCTGGTACAGCGCCGTGCGCTCGGACTGCCGGTAGGGCCCGTCCGGCCCGTCCCGATCCGGCCCCTCATCCCAGGCAAGGCCGAGCCAGGCCAGGTCCGCGCACAGCGCCTCGACGAAATGCTCGTGACTGCGCGCCGCATCGGTGTCCTCGATGCGCAGCACGAAGCGTCCGCCGTGCTTGCGTGCCAGCAGGAAGTTGAACAACGCGGTGCGCACGTTGCCCAGGTGCAGTTCTCCCGAGGGGCTGGGAGCAAAGCGCGTAACCACGGCGGCAGTCGACATCCGTACAATGTAGCGTAACTGCCGGCGCCGGGCGATGCGCCTTGACGCACGAGCGATACGAGCGACCCGTCTTGACCACGCTGTTTGTCTCCGATCTGCACCTGGATGCCGCCGCCCCCGAGGCCGGCACGCAGTTCCTCGAGTTCCTCGAGCAGCGCGCCCGAGACGCCGAGGCGCTCTACATCCTCGGCGACCTGTTCGAGACCTGGGTCGGCGACGACGACGATGAGCCGTACCGTGATCGCATCTGCGCGGCGCTCGCGCGCCTGACGGGGCACGGGATCCCCTGCTACGTGATGCATGGCAATCGCGACTTCCTGCTCGGCCACGGTTTCGAGGCGCGCAGCGGCGCGCGCCTGCTCGCCGATCCGGTGATCGCCGATCTGTACGGCGAGGCGGTGCTGCTCACGCACGGAGATGCCCTATGCAGCGCCGACGGCGCCTACCAGAGGCTGCGTGGCGTGGTGCGCGCGCCGCGCTGGCAGCGGCGCTTCCTGCGGCTGCCGCTGCCGCTGCGGCGTGCGCTGGCCGAGCAGGCCCGCTCGGGCAGCCGCCGCCATACCGGCCGCGTCGACTACGACATCATGGACGCCGACGCCGGCGCGGTGATCGCGGCCATGCGCGCCTGCGGGGTGCGCACGCTGGTGCACGGCCATACCCACCGCCCCGCGGTGCACGAGCTGGTGCTGGACGGGCAGCCGGCACGCCGCATCGTGCTCGGGGCGTGGCACGAGCACGGCAGCTGCCTGGCGTGGGACGCGGCCGGTTTCAGGCTCGAACGGCTGTCGCGTTGAGCAGCCAGGCGGTGCGCGCGTTGTCGAGCGCCTGCACGGTCTGCTCGGCATCGGGGTAGCGCTCGTCGGGCCGCTTGCCCAGCAGCCGGTCCACCAGCGGCTGCAGCTCCGCCAGCCGCTCCGGCAGCCGCGGCAGCGGCGCGTTGCGGTGCATGTAGATGATCGCCATCGGGTTGTCGGCGCTGTAGGGCTTCTGCCCGGTCAGCATCTCGTACAGCACCACCCCGAGGCTGTACAGGTCGCTGCGCGCGTCGAGCTCCTGCCCGTGCCCCTGCTCGGGGCTCATGTAGTGCGGGGTGCCGAAGATCAGCCCCGCATCGGTGATCTCGAACTCCAGCGCCTCGTGCTTGGCCAGTCCGAAGTCGATCAGCGCGACCTGCTCGTTGATGCGCAGCATGACGTTGCCGGGCTTCAGATCCCGGTGCAGGATGCCCTCGGTGTGCAGCGCGCCCAGCGCCCGCGCGATCTGCGAGGCGAACCCCAGCGCCTCCGACGGCGACAGCCCGGTGCGCATGCGCCGCCGCAGGTCGCCATGATGGAAGTATTCCATCGCCAGATAGGCGTGATCATCCGCGACCCCCAGCTCGTACAGCCGCACGATGTTGGCATGGCGCACCCGCTGCGCGATCTCGTACTCCTGGATGAAGCGCGCCAGCGCCTGATCGACCCCGCTCTCGTCACGGCGCGATGGGGTGACCTTCAGCACCACCAGCGCGCCGACCTTCTCGCTCTCGGCGACATACAGCTGCGACACCGAGCCGCGCGCCAGCAGCCGCGCGCGGCGGTAGCCGGGAATGCGGGCATCGCCGAAGCGGCGCGATTCCTGCGCCTCGGGCGAGATGCGCCAGTCCGCGAGCGCACGCCGGTGCTCGCGCCGCGCCTGCGTGAGCAGCTGGATGAAATAGGCATGATCGACCCGCTGCTTGACGATCACGCCGCAGGCGCCGCCCTCGGTGGCGCGCGCGTGCAGTTCCTCGTCGTCGCCATCGGACAGGAAGATCACCGGGGCGAAGCCCGGACGGCCTGCCAGCTCGCGCAGCCATATCAGCCCCTGGCCGTCGCGCAGGTTCGAGAGCAACACCGCATCGTAGCCCTGCGCCAGGAACTCCGCCGGCAGCGGCCCGCGCACCGCGGGCGGATGCGCGCGGATCTGCGCCTCCGGCCACTGACAGCTCACGTGGTGACGGATCAGCGCCCGAACCTTCGGATCTTCTTCTACCAGCAACAGTCGCATGCGCGGCTGCCCGTCCTGGGGCCGGATCAATGCGTTCAGGAGCCGCTGACGGCTTTGAGCCCGCTGTGCGCCAGGCGGCGACGGCTGCGGGCCTCGTCCGAGCGCGCCCGCTGCAGCCGATCGAGATAGTCGGCGGAAACGTCGCCGGTCACGTAGCGGCCGGAGAAGCACGAGGTGTCGAATTCCTCGATCCGGGCGTCGTCGTGCCGGCAGGCGGCCTCCAGGTCGTCCAGATCCTGGTAGACCAGCCAGTCCGCGCCGATCAGGGCCGCGACCTCATCGATGCTGCGGCCCGCGGCCACCAGCTCGTCGGTGGCAGGCATGTCGATGCCGTAGACGTTCGGAAAGCGCACCGGCGGGGCGGCCGAGGCGAAGTACACCTTCCTGGCACCGGCCTCACGTGCCAGGTCGATGATCTGCGCCGAGGTGGTGCCGCGCACGATCGAGTCATCCACCAGCAGCACGTTCTTGCCGCGGAACTCCAGCTCGATGGCGTTCAACTTGCGGCGTACCGAGCGCTCGCGCTGCTCCTGTCCGGGCATGATGAAGGTTCGCCCGATGTAGCGGTTCTTGTTGAACCCCTCCCGGTATTTCAGGCCCAGGATCTGCGCCATCTGCAGCGCGCTGGTGCGGCTGGTGTCCGGCACCGGGATCACCACGTCGATGTCGTGGCCGGGCCGCTCGCGCAGGATCTTGGCCGCGAGCCGCTCGCCCATGCGCATGCGCGCGCGATACACCGAGATGTTGTCGATGATCGAGTCGGGACGGGCGAAGTAGACGTATTCGAAGATGCACGGGGTGTGGTGCACGGTGGCGACGCACTGCTGCGTATGCAGCCGGCCGGCCTCATCGATGAACACCGCCTCGCCGGGGGCCACATCGCGTATCAGCTCGAACGCCAGGTTGTCGAGCGCGACGCTCTCGGAGGCGAGCATGTACTCGGTACCGCGCGGCGTGCGCCGCTGACCGAGCACCAGCGGGCGGATGCCGTTCGGATCGCGAAAGCCCAGGATGCCGTGGCCGATGATCATCGCGACCGCGGCATAGCCGCCGCGGCAGCGGCGGTAGACCGCGCTGGCGGCCGCGAAGATGTCCGCCGGCGTCACGCGCGTGGCTCCGACCCGCTGCAGCTCGGAGGCGAACACGTTCAGCAGCACCTCCGAGTCGGACTCGGTGTTCAGGTGGCGCCGGTCCTCGCGGATCAGCACCTCGGCCAGCTCCGCCGCGTTGGTGAGGTTGCCGTTGTGCGCCAGGCAGATGCCGTAGGGTGCATTGACGTAGAACGGCTGCGCCTCGGAGGCGCTGTCGCAGCCGGCGGTCGGATAGCGCACGTGGCCCAACCCTACGTTGCCGGCGAGCTCCAGCATGTGCTTCTGCTCGAACACGTCGCGCACCAGCCCGGCGCCCTTGCGCGAGCACAGTCGCCCCTCGAACGCGGTCATGATGCCGGCGGCATCCTGGCCGCGGTGCTGCAGCACGGTCAGCGCGTCATACAGTCGCTGGTTGACCGGGCCGGTTCCGACGATGCCGACGATGCCACACATGCCTGCGTCTTGAGATTCCTGGACGGCTAGTCCGAAGCGTCGATGAAATGCCCGTGGATTTTACGCTCGCCCACCATGCCGCGCAGCACATTCGCCGCGTGCTCGCCATAGGGCATCAGCATCGAGCTGCGCCACCACGACTGCCCGTCCAGCTTCAACGCATGACACAGGATGACGAACAGGCCGACGATCACCCAGCCGCGCAGCAAACCAAATATCGCGCCGAAGAAGCGGTCCAGGCCGATGAACAGCGACAGCCGCACGAAGTGGCTCACGGCCACGCCGATCGCGGTACCGACCAGCACCACCACGATGAAGATCAGCGCGCGCGCGGCCCATGGGCGCACGCCCTCGCCGGCCAGTGCGCCGCCCAGATGCGGCTCGAGCAGTGGCGCATACGCCCAGGCGAGCCACACGGCCGCGATCCAGGTCACCAGCGCGATCACCTCGCGCAGCAGCCCGCGCACCAACCCCGCGATGCAGGAGAGCACTACCAGTGCGATCAGAAAATAGTCGGTCCAATTCATGGATGCTTATGTCCCCTCAAGGAGGCGGGATTCTAGCGTCGCACGGGCGGCGCCTCCCGATCGCAGTTCTCATTGCGACCGCGGCGGCCTCATCGAGGCCGCATTACCGCGGCAGGCAAGCCGGCGGCGTGTAGTTTTCGTAACAGCTGTTCGGCCGCCGAGCGGTCGGACAGGCCGGCGACCCACACCCGGTACAGTCCCCTGGGTTCGGTACGGGAGATATGGGTCGAGAACCCCTTGGCGTGCGCGGTGCGCGCCAGGCGCTGGGCATTCTCACCGTTGGCGAACAGCCCGAGCTGCACACTCCAGCCCGACGGCCCCGAGGGGGCCGCCGAGGTCTTCGGTGCGGACGTTTCCGGTGGCGCCGCAGGGCTGCGGGCCACCGCCACCCTCTTGGCCACCGCCGCCCTCCTGGGCACCGCCACCCTTTTGGGCGCCGGCGGCCTCCCAGGCGTTGGCGAGCTCCCGGAAGCCGGGGGGCTCTCGGACGCGATCGCACTGCCGGAAGACACGGTCGGACCGGGCAGTGCCGTCACGGCGTCGGCGGGAGCGCCCTGATTCCCGGCCACAGCCGCATCGGGCGCCGCGGGCGCCGCGGGCGCCGCGGGCGCGTCGGACTGAAGCGGGGCCGACGAGGCGCCGGCGCCGCTCAGATCGATCGTGTAGGAGCGCACCGGCGGCCCCTCAGCGGCGGCGCCGGCCGGGCTGACCGAACCGGCTGGGGGGCTGCCCTGCCCCGCTGGAGCGGCACTGCGCGGACCGTGGAACATCTCGGGCACCACCAGCACGATCAGCGCCACCAGAATGGCGGCCCCCGTCAAGCGCTCTTTGAGGCGATTTTCCATAACCCTGCCGGCCTCAGTATAGCCCAAGCCACATCAGCGCTGGCCGCACCACGTGGAAAGACCCCAGGACGACCACCCGGTCGCCGGCCGCGGCCTGTGCGTGTGCCCGCCCGCAGGCCACCGGCACCGTGTCCGCCAGCTCCAGTGTGCCGCGCAGCGGCGGCAGCCGCGCGGCCAACGCCTGTGCCGACAGGCCGCGCGGCTCGTCCTGTACCCCGGTGAGGATCCAGTGGTCGATCAGCGCATCGAGCCGGCGGCCGACCGCCGCCGCGTCCTTGTCCGCCAACAGGCTTACGACCGCCAGCGTGCGCCCGGAGACGGGACGCGCGGCCAGCGCGCCAGCCAGCACCTGCGCCGCCGGCTCATTGTGGGCCACATCAAGGATCCACTCGACCGGCCCGGGCACGATCTGCAGGCGCCCGGGCAGCGCCAGCGAGCGCAGCGCCGGCGCAATGCGCCCGTGCTCGCAGGCACCGGGCGCAGCGAGCAGCTGCAGCGCGGTGAGCGCGGTGGCGGCGTTGCGGTACTGGATGGCCCCCGGCAGTGCCGGCGCCGGCAGCCCGGCCAGCGTGCAGCGCGCCGAGCGGTACTGCCACGGCTCACCGGCGAAGCCCTCGCCGCCGTCGATGCGCCAGTCGAACTCGCGCTGCGGGCAGTGCACGCGGCACTGCAGATCTGCGAGCCGGCGCCACACGCTGTCGGGCATGTCGGCGCTGCCGAGCACCACCGGCTGGTCGCGGCGGAAGATGCCGGCCTTCTCCGCGCCGATCTGCTCGACCGTGTCGCCCAGCCAGTCGCGGTGATCCAATCCCACCGAGCACAGTACCGCCACATCGGCGTCGAGGATGTTGGTGGCATCGAGCCGGCCGCCCAGCCCCACCTCCAGCACCATCGCGTCGACCGCGGAGCGCTCGAACACCTGCAGCGCTGCCAGCGTGTTGTACTCGAAATAAGTGAGCGTGATCGCGCCGCGCGCGGCCTCGATGCGCTCGAAGGCACCGACCAGCTCCTGGTCGGCTGCCTCGGTGCCGTCGATGCGCACGCGCTCGTTGTAGCTCACCAGGTGCGGCGAGGTGAACAGCCCGGTGCGCCACCCGCAGGCGCACAGCATCCCCGCCAGCGCCGTAGCAGTGGAGCCCTTGCCGTTGGTGCCGCCGACGATCGCCACCGCACAGCGCGGCTCGAGCAGCCCGAGCCGCGCCGCCACCTCGCGCACGCGCTCGAGCGACAGATCGATCGTCTGGCTGTGGGTGCTCTGCTGATACTCGAGCCACTGCTCGAGCGAGCTTCCCGCCCTCGGAGAATCAGTCACGCGCGCCGCGTGCCCCTAGGCCGCCTGTAGCGGCGGGCGCCTCTGCATCAGTCGCAGCAGCTTCGCGATGCGCTCGCGCATGTCGCGCCGGTCCACGATCAGGTCGAGCCCGCCGTGCTCGAGCAGGAACTCGCTGCGCTGGAAACCCTCTGGCAGCGTCTCGCGCACGGTCTGCTGGATCACGCGCGGGCCGGCGAATCCGATCAGCGCGCGCGGCTCGGCCAGGTTCAGGTCGCCCAGCATCGCCAGGCTCGCGGAAACCCCGCCGGTGGTCGGATCGGTCATCACCGAGATGAACGGCAGCCCCGCCCGCGCCAGCCGCGCCAGCGCCGCGCTGGTCTTGGTCATCTGCATCAGCGACAGCAGCGCCTCCTGCATGCGCGCCCCGCCGGTCGCGCAGAAGCACACCAGTCCGCAGCGCTGCGCGATGCAATGGTCCACCGCGCGTTTGAAGCGCTCGCCGACCACCGATCCCATCGAGCCCCCCAGGAAGCGGAACTCGAACGCACAGGCAACCACCTCCTCCCCCTGCAGCTGCCCGGCCAGCACCACCAGCGCATCGTTCTCGCGCGTGAGCTTCTGCGCCTCCGCCAGGCGGTCCTTGTAGCGCTTCCTGTCCTTGAACTTCAGTGGATCGTCCGGGCTGATGCCGGCGCCGATCTCGCTGATCGGCTCCGGATCGAGGAAGCTGCGCAGCCGCTCGCGCGCGCCGATGCGCATGTGATGGCTGCACTTGGGACAGACGTTCAGATTGCGCTCGAGCTCGGCGCGGTACAGCACCGCGTCGCAGGCCGGGCACTTCTCCCACAATCCTTCGGGCACCGAACGCGAGCGCCGCTCGGTCTTGATACGCGAGGGCACGATCTTGTCGAACCAGGACATCGACGTACCTCCCTAGCTGATCTGCGGCCAGCCCGGAAGCGGGCGCTCCATGATAGCCGAATCGCCTGGTCCCATCGCCGCGTCCCCCGCCTGCGCGGCGAGACCTGCGGGCGCCGCGTCCCCGGTATCCGCCGTGGGGGCGGCCGGCAGCGCGAACGCGGGCGGATACTCCACCTGCCACAGGTACAGTCCGGCGGCCGCGGCCGTCACGGTGCGCGAGTCGCGCACGCGGCTGTCGAGCTGGGCGCGCGCGAACTCGGGGGCGGCGCGATGCAGCCCGATCGCCAGCAGTGCGCCGACCAGGTTGCGCGCCATGTGGTGCAGGAAGGCATTGGCCGTTGCCTCGATCGTGACCCAGTCGCCGGTGCGCTCGACCGTAAGCCGCCGCAGCACCCGCACCGGCGAGCGCGACTGGCATTCGACCGACCGGTATGCGCCAAAGTCATGCTCGCCGATCAGCCCCTGCGCTGCCGCACGCATCGCTGCCACGTCGAGCCGCCGGTACACCACCAGCGCGCGCCCCGCGGCCAGCGCCGAGCGCGCGCCGCGGTTGAGGATCAGGTAGCGGTAGGTGCGCGACAGGGCGCTGTAGCGCGCATGAAAGTGATCGGGCACGGCGAGCGCCCAGCGCAGGCTGATGTCTGCCGGCAAGTGGGTATTGGCACCGAGCAGCCAGCCGCGCGCATTGCGCACCACGGTGGTATCGAAGTGCGCCACCTGCTCGCGCGCGTGCACACCCGCGTCGGTGCGGCCGGCGCACACCAGGGCGAGCGGGGAAGCGGCCACGCGCGCGAGCGCGGCCTCGAGCGCTGCCTGGATGCTGGCAGCGTGCGGCTGCGTCTGCCAGCCGCTATAGGCGCTGCCGTCGTATTCGATGCCGATCGCGATGCGCCGGACCGGCGCATCGTCGGGCCGAGCGCTCAACCCGGCAGCGCATCCATCAGGCGCCGGGCCTCCTGCTTCTGCGACAACGAACCCTCGCTGAGCACCTCGGAGAGGATGCTGCGGGCGCCGTCCGGATCACCCATGTCCATGTAGGCGCGCGCCAGGTCGAGCTTGGTGCCCACCTCGCTCAGCGTCACCGGTTCCAGGTCCGGCAGCGCGCCGACATCGGCCTGCGGCTCTACCGCATCGAGCCGCAACGTTTGAATGTGCGTGCCGTTGGTCGTGCCGGCCGTGCCCACGTCCAGGTCGAGGCCATTGGCGCCCTGCTCCTTCATGCTGTCGAGCGCGCTCAGGTCCAGGTCCAGCCCTTCCGGGTCGAGCGCCGCCAGGCGCGAGGTCGAGCTGGTATCGATCGGCGGCTGCGCTGCGATCTGCGTGACCAGCTCGGTCTTGACCTGCTGGGTCGCATCGCTCCTGCCGCCCGCCGGCTTCATCGGCGTCATCGACGCGAAGTCGGTATCGGTGAACAGCCACGTGCCGGTGGCACGCATCGGCGCACCGGCGCCGTTCGCCGGCCGCCCCGGCGGCGTACCCTCGTCGGGGTGCTCGGCCTCGGCACCGCCGGGACGCGCCACGGCGCGGTTGGCTTCGGTGCGCTCGAACAACGCACGCGTGTCCTGGTCCATTCCCGCCAGCATGGTCGGCGCGTTGGGATCATCGAGAGCCGCGCTGCCGGCGGTATCGTCCGAGCGCACGTCGAGCGCGCCCAGGTCCAGACCCAAGTCGTCGATCGCCAGCTCCGCGGTCTGCTCCGCATTGAGCATGCCCTGGCGGTGGGCCGCATCGAGCTTCTCGCGGATCGTCGCATGCTCGCCGCGCTGCAGGGCACGCTGCTCGACCGTGGGCACATCCGCCTCGGCGCCGCTCAACGCGACCCTGCCGGTCGCCTCGCTGTCCCACTGCGCCGCCGGCGCTGCCGGCATCTCGCGCGTCGAGGCGGTCGAGGAAGCCGGCGCGGAGCCGGCCATGTTGCGGGTGGAGCCGGTGGCATCATCGCCGCTGCGCCCTTCCTCCAGCGTGAAATCAACGCTGGCATCGAGGTTATGTGCCTCACCGGTTGCATCGGCGTCACCGACACGATCGGCACCGCCATGCCCGAGCGCTCTGCCCAGATCCAGGTCGACACCACCGTCCGCGCCGGCAGCGGCGATCGAAGGCTCTCCGAGCAGATCGAAGTCGACGCGGTTCTGGCCACCCTCGAGGTTGAGATCGACGCCGCCGCTCGCGACCCCGGCCAGTGCGCGACCGTCCGCGAACAATGTGTCCTCGGGCGCGATCTGCCGCCCCATGATGACGATCTTTTCCCACTCGCCAGCCGGCGCCTCGCTGCGGGTCGCCGCCAGCTCGTGCGCGCTCTGCAGGAAGCGATCCTTGTTGCCCCAGACGAAGAACACTTCCAGCAGCTTGAGCTTGAGCTCGCGCCGCTGCGGGTCGCGCGCGATCGCGTTCTGGACCAGTTCGGCGGCCTGGTCGTACAGGCCATAGGCCATGTGGAAGTCCGCTTCCGCGAGCGGGTCGCCCTGATCGAGCGCAACCGGCACCTCGCCGGTCATGCCCTCGTCGATGGCGACGTGCTGGCCGGTGGCCTCGGACAGATTGACCGGCTCGTCGAACACGGGTTGCTCGTGTGCGCCGGACTCCTCCACCCGGTAGGCCGGCTCGTTGTCGCGCGCCGGCGCCATGGTACGTACCGGCACGGTGTCGGTGCGCGGCATCGGCGCCGTGCTCGGCTCGTACGGCGGGGTCGACAGCCGGCCCAGGGATTGATCGAAGGCGTCTTCCTGCCGCGCCCGCACCGCGCGCACGACCAGCAGCGCAATCAGGATCGCGATCAGTGCCGCCGGCACGTACCAGTACTCGAGCAGCAGGTCGAGCATCGAATTACCCGACTCCGCGCCGGCCGCTCCGCGGTGTGCCGCGGCCGCCGCGGCGCCATTGCGCCGGACCGCAGGCATGGTCCCATGCGCGCTCGCCACTGCTGCCGCTGCAGCCGCTGTGCCAGCCGTGGCGGACGCCGCCGGGCTCGGGGCCGGGGTGGGCGTCGGACTGGCTGCCGGGGTTGGAAGCGGGCTTGGCACCGGGGCCGGGGCCTCGGGGGTTTTGGCCGCGGCGCTTGCCGCCGCCGCACCGGCGGCGCTCGCCGCCGGGGCCGCCGGCTGGCCGTTCTGTTGCGTCAGGCGTGCCTGCATTGCCGCGAGCTGGGCATTGCTCAGCTGCAGTAGCCGCTGCGTCTGCGTCAGCTGCGACTGCAGCTGCTGCACCCGCTGGCGCAGGGCAGCGTTGCCGCCGCCGGCACCGCTACCGCTACCGGCCGCGGCTGCGCCGCCACTGGCAGCAGCCTGTGTGGGTTGATCCGCGGCC
>DATAWM010000059.1:0-2281 GCA_036267195.1 Steroidobacteraceae bacterium
CACCACCCGCCCCGGCCGATTATCCAGCAGCGCCAGTTTGCCGCGGTGCATGCGCACCACGGCGGCCACCAGGCTCAGGCCCAGGCCGCTTCCGCCCTGCTGGGGACCGGGGCGCTCGAGCCGCTGAAACGGCTGCAGCACCGGGTGACGCGCCTCCTCCGGTATCCCCGGGCCATTGTCGCTGACGATCAGGCTGGCCGAGTGGGCGGTGGACTCGACCACGATCCCGATCGTGCCACCGGCCGGGACGTACTTGATGGCGTTCTCGAGCAGGTTGGCGAGCAGCTGCGCCAGCAGCTGGCGGTTGCCGCTGACGCTGGCCGGCTGGCGGCTGCGCACCGTGAGCGCCAGTCCGCGCTCCCGTGCCTCCGGGTCATACAGTTCGCCGAGCTCGCGGCACAGCTCGGACAGATCGACCGACTCCTGGCTGCCCGGCGCGGCGGCCGAATCAGCCTGCGCAATCTGCAGCAGGGTGGCCAGCGTGCGCTGTACACGCTCGAGGTCTTCGACCGTGTCGTCCAGGGCGGCGCAGGAGGCGGCGTCCAGCCGGCTGCGGTTGAGCGCGGACTCAAGCCTCACCCGCATGCGATGCAGCGGCGCGCGCAGGTCGTGTGCCGCGCTGTTGAAGGTGGCGCGCACCGCGCTGGTCTGCTGCTCGATGCGATCGAGCATATGGTTGACCGCGGAGGCGAGCTGGTCGAATTCATCCCGGGCGCCGCTCTGCGGCAGCCGCCGCGTGGGGTCGCCGCTGATGATGCTCTCGCAGGTCTGGGCCACGATGCGCACGTGCGCCGCGACCCGGCGGCTGTACCACCAGCCGATCGCCGCGGAAAGCAGCGCCGCCAGCGCGATGCCCCAGGCCGTGGTGTCCCGCAGCCACGCCGCGATGCGCCGGTGCTCGGAGACGTCGGTGCCCACCAGCAAGCGGTAATCGTCGAGCTTGTAGACCTCGGCGCGCACCGGATGATCCACCTCCTCGTTGCGCTCGCGCGCGAGGATGTCGAACTCGATCCAGCCGTTGCGTACCCGCTCCTCGGTCGGCCAGCCCGACAGGTTGCCGGCAATCTTCCTGTTGGCCGAGTCCACCAGCAGGTAGACCGCGCCGGTGCGGCCCCAGCTGTCGGTACGGCGGTTCAGCGCCTCGATCAGCCGTGCCAGGCCGCCGGCGTCGTACTCGTCCCGCAGGCCGTCCAGCTCGGTGGCGATCACCAGGTCGACGTCGCGCTGCAGCGCGCGTGCGGTGAACAGGAAGCCGACCCACAGCAGGGCGCCAACGCACAGCGCGCACAGGCACACGTACACCGCCGCCAGGCGGTTGGCTGAATAATGCAATGAACGGTGGCTATTCATTGCGGTGTCTTGGCGGCGTCATGGCGGGGATGCTGCGTTGCGCGGCGATGCTGCGTTGCAGGTCAGTTGGGGGCACCCTCCCGGTTCCGAATCATATAACCGGCGCCGCGCACCGTGTGCAGCAGCTGGCGGTCGAAGCCGCGATCCACCGCGGCGCGCAGGCGGCTCATGTGCACGTCGATCAGGTTGGTCTGCGGGTCGAAGTGCAGATTCCAGATCGCCTCGAGCAGCATCATGCGGGTGACCACCTGGCCGGCGCGGCGCATCAGGAACTCCAGCAGCTGGAACTCCTTGACGGTCAGCTCGATCTCACGGCCGGCGCGCGACACGCGCCGCGCCATCACGTTGAGCTCCAGGTCGGCCACACGCAGCTGCACGGCGGCCACCTCCTCGACGACATGGCGCCGCAGCAGGGCCTCGACCCGGGCGAGCAGCTCGACGAAGGCGAACGGCTTGATCAGGTAATCATCGCCGCCGGCGCGCAGACCGTCGACGCGGTCGCTCACCGTACCGAGCGCGCTGAGCACCAGCACCGGGGTGCGATCCCCGTGCGCTCGCAGCCGAGTCACGATCGCCAGCCCGTCCAGCTGCGGCAGCATCCGGTCGATGATCAGCAGGTCGAACTGACCCTCGCAGGCGCGCAGCAGCCCTTCCCGGCCGTCGCTGCACAGCTCGGTCGCGTAGCCGCTCTCCCGCAGGCCCTGCAGCACGTGGCGTGCGGCCTCGGCGTCATCCTCGACCAGCAGGATCTGCATGGGTTGGTCTTGTTGTCCGGACACTTCCGCGACAGACAGCGCCGCCGGGCCAAGGTTCCGCCAGGACCGACGGCGGCGGCGGCGGCGTGGGGAGGGATGGAGCGAGGCATTGAGTCATCGAGAGACCGGAACAGGCATGACGGCACGCCACGCCGCGACTTCATCATGATGAAGTC
>DATAWM010000060.1:0-32669 GCA_036267195.1 Steroidobacteraceae bacterium
AAGGTCTGCGGGTTGAGATCCTCCCAGATGCGCAGCTCGCCCACGCCGCGGATACCGTACAGCGACGGATGCGGACGGCACTCCAGGTACGGAATCGTCAGGATCTCCGGATCCCAGCTCTGTGCTACCGAGCGCGCGGCCGCAGTGATCGGAATGCCGTCGTACTCGCCCTGGTCAGGGCCCGGAATGCGCTCGATCTGATCCTCGCTGAACAGTGGATTCCAGAAACCGTCCAGAATGGACTGTGCGGACGCGGCTGCTGGGATCAGCGCTGCGCCGACGGCCGACAGCAAAACAGCCGCCGCTACCGAACACTTTTTAACGATCGCCATGATGGTGCCTCTGACACAGATCAAATTGGGCTGTGTGATACCTGGGGGTAGCACTCCGCACGGCAGCAGCCCGCTTCGCGCAGCCGAAGCGAGGATGCGGCCAATTGCCTATCCTGCACACCTGAAAGCTTGAGGCCCCCCCGAATGATCTGATGAAGAACCGCGCTGTGCGGGATTCCCGTCGCAGCTGCGGCGCCCCCAGACGTCACAGTAGTTGGCAACTGTATTGCCAGCAGCGGGCAGTCGTCAATAGCGCCGGGAGGTGCGCTGTATCGGCTCTACCACAGTCACGGCACGGCCACCAGCACGGATCCTTAACTACAGGACACGGCCACGGCGCGCAGTGACGGCGCGGCGCGTCGACTCGCGGCCACAATCGTGGCGCGGTCGTTAGCCGGCGGTCGGCGGCGCAATTATTGTGACGGGACTTCGCGCGGGGCCATTGCGCCCTCGATACAGTGCGCCGGGCGGGCACGTGCTTCCGCCGTCGCTGCGCGCCTAGCGGAGACTCGCCATGAAAGGCCGTGTACCAAATCTCGCGCTGTCCCTGATCGGCCTGATCGCCGTGGTCGCATTGGCCGGCTGCGACCGCGACCGTCCCGCCCGCACCGACACCGGCAGCGGCGGCAATAGCGGCAAGGCCGCACCGGCGATCTACAGCGTCGGCGGCAGCATCAGCGGCCTGACTGCCGGCGGCCTGTCCCTCGGTGCCAGCGGCAATGCCGCCACCGTGAATGCCGGCGCCACCAGCTTTCAGCTGCCCGATCTGTTCGCCGCCGGCGCAGCCTACCAGGTGAGAGTGCTCGCACAGCCGCAGGGGCAGAGCTGCTCGGTCGCCGCCGGGTCGGGCACGATCGGCTCCGCCAGCATCACCAACGTGACGGTCACCTGCTCGCTCAACAGCTATAGCATCGGCGGCACGATCACCGGGCTGGCCGCCAGCGGGCTGGTGCTCGCCGACGGCACCGATACCCTCAATGTGCCCATCGGCGCCAGCTCCTTCACCTTTCCGACCAAGATCGCCAGCGGCGGTGCGTACGCGATCACCATCCAGACGCCACCGGCGGGCACGAGCTGTCAGCTGCTCAACGCCGCCGGGACCGTGACCGTCTCGGCGATCACAAACGTGATGGTGGTGTGCGGACAATGGACCTGGCAGGGCGGCGCGAACACCACCGGCGCTGCCGGCGTCTACGGGACACGGGGCATGGCGTCGGCCGGCAACTCGCCGGGGGCCCGCGCGGCTGCGGCTGCATGGATCGACCTGGCCGGCGACCTGTGGCTGTTCGGCGGAAATGGTACCGCGGGTGACCTGAATGACCTGTGGGAATACGTGACCGGCACCGGGTGGACCTGGGTCGGCGGCGCCGACACGGCCGGGGCGTCCGGCACCTACGGGACACTGGGCATGGCCGATCCGGGCAATGCGCCGGGAGCGCGCGAGTCAGCGGCCTCGTCGATCGACGCCTCCGGCAACCTGTGGCTGTTCGGTGGCATCGGCTACGATTCCGTCGGCACGCGCGGCAGTCTCAACGACCTGTGGGAATACGACGCCGGCGCCAAGCAGTGGATCTGGGTCAGTGGCTCGGCCACTGCATGGGCATCCGGGTCGACGCCGCCGACCGGGGCACCGGCGGCGCGCAGCGGCGCGGTGTCATGGATCGATGGCAGCGGCAATCTGTGGCTGTTCGGGGGCACCGGCACCGACGGCCTGCTGAACGATCTGTGGGAGTTCGTCCCCGGCACCGGGTCCGGCAGTGGCTGGACGTTCGTGAGCGGATCGCAGGCCGACAATGCCAACGGCATCTACGGGACGCAGGGCACCGCCGCGGTGGGCAACGCGCCCGGTGGGCGCTCCCAGGCCGTCTCGTGGATCGACACCTCCGGGAATCTGTGGCTGTTCGGCGGCAGCGGCTACGGCTCGATCGGCGCCGCCGGGCTCCTTAATGACCTGTGGGAGTTCGATCCGGGCACTACGCAGTGGACCTGGGTGGGCGGTTCCCAGACAGTCAATTCTGCCGGCGTCTACGGCACGCAGACGGCGACGGCGAACGCACCCAAAGTACCCGGCGGACGCTACGGCGCCGCCGCCGCCACCGATGCCGCCGGCAACCTGTGGCTGTTCGGGGGCACCGGCTACGACTCCGCCCGCAAACAGGGCGCGCTGAACGATTTGTGGCAGTACAACCTCGCCGCCGGGCAATGGATCTGGATGAGCGGATCGCAAACCACTGGCGCCACCGGCAACTACGGTTCGCAGGGCGTGGCCGCGGTGACCAATACGCCCGGGGAGCGCGCAGCGCCGGTCGCGTGGATGGATGTCTCGGGGGACTTCTGGCTGTTCGGCGGCCAGGGCTGGGCCGCCGCCAAGAGCACCGGGATGCTGAGCGATCTGTGGGAGTTTGCGCAGTGAGGCGCGGGAGTGGTGCCGGCACGACCGGTAATCGCCCTCCCCACAGCGAGTGCAGGCACACTCACGGGTAACGCTTCCCGAAAGTCCTGCGCCTTAAGTTCGCTTGCTTCTTCTTTGCTGCTTCCCGCAGCCAGGCGACGTAACTGTCGAAGACCTTCATCTGCCGTATGTTCGGCACCGCGTGCGCGCCGGGGTGCGCATCCAGGAATTGCGATTGCGGCAAGAAAGACCTGAATCGATTTCTGCAACGGCAGGCATCGCGAGCCGCCGGTTGCACAACGCGCAGACTTACTGCATCTTACTGATATTTATTGAATTATCCTTTCTTTATTAGATTAAGAAAATAAAGGATAATTGTTTTAATGTCAGTAAGTTACGCACTAGATGATGAGGCTCTGCGCCTGGCAGCGAACCTCGAGCAGCGCTATGTCGCCTGGATGGATGCCGAACGTATCCTGGTGCCGGGCCGCCTGGCCTGGAAAACCGTCTCCGGCACGGATTATCTCTACCGCATTACCAATGGCCGCGGCGACGGCCGCTCGCTCGGTCCTCGCTCCCCCAAGACACAAGCTCAATGGGAAGCGGCGCAAACTGCTCGTCAAACGAGCGAGACACTGTGGCCGACTCTTCTGCGCGACGGAGCATTGTATCGAGCCTTGCATCTTCCCCGAATTGCATCCGAAGCTGCCCGACTACTGCGCGAATTCGACCGATATGGCCTGCTCGGAACATCTCTGATCGTAGTGGGCACGAATGCCATGGCGGTCTACGAGATCGAAGCGCGAGCGCGCTTCGCGTCCGCTGCGGGCGTGGACAGCACGGCGGACTTCGATATGACATGGGTGGCCGCGGAGCCTCGGCAGACGACACTCACGGCCACGGGCGCGGCCCCTCGTACACTCCTGGACGTCATTAAAGGCGTAGATGCCACTTACACGCTCAATACCGAGCGGACCTTCCAGATCAGAAACTCCCACGGCTACGAGATCGAGCTTCTCATTCCCAGGAGCCTCGAACAAACATTACCGCGCAACGAAACTCTGCAACCCATGGCATTGCCGGAACAGGACTGGTTGCTTCCCGGCCGCAGGGTCGAGCACGTGGTGTGCGGTCTTGACGGCCAACCATGCCGCCTGATCGCACCAGACCCGCGATTCTTCGCACTCCACAAACTGTGGCTCGCCAACAAGTCCACTCGCAATCCCTTGAAGAGACCCAAGGACGAGAAGCAGGGCGCGCTGTTGCTATCGGCCGTCGCAGAACGCATGCCACACTATGCTCTCGACGACACCTTTCGTGACAGCTTACCTTCCGAACTGGTCTGCTACTTCGATCAGTGGCGCCAAACGGCTCACACATGAGGCGCACTCACATGAAAGCTCGCTATCCATGCACTTTCGTTGAAGATGTCGCCGGCGCCTTCCAGGGCCGAATCTCTTCAGGACGCTGTCGCAAGTACGCCAGCAGCCTGCCTCTCTTCTCTTTCCCGCGAGTACTGTTGGGACCGCGGACCGCGCCCGGCAGCAAATCAGGCGCTCGCCGTAACGCGCCCGCGCTCCCGTATTCGCCAACGCGACGACGGCCTCCACGTCCGCGCGGTTCATCAGGCGCCTTTGCACGCGCATGCCGGATCCTCCGCCGTAACATCCTGGCCGCATGACCCTATTAGGTCTCCTATCATACCGCCCTGCTTGTGATTACAGTACGAGCCGTGAAACTCACGAACGCAGAGCCACGGCGTCTGACGCAGCTCTCGACGATCACCGTCGTAGTCATCGTCCTGTGCGTGATTTCCATCATCCTGCTTCATCTGCTGCAGCCCGCGATCAGCCCGATACGGATACCCATGAGCGCGTACGCATTGGGGCCTTACGCACCACTGTTTGTTTTCTGCGTGTTTTGCGCCCCGCTGATCATGGCGTCACAAGCCATTGGAATACATCGCAGCTTACAGCGGCCGATTATTCGCTCGAAGCTGGCGCTGATCCCGGCCTTCATCGCCGGCATAGCGTGGTTGCTGGTGGCGGTAGTCCACAGCCATTCGCTTATGGATGACACGATCGCAGCGCGGATTCATAGCGGCGCATTCCGGCTCGCGATGCTATGGATGCTGATCGCCATGTTGCGGTTGTCAGTTCATTTCCGCACGGACGATGGCTGGCGAGCATTTGCCGCACCTTCGATGGTGCTGGCGTCGACGGCATTGGTCATCTTCGTTGCGACATTCGTCGCGCTTTACACGAACTATAGGACATGGGTTATACCCATATTCGGCGCACTCCAGCGGATCATGTTGGCGTTGGTGCTGCTCTGGTCCTTCCTTGCTGCGCTCCATCTGCGCGGTATCGCCAGGTACAGGGCGATCGGATTGAGTCTTGGTAGAATCGAGACCGGTGCGACCGGTCTGTGATGCAGTCAAGTGCATCGCACCCTCCCACATTTCCTTTCGGATCGATAAACTAAGGTATTCTGTCCACTAAAGCAGGAAATCAAAGATGCACGCCCGCCCGACGATATTGTTCGCGACCCTGGGCTTGGTATTCGTATGCGCACCTTTCGTACCGGGGCGGCCCACACTGGCACAGGATCCCTCGGTGAAGGCGGCAGCGAAGTATGAACGACGCGCCAAAGAGACAGTGCGGGCATGGATCGCCGCGTTCGGCGAGAACGATGCCGCCAAGGCCGCCTCATACTTTGAGGAGGACGTGCAGTTTCGCATGGAAGCTGCTCTCAATCGCAACATCGAAACGGGACGCGAGAACGCACGCCAACAGCTCAGCAGATTATTCGATCGGATGCCCAAAGTTTCTCCAGGTGGACCCGGGCCGAATGCTCAAGCCGGTACCGTCCAGCTGCTCCAAACCGAAGCGATTGGTGGCTCGAAGGAAGTCCTTGTCATCACACGCCGAATCGACAGCTTCACTCTCAATGGCCGACACTTACACTTGCCCGTCGGTAGCTTTTTCCGTGTGAATGCGCAGGACGGAAAAATCGAAGAGTGGCTGGATATTCCACTCATAGGATTCAATCGGAACCCGCCCCCGCCCCCGCCCGCGACCAAGTAACAGGACGAGCCTTGATCGGCAGCCTAAATTGATGCAGGCAAAAACATAAATTGGTGCCGGCGGCGCTTGCTAATCCGAGATCCAGGCTGGTCCAGTCACAAACTGGGCACAGCCAGCCCGGAGGTTGTCACATGGGCGGCCACAGGGGGAATGCGACCATGCGGCGGCGCACATCAGCTCGATGCCACGAAGGTGCGCTGCACACGCACTGTCACGACGTTTGATATTTCGTCACCGGAGGCAGAGGGTCGCGCCACGGGTTGAACACAGCGACGTTCGCCTTAGCGAACTCGGCGGTATCGCGCGAGACGACGATCAGGCCGTGGTGCTGCGCCGCCGCTGCGATGATGAGGTCAGGCTGCGAGAAAGTGCGACCGGCCTTGCGACCCTCCTCGAGGAGGAGCCGCCACTTGAACATGACGTCCTCGGTGATCAGCAGGACCCACTGCTCAAACATGGGCCTGACTTTGTGCGTCAGCCAGTCGTTGAGATCCAGGCGGCGGGCGGCATCCAGCAGCAATTCGATGCCGAAGCGAAGCTCAGCGAGCGTTACCGCGCTGATGAACTGAAGATCAAGCGGCTGCCCTTCCACGAAGGCGATAACTTTCTGCTCCGGCTTCGGGCGTCGGAGCTCCGAAAGGATGTTGGTGTCGAGCAGCCAGCCCGTCAAAGCGACACGTCGCGTATGGGCAGGAAACTGCGGCTCGGCTCGATCTCGATTTCATGATGGGGGCTCGCCTGCATGACGTCGACGAGAGCTCTGCCGGTAACGCCGCCCTTGAGGCGGCGGAATTCTTCAGCCGCGATAACCACAACCTCCTCGCGGCCGTGCACCGTGACCATGATCACCGATCGTGGCAGGGAATCGACGGTCCTTGCATTTTATGACCATTTATAGTCATATATAGTCATGAAGCAAGTGGGTATCGCCCAGCTCAAGTCACGGCTAAGCGAATTTCTTCGCATCGTACAGGGCGGCGAGTCGATCGCAGTCCTGGACCGCAATCGAGTTGTTGCGCAGATCGTGCCGATGCGCGAACGCCCCGGCTTGCGTATCCGGAAACCCGCTAGCAATTCACCGAAGCCGAACAAGGTTTCGCTGCCAAAGCCGATCACCCAAAAGATCGACGTCGTCCAATTATTGCTGGAGGAACGGCAGAGTCACAGATGATCGCCTATGTCGACTCATCGGTCCTGCTGCGCCTGGCGCTTGGACAGCCGAACTCCTTGCCGGAGTGGCGACAGATCGATCGCGGAGTCTCTAGTGCGCTGATTGTGACAGAAAGTCTGCGTACGTTAGATCGGTTGCGAATCCGCGTTGGACTATCAGATGTGGAAATCGCCAGGCGCCGCGCTACGATTCTTAACCTCATCGACTCGCTGGAGTTGATCGAAATCGACTCGATCGTACTAGACCGCGCGGCACAGCCGATGCCGACGGAGCTCGGAACCCTTGATGCGATTCATCTTGCGTCAGCACTGCTCTGGAAGGACGCAATGACTGCCGACCCGGTCATGGCCACTCATGACGAAGCGCTAGGATTAGCGGCACAAGCGCATGGCTTAACGGTACTGGGAAACTAGGGCGCGCATTTGATCGGTGGCCTATGGGGAACGGCGGTGCCCGACCCTGAGCCATCAGTTTCGATGTCCGCCTTGGGTTGGCTAGGATGTGCGCATTCCGCTAATCGGACCAGCAGCGCAGCAGGTCTATAACAGATCGAGGCGACAACTACCCTGGCACAGGGGGCCGGTATAAGCCGTTACCCATGTCGTCGGAATAGACAACGATAAATTGGTGCCGGCTGAGGGATTTGAACCCCCGACCAACGGTTTACAAAACCGCTGCTCTACCACTGAGCTAAGCCGGCTCCGGCGCCGTGCAAACGGCGGCGGCACGCAGTTTATCAGCCACCCGTGCTCGCGACGGGGCAGTCACTGAAGGCGACGCCGCGCAGCGCCGTGGCAGCCCGCGCGGCGGTAACGCGCGCTGCCGCGCCCGTGCCGGCGCCGTCGGTTCCGGCCCGCAACGCAGCGAGCGGCGGGTCGGGCTCATTCGCGCCCAGATCCAGGTCGAGCCAGTAGGCGCTCACCGTTCCCCCTGCGAGACTGATATCCACCGTACGGGTGCGGGGCACGAGCTGGCGGGCGCGCAGCAGGTCGGCGGCCACACGCCCCGCCGCCGCGCCCGGGAACGGCCCGAGGCTGCGACAGCGCGTGTGCGCGTCCTTCCCGCCCCGCGCTGCGCCCTGCACCGCCGGCCCGGCCGGCGCGCCCTGCTGCGGATGCGCCGCAGCCGGTATCCCCGCAGCCCCGGCGCCCGCAGCGCCGGCATTGCCGGAATCCGCCAGCGCGAGCAGCGGCAGCGTCGATGCGGGCGTTGACGCCTGCGCGGCGGGCGACACGTCGATCCAGTGCGCCCAGCCGAAGAACGCCACGTTCGCGAGCACCAATGCCAGCAACAATCCGCGCATGCGCCGGATTCTACGCGGCGGTGCCACTCACGGCGATCACGGCGATCGCGGCTGCTTGGAGGGTGCGCCCTGCGCCAGCACTGCCAGGCCGCGTAGCACCAGGTCGTCATCGCGTCGATGCGCGGCGCGCAGCAGCGGCGCGACCGAATCGGCCGCGCCGCCGGCGACGATCAGGCGCACTCGCCGGCCGACCTGCACGCGGCCCTGCGCGACCGCCCGCTCGATCAGCAGTGCGCACGCGTGCCGCGCGCCGGACAGCAGCGCCATGCGTGTGTCGCGCGCGAACAGGCTTTCCTCCGGCGAGCCGGCAGCCGGCGCGGCCGCCAGCGCCTGCGCCAGCTGCGGCGCGGGCAGCGCGGCGCGCCGGCGTATCCCGGCGGTCCGGCTCAGCAGCGACTCGATCATCATGCGCGGTCCGGGAAGGATGCTGCCGCCGTGGTGGCGACCGTCGGCGCCGAGCAGATCGATGGTCAGCGCCGAGCCGATGCCGACCAGACACAGCGCCTCGCCCGGATACTCGTGCCGTGCGCCGATCAGCGCCACCCAGCGGTCGACACCCAGGCGCCAGGCCTCGCGGTAGCCGTTGCGCACTCCGGCCGCCACCGCGGCGCTGCGCGCGAACCGCGGCGCGCGCAGGCCGGCACCGCTGACCGCCAGGCGGATCTGTCGCTCGGCGCGCTCACCGGCAACGTTGCAGGCATGCACCCGCACATCGGGCCCGGCGGCCCGCAACACGCGCGCGAGCGCGGCGGCCGAGCGGTGCACCGAGGCGAGCTCGAGCACCCCGCGCGCCGCGAACGCCTGGCGGCGCTGGTAGGGCGAGCGCACCAGCGCCCACTTGAGCCGCGAGTTGCCGCTGTCGAGCAGCAGCAGACCCTGCCTGCGGCCCTCGCCCGTGCGGTTGGGATCCTCGCGGTCGCGGCCGCGCCGTCTCATGCTGCGGCCCGCACCGAAACATCGCCGCTGACGAAGCGTTGCAGGCCTTCGCGCGTCTGCACGCACAGCGCCCCATCGACATCGATGCCGCGCGCGTGGCCAACCACGGTGCCGTTGTCGGCGCTGACCGCCACCGCCTTACCGGCGAGCGCATCGGCGGCACGCCATTCGGCGAAGAACGGGCGGAAACCGGCCTGCTGGAACTGCTCCAGCCCCTCGATGCTGGCCGTGATCAGCGCCGCGGCCACTCGATTGCGATCGCAGCCGTCGGCCCCGAGCCCCGACAGGTCCACCGCCTGCGTTCCGGTGAGTCGCACCTGCTCGATCAACGCTGGCCCAAGCGCGACATTCACGCCGATGCCGATCACGACCTGTGCCGGTCCGCCGGCCTCGGCCCGCAGCTCGATCAGGATGCCACCGAGCTTGCCGGCGCCGACCACCAGGTCGTTGGGCCACTTCAGCGCCGCGCCAGCCAGTCCCAGGCTGCCGAGAGCACGCAGCGCGCATACGCCGATCGCGAGGCTCAGCGCACCGATGTCGGGCGGCAGTATCGCGAAGCTCCAGCTCAGCGACAGGCATAGCGCCCCGCCGGGCGGAGCGAACCAGCGGCGTGCGCGCCGGCCGCGGCCGGCACTCTGATATTCCGCGGTCAGGAAATCGAACTGTCCCGCCGACACCGAGGAACGCAGCAACAGATCGGCGTTGGTCGAGCCGGTCGACCAGCAGCTGCGGGCGTCGCGCAGCCGCGCGGCGACCGGGGGCGGCAGCAGCGCAACGACGCGCTCGGCCTCGATCAGCCCGCTCGCCGCGGGCAGCCGATAGCCGCGGTTGGCGACCGCGTGTACGCCGACCCCCAGCCCGCGCAGCGCCGCGACCGCCTTCCACACGGCGCTGCGGCTCACACCGCAGCGTGCCGCCAGCACCGAGCCCGAATGAAACTCGCGGTCCGATAGCAGCCGATACAGGCGTTGCGGCAGCGGCTCGGCCTCGCTCATGCCGCCACCGCCGGGATCTCCGCCATCATGCAGCGCACGCTGCCGCCGCCGACCGACTCGATGGTCGGCACGGCCACCGCGATCAGCGCATCGACGCTGCCGCGCAGCCGCTCCCACGCCGGCGCGTCCGCGCTCAGCGCGGCGCGGGCGCACGCCGACATGACCAGCAGCGTGCGGGCGCCGACACGCCCGGCACCCTCGCCCTTACCTTCGCCGCGCGCGCCGCCGGCCGCACTCTCCAGCTCCAGCAGGTTGCCGGCAAAAGCCTGCATCGCCGCCCGATCGATCTCGATCACCTCGCGCTCCCCGCCGTGCAACCGCTGCAGCACGCGGACGCGGTCGGCCGGCGCGATCGCCGGCGCACACACCACGCACCAGCGCGTGCCGATCGCGAGCATGACGTTGGTGTGATAGAGCGGTGTGCCGTCGCTGCCGCTGGCGTCGAACACCACCGGCTCGTAGCCCATCAGCCGCGCCCACTCGCGCACCAGCCCCTCGTCCGTGCGCACCGAGCGGCAGGCATAGACCTGTCCGTGCCGATGATCGAGCACCAGGCTGCCGGTACCCTCCAGGTAGCGGCCCTGCTGCTCGTACACCGACAGATCGAGCAAGCGCCGCCGCCGGAAGCCCGACTGCAGCTCGGCGGCGCGCACCACCTGCATGCGCCGCTCCGCGCGGCGATTGGGCGCATGCATCGGGTATAGCACGGTGGTGCCATCGCGGTGCCAGCTCACCCAGTTATTCGGGAACACCGCGTCGGGCTTGGGCGGAGCGGCGCTGTCCTCGGCGATGCAGACCCTCACGCCCGCGTCCCGCAGTGCGCTGCCCAGCGCATCCAGCTCGGCGCGCGCGTGCTGCGCCGCCGGCGTGCGGGAGGGCTGCTGGAAGCGGTTGCTGGCCGCGGTCTGATCGTTGTGGCCGAACCGCGCCGGCTGCACCAGCAGCACGGCGCGCGCGGGGCCGGCTTGCCGGGGCTCGGCGCGCGGGTTTTGTATCTGGGTTTTCATGCACTTGATACAGGAGCGGGCGAGATCATACGTCAGCGCGCCAAGCGGCGCGGTTGCAATCCTGGCATGACCGGCATAGGTTTTACCGATAACCGTACGATTGCGGAAGGTGGGCCGATGGTCGGGAGCGCCAATATGCGAAAGCCGGTGTGGTGGCTGGTTGCGGTCTTGATACTGGCCGCCGCGGCCGTGCTGATCTACTCGTGGCGTGCCAATCGGCACGCGCCCAGGGCGGTCGTGCCGGTGACGGTTCCCAAGGCCCCGGTGGCCGCGGCGCCGGCGGTGGCGAACCCGATCCCGCCGAGCGTCGGTGCGCCCGAGCAGCCGCTGCCGACCCTGGGCGACAGCGACATGCCATTGCAGCAGGGGCTGGGCGCCCTGATCGGCCAGAGTGACGCCGATCACTGGCTCAAGCCGGACATGCTGGTGCGCCACATCGTCGTCACGGTGGACAATCTGTCGCGCAAGCGCACGGCGGTCGAGCTGCGACCGGTCAAGCCGGTGCCCGGCCAGTTCGTCGCCAAGGGCGACGACCAGCACAGCACGCTCGATCCGGCCAACTATCAGCGCTACAGCCCCTACGTGCAGGCCCTGCAGAGGGTGGACGTCAAGCAGCTGGCCGCGCTGTACTTTCATTTCTATCCGCTGTTCCAGCAGGCCTACCAGAACCTGGGCTACCCGAACGGCTACTTCAACGACCGGCTGGTGGAGACGATCGATAACCTGCTGCAGACGCCCGACGTGAAGGGCGACATCGCGCTGGTGCGGCCGAACGTCATGTACCAGTACGCCGATCCGATGCTCGAGAACCTGTCGGCGGGGCAGAAGGTGCTGCTGCGCATGGGCCCGCAGAACGAGGCCATCGTCAAGGACAAGCTCAAGGAGCTGCGCGCCGCCCTGGCCGATCGCAGCCGCGCCGGCGGCAACAGCCGCGAGCGCAGTGGTTCCGAGGGCGGCTGAGCGCCCGCGGCCTCACGCGCCCGCACCGGGGCCTTCAGCGCCCGAGGCTGTTGAGCAGATTGGCCGGTGAGTACTGATCGGTCAGCACGCGCGCGTGCGGATCCCAATCCACGCGCGTGCTGAAGCGTGCCAGCACCGCGTCCGCGGAGAATCCATAGGAACGGAACACCTCACTGAAGCGGCGGGCATTCGCCGCCGCCTGCTGCAGCGACGGCAGCGCGCCCCTGGCGGCGAGGATCACGCGGTTGCCGCTCTTGAGATTGTAGAACGGCCCGAACGCGGCCCCGTAGGTCACCGACTCGTTCTGGTACAGGCGGCTGGAGGAGAAGGTATTGGCCGCGACGATGCCGTCCGGGGTCAGCAGCGAGCGCACCTCGCTCAGGAATTCGCGCGTTAGCATGTGCTCGGGGATGTACTGACTGTCGTAGGCATCGAGCATGATGAGCTGGTAGCGCTTGCTGCCGCGCAGGGCGCCGCGGACGTAGACGCGCCCATCCTGCACGATTACGTGCACGCGCGCGTCGGCGTGAAAGCCGAAGTACTGCTGCGCCACCCGCACCACGGCCGGATCGATCTCCACCACATCGATGTCGGCCTGCGGCAGCAGCCGCTCGAGCGCACCGGGCAGAGTACCGCCCCCCAGGCCGATGATCAGGATGCTGCGCGGCTGTGGGTCGAGGTACAGCGCGCCGAGCATCATCTGCGCGTACTCGAATACCAGCCGGTCGGGCGAGCGCAGATCCATGCACGACTGGCGTCCGATCGCACACTCGCGCGTGAAGCACAGGCAGCGATCCTCGCTGTCCTGGTACACCAGCACCTGCCGATACAGCGAGCGCTCCGAGTGGATCAATCGCAGCGGACCGTCCCCCGCGGCGCTCATCGACGGCAGCAGCATCGCGCCGAGCGCCACGCCCGCCAGCAGCGCCAGCAAGCCCGCCACCACCACCGAGCGCTGCGTGTGTGTCATGCGCTCTCCTGCACCGGCCGCGCCCAGGCGGCAGCCCCGACGATGACCGAAACCGCCAGCATCAACCACAGGATCTGGTCGACCTCGAAATAGAGCACCAGGTAGAAGGAGGTCGCCAGCGTGCCGGCGGCGCTGCCGAAGGTCGAGACGAAGTAGAGCTTGCCGGCGCGGTCGCCGGCGCCGCGCAGGTCCGCCACCAGCAGCCGCACCGCGTACGGCGAGATCATGCCCGACACCACCGTCGGCACGAAGAACAGCAGCGCCGCGCCGGCCAGCGAGCCGAAGCGCGGATCGCCGATCACGGCCGACAGGCGCTCGAGCAGCGCATCGCCGTACAGCAGGATCGGCAGTGTCGTGAGCGCCGCTGCTACCAGCATCAGCGACAGGCGCCGCAGGCTGGGCGCGTGCAGCGACAACCGGCCGCCGCACAGATAGCCGATCGACAGCGCCAGCATGAACACCGTGATGATCGCGCCCCAGACATAGATGCTGCTGCCGAAGTACGGCGCCAGCAGCCGTCCGCCCAGCAGCTCGATGCCCATGACGAAGTAGCCCGACCAGCCGGCGATCAGATACAGCAGCACACGATACATCGAGCCAGTGTACCGGGACCCCGCGGCGGTTTGACAGCGCCGATCGGCAGCTACTACTGTAGCTGCCGCCGCAGAACGATCGGCGCAGTTGCCAGTCTGAAGGCTCGATGCCGAAGACCACCGTGCTCCCCTATCGCCCGCCGGCTCGCCTGCCGGCACCGGTGATGGCTGCCATCCTGCTGTTCGCCGGGGCGATCCTGGGCTCCTGCGCCAGCACGCGTACCTCGGCGGACTCCGGCCTGAGCGGCCGCTGGCGGCTGGATGCGGCCGCCAGCGACAACGTCAGCGCCCAGATCAAGAAGGCCGTCGACGGCGCCGAGAGCCGGCTGCGCCGGCGTCGCGGGGCTGGCCGTTTCGGGACCGGCGGTCGACCTGGCAACGGCGCCGGCGGCGGTGCCGGTAGCGCCGGCGGCGGCGATGCGAACGGCTCCGGCCCCGATGACAGCCTCGCCACGGCCGATGAATTCGGCAACATCACCCGGATCGGGCCGGATTTCAGGCAGCTGCGCGAGCGGTTGCTGCAGGCGCTGGATGCGCCATCGACCCTGCGGCTCGACGTGCAGCCCGACCGCATCGACATCCAGTCCGATGGGCTGCCCGCGCGCGACTATCAGCCCGGCGAGCGATTCACGCGAGTGGACGAATACGGCACGGCAGTGCTCGACTCGCGCTGGGCCGACAACGCCTTCTTGCTGCGCGAGCGCTACACCAGCGGCGCGAAGCTCACCGAGCGCTACCAGATCGGTCCCGACGGCACGCTGGTATGCACCCGCTCGCTGGTGGACCCCACCATCGGCAAGCTCGAGCTCAAGAGCGTATATCAGCGCGGCCCGAACGAGCCGTGAACGGTTCGGCGGCCGCTACAGCGCCGCGTGATCGGTCTCACCGGTGCGGATACGGATCACGCGCTGCAGATCGGTGACGAAAATCTTGCCGTCACCGACCTTGCCGGTCTTGGCATTCTTCAGGATAGCATCGACCACCTGCTCGAGCAGCTCGGTGCGCACTGCGATCTCGATGCGCGTCTTCGGCACGAAGTCGACCACGTACTCGGCGCCGCGGTACAGCTCGGTATGCCCGCGTTGCCGCCCGAAGCCCTTCACTTCGGTCACCGTCATGCCGGAAACGCCGAGTTCCGACAGCGCCGCACGCACCTCGTCCAGCTTGAACGGTTTGATGATGGCCGTAATCAGTTTCATGCCGTTGCTCCTTTGATATCCCCTCGAATCCTCACCGGGCGGCCCAAGCCTCATTCCACCAGGTGAAACTTCACGCGCACCTTATCATCCAGGACACCGTTCCAGTCCGGCGAGCCGATACCGAAATACCTGCGCGAGATCTCCAGCGTGCCGTCGAAGACGGCGGCAGTGTCGGCCCGGCTCATCGTGACCGGCACCGTCAGGGTTTGGGTGCGGCCCTTGAGCGTGAGCGTGCCGGTGGTGGTGAAATGGCCGCCCGCGCCCGCGCTCACCGCGCTGGAAACGAAGCTGGCCACCGGGTAGGCGCTGCTGTCGAGCCAGTCGTGCTTGCGCACCTCGGAGTCGTAGTCGGCGGAGCCCAGATCGAGGCTCGCAGTCGTCACCTGCATAATGGCCCGGGAGGCGGCCGGATGCGCCGGATCGTAGTCGACGCGACCGCTGAAGCCCTTGAAGGCGGCATCGACCGGCACGTTCTCCTGCCGGAACGTGGCCACGATACTGCTGCTGGCGAGATTGATCGCCGGATCACCCGCCGCCGCGGCCAGCGAGATCAGCCCGGCAGTGGCCAACCATACCCTCGCGCTAGTCCTCATCCGTCTCTTCCCTCCGGGCCGGCAGCTCAGGACCTACGCCAGCTCCACATGCGCCTCAGTGTCGCATCACCGTCGAAAAAATGATGCTTGAGAGCCGCGGCGGCATGCAGCACCACCACGCATGCCAGCGTCCATGCCAGATAGGTGTGCGCGGCCACCAGCACCTGCGCCAGCTGCGCATTCTTCGGTACCAGGTCCGGCAGCTGCCACAGCTTCAGGTATACCACCGGATAGCCGCTGGCGGAACTGTAGGTCCACCCGAGCAGCGGCACCGCCAGCATCAGCGCATACAGCACCCCGTGGACGGCGTGGGCTGCGCTGCGCTGCCACGGCGGCATCGGCTCATCCTGCGGCACCGCGTGCGTGAGGCGCCAGCTGCCGCGGATGAGCACCAGGCCGAGCACCGTGATGCCGATCCACTTGTGGTAGGCGAACAGCCGCAGCTTCAGCGGCGTCATGCCCAGGCGGACCATATTGGCGCCCAGCGTGAAGCCCGAAAGGATCAGTACCGTCATGACCCAGTGCAACGCCACCGCCGTGCGGGTGTAGGCGCGAGGCCGCGCCGCCTCGACGGCGGCCGGCGCTGCTGTCGCGTAATCCGGCATCGTGATCCTGCGCCCGGCTGCGCCGCGCTCAGTCCATCTGCGATTGAGTGTATCGCTCAACGCCGACGCGGGCGATCAGATCCTGCTGCGTCTCGAGCCAGTCGATGTGCTCTTCCTCGGATTGCATGATCAGCGCCAGCAGCTCGCGCGTCACGTAGTCGCCGCGCCGCTCGCATTCGGCCAGCGCTGCGCGCAGATCCACGTGCGCCGCGCGCTCGAGCTTCAGGTCACAGTCGATCGTCTCCGGCACGGTCTCGCCAATCAGCAGCTTGCCCAGGTCCTGCAGGTTGGGCAGGCCCTCGAGGAACAGGATGCGCTCGATCAGCCGGTCGGCGTGCTTCATCTCGTCGATCGACTCCTGGTGCTCGTGCTCCTGCAGTCGCTTCAGGCCCCAGTTGCGGTACATGCGTGAATGCAGGAAATACTGGTTGATTGCGGTCAATTCATTCTTCAGCACCAGGTTCAGATGCCGGATTATCTCGGGATCGCCATTCATCGGTACGGGCTCCGGTGCGCTCGCGACGCTTTGTCGTTGAATACCGAAGTATTGGACCGGCGCGATGGCCGGCGCAAGCGCGGGAACCTTCAGGCGTAGACGGTCTCGGCCCCGCAGGCGGCTTGGGCGTGCCGGCAGCCCTGTTCGACCTGCTCGCGTATGAGCTCTCGCGCCGCGCCCTCGCAGCGGCCACAGCATCCGCCCACCGGCAGCTTCATCTGCACTTCCCCGAGCGAGCATGCCCCCTGCTCGACGACGCGACGGATCTGGCGGTCGGTGATGCCTTGGCAGACGCAGACATACATGGTTGCCGGTTCCTCGAGCCGGCCGGGCCGGCGCTGACGAGCAGGGCAGCAGTGTAACTGCGAATGCGAATGATTGTCAATTACGCAGCCTCTCCGAAGCGGGAGGCGTGGTGCACCGCGATGTCTGAGAGCGCGGACGACCGGCGCCGCAGTGTAGCGCCGCGTATCCCTCAGCCCTTACAGGGATGCGGCGCCCACTTCGCCCCGTCCGGCTCACGCCGGAAGTCGGAACTGGTGATGAACGGTGCAGCCAGGTATTCCGGATCATCAACCTGCGTGGTCACGTCGAACCAGGTCTTGCCAGTCGGATCCTGGAAGGTCTGATAGTGCTCCAGCAGGTGGGTCTGCGTGCCGTAGGGGACACCGTTACGCCGCAGCCAGCCGGGGGCTAGGCTATCGGTAACGACCTTGAGGTCGCCGCCCGGCAGCGTCGGGCCGCGCCGCCCGAAACCAAAGCCGCCACCCGCCGGGATCGGCCGCTCCCATTCGCCGAGCGAGCTGCCCTGCAACGTCGGGGTACCCCTGGGCATGTCCGCGGCCCGGAAGTAGATCATGCGGGTCTGCTCGCCCCAGTCGCTCTCGAGCTTGAGGGTGTTCTCATCGGCCCAGGTGACGTGCACGCGCGTGGGCATGCGCATCAGCCCGGCCGCCCCGTAGGCCTTGCACGAGCCGTCCTCGGCCGTGGTCCACATATCGGCCACCTTGCGGCCGGCCGGATTGAGCGGCACGCTGGCGTAGTCGCCGTGCGGCGGAGTGAGCATGCGCCAGCGCCAGTCCTCGGTGACGACCGAAACCCAGTAGCCGGTCAGATCGATCGGCGCGGCCTTCTGCGCCGGCGGTGGCGGCCCCGCCGGCGGTGGCGGCGGTCCAAATTGCGCCCGGGCGGCGTGGCTCGTCACCAACGTTCCTGCCAGTACGGCGCAGCTCAATACGAGGCTGGTCTTCATCATGCACTCTCTAGTCAGTAGACCTTGCCGCCCGACACCGACGCCGTGGCCGGGACGACGGTTTCAGTTTGCATCGAGAAGCTCGGGCCCTTGGCCGGCAGCGTCCTGTAGACCGCTTCGACGAATTGCTGCGTGGTCCACGGTCCGCTGCCAGCGCCCCAGCGCTGGTCGTAGTCCCAGGTCGGCTTCAGCGCCAACACCTGCTGCAGCGACTTGCCCTGGTTCTTGTAGTACTGGATGCGGTCGCGCAGGATCGTGATCACGTTCTTGTAGTGGACCACGTCCGACTGGTCGCACAGGCGGCCGTGACCCGGAATGATCATCGTCCCGCCCTCCTGCTTGTCGACCGGCACCGCCATCTCGATGATCTTGTTCAACGCCACCAGTTCCCCGTCGATGCTACCGCCGCGGTCCACGTCGATGATCGGGTAGCCGGTCATCATCACCGTGTCGCCGGAGGCGATGACGTCCGAGCGGCGGAACATCACCATCAGATTGCCGTCGGTGGTGGCCTGGTGCGGGTGATACAGCTGCACCGCCTCGCCGTTGAAATGCATGTTGTAGAGATCGAAGTCCTCGGTGTTGTTCGGCCACAGCGCCTGCCCGGCGCCCGCCGCGCCCTTGGCGCTCTCTGCGACCAACCGCATCAGCAGGCTCTGGCTGGCCATCACCGAGGCGCCGTTCTCCAGCCCCGGATTGTCGAACGCGAAATTGCCCGCCACGATGGAGCTGCCGCCCTTGCGGATCACCTCGTTGCCGCCGATGTGATCGGGAAGCCCATCCGTGTCGACGACGATGCGGATGGCCTTCTGGTCCCCGGCCTTCTCGGCGGCCAGCTTCCTGATCTGCGCCAGCAACTGCGCCGCCATCGGCGTCACCCCGGTGTCGACCACCAGCACACCTTCACCGCCCACCTGCACGGCGACGTTGGATTCGTCCGGCTCCCCGCCCATGATCCAGACGTTGCCCTGCGCGGGCATGGCATAGATGTGCCCGTTGTCGGAGGCGGCCTGTGCGTCCTGCGCAGAATCGGCCGCTGCCACCACGCCCGGCTGCCAGACCAGGATCGCCGCCGCGGCGAGCAGCGCGCCCATCGCGCTGTGCGCGCCGCGCCGCGCCGCGCGGACCCCAAAGCCAATACTGTGCATGGTCCACCCCGTCGTGCTGATTGAAACGCGGCTGGCCGCGCGTGCCGGCGTCCGGCGCTGTCTGGTCATGGCGTGACTGCTTACTGCTGTTCGGAGTTGATGATGCTCTTCTCCGCCTTCTGGATGGCCGAGAGCGGCGGATTAGGGGGCATCTTCTTCATCGCGTCCTGGTATTCGGGCAGGCTGGTCTGCGGGCCGCCCTCGGCCGCCCTGACCGGGACGTGATTGCGCACCGCCCATTCATCCATCATCGCGTTGTAGCCCGGCAGGTGCATCGGCACGATGCCCTCGGCGCGCGGCACCTCATCCACCTGCGCACACGGATAGGGATCCATCGCCCCGTTCTGCAGTTTCATGAACTCATTGCTCTTGACCAGCGGCTCGGCCAGGTATTGCGGATCGGAGATCATCATGATGTCCGTCAGCACGTCGCCGTAACGCATGAAGCGCTCATCCATGGTCGCCCGGTCGTCGGTCGGCAGCCCGTTGCGCCGCGTCCAGGCAGCCTTGACGCCGTCGGTATGCACGAACAGCACATCACCGACCCAGTGGCCGATCGAGAAGCCCTGCCAGGTCTCACGCGCCAGCGGTCCTGGATGCGGGTGATCGCCGATCCAGATGTGGCGATGCTGGGACTGCCAGGCGATCCAGGTCTCGATCTGCGTCTGCCGCTGGGTATAGGGATCACGGTCTTCCCAGATGCGCAGCACGCCGACGCCGCGAAAACCGTAGATCGACGGGTGCGGCCGGCACTGCAGCTCGGGCAGCGTCAGGCGCTCCGGATCCCAGGTGTGCCCGACCGACACCGCGGCGGCGGTGACCGGCAGGCCGGCATAATCCCCCTGGTCCGGTCCTGGGATGCGCTCGTCGACGTCCTCGTCGAACAGCGGATTCCAGTAGCCGTCCAGGTACGACTGGGCCGCCGCCGGATGTGAGGCCAGCAGCGCCGCCGCGGCCAAACACATCACTCCCAGCCACATCGAATACGTCTTCGCAATCAGCATGATGCGCCCCTGGCGTAAGTTGTCCGCCGCGGCCGACCGGTGGCCGAGCCGGCCGTGATCCCGGGCAGGACCGCGCCCGCGGCAAGCCATCGCGGCCCGACCCAGCCGACGGTCGCTGCGGAACAAATTGAAATGAGCCTGACGATGCCGCCCCCGCTTAGGATGAAGACGGCTGCGTGCGGCGTCTTCATGCGCCGGTGCTTCCAGGCACCGATCTTATTAATAACCCTAGCGTTAGTTATCGTCAGCGTCAATAGCATCGTGGCGCGGTGCGGCAAGCGGTTGCGACGTTTCCGCCGCGCTGCCGCGAGCCGCGGCGGCCGCGGGGGCCGCGGGGGCCGTACCGAACAGACCGTTGACCAGGGCGCGCACGAAGCGCCGCTCCTGCGCCACCGAGGTCTCACGGCCGTGCAGATAGCCGTACAGGTGGCGCGCCTCGAGCGACCCTACCAGCGCCTCGGCCATCACCGCGGTGCTACGGCAATGCAGGTCGCCGAATCGGCGCGCGCGGCGCAGCCACGCCACCAGGTGCTTGCGCGTCTGGCCCGGCAGATCGGGGTTGCGCTGATGCGGCTTGAGCATGCCGGCAGCGAACAGCAGGAACAGGTTCGGCGAAGTGACGGCCAGGTGCGAGCTCAGCCGGGTGAGGATCTCGACCAGCTGCGCGCGCACCGGCGTGCCCGCGGCCGGCCCGTCCTCCATGTGCTTGAGCAGCTTGAACTGGCGCGGGTCCGTCGGCTTCATCGCCATCACGAACAGCTGCTCTTTGGAACCGGTACGGTGGAACAGCGCCGCAGGAGTGACGCCCAGCGCCTTGGCCACCAGCGCCACCGGCGCATTCACCCCCACCTGCAGGAAGACCTTGCGCGCCGCCGACGTGATCTGCTCGTCGCTAACCTGCTTGGGTCGCGGCATATCGGCGCGCCTCCGGCGTGCGTCACCCGTCCCCGGGAGGTCGAGGCGAGATTCTAGGTGAAGGCGATGTAGCGTCCGGCGGTGATGACGGCCAGCCAGATCAGGATCGACACGGCGGAGATGACCTTGGCCAGCCGCGAGGCCTCGATGCCCGGTCCCCACCGCTCCAGGTCGAGAAACACGCCGAGGCGGAACCACATCGCATTCAGGCCGGCCAACAGGATCAGCAGCATCTTGATGCGGAAGCTGGTGTTGAAGGCGTAGACGCGGGGATCGTGGCAGAAGAAGCAGATGCCGGTGATCAGGTTGATGCCGAAGCCGATGAACGCCAGCGGCAGGAAGCGGTGCAGCGGGGCGAGCGGAATGGCGCGCGCCACGCCTAGCACACGCAGGTCGATCGCGCCGACCACGCCAAGTAGTATGGTCATGCCGATGAAGTGCCAGGACTGCAGGAACGGGAAAGCCCAGGCACTGTTACGCACCCACTCCCCCATTGGCGTGTTGTAGCAGAAGCTCAGGAAGGGGTGAGCCGCCCAAAAGGCGTGCTGCGACGCCGCGTACTGCGCCGCCATCTGGGCAGCGATATCGGCGGTGGACTGGCTCGCGGCAGTGGAACCGCCTGCGGCGGCCGTGGCGGCGGCGGCGACGAGGATGTGCATCATGGACTTGCTGCTCCGTAGACGGGACGATGGGGCGCTATGGCCTCACGGGCTCAACCCGTGCCGGCCCCGACGTCCGCAAAGGTGCTGTAGGCCAGGTAGCGGCCCGCCACGATCGCGCTGATCCAGCACGCCAGCGACAGCACCGCGAGCACCTTGGCCCGCGCCGGCGCGCTCGCACCGGTGGCGGCGTACTCGTCTCCGACGCTCAGCAGCGAGCTGTTGAGCAGCGCCCCGATCACCAGTCCGGCCACGATGAAGGACAGCTTGAAGCGAAACAGGGTGTTGTGGACGTACTTGTCCGGGTAGATCGAGAACAGCAGCACTCCGGACACCAGGTTCATCCAGAATCCGACCCATACCACCTTCATGAAGCGGCGCATGGCCGGAATCGGCAATCCGCCGCGCCCGATTCCCAGCACCCGCAGGTTGATGATCCCCTGCAGCCCCACCAGCATCGCCATCCCGGCCGAGTGCACCGTGATGATCGGCGGAAAGGCCCCCTGCGACAGCCAGAAGGCAAAGGGACTATTCTGCAATTCCAGCAGCAGATGATCCATTAACCCCGTCCCCTCATCGTCAACTTTGGCCGCTACAAGCCCTCATGGCTGGAAAGGCCGCGAATTAAGAGCGCTCCGCCATGAGCGCTGCAAGCGGCGCGCGAACGGGTACCCGTCGTGGACGGATCCGTCTACCGTGATGCGCCCTTGGGCTGAGGGCGGCCGCCGTGGCGGCCGCCCTCACGAAGCCTCAGCTCAACCGAAAGTGCCGGCCCACTTCCAGCCGTCCGACGGACGCTCGATCGCGCGCATCCGCAGCCGATGCGAGGCCGCATCACGCGCCGGATTGCCCGTGACGATCACCTTGTCGCCCGGCTTGAGCGTGTCGCTCTTGACGTTGGCAGCCCCGAGCGCGCCGCCCGCGCCCCACTCGACCGCCCAGATCACCGTCTTGCCGCTCTTGTCCTGTGCCGCCACATGCACGAAGGAATGCGGATTGCGGAACAGGAACTGCACTACGGTCCCTTGGATCGTCGTGGTCTGGTCCACCATGTAGGTGGCCGGAAACGAGTGATGGGCCTGCGCCGGCACCATCGCCGCGGCCCCCAGCAGCCCCGCCAGCATGCTGCTCATACAAATGACTTTGAACCTGCTCATACCTACCCCTCTCCTAGATGACACTGCTCGCCAGTCGTCCATTGTCTCGCCTGCCGCCGCGCTTCGCCACCCGAAGCGGCGCCGTAGCGGATCCCACGTCTGTTGATATACGTCGCAACCCGGTGAATCACTCACCCGGCGGCGGCCATAACCCCGGATTTCTGCTGTAGTTCAAGCATCGGCAGCGCAGCGTTCCGCCCGCAGTGCGGCATGGAGATGCCGAACCGCTGCTGCCGGAGCAGTGAATCTGCACAGATGGACGGCGGGAATCATAGCACCGCGCTGCGCAATTACCCAGTCCATGTCAAAATAAAGCATCACGCAATGCGCTATGCTTAGCGGCCCGGGATGGCAGGCCCTCAAAGGAGAAGATCATGCGGCCAGGGATTTGCGTGCGTGTGCTCGGTAACGGCTCTGCGGCGATGCTCGCGCCGGCCGCGCGGCTCCCCGCAGTGCTGGCCGCGGCGATGGCCTGCGCCGTACTGGCGGCCTCGGCCCAGGCCGCTCAATCCCCGCCCCCGCCTCAGGCGCCGCCGATCAACGGCACGGTGGTCACACTGCACGGGCGAACCTTGCAGATCGAGGCGGCGGAGCAAACCCAGGTATCGGTGACGCTGCCCTCGCAGGCCCGCATCGTCGATCAGGAGCCGGGCACGCTCGCGGACGTGAAGTCCGGCAAGTTCATCGGCACCACCGCCGTGCAGGAAGCCGACGGCAAGCTGCACGCGCGCGAGATCCACATCTTTCCGGAGAGCATGCGCGGCACCGGCGAGGGCCACTATCCGATGCAGGGGCCGAACACCACGATGACCAACGGCAACGTCGAGGCCGTTACCGGCAGCGTGGCGCAGCCGACCGCGGGCAGCGGTACGGGCATCGCGCTGAACATCTCCTACAAGGGTGGCCAGAGCACGGTCGAGGTGCCGCCGAATGTCCCGGTGACGATGATGTCGGTGGGCTCTCGCTCACTGCTGAAGCCGGGGGCGAACGTGACGGTGCTGGCCCGGCCCAACGCCGGCGGGACGCTGACGGCAAACCTCGTCATCGTCCACGGCCGCCGCCACTGAGGCGCTGACGCTCGCGCAGGCGCGCTCGGGACGCTGCACCGGCCCCGGGTGCTGCGCTCAGTCCGGGCGCGTGCCCTCCCAGGCCTGCTGCAGCAGCGCGCGTATGCCGGCGCGCTCGATCGCGCGCGGATTCCAGTAGGGGTTGGCCACCGCCAGCTCGGCGGCGCGGTCCAGGTCGGCCTCGGCCATGCCCAGCTCGCGCAGCGAATACGGCGCGCCGTTGGAGCGCGCCAGGTCATACAGCGCGCCGGCCGGCTGATCACTGCCCAGCGCGCGCCGCATGCGTGCGAGCGCCGCCGGGATCGCGGGCGCGTTGTAGGCGATCGCGTGCGGTAGCACCACGGTGTGCACCTCGGCGTGCGGCAGGTTGAAGCTGCCGCCGAGGGTGTGGCAGAGCTTGTGATGCAGCGCCATGCCGACGTTGCCGAGCACCGTGCCGCATAGCCACGCGCCGTAGAGGGCCTGCGAGCGCGCCTCGATGTCCTGCGGATTGCGCTCGATCGCCGGCAGCGCCACGGCCATCGCGCGGATGCCCTCCTCGGCCAGCAGATCCATGATCGGGTTGCCGTCGTGCGCGTACAGTCCCTCGGCCGAATGCGCGATCGCGTTCAGGCCGCTGGTGATCGACAGCCCCACCGGCAGCGTCAGCGTCAGCGTCGGGTCGTAGATCACCGTGCGCGGCAGCACGCGCGGATCCCTGCCGGTGCGCTTCAGTCCTCCCTCGGTCAGCCCATAGATCGGCGTCATCTCCGATCCGGCATAGGTGGTCGGGATCGCCAGTATCGGCAGGCCGGAATCCAGCGCAATTGCCTTGCCCAACCCGGTGGTGGAGCCGCCGCCAATCGCCACCGCACAGTCGGCATCCAGCGCTCGCGCCACCTCACGCGCCTCGCGCGCGGTCTCGATCGGCACGTGCATGACGGCCTTGGCGAATACGCCGGCGGCGTGCCGGCCCAGGTCGCGCGCCACGCGCTCGGCATCGGCGGCCTGCTCGGGAGTGGACAGCACCAGCGCGCGGCGGGCCCCGAGCTGCTCGATCTCGCGCGGCAGCTGCGCGAGCGATCCCGGTCCGAAGATCACCCGCGCCGCCTGCGCCAGGTACACGAACTCCTTCATCGTAAGCTTCTGGGGGCGTCAGCGCCGGTACCACGGCGGCGAGGGCGCGTCGACGTTCACCCACACCGACTTGATCTGGGTGTACTCGTGCACGGCCTCGAAGCCCATATCGCGGCCGTAGCCGGATTGCCCGAAGCCACCGAACGGGGACGCCGGATGCGCGCGCTTGTAGGTGTTGATCCAGATCATGCCGCTGTGCATCTCACGCGCGAAGCGGTGTGCGCGCGAGATGTCGCGCGTCCACAGTCCGCCGCCCAGGCCGTACTCGGTGCCGTTGGCGATCGAGAGCGCCTCCTCGTCGCTGGAGAAGGTCAGCACGGTCACGAACGGGCCGAACACCTCCTCCTGCGCGATACGGTCGCGGGCACTCCTGGCGCGCACCACGGTCGGCTCGATGTAGAAGCCCTTGGACAGCGCCGCGCTGTCCGGCGCCTTGCCGCCCAGCAGCACCTCTCCGCCCTGCTCGCGCGCGATCGAGACGTAGCTGAGCACGCGGTCGCGATGCATCGTGCTGGTGAGCGGACCCATCTCGGTGTTCAGGTCGAGCGGATTGCCCACGCGGATGGTCTTCGCCAGCGCGGTGAAGCGCTCCAGGAACTCACCGGCGATGCGCTCGTGCAGCATCAGGCGCGAGCCGGCAATGCAGGCCTGTCCCTGGTTATGGAAGATCGCGTAGGCCGAGCCGTTGATCGCCGCGGCCAAATCGGCGTCGTCGAACACGATATTGGCGCCCTTGCCGCCGAGCTCGAGCTGGATCTTCTTCAGGTTGCCCGCGGAGGCCTGCACGATGCGCCGCCCGGTCGCGGTCGAGCCGGTGAAGGCGATCTTGCCGATCCCCGGGTGCTCGGCGATGTATTGCCCCGCGACCGCGCCCAGGCCGGGCACCATATTCACCACTCCCTCGGGCACGCCGGCCTCGGCCATCAGCTCGGCGATCTTCAGCGAGGTGAGCGGGGTGATCTCCGCCGGCTTCATGACCACGCAGTTGCCGGCCGCGAGCGCCGGCCCGAGCTTCCAGCTGGTGAACATCACCGGGAAGTTCCATGGCACGACCTGGCCGACCACGCCGATCGGCTCGCGCAGCAGGTAGTTCAGGAAGCCGGTGTCGACCGGCACCACCGAGCCCTCGATCTTGTCCGCCATGCCGCCGAAGTAGCGGAAGGTCATCGCGGTGCGCGGCACGTCCAGGATGCGTGTGTCTCGCAGCGGATGGCCGGTATCGAGCGCCTCCAGCCGCGAGAGCTCGTCCAGGTTCTCCTCGATCTTGTCGGCGACTCGCAACAGGATGCGGCCGCGCTCGCTGCCGCTCAGGCGCTTCCACGCCGGCAGCGCGGCCTGCGCCGCCGCCACGGCCCGATCGATGTCCTCGCGTCCTGCCATGGCCACGTCGGCGATCGGCGAGTTGTCGTGCGGATTGACGCTGGTGAGCGTGCTGCCGTCGGCCGCATCGACGAATCTACCGCCGATGAACAGCTGGTGGCGGATGGTCGACTTGATGCCCGCGCCGTGCTGGACGCGGGCGAGTTGCTCGACGGTGGTGCTCATGGCGGTGACTTCGCGGATGGATGGGAGACCCCCGAGTGTAGCGCGATGGTCGGCGTTGCCGCATGGGCAGTCAACCGGCGCCTACGAGCGCAACCCCCGCGAAATCATGGACATCGCAAATGCTGCTGCGCATGTTGACAGCTTCCCGACACCGTCCGCCGGAGCGTCTGCGCCGGGGGCAACAGCCATGGCGGACTTGACGGGGTTCTTCGGCATCCGATAGCATTCTCAAGGTTGATAGCCAGGAGATCCTGCCTGCCTGCTTCGTCAAGGATCGCCGGCACTCCAATAAGGCAGCAAAACACTCGTCGAGTTCGTCAGCACGCAGTAACGCCGAACCTCAAGAGGAATCGATAACCCGTATGGCACGCAAGATCGTAAAGACCCTTCTTCCCACAACGATGGTGGGATCGTATCCGAGACCGGGCTGGTATCAACAGCAACTGCTCGGGCGGGATGTCCGCGTGGCATTCAAGCAGGTCAGCCACGCCGAAGCATATGACGATGCAACGCGCGCGGTGATCCTGGATCAGGAGGACGCCGGTCTCGACATCGTGACCGACGGCCAGATGAGCTACGACGATTACGTCGGCGTGATCGGCTCGTTCTGCTGGTACATGTACGAGCGCATTCCGGGTTTTGAAGCGTCCAAGGAGGAACATCCTTCGGAAGTGGGCGCCGCCGTACGGACCAAAGAGATCGAGTTGTTGGCGGACTGGGGCGGGGTGATCAACAGCGGGCCGGTGAAGCCCGGCACCATGCACTTGACCGACCTCTTCAAGGTCGCCAAGCGCTATGCCACCAAGCCCATCAAGGTCTCCGTGGGCGCCGGCCCGGTCAATCTCGCCTGGCATGTGCATTTCAAATATTACAAGAACCCGCGCGATCTGAGCATGGCTCTCGCGCCCATCTTCAACGCCGAGATGAAGGAGCTGGTGAAGGCAGGAGCCGAGTTCCTGCAGATCGAGGACCTGGGTGCCTGGCTGCCGCTCTTCACCAACAATCCCGACGATTACAAATGGATCGCCGAGGTAATCACCAAGTGCGTCGAGGGTGTCGACGCCAAGATTGCATGGCACTTCTGCTTTGGAAACGCCTGGGGCAACGCGCTCAGCGGCATCTACCCCAAGGGCTACGAGACGGTGCTGCCGTATTTCTACGACGTGCCGATCGATCAATTCGTGCTCGATTTCGCCAACCGCGAAATGGCGGACATCGAGTGCCTGAAGTCGCTGCCGAAGGACAAGGAAGTTCAGGTCGGTGTGCTCGATATCCGTACCCTGATGATCGAAACGCCGGAAAAAGTGGCCGAGCGCATCAGGAAGGTTCTGAAGGTGGTGCCGGCGGAGCGGGTCTACTTGTCCACGGACTGCGGCATGAAGCCGCTCGCCCGCACCGTTGCAAAGATGAAGCTGAAGGCGCTCGTTGACGGGGCGAAAATCGTCCGCAAGGAGATCGGCGGATAAGGAACGATCGCTGTTCCCGCTGTCAGAGACTATTAGAGATCACTTCGCTTCAGAGAGGCTACAGATATCATGGCTGATAAAAAGATCATCGCCGTAGTGGGCGCCACCGGATCGCAAGGCGGCGGACTGGTTAACGCGATTTTGGACGATCCGAACGGAGGCTTTCAGGTTCGGGCGATCACCCGCGATGTGAACAGCGACAAGGCGAAGGCGCTGGCGAAGCGCGGCGCGGAAGTCGTGGCTGGCGATCTTGACGACGAGGCGAGCCTCAAGCGCGCATTTACCGGCGCATACGGCGCTTTTTGCGTGACGTTTTTCTGGAACCACTTTTCCCCGGACAAAGAGCAGGCGAATGCCAAGACGCTCGCGAACGCCGCGAAGCAAGCCGGCGTCAAGCACGTGATCTGGTCGACGCTCGAGGATACGCGCAAGCTGGTGCCCCTCAGCGATAACCGCATGCCGACGCTTCAGGGCAAGTACAAGTGTCCGCATTTCGACGCCAAGGGCGAATCCGATCATATCTTTACCGATCTCGGGCTCCCGGTTACCTTCCTGCAGACGACCTTCTATTGGGACAACATGATCTACTTCGGCATGGGGCCGAAGAAGGGGCAGGACGGCGTGTTGGGGATCACCTTCCCGATGGGCGACAAGCGCATGTCGGGCATCGCCGCTGAGGACATCGGCAAGGTTGCTTACGGCATCTTCAAGAAGGGCCCGGAGTACATCGGCAAGACGGTCGCCATTGCGGGCGAGCACCTGACCGGCAAGCAGATGGCGGCGTCTCTGTCGAACGCGTTCGGAAAGGAAGTTCGCTACAACGAAGTATCCCCTGACGCGTACCGCAAGTTCGGTTTCCCCGGCGCCGAAGATCTTGGCAACATGTTTCAGTATTACCGCGATTTCGAAGCGCAGTTCGTCGGCGCGCGCGATCTGAAGGTCGCCAGGGCGCTGAATCCGTCGCTGCAGACGTTCGACCAGTGGCTGGCGAAGAACAAAGCCCGCATCCCGCTCGAATAAGTCATTTCTGCCGGCGGCGGGCGGTTTGAAGACGCCGCCGCCTTCAGCGACTGTACCTTCCAATGACCTGCCGCCCCGGCGCCATCGGCGCACCGGGCGCGGTCGGGTCCGCGCGTTGCGCGCTCCATCTCATTACCCTGTAGCCGCGCGACCGGCATGCCGCGCGCCTCTTCCGCTGACCCCGCGCTTTCCGCTGCATCGTCAGCCCCTACGGCCTGCGCCTACCGCCGCAGCGTCCCGATTGGACAGGATCCGCCGCAAGGATCATTTTCTGCAGTGACCCGCTTGTAACATGCAGGAAGGCATCCGCGGGTGGCGCTATAAGGTGGTATGGCCGACGTGGGCAATCAGCAGCAATTTCGCACCGTCTTCGGGTCCTTGAACGACTACGTCAAGGGCGACCTGGAGATCATCAACGACAATCCGAAGTACTACGCGTTCTCGAACGTGTTCGAGGTGGCCTCCAAGTCCAGGCCGTACGAGAAGGTCGTGGTGGCGCTGAACCTCGGCTACGTGCTCGAGGCAGTGCGCGCCGAGGGGACCTCGCCCTGGTATGCAGCCTCGCATGATGAGTTCGCGATCGTCATGGACGGCACGGTCGAAGTGGACCTGGTGAAGCTCACCGATCCCGATGCGGTGGCGGCGCCGGACAAGCAGGGCAGCGTGCTGGTCAAGGGCGAGCCGGTGGGCAGGAAGATGGGCTGGATCAAGGCGGCCCGCGGCCACCAGGTGCTGCTGCCCAAGGGCGCCGCCTACCGCTTCCGCGCCGCTTCCCCGGGCGTGCTGCTGCTGCAGACGATCCTTGGAGAGCTGTCGGTGCAGAAGTGGGCCGAGATCTGTTACATGTGATACGGGTGAGGATCGGCCCTGAAGCGGCCCGAACGCAGGAATAGGAGGTTCAGCCATGAGCGCAGCCACGGATCTGGAGCCGGCGGTGAAGGCCTCGGCGGCGAGCAACCGCACGGGGTATCGCAGTTTTCAGCTCGGCAGCTTTCAGTTCAGCCGCGATGAGTACTTCGTGCATGTGAGCTGGCCGGCCGCAGGCCAGACCCTCACGCACACGCTGTCGGCCGATGCGTTCCTGCGCGCGATGATGCGCGATGTGGCCTGGGGCTTCTTCTACGGCTGGGTGAACCTGGATGAGGTGATTGGTACGCGCAACCTCTACGGCCAGGTGCAGATGTACGCGGGCAGTTATTACCCGGCCTACCGTGACAAGGGGCTCTCTCTAACCGAGACCTTCGAGACGCCGCAGATCATGGCCACGTTCAAGGCGATCCTGCACGACTGGACCAATGCCGGGTTCGATCCGTTCGCCGCGCCCGATGAGACCGGCAAGGACTGGTTGGGGGTCAAGCACGGAGAGAATGGGGCGGTGATCGAGCGAGCGCGCCAGACCTGCAAGCGCATGCCGGGACTGCCGGGGGACTCGGAGCTGCGCACCGATGCGAACGGCTACCCGGTGAATCGCGCCTTCACCGATGTGCCGCAGGAGCAGCCGCAGGTGCACGCGGAGGCCGGCTTCGAGGCCGAGGTGCACGCCTTCAATCTATTTGCCTATCTGTCGCGCTCGGACGTGACCTGGAATCCCTCGGTGACCGCGGTATGCGGACGCAGCTTATGCTGCCCGACCACGGAGGAGTACATCCTGCCGATCAAGCACGGCAATGACCGAGTCGAGTGGTTCATGCAGCTCACCGACCAGATCGACTGGGTGGTGGAGGACAAGGTCACCGGGACGCCGCGGGCCAAGGTGCGCATGAAGGCCGGGGACGTGGCGGCGATGCCGGCGGACATCCGCCACCAGGGCTTCTCCAGCAAGCGCTCGATGCTGCTGGTGTGGGAGAACGCCACCCCGGGACTGCCCGAGATGTATGAGAGCGGCAAGCTCAAACCCTATCCGATCGAGTTCTGAGCGGCCGCCGCCGGCAGCGGCCGGCGTCGCTGTCAGCGCGGCATCGCCGCATCACCAGTTGACGGAGATGTACTGGGTCTCCAGGTACTCGAACAGTCCTTCGTGACCGCCCTCGCGACCGATACCGCTCTGCTTGACGCCGCCGAAGGGCGCGGCAGGGTCGGACACCATGCCGCGGTTCAGGCCCACCATACCGGCCTCGAGCTTCTCGCCAATGGCCAGGCCGCGCTTTAGATCGGCGCTGTAGACATAAGCGGCCAGGCCGAACTCGCTGGCATTGGCCAAGCGTAGCATCTCATCCTCGCTCTTGAAGGTTTGAATAGCCGCCACCGGCCCGAAGATCTCCTCGCGCACCAGGGCTGCGTCGCCCGATACCGATGTGAGCACCGTCGGCGGATAAAAGTAACCGGTGCCTTTTACCGGCTCCCCGCCGGTCAGCACGCGGGCGCCCTTCTGCCGCGCCTCCTGCACCAGCGAGTGCACCTTGTCGCGGGTCTGTGCATTGACCAGCGGTCCGACGGCGACGCCATCATCGAGGCCGTGACCCATCTTCAGCGCCGCCATGCGGCCGGCGAGCTTGCGCGAGAACTCCTCCGCGACCGACTCGTGCACGTAGAAGCGATTGGCCGCGGTGCACGCCTCGCCGATATTGCGCATCTTGGCGATCATGGCCCCCTCGATCGCCTCGTCGATGTTGGCGTCGGCACAGACTATGAACGGCGCATTGCCGCCCAGCTCCATCGCCGGGCGCACGATGTTGTCCGCGGCCTCCTTGAGCAGCGTGCGACCGACCTCGGTCGACCCGGTAAAGGAGATGACCCGTATCCGGCCGTCGGCCAGCATGGCCGAGACAACCCGGCCGGAGGAGCGCGAAGGTACGAGATTGACCACGCCCGCGGGCACGCCGGCCTCCTGCAGCAGCGGCATCAGCGCCAACATGGTCAGCGGCGTGGCCGAGGCCGGCTTGATCACCACGGTGCAGCCGGCCGCCAGCGCCGGGCCGATCTTGCGTGTGGCCATCGCCGCCGGGAAGTTCCAAGGCGTGACCAGCAGCGCGACACCGGCCGGCTTGTGATTGACGAGGATACGCGCCCCGGAGCTCGGCGCCCGGGAGGACTGGCCGATGACGCGCACCGCTTCCTCCGCATTCCAGCGGAAGAATTCGGCCGCATAGGCGATCTCGGCGCGCGAATCGGACAGGCTCTTGCCGTTCTCGAGCGTGATGATGCGCGCCAGCCGCTCGCCGTCGCGCATGATCACCTCGAAGGCGCGGCGCAGGATCTCGCCGCGCGAGCGCGGCGTCTTCGCCGCCCAGGCGTCAAACGCGCCCTGCGCGGCGTCCACCGCGTCGATGCAGTCCTCCACGGTAGCGCTGGCCACGGAGGCGATGCGCGCCTCGGTGGCCGGATCGTGCACGTCGAAGCGCGCACCGTCCGAGGCCGCCCGCCAGTGCCCCGCTATCCACAGGTCAGTGGGCACGCCGGCCAGCAGCGACTCGGCCTCATGGCTGTTCAGGGATACGATGTTGGCGTTGGCGTTCAAGGAAACCTCCCGGGCTGCTATGTCATGCCCGAGCCGCTATTTTACCCGACCGTTGCCACCCGTGGGCGCCGCGGGCATGCGGCGGCGCCGCGTCGGGCGCGCCGCGCCGCGCCGGTCAGGCCAGCAGCAGCAGCGGGGAGAGCATGAGGTCGTTGAAGGCGCCGAGCAGGCGGGCGCCGAGGGCCCCGTCGATGACGCGGTGATCGCACGAGAGCGTGGCGGTCA
>DATAWM010000061.1:0-17774 GCA_036267195.1 Steroidobacteraceae bacterium
CCGCCCGCCACCTGATCCTCAGCGCAGCTCCTCGCCGCCCTGCGCACTCGCGAATCGTCCCTGGGTATCGGAGAACAGCAGCTCCACGCGCCGGTTCTGCTGGCGCCCCGCCGCCGTGCCGTTGCTCGCCACCGGCAGGGACTTGCCGCGGCCGATGGCCGCCAGGCGCGACGGATCGATGCCGTTGCTTTCCAGCGCATTGGCCACCGCCTGCGCACGGCGCTGGGACAGCGCATCGTTGTACTCATCCGAGCCGCGGTTGTCGGTGAAGCCCTCGACCCGGATCTTCATCATCGGATGCTGCTGCATCAGGCGCGCGACATTCTGCAGCGACTGTATCGCGCCGGGCTCGAGCGTATCGCTGCCGGTCGCGAACATCGGCGAGCCGCTCAGCGTGAGCACCATGCCCTGCGAGGTCTGCTTCGCCTGCAACGCCTCGAGCTGCTGGCGGGCCTGCTCCTGGGCCTGCTGCGCGGCCTGCTGCTGCTGCTGCGCCTGCTGCACCTGCTGCTGGGCCTGCTGGCGCACCTGCGCCAGCTGTTGCTGTGTCTGCTCGGCCTGCTCGCGCTGCTGCTCCTGCTGCAGCTGCTGCTGGGCGCTCAGGGCCTCGTGCCGAGCCTGCTGCGCCTGGGTCTGGGCGAGCTCGGTGCGCCGCCGCTGGAAATCCAGCTGCATGCGGCCGCGCTCGGCAGTGGCATCGGCCACCTCGTTGCGCATGTGCAGCTCCGCCACCATCGCTTCCCCGATCTCGGCGCGGTGCGTCGCCATGTACGACCAGTACATCACGTCCTGCGCGTCGTGATGCCTGACCGCGTTGTCGGCGTTGCTCAGCGCTTCACGCGCCTGCTGCAGCGGCCTGCCCGCGGCCTGGTTGGCGAGCGGCTCGGACTCGAGCCGCTGGACCTGCCCCTGCGCCTCGGCGTAAGCGGACCGCTCCTGTGGCGACAGCGTCGCGCACGCGCTCAACGTCAGCGCCAGCGTCAGCGTCAGCGCGGCGCCCAGCGCAACCCCTTTCGGCTGCCTGCATGTCTGCTTCATGGCGTTCATGGCTGCGGCCCTCCCGGCGGTTCCGTCGCCGGCGCGGTGGAATCGGGCGCGGCAGATGTCGGCGGAGCGGCTTGCGGCGCAGCGACATCCGGTCCCGGCGGCGCAGCCGGTTCCTCGCGGACCTCCTGCCGCAGGGCGCTGAGACTGTCGTTGACCTGGTTGAGCGCGTCCTGCTCCTTGTTGGCGCGCGTGCGCGCCAGGGCCAGCTCGGCGTCCACCGAGGCCTCCTGTGCCAGCCGGGCGGCGGTGGCCGGCTGCTGGCGGGCGTCCTGGTCGGCGCGCTGCATCTTGTCCTGCGCCGATGCCAGATCGGCGCCGTCATAGCGCGGCGCATCGCTCTGCTCGGCCTGCGCCACGAGCGTGTGGGCCTGTGATAGATCGGCGACCGGCGGGGGAGTGCTGGCACAGCCCGCCATCCACAGCAGCGCAGTAGGCGCCGCCAGCAGCAGCGACACTGCGGCCGGAAAACTTCGCGTACCTTGGGTCCGCATCATGGGTCCCTCCAACATCATAGTGGCTGCATGTTGGTGGGTGCCGCGCGGGGCGGCTGTCGGTGACGTTCGGCCACTGGGCTGCCGTGCAGCGGGGCCGCGGGTCGGAGAAGACCGATGTCAGTGCGTCGAGGGCGCCGTTCGCGGTGCGCTGTCCGACCGCCGGACGGACCCTTCGCTGACGCCGGCTGGCACCCTCAAGCGCCGCCTCGCCGCCTCGCCGCCGCCGCCGGCGGCTCGCGCGCGACCGAATGGTGGGTGCTGCAGGGCTCGAACCTGCGACATTCGCCGTGTAAAGGCGACGCTCTACCAGCTGAGCTAAGCACCCCGGCCGGCGGGTTTCAGTGTGCCTGGACCTTGTTGTTGCGCCGCGCTCGCCGCGCGGGCTTGGCCGCAGCCGCCGCCACCGCCGCCACCGGCACGGGCTCCTCGTTGCTCGCCTCCGGCCGCGGTACCGGTTGGCGCGTCAGCGCGATCTGCAGCACCTCATCGATCCAGCGCACCGGGCGGATCTCGAGCTTGCCCTTGATGTTGTCCGGAATCTCGACCAGGTCCTTCTGGTTCTCCTCCGGGATCAGCACCAACGCGATGCCGCCGCGCTGCGCTGCCAGCAGCTTCTCCTTCAGCCCGCCGATCGGCAGCACCTCGCCGCGCAGCGTGATCTCGCCGGTCATCGCCACGTCCGAGCGCACCGGGATGCGTGTGAGCGCCGATACCAGCGCAGTGCACATGCCGATGCCGGCGCTCGGGCCGTCCTTCGGGGTGGCGCCCTCGGGCATGTGGATGTGAACGTCGTGCCGCTGATAGAAATCGATATCCAGGCCGAGGATCGCCGCGCGGCTGCGCACCACCGACATCGCCGCCTGGATCGACTCCTGCATGACCTCGCCGAGCTGCCCGGTATGCAGCAGCTTGCCCTTGCCGGGCACCACTGCCGCCTCGATCGACAGCAGCTCGCCGCCGACCTCGGTCCACGCCAGCCCGGTCACCTGCCCGACACGATCCATCTCCTCGGCCTTGCCGTAGCGGAAGCGGCGCACACCCAGGTACTTGTCCAGGTTGCGCGGCGTCACCGCGAGGTTGTGACTGCCGTTACTGTTCTTCTTGCCGGCCTTGTCGAGCAGCAGCTGCTTGACCGCCTTGCGGCTGATCTTGGCGATCTCGCGCTCGAGATTGCGTACCCCGGCCTCGCGCGTGTAATGGCGCACGATGTCCAGCAGTGCCGGATCCGAGATCTTCAGCTCACTGTCCGCGAGGCCGTTCTGCTTGATCTGCTTGGGCACGAGGTAGCGCCGCCCGATGTTGAGCTTCTCGTCCTCGGTGTAGCCGGGCAGCCGGATCACCTCCATGCGATCCAGCAGCGGCGCGGGAATGTTGAGCGAGTTGGCGGTGCAGATGAACATCACCTCCGACAGGTCGAAATCGACCTCGAGATAATGGTCGTTGAAGGCGTTGTTCTGCTCCGGGTCGAGCACCTCGAGCAGCGCCGAGGACGGATCGCCGCGGAAGTCCATCGCCATCTTGTCGACTTCGTCGAGCAGGAACAGCGGATTGTGTACGCCCGCGCGCGCCATGTTCTGCACGATCTTGCCGGGCATGGAACCGATGTAGGTGCGGCGGTGACCGCGGATCTCGGCCTCGTCGCGCACGCCGCCCAGGGACATGCGGATGAACTTGCGGTTGGTGGCGCGCGCCATGCTCTGGCCAAGGGAGGTCTTGCCCACGCCGGGCGGCCCGACCAGGCACAGGATCGGACCCTTGATCTTCTCGACCCGCTGCAGCACCGCCAGGTACTCGACGATGCGGTCCTTGACCTTCTCCAGCCCGTAGTGATCCTCGTCCAGCACCTTCTGCGCGCTGGCGATGTTCTTGTGCAGCCGCGTGCGCTTCTTCCACGGCACCTTGACCAGCCAGTCGACGTAGTTGCGCACCACCGTGGCCTCGGCCGACATCGGCGACATCATCTTGAGCTTATTGATCTCGGCGGTGGCCTTCTCGCGCGCCTCCTTGGGCATGCCGGCCTTGGCGACCTTCTGCTCCAGCTCGGCGATCTCGCTGGTGCTGTCCTCCATCTCGCCGAGCTCTTTCTGGATCGCCTTCATCTGCTCGTTGAGGTAGTACTCGCGCTGGCTCTTCTCCATCTGCGCCTTGACGCGGCCGCGAATGCGCTTCTCGATCTGCAGCACGTCCATCTCGCCCTCGATCGCCACCAGGATGTGCTCCAGGCGCTTGCGCACGTCGAGGATCTCCAGCACCTTCTGCTTCTCGGGCAGCTTGAGCGACATGTGCGCCGCCACCGTGTCGGCCAGCCGGCCCGGCTGCTCGATCCCGGCCAGCGCGGTCAGCACCTCCGGCGGCACCTTCTTGTTGAGCTTCACGTACTGCTCGAACTGCGAGACCACCGAGCGCACCAGCACATCGATCTCGCGCTCGTCGTACTGGTCGGTATCGAGTTCGATCTTGATCGACGCGGAGTAGAACTCCCCGCCGTGCAGCTGCTCGATGCGGGCCCGGTCCACGCCCTCGACCAGCACCTTGACGGTGCCGTCGGGCAGCTTGAGCATCTGCAGCACGCTCGCCACCGTGCCGAAGCGGTGCAGATCATCGAGCTTGGGATCGTCGATGTCGGCCTGCTTCTGTGCGATCAGCATGATGCGCTTGTCGACCCGCATCGCCGCATCGAGCGCATGGATCGATTTCTCGCGTCCCACGAACAGCGGGATCACCATGTGCGGATACACGACCACGTCGCGCAGCGGCAGCACGGGGATGGCGGCGGGTATGACTTCGGTGGTGGTGGCGGTTTCTTCGGTCACGGGTGTGTGTATCTCTTGGGTGCGAGCCGGTGGACGTGGCTGGTAGATCGAGTGTGCCTCCGATTGACAAAAAAGCAAATGGGGGCACGTCTCGTGCGATGGGGGCGTATCGCAATTTTTCAATGGGGCGGCGCGCGCGGCGCGCGCGGGCAGCACACGCCGCAGCGCGCTGCGCTGGCCCTGCGCCAGCCCCCTGCACCGCAGTCAACGGGGCCGGTCAGACCGGCCGGCAGCGCCTGCGTCTCAACCGTGCAGCGAGCTGCCGACGCGCCGGGGCTCCTCGACGGCCGCGATACGGCCCTCGTCGGTGCGATAGACGATGTAGGGCTTGGTGGAGCCCTCGATCACCCCGTCGTCGACCACCACCTTGGTCACGTTGCGCAGCGACGGCAGGTCGTACATCGTGTCGAGCAGCACGTTCTCCAGGATGGTGCGCAGCCCGCGCGCGCCGGTCTTGCGCTGCATGGCCTTGCGCGATACGGCCTTCAACGCCTCGTCGCGAAACTCGAGCTCGGCGCCTTCCATCTCGAACAGCTTGCGGTACTGCTTGGTCAGCGCATTCTTCGGCTCCGTCAGGATCGCCATCAGCGCCGCCTCGTCCAGCTCATCGAGCGTCGCGACCACCGGCAGGCGGCCGACGAACTCGGGGATGAGCCCGAACTTGATCAGGTCCTCGGGCTCCACGTCATGGAACACGTCCTGGCCGTGCGGCTTGGAGTCCGCGCCGCGCACCTCGGAGGTGAAGCCGATGCCGCTCTTCTGCGTGCGGTTGAGAATGATCTTCTCCAGACCGGCGAAGGCCCCGCCGCAGATGAACAGGATGTTGGAAGTGTCGACCTGCAGGAACTCCTGCTGCGGATGCTTGCGGCCGCCCTGCGGCGGCACCGAGGCGATCGTGCCCTCGATCAGCTTGAGCAGCGCCTGCTGCACGCCCTCGCCCGACACGTCACGCGTAATCGATGGGTTGTCGGATTTGCGCGAGATCTTGTCGATCTCATCGATGTAGACGATGCCGGTCTGCGCCTTCTCGACATCGTAATCGCACTTCTGCAGCAGCTTCTGGATGATGTTCTCGACATCCTCGCCGACATAGCCGGCCTCCGTGAGCGTGGTCGCATCGGCGATCGTGAACGGCACATTGAGCAGCCGCGCCAGCGTCTCGGCCAACAGCGTCTTGCCGCAACCGGTCGGCCCTATCAGCAGGATGTTGCTCTTGGCGAGCTCGATGTCGTCCTTCGCGCGCGTACCGCCGCGGGTCTGCAGGCGCTTGTAGTGGTTGTACACCGCCACCGACAGCACCTTCTTGGCGCGGTCCTGGCCGATCACGTACTCATCGAGCACCTTGCGGATCTCGTGCGGCTTGGGCAGCTTGTCGCGCGCGCGGTCGGCCCGGTCCTCGAGCTCCTCGCGGATGATGTCATTGCACAGCTCGACGCACTCGTCGCAGACGAATACCGACGGACCGGCTATTAGCTTGCGGACCTCGTGCTGGCTCTTGCCGCAGAACGAGCAATAGAGCAGTTTGCCGTCATCGGAACGTCCGCGGGGATCATCACTCATCGGCTGGCACCTCGACCGGTTGGACCAGTCTACAAGGGCGTGGTTCGCCGTTCATGCATGTCTATATAGCATGGCGCGGACCACCGGCGCAAAGAACTATGTTATCCGCAAGATCTTGTTATTGCGCGCTTTTGCACCATAGGTGACGTAGGTTTGGGGCGACGTCGCAAATCGCAGCCGTCCTGCGACCGTGCCGCACTCCCGGAAGTTACCGCGCGGTCCCGCCGATCCGCACCGCCAGTCGCGCCGGCCGGTGCCGCCACCGCAGGTCCGCGAGCGCGGGGCCGACCCTGCTGCCAAGCCAGGTACCTTAGCGAGCCGAGGGCACCGGAATGAGATCGCCACGCTTGTCCAGCACGCGATCGATGAGCCCATAACTGATCGCATCGGCACCGTCCATGAAATTGTCGCGATCGGTATCGGTCTTGATCTTCTCCACGCTCTGGCCGGTGTGCTTGGCCAGGATCCTGTTGAGCCGGTCGCGCGTGATCAGCATTTCCTTGGCGTGGATCTCCAGATCCGCCGCCTGCCCCTGGAAGCCTCCCAGCGGCTGGTGGATCATCATGCGCGAGTGCGGCAGCGCATAGCGCTTGCCCTTGGCCCCGCCCGCCAGCAGCACCGCGCCCATGCTGGCGGCCTGCCCGATGCAGATCGTGCTCACGTCCGGCTTGATGAACTGCATCGTGTCGTAGATCGCCAGTCCCGAGGTCACCACCCCGCCGGGCGAGTTGATGTACAGCGCGATGTCCTTGTCAGGATTCTCCGATTCCAGAAACAGCAGCTGTGCGACCACGACATTGGCCATGAAGTCATCGACCTGGCCGACCACGAATATCAGCCGCTCCTTGAGCAGGCGGGAGTAGATGTCGTACGAGCGCTCTCCGCGCGAGGTCTGCTCGACGACGATGGGAACCAGGTTCAAGCCGCGTTCGTTCATGGTTGTGCCTCTGTTCGCTTTCTTCAGCCGCGCTGGCCAAAGCCGGTCATCTCGGCAAAGCTCGACGCGCGCTCCACTATCTTAACCTGCGACAGCACCCAGTCGATCGCCTGGTCCTCGAGCGCCGCCGATTCCAGCTGCTGCATGGCTTCGCGGCTGGCCAGGTACTGCCGCCGCAGCTCCTGCGGATCGGGGCTGTTGGCCACCGCGATATCGAGCCGCTCCTCCACGCGCGCGCGGTCGACCTTGAGCTGCTGTGAGCGCACGATCTCGCCGAGCAGCAGCCCCAGCGCGACGCGCCGGCGGGCGTTCTGCTCGAACACCTCGCGCGCCGGCAACTGCTGCGGGTCGGTGCTGCCCAGGCGGCGCAGCATCTGTGCCTGCAGGTCGCTGATCTGCTCATCGATCATGGTCCGGGGCAGCTCGAGCGGGTTATCGCGGTACAGCACGTCGGTCACCCGATCGTGCAGCTTGCCGCGCACCGCCTCGGCGAGCTCGCGCTCCATGCTCTTTCTGACCTCGACCCGCAGCCCCTCGAGGCCGTCGGCTCCAAAGCCCTTGGCGAACTCGTCATCCAGCGCCGGCGGCGTGGGTTGTTCCACCGCGGTCACTGCCAGATCGAATTCGGCCTGCTTGCCCGCGACGGCCTTGGCGCCGTAGTCGTCCGGGAACCTCGCCGCAACCGTCTTGGTGTCTGCGGCGGACATGCCAATCAGCGCCTGCTCGAGCTCGGGCAGGATCTGATGCGTGCCGATCGTGACCCGCAGCCCCGTGCCCTTGCCCCCGGCAAAGACGCTGCCGTCGATGCGTCCTTCGTGGTCCAGCGTCACCCGGTCACCGTCGGCCGCCGCGCGCGTCACTGCCGCGTACACCGGGCGCTGCGTGCGCATGCGCTCGAGCATGGCGTCCACGTCCTGCTCGGAAATGCTGGCGGTGGCGCGCTCGATCTGGACCGCGTCCAGCGGCTTGAGGCTGATCTCGGGCAGCACTTCGAACACTGCCGCATAGCGCAGCTCGCTGCCCGGCTCGATCTGGATCGGCTCGATGCGCGGACCGCCGACCGGCCGCAGCTTGTGCTGCGTGACCGCCTCGGCGAAGGTCTTCTGCATCAGGTCGGAGACCGCCTCGGCATGCACCTGGCTGCCGAACTGCTGCTTGACCACCGCATACGGTACCTTGCCCGGCCTGAAGCCGCGGATGCGCGCCGTGCGTGTCAGCCGCTTGAGCCGCTCATCCACCTCACCGGCCAACCGCTCGCCGGGCACCGCCACTTCCAGCCGCCGCTCCAGACCCGTGGTCGTCGTCACCGATACCTGCATCGTTCCTGTTTCCATCTTGATGTGGGCGCCGTCTCGAGCGGCTGGTGCGAAAGGTGGGAGTCGAACCCACACGGGTTGCCCCACTGGCTCCTAAGGCCAGCGCGTCTACCATTCCGCCACTTTCGCTCAATGGGGCGCCCGGAAAAGGGCCACCCCGGGAAGGGCCCGGTAGTATACCGTAAGATCGGACCCGTCCGACGCGCGCACCCCCCGCGAGGGCGCACTGGCTTATGCCAGTGCCGCCGCTTCGATCTGCGCGGGCATGCGGGTGCTGACGGCGGCACCCACCGCCTCGGTCGCCGGCTACTGGCCGACCGTGGCGCCGCTGTCCGGCTCTCCGAGCCGCAGGCCGCGGCCACCCACCGGTGGCGGAGCTGGCCAGCGCGAATACGCTGATCCTGCTGGCCGAGCACGACGGCGCGGCACAGTTCGCCAGTGCCGAGCTGGACCAGGCACGCACCAAGTGCAGGGTGCCAACGAGCTCGCCGTCCTCGACCCCCGTCGGGCGCAGCGCCTCGCCGAGGAGGCGAACCTGGATGCCCAGGCCGCCCTGACCCGCGTGCGCGCCGGCGCAGCTGCCGGTCCAAGACGTGAGACGGGCAATCAGCGGGTCAGTTACCATCCCCCGGTACCATCCCCATGCCCAGCGCGCGCAATCACCCCCTGCCCCCCGGCAGTCAGGAACACCATGAGCTATCGAGCCAAGCTGCGTGCAACGATCCTGCTCGGTGCCGGCGTGATCCTGGCCGGCTGCAGCATCCCTTTGCAACAGACGTCCCCGGGCGCGCCACCGCAGAGCAGCGCCGCCACCAACGGCAGCTCGACCGACACGCAGAGCCAGTGCGCCGACCTGCGCACGCAGATCAAGACCAGTCAGAACGCGCTGCGCCAGGCGCCCACCACCAGCATCAACGAGGACATCGTCGCGGCGGCACAGGGCAAGGCGGACAAGCAACTCGATGACCTGCGGGCACAGTACGATGCCCTGGGCTGCCCGGATGCGCAGCTGCCGCCCCTGCACGGGCAATTCGCGCCGCTGCCGCCGGCGCCGGGCGGTCCGCAGCGATAGCGGGCACGCGGCGCTCGCTACGGCCTGCGGGCCACGTACATCAGGCTCGGGCTGTCGAGCACATCGGCATCGGCGGCGACACCCGCGGCGATCGAACGACCGAGGTGGTTCATCGTGTCGGCGCACGCGAAGCCGCAGGCGCGCAGCTGCGCGCGCTGCGTGCCGCGCTCGATGTAATAGTGCAGGCACGAGTAGTCGTGCCCCGAGTCGGTCAGCAGTGCAAACTCATCGGCCTGCTGGCGCTCGCCGGCAAGGCGCAGGTAGTTGACCTGGCAGCGCGCAAAGCGCAGCAACTGCCGCGCCTGGGTGACGGGGTTGCGCGATAGCGCGAGCCGCGGGCGGCGCAGCGCGCGCCGATAGGCGCGGTTATGCGAGCTGAACATCAGCGTGCCGCCCGGCCGCAGCACCCGCTGCCATTCACACAGCGCCCGCAGGCGCAGGCCGTGCGACACCGCATCGAGCACGTTGTTGGGCGCGAACACGAAATCGAACGAGCTCGCCGCGAGACCGGATAGGTCGGACATGTCGAGCTGCCGCACCGGCACGTCGGGCATCGCGGCGGCGACGTGGCGCAGCATGACCGGCGAGTAGTCGATACCCAGATAATGCCGCGCCAGCGGGGCCAGATAGCGGCTGGTACGGCCGGTACCGACACCGATGTCGAGCACGTCGCGATCGAAGAAGCTGGGCTGATACTTCAGCAGCGCCGTCGTCTCCATCGGCGTCAGCGTGCTGTCGCGATAGCTCCCCGCCACCCGCGGGGAGTGGTACACGCGCGCATTGATCAGCTCGGGCAGCCGCCCGGATAGCCGGCGCGGTCGCCCGGATGGCTGCGCTGGCCGACTGGATGCACCGGTTCGCATGGCCTTCCTATCATTCGTGCCCGATTATCGGCCGCTGCTGGCGGCATTGGCGCTGGCGAGAGTGCCGCGGATCGTGTCGGTGGGCGTCCGACAGTAGCGCGGCACGCCTGCACGGATTTCCATCCGACAGGGATGCGGGCCGGATCTGCTTGGCGGCGTACCATCGGGGGCGCACCATGTTGCGCAATCGCACGCGCGCTCACGGCGCCGCTCGCGCGAGACGGTCTCTGTGCGGCCTGAGCCCTGCACGTATGCTTTCACCCCGGGGACACCTTCATTTCATGAGCAGAGCCTTTGTACGCGAAACCGAACCGGACGCGCTCGAACCGCTGCCGGAGCGGCCGGTCAGCCGCCACCCGAACTTCGTGACCGCCGCGGGACTGCGGCAGATCGACGCGCGCCTGCGCGGGTTCGAGGCCGCACGCGAGGCGGCTGCCGGGGAACCCGGCACGCTGGCCCGCATCGAGCGCGATGCGCGCTACTGGAGGCAGAGGCACGCCAGCGCACGCCTCATCGAGCCGCCGGCGGCGCCAACGGTGGTACGCTTCGGCGTCACCGTGCGCCTGCGCTTTCCGGATGGGGTCGAGCGCAGCTTTCAGATCGTCGGGGAGGACGAGGCGGATCCGGCGGCCGGTCAGGTCAGCTGGGTCTCCCCGGTTGCCACGGCGCTGATCGGCCGCGTGCCCGGGGAAGCGGTGGAGATATTCGGCCGCCGGGCCACGGTGATCGAGCTGCGCGCGTAGCGATACGGACCCGGTCAGTTTGACGGGTAGCGCCTCTACGTCGCGCCCGGTCCGTAATAACACACGGCGCCGTTGCCGACTCCCGGACCGGGTTTCGAGGCGGGCAATCCCAGTCCCATGCTCGCGCAATCGCGGTACAGGGTGGCGAGGTGATAGGCCCCGGCGATGTTGGCCGGCAGATTCTGCGCGTAGTCCGCCCACTCCCGGTAGGAGGCATCCAACGTCGGCGGAATCGTGCGCTGCAGCTCCTCCAGGCTCTTGCCCGCGGCGATGCCCTTGAGCACCCCCCTATTCACGTCCTGCAGGAACTGGCCGAAATTCTCCAGATCCTGCCGGGTGCCGTTCTCCCAATGGGCCGACACGTACATCAGATAGTCCAGTGAGTTGAGCTGCTTGATCGCCGCCACCCACTCGCTCAGGGGCGCGTTGTCGAAGTTGGCCCAGGCCGGATACACGCGGTGCGGCCCCATGTAGTCGTTGACGAACAGCACCTTCTCGGCCGGAAAGTAGCTGTCCACCATGCCGCCGACGCCGCCGGAGCGGCCCGGCCGCTCGATCAGCTCGACCTGCCGGTCGCCCAGGGTCAGCGTCTTACGGCCGGTGAAGGTGATGTCCGGCATGCGGATTCCCACCAGCAACTCCTGCGGCTCGATGAATCCGTCCTTGTTGGTATCGAACCGGTCGAACCCGAACATCAGCGACGTTCGCGCCTCGCTGCGTGAGATCCTGTTGTCGCCGTTCAGATCGATCGAGTCCCCCGGCGGCGGGGCGTAGCGCAGGTTGAGACTGCGCATCTTCTTGACGATCTCGTCGCTGGTGATGACCTTGGCCTGCGGAAATACCTGCATGCCGTTGGCATGATCGAAATGCCAGTGGCTGAGGATGATGTAGCGCACGGGCTTGCCCGGAAACGCATGCGCCAGCTGGTCCTTCAGCCACTGCGCGTCCGCGGTATTTTCGGTATCGGTGACGATGATGCCCGCTGAAGTGACATATACCATCTGATGAACGGTGTTGATCCCCCCGTACTGAACCTGGTACAGGCTGCCGGTGACGTGGATCATCCGGCGTTCGTTCATGGCGGCGCGCATCGCGGCGAGCATGGCCGGCGACATCCCGGGCGGCCCCGGCGGCCCACCCGGCGCTGCCGCCGGTGCTTGCGCTTGCGCGCTGGGCAACCCTAAGCCCGCCAACCCCAGGCCGGCCGCCGCGACCACCGTGAGTGCCCGTATCGCCAAAGATTTGACCGTCATGCTTCCGATCCTCCGTGCCATCCGTGCGACAGCACTGTGTGGCGATAGTCTGCCACAGCCTGATCGTGGCTGGATCTGGCGCCCCAATTCCCGTGGACCTGCGATATCCTCGCGAAGCGCGGTGCATCGGGAAGATCAAGGATTTTCAACTGCGCGGCCGCCCCGGCAGGAGATCGGCGTGATGCTGCAAGAGTGGATCGGGAAAGCGCATTCGCTGGGAGCCAGCGACCTGCATCTGGAAACGGATACTCCCGTGATTGCGCGAGTCCGCGGCGAGCTGCAGACGGTCGGCGGCGCGCTGACCGGGGAGCATCTGGTACAGGCCGCGCAGGACCTGTTGGGCGCCGAAGGTTGGGCGCAGTTTCGCGCGCGCGGCTCCGCCGACATCTCGGTCACGACCGGCGGCTCGCGCTGCCGCGCCAGTTTCTTTCAGACGGTCCGCGGAATTGCGATTGCAATCCGGCTGCTCGCGCCGTCCATCAAGGATCTGCATGCGTGCAACCTGCACCCGGATCTTCGAAGGCTCATCGAAGCGGGCAGCGGCCTGGCAATCATTTCCGGGCCCACCGGCTCCGGCAAGTCGACCACACTGGCCGCGCTCATCGAAGAGATCAATGCCTCGCGTGCCCGCAATATCGTCACGCTGGAGAGTCCGCTCGAATATCTGTTCTTCAATCGGCGCTCCTTCATCCGGCAACGTGAGATTCCCACCCATTCGCCGAGCTTCGAGCAGGGTATCGTCGACGCGTTGCGTGAAAATCCGGACGTGCTCGTCATCAGTGAGATGAGGACCGCGGAGGTCATGCGGCTGACACTGAACGCCGCGGAGACCGGGCATCTGGTGTTGGCGACGATGCACTCGGCGACCTGCGCGGAAGCGCTCAGCCGCCTGTGTATGTCGTTTTCCGCGGAAATCCAGCCGAGTATCCGCGCACAGCTGGCCGATTGCCTGGTTGGTGTGAGCTGTCAGCGCCTGGAATTCCTGAGCGCCCATCGTCTGCGGGTGCCGCGCTGCGAGATGCTGCTGCCCAGCTCCGGCGCCAAGGGGACCATCCGGTCCGGAAACTTCAGCCAGCTCGCGAACGTGCTGCAATCCGGCGGCGATGAGGGCATGTGGACCTTCGAGCGCTATCAGCGCTGGATCGAGCAGAACAGCGACTGGGCGCGGCCGGCACCGCCCGACGCTCCGACCGCGAAGCCGCCGGCAGCTGCAAAACCATCGGCGGCCGCCAGACCGGTGGCGACCGCCAGACCGATGGCAGCCGCCAGACCGGCAACACCGGCCAAGCCGGCGCCGGCCGATGGCGTGATCGAGGTCCCTGCCGAGGAGATGGGCCTGGCAGAGCTCGCGGAACTCGCGCGCAAGGTCGCGGAACGCGACCCTTGATCGCGCCGACAGCCAACGCACTGCACTGTCTTGCATGCGCGGCGATGTTGCCCAACCCGTCGCGGCAGGTTGCAACGTCAGTTTTGATAGTTCAGCTCAGCTCATGCATTAGATTTTGTTAATCCTTTTATGCAGCCGAGCGCGGCGATCTGGTGTTGCTGCAGGCGAAGAACAGGCCTACGATCGAGCGGGTTGTGCCATTTGTCTGACCGTACATGAAAGCCAGGGCAGCGACGAGTTGGGCGGCGATCGGTTCGGTATTGCTGCTGGCGGCAGCAACGGCGCGTGCTCAAGCGGTCCCAACGGCGCGCCTGTTACAGCCCTCGGACCTCTTTCAGGTGTCCTCATCGCCGTCCGGTTCGCGCCTCGCCGGACTCACGAATGATCACGGGTGGGTCCTGCTGCTGGTATCGCAGTGGCAAGGCGATCAGCTACGCCCCGCTGTTTCGACCTACTATCTGCGCAAATATCGCTCAATCATCGACTATCGCTGGTTGACCGATGATTATCTATTGGTGCACGTCGAGGACGTGGTGGCGGGTTGGCAGATGCCCGTGGTTGTCGGCATCCCGGACAACACCTGGCGTTCCCTGCCGCCGTTCACTCAACTGATCAAGTACCCTTGGGGCGACCAATATCACGCGCTGCTGCAGGAGAGCAGCCGTGACTGCGAAGCCGCACGACAGCTGTCGTTTTGTCTGTTCTCCCTGAATGTCAATCATTGGGGCGGTGCACTGATCTCCGGTCCGTTACAACTGCTGCCGGTGGAGTTTCTGGCTGTATCACCGGGGCAGATCTATGCCAGCGGCGGGGATATCCATGGCCAGCACGAGGAATATCACCTGGACGCGTTGCAGCGCTGGGATCGAGTTCCGGACGGCACGGTCGCGCAGCGTCGCGCAAGTCTGGCCAAGCCACAGGAGCCGCCCGCGTCGATGATGGCCACGGCGGCACACGTCGGCATCAGCCATCCGACATTCGTCCTGACGGCGCCCAGTGGTCGACTGGTGGGCATCATCGGGCACGCGCCGGAACGGGCATTCGTGCCTCTTGATCCAAAGCTCGAAGGTGTAGGGACGTGGCTCGCCAGTCACTATCCAACGGCGCGCGTCTCGATCAGCGGACTGAATGATTCGCTCACGCGCGGCCAGGTCACCGTCTGGGATGCCGACCTGCCGCCGACCACATTCTTCCTGGGACCTGATGGGACGTTGATACAGTACCGTCAGGCGAGTCCTCGCATCGAATCCGCCCAGCTGGGTCGAACACATATGGAACCCGTATGGGCGCCGGGTGACGCGGTCGCTGTGACGATGCCACCAGAAGGCATTGCGCTGATGGGCGCCGTGGTCATGCCCGTGCTGACCGCGGACAGCGCGGTAGAGGATCCACTCTATGCCTATCGCGCGGACGTCCAGGCATTCGCACAACAGGGCATCGCGGTCGTTCAACTGCTGGCGTCGATACCCGATTCATTTGCGAGCAATGCCGACGGAGCGGCGTGGCGTGCGGCGTTCAGTGCGCACCTGCATGAGGTCGTGGATCATGCGAGCAGCGAGCTGCTGCACGGCGAGCCGGTGTGCCTGTACGGGGAGCGGCTGGCCGGGGAGCTCGCGCTGGCGGCTGGCGATCCGGGGCATGTGGGCTGCATCGCGGCCGTGGATGCGATTCTGAATTCATCCCAGTTCTCACGGCCTCAGATCGAGGGCTTGCCCGTTGGCTTCGCGGGACTCCAGTACCGCTGGGTCGGACCCACGCAACAGATGCTGAGCCAGGAATTCCCAGCTGTCTTCGGCAATGAGCGTGATCAGCTCGTCAACTCGGTGAGCTGGGTTCCCCGGCTGCCTCGCCGATTGATGCTGGGCTACGACTCGGCGCGGTACGCAGACGCGACGCGTGGCTACACGGCAGGAGATTTCGCGGCCGGTTCTGCCTCATTCCGGGCCGCCGCACGCAAGGCTGGTACGCAGGTGATCTTCTATAGGCCGGTCACCCGCTTTTTGATCACGTCGCAGCGCCAGGCACGGATGCTGGATGCGGTCACGCATTACGTGCACGACTACTACGCCACGGTGTCCATCACTCCAGCGACCGGCGCCGGCGCCGGCGCACCAGCAGATTAGGTCAGCGGCGCGCTCCGAGGCGGGCGAGCATTGCCGAGAGTTCATCGGGGCTAATGTAAAAGTGCTCGCAGACGCGGCCCCAGAGCATCGCAGTCGGAACGTTGCGATCGCGGCGCTCCTTCTGTGTCTCGTGCAGCACGTGTAATACGATGCGCTCGCGCCGCGTCAGGCCGTCGCGGACGTCAGGTAACGTCTCATGCCAGTGCGGGGTCGGGCCGCGATCCATGACTGCCATGGTGCCATACACAGACCAGTGAACCAAGCAGATGTCTTTGCATGGCCTACGGGTTCCTTAGGAATCTCAAATAGAAGGCTGCAAACACCAAGACGATGCCGATGTTCACTATCAGCCGTTCCCAGAATCGATTCTTAAAGAACAGTAGATCCACACTAACGACAACCACAATCAACGCCACAATGTAAAGCACGACAGCCATGTTCCTCGTCATTTCAATCTCCTGTCAGTCGGCCAACCCGATGACGAATGCAAGGGCAATGTTGAGTCGTGCGATGTCCTTGTCTTCCAGGCGTCCGATCTGCCGTCCAATTCTCTCGCGCCTAATCGCAATCGGCTTGTCGGCCATTACCTGTGATCTGACGCGAAGCCCATTCTGCTCGGTGGGCTCAATGGTTATTCGGAAATCAGGAGCATCACTGCATTCCGACGTCATCTGGCAGATGATGACTGAAGCATGCTCAGCAGCAAGCGCATCTGTCTGGACGACGACAGCGGGTCGCGGCTTGCCGCAGTCTCCTGTCGTGGCGACCGTCACGACGTCGCCGCGTCTCATTGTCCGTCGAATTCCGAGACCGCCTCGATCCAGCGCATTGCTTCAAGCTCATGTGAGCGATTCAGCCCAGCGACTTCCTTTGTCACGCGTCGGCGGACTACCCTCGCTCGCGCGTCCGGCACAATTAAGCGCAGTTCGCGTAAGCCGCGTGCTCGGCGTCTTTCACGCATGGCCTTCATTCGGTCCGCTGCGTCTGCCATATTATTCTCCACGTAACGCGTGACAGTGTAACGCGTTACAGATGATGAGGGCAAGTCAGCTTGCTTTTCGAGGCTGCCCGCCCAGGCGCGTCGGACCCAAGCGGTTGGCCGATTATTATCGCCGATCGGCGCGGTCGACCCTTTTGCATCGAACCTATGACCAAGGGATTACTCGGCGTGCCCTCGCCGACGCGCTTCTTGGCCGGCGGGCCGGGAAGCCGGACACTCGCACCTGCGCGTGAAACGCGTGCTTGCCGTTCGCCTTCGTGCGCTCTCGGATGGTGGCCACTCCGCAAGTCCTTGCGGCACAATGTGAGGCGAGTCCACGCCCGGGCCGGCCCTGTGCCAGGATTGCGCCAGACTCCCACAGCTGGCTGGCGGTTTAAGCGTTAACTAACTGAAATAGAACCAGATAAGTGGTGGGCCGTGTAGGGATCGAACCTACGACCAAGAGATTAAGAGTCTCCTGCTCTACCAGCTGAGCTAACGGCCCAAAATGGGGTGGACGACGGGACTCGAACCCGCGACAGCCGGAATCACAATCCGGGACTCTACCAACTGAGCTACGTCCACCATCGATCGTTGGCGCGCCCGGCGGGACTCGAACCCACGACCCCCGGCTTAGAAGGCCGGTGCTCTATCCAGCTGAGCTACGGGCGCCCTGCAGTTCGAGCTGGTCGGGGCAGAGGGATTTGAACCCCCGACCCTCTGCTCCCAAAGCAGATGCGCTACCAGACTGCGCCATGCCCCGTTTCCCGAACGCCCCGGAGCGCCCCATCGCCTCCATCATACGGGGGCGCGCATCATACGTAACCCCCTCCAGTGGCGTCAATTTGGCCTCAGAACCGGCGCGACAGATGCGGAGGTGGGCGCCTGCATCAGGTTACCACTGCGCCGGATCGCCGTCCTGAGTTGAGTCGGGCCGCAGCAGCGGGACCCTCAGTTGCCGAGCAACTCGGCATACGTGGTGCGACGGCACAGGAAATCGAGCAGCCGCCGCGGTCGACGCGCCGCGCAGCCGCACGATATGATAATCAATACAACCAAGAGCATCGCATGCAGAGAATTACCAACCGTAAGCGCGTGCTGGTCACGGGCGGGGCCGGGTTTCTGGGATCACATCTGTGCGAGCGGCTGCTCGCGCGCGGCGACGACGTCATCTGCGCGGACAACTT
>DATAWM010000062.1:0-20500 GCA_036267195.1 Steroidobacteraceae bacterium
CGTGACACGGTACTGGTCGTGGACGACACGCCCGAGACGCTGGGGCTGCTCACCGATACCCTGGATCAGGCCGGCTACACGGTGCTCATCGCCATCGATGGCGAGGCGGCGCTCGATCTGCTCGAGCAGGTGACCCCGGACCTGATACTGATGGACGCGCTGATGCCGGGAATCAGCGGCTTTGAGACCTGTAAACGACTCAAGCGCGACCAGCTGCTCTCGCACCTGCCGGTCATCTTCATGACGGGGCTTTCGGAGACGCCCCACGTGATCGAGGGACTGGCGTGCGGCGGCGTCGACTATGTCACCAAGCCGATCATCCTGGACGAGCTGCTGGCGCGCATCCGCGTGCACCTGGGCAATGCCCGGCTGGCGCATGAAACGCGCGCGGCGCTGGACGCCAGCGGCCGCTTCCTGTTTGCCACCGACCGGGCGGGGCGGGTGCTGTGGTGCACGCCCAAGGCGCAGCTACTGCTGCGCGGCGGGGCAGCCGGCACGAGCGCGGCCGAGGCGTCGGAGACCGTCGGCGCACCGCCCCAAAAGCGGTTGCCGGCATCGGTCATCGAGCGGCTGCTGCGCCTGCGCCGCGGGGACGGCCTGACACGGGCCCGCTGCTTCATCGAGCTGTCCGGCCGGCGACTCGAGTGCTCCTTCCTGAGCCCGTTGGGGCCCGACGAATTGTTGTTCCGCCTGACCGACAGCGGCAATAGCGGCAATACCGACGGCGAGCAGGCGCTCCTGCAAAGCGCCTTCGCGCTGACCGCGCGCGAGGCGGAGGTGCTGCTGTGGATCAGCCGCGGCAAGTCCAACCGCGACGTCGGGGAGATCCTCGCCATCAGCCCGCGAACGGTGAACAAGCACCTCGAGCAGGTGTTCGTAAAGCTCGGGGTCGAAAATCGCACCTCCGCGGCGGCCGTGGCGGTACGCAGCCTGTCCCGCTGAAGATCGGCCGCCCAACCCACAGGAACCCACTACGCATGAAGTTTCCCGCCATCGCCTCCCAGCCGTACCCGTGGCCCTATGACGGCGCTTTCGACGCGACCGACAGCGCACTGATCATCATCGACATGCAGACCGATTTCTGCGGGATCGGCGGCTACGTCGACCGGATGGGCTACGATCTGTCGCTCACGCGCGCGCCGATCGAGCCGATCCGGCGCGTGCTGCAAGCCGCGCGCAAGCACGGGCTGCACGTCATTCATACGCGCGAGGGGCACCGCCCGGACCTGTCGGATCTACCCGCGAACAAGCTCTGGCGCTCGCGCCGCATGGGCGCCGGCATCGGCGACCCCGGGCCCAGCGGCCGGATTCTGGTGCGCGGCGAGCCGGGCTGGGAAATCATCGCCGAGCTCGCCCCGCATCCCGGGGAGATCGTCATCGACAAGCCCGGCAAGGGCTCGTTCTGCGCCACCGATCTCGAGCTGATCCTGCGCACGCGCGGCATCACGCACTTGATGCTGGCCGGCATCACCACCGATGTGTGCGTGCATACGACGATGCGGGAAGCCAATGACCGCGGCTTCGAGTGCCTGCTGCTGGCCGACTGCTGCGGCGCAACCGACCACGGCAATCACCTCGCGGCATTGAAGATGGTAACGATGCAGGGGGGGGGTGTTCGGCACCGTGGCGCCCGCCGCGGCACTGCTGTCGGCCCTGACGTCCACAGCATGCGGATGATCACCATAGAGGCGGATCCGGACGCGGTAGCGATCGACCTCGATCGCACCGCAGTGGTGATCATCGACATGCAGCGCGATTTTCTCGAGCGCGGCGGCTTCGGTGAAGCGCTCGGCAATGACGTCGCGCAGCTGACACGCGCTATCGGCCCCTGCAAGGCGCTGCTCGCGGGCGCCCGCGCCCACGGCATCATGGTTATTCATACGCGCGAGGGCCACAGACCCGACATGTCGGATGCGCCGAAGTCCAAGGTCGAGCGTGGCCTGCCGTCGTTGCGCATCGGCGAGCCCGGGCCGATGGGCCGCATCCTGATCCGCGGGGAGCCCGGTCACGATATCGTGCCGGAGCTCTATCCGCTGCCGGGCGAGCCGGTGATCGACAAACCCGGCAAGGGCGCGTTCTACGCCACCGATCTGCAGACGATCCTGGTGAATCGCGCCATCGAATCGATGATCGTGTGCGGTGTCACGACCGAGGTGTGCGTGCACACCACCGTGCGCGAGGCCAACGATCGCGGCTACCGCTGCGTCGTGCCCGCCGACTGCTGCGGGTCGTATTTCCCCGAGTTCCAGGAGGCGGGACTGCGCATGATCAGCGCGCAGGGCGGCATCTTCGGCTGGGTCTGCGACTCCCGCCGCATCCTCGACGCGCTCGGATAGCGCCCCGGCGCGGGCCGCCCACGGTGCGGCACGCATTGGGGCGGTCGCACCGGCGCGGTGCCGGCCGTCACCGATACGCAGGCCGCCCGGCTCAACATGAAGCACGGCGCCGCGCCGCGATGAGCGCCCGGCATGGGTGCCGTGCGCGTCCGAAGGACGCGCAGGCCCTTGATGACAGCGAGACTTTCCCTGACGCCGCCGGGACTTTCCACGCGGCGGCGACGCGCCCCGGGGCCGCTGGTATGCAAGCTGCATGTATACAACATTGTATATATCAGGGCCCCGGCCATGCTGGTTGCACTCAAGGGAATCCACAAGCGCTTCGGCAGCGTTCACGCCAACCGCGACGTGCATCTGCAAATCGGCGCCGGCGAGGTGCTGGCGCTGCTGGGCGAGAACGGCGCCGGCAAGAGCACGCTGATGAAGATCCTCTACGGCTTCTACGCGCCCGATGCCGGTGAGATCCTCATAGACGGTGTCCCGGTTCGCATGGATTCGCCGCGTACCGCCATGTCCCGCGGCATCGGCATGGTGTTCCAGCACTTCAGCCTCGTGCGTGAGCTGTCGGTACGGGAAAACCTGCTGCTGGCCTATCCGCACTCGCCGTGGTGGCAGGGGCGCGCCCATGCACGTGCCAACCGGGTGCTGCGCCGCCTGCGCGAATTCGCCCCCGACATCGATCCCGATGCGCTCGTCTCGCAGCTTTCGGTCGGCGAGCAGCAGCAGGTCGAATTGGTGAAGGTGCTGAACGTCGATGCGCGGCTGGTGATCCTGGACGAACCCACGTCCGTCCTGACTCCGCCGGAAGCCGAGCGCCTGTGGGCACTGGTGCGCAAACTCGCCGAAGCCGGGCACAGCGTGGTGTTCATCACGCACAAGCTCGAGGACGTGATGGCCTGCGCCGACCGTGTCGCGATCATGCGCGCCGGCGCCCTGGTCGACGTGCGCGACGCGAACCGCCTGAACGAGCAGCAGCTGGTGGAGCTGATGATGGGCGCCGGCGCACACAGCGCCGCCATCGAGGTGGACGCGCCGGCCAGCGCAGTCGCGCGGCTGCTGGTCGCGGCGGTGAGCGCTACCCGGGACGTGATGCACATCGAGGACATCAACCTGGAACTGGCCGCCGGCGAGATCCTGGGCATCGCCGGGGTTGCCGGCAACGGCCAGGCGCTGCTGGCGGACGCGGTCGCGGGGTTCGCGCCGCTGACGGCCGGCGAAGTGATTCTTGCAGGCAACGTGCTCCACAGTGCGGAGCGCTCGATCGCGCACGATCCGCGCATCGGCTACATACCGGAAAATCCACTGCGCAACGCGGTGGCCGCGGACCTGAGCAACTACATCAACCTGCTGCTGCGACGCTACTCGGAGGTCGCCTTCTTCCCGCGGTGGGAGCGCGAAAAGACGGCGGCGCGCGCCCTGATCAAGCGCTTCGACGTACGCCCGCCGCTGGCCGAGCTGTCCAGCGGCGCCCTCTCGGGCGGCAATCTGCAAAAGCTCGTCATCGCCCGCGAGCTGTCGCGTCCACGCGAGCTCGTGGTCGCCTGCTACCCGACCATGGGGTTGGACGTGCACGCCGCCGCGGCGGTGTACCAGCATCTGTTCGCGCAGGCCCGGGCGGGTGCCTGCGTGCTGTGGATCTCGGAAGACCTCGATGACCTGATGCGGTACGCCCATCGCATCGCGGTGCTCTACCACGGACGCATCGTCGTCACCGTGGATCATCGCGACGCCGACCGGCACGTGCTGGGCCGCTGGATGACCGGCGCGGCAGCGGCGGCGGCATGACCGAGCCATCGGTGCTGCGCCGCTATACCGTGCCGCTGGCCGCCGGCGTGCTGTTCGTCGCGGTCGCCCTGGCATTCTTTGCGCTGAACGCCCCGGCACCCTTCGCGGTATTCGGCGCCATGGTGCAGGGTGCCTACGGCGACGGCTTCGCCCTGAGCATTTCGCTGGTGAAGGCGACGCCGATCCTGCTGTGCGCCCTGTCGGTCGCACTGCCGGCCCGCATGGGATTGATCACGGTCGGGGCCGAGGGACAGCTGTACTTCGGCGCCCTGACGGGCACGGGAGCCGTACTCGGGCTGCTGCACGCACCGGCCTGGGAGCTGCTCCCCGCCATGCTGGGGGCGGCGCTCGCGGGCGGCGCGCTCTGGGGCGCGGTGCCGGGACTGCTGCGCGCGCGCCTGAGCGTCAATGAGACCATCGTCACCATCCTGCTCAATTACGTCGCGATCCGGCTGGTGGACTTCGTGGTCTACGGTCCGTGGAAGAACGCCGCCAATCTGGGCTGGCCGGCGACGGTCAGCTTCCCCGCGGCCGCCGTGTTCCCCGCCTTTACGGTCCACGGCACCACGGTGCATGCGGAGTTCCTGGTCGCGTGCGCCGCCGCGGCGGCACTGCACGGGCTGGTCAGCCGCAGCCGCTGGGGCCTGAGCCTGACGCTATTGCGCAGCAACCGGCGCGCAGCCAGCATCGCCGGCGTGAACTACGCCCGCAACGCCGTGGCCGTGATGGCCATCGCCGGAATGCTGGCAGGCTTCGCCGGCATCATGCAGGCGGCCGACGTGCAGGGGCGCCTGCAACCGGATATCTCGGTCGGCTATGGACTGAGCGGCTTTCTGGTCGCGTGGCTGGCCGGGCAAAATTTTCTGCGCATCATTCCGCTGTCGCTGCTGATGGGCGGGCTGACCGCATCGGCCGATGCGCTGCAATTGTTCGCACAGTTGCCGTTCGCCAGCACCGTGGTACTGCAGGGGCTGCTGTTCGGCAGCGTGCTGGCGCTGAACGGCTGGCTGCGGCGGAGCAAGGCCTGATGCACGCCGCCGTCGTGTTCCTCGCGCAACTGCTGCTGGCGGGCGTACGCAGCTCCACCCCGGTGCTGTTGGTGCTGCTGGGTGAAACCCTGACGCAACGCGTGGGAGTCATCAACCTCGGTGTCGAGGGCGAAATGCTGGTGGGCGCCGCCGGCGGCTTTGCCATCACGGCGGTCACCGGAAATCCGTGGCTCGGGCTGGTGGCGGCGATGCTGGCAGGCCTGCTGCTCTCGGGGGCGCACGCGCTGCTGTGCCTGGGCTTCAAGGTCAACCAGATCGCGAGCGGGGTGTGCGTGCTCACGCTGGGCAGCGGCCTGAGCGCCTATTACGGCGCACCCTATGTGGGCCGGCAGATCGCCGGCTTCGCCAACCCCTCCGGCTTTGCCTCGATGCCGGCGCTCGCCCCCCTGCTCGCCGCGCTGACACCGACCGTCGTCATCGCCCTGGCGATCACTCCCATGATCGGCGTGTGGCTCTACAAGACACGCACCGGCCTGATCTGGCGCACGGTCGGCGAGTCCACCGAGGCGGCACGCATGGTCGGCATCAAACCCTGGCGGGTGCAGCTGGCCGGCATCCTCGCCGGCGGGCTGCTCGCCGGGCTCGGCGGTGCGGCGCTGTCGGTGGATTACACGCGTACCTGGGTGGAGGGCATGACGGCCGGGCGCGGCCTGGTCGCCGTCGGCCTGGTGGTCGTCGCCCGCTGGAACCCCTGGCTGGCGCTGCCGGCCGCGCTGTTGTTCGGCGGCTCCGAGGCGTTGTACCTGCGGCTGCAATCGCTGGGTGTGACGGTGTCGCCCTATCTGTTGTCCACCCTGCCCTATCTGATTCCGCTGGCGGTGCTGCTGGGCAGCTACCGCTCCGCGCGGCGCACGGGTGGCATGCCGCAGGAGCTCACCTCGATCTTCAAGGGCGTGCAGTAACGCCGCGGTAGCGGCGCGCCGACGCGGTGACTTCCATTTCGTTGACTGACAATCGAAGAGGGCCTTTCTGATGAAATCGACCATACTCAAGCAGATCTTGCTGACGGCGTTACTCACCGGCAGCGCCTTCGCAGCCACGGCGGCGACCCGGGTGGGCTATGTCTATGTCGGACCGAAGACGGACGGCGGCTACAACTATGCCCAGGACCAGGGGCGCCTGTATGTGCAGGCGCATGTGCCCGGCACCCGCACCATGATGGCCGAAAATGTACCTGAGAACGAGAACGTCGAGCAGGTCATGGAACGTATGATCCACTCCGGCGCGACGGTGATTTTCGCCACCAGTTACGGCTATCTGGACTTCGCCCTGAAGCTTGCCCAGAAGTATCCCAACGTGGTGTTCATGCATTGCGGGGGCGCCAAGACCGCGGCCAATCTGGGCACCTACTTTGCTGACATGGACCAGGCCATGTATCTGGCCGGTATGGCGGCGGGCGCGGCCACCAAGACCGGCAAGCTCGGCTTCGTCGGCGCCCATCCGATCCCGCAGGTGCTGCGTGACATCAATGCGTTCACCCGCGGCGCCCGGTCGGTCAATCCCGAGGCGACGACCCATGTCGTGTGGACCGGGTCCTGGTCGGATCCGGGCAAGGAGGCCGCCGCGACCAATTCGCTGATCGATGGCGGCGTGGACGTCGTGGGCATGCATGTCGATTCACCGATCACGGTCATTCAGACCGCGGAGAAGCGCGGCGTCTACGTCGTCGGCTATCACGCTGACGACGAGAAGTTCGCCCCGCATGGCTGGCTGACCGGCGGCTATTGGAACTGGGGACCGATGATGGCGAGCTTCGTCGAGGCGGCCGAGGCGCATACCTGGAAGTCGACCCAGTCCAACGGTGATCTGCGCGACGGCGCGGTCGAGTTGTCACCGTTCGGTCCGGGCGTCAGCGCCGCCAGCAAGAGCCGGATCCTGCAGACCGAGAAGGCGATCGAGGGCGGCACTTTTTCCGTATGGCAGGGGCCGATCGTGAAACAGGACGGCGGTGACGTGGTCGCCGCGGGCGCAACCCTGCTGCAAGCCCAGCTCGACAGCATGGACTTTCTGGTCCGCGGCGTGGTCGGCAGCACACAATGACGGCGGGGTTGCGCGCGGACGCATGAGCGCGGCCAGCACCATCGCCCGCTTGCGCCGGCGATACATACTCGAGGGGCTCAAGCCCAGCGAGTGGATCGCGAGCGTCATCGACGGGCTGGATGACTACCGGCACGGCAATGTGTGGATTTACCGCGTACCGCCCGCCGAGTTGATGGCCCGGGCGCGTGAGCTCGAGCAGCGCCGTACAGCGGATGCGTTGCCGCCGCTGTACGGAATACCGTTTGCGGTCAAGGACAACATCGACGTGGCGGGCATCCCCACCTCTGCGGCCTGTCCGGACTTCGCATACGTGCCCACGGCCAATGCCGTGGTGGTGGACAAGCTGCTGGCGGCCGGAGCGATCATGGTCGGCAAGACCAACATGGATCAGTTCGCAACCGGCCTGGTCGGAACCCGCTCGCCCCATGGCGCCTGCGAGAATCCCTTCGACGCGGCCTACATCGCCGGGGGCTCGAGCTCCGGATCCGCCGTGGCGGTCGCCGCCGGGCTGGTCAGCTTTTCCCTGGGCACCGACACGGCGGGGTCCGGCCGGATTCCGGCCGCCTTCAACAACCTGGTCGGACTGAAGCCCAGCCCCGGCGCCATCAGCACCCGGGGTGTCGTGCCCGCGTGCCGGTCGTTGGATTGCGTCTCGATATTCACCCTGACCTGCGAGGATGCCGAGGCCGTGTTCCAGGTGGCGCGGGGCTTTGACCGCGATGATATCTACTCCCGAGCGTTGCCGGACGATGCCGCCGCGGCGCCACCGGCGCCCTTCCGGTTTGGAATCCCGGCCGACCGAGAGCTGGAGTTCTTTGGCGACCCGGACGCGCCGCGGCTGTACGAGCAGGCACTGCGCCGCCTGGAGGGCCTGGGAGGACAGCGGGTGGTGCTGGATTTCGGTGCGTTCCGCGAAGCGGCCGCCTTGCTCTACGACGGACCCTGGGTTGCCGAGCGCAGCGCCGCGCTGCGTGCGTTCGAACGGCGGCGCGGCTCCTCGATGCTGCCCGTCATCCGGACGATCCTGGCACGGGCGCACGATTACAGCGCGGCCGATCTGTTCGACGGCATCTACCGGCTGCAGGCACTGCGGCGCACGGTCGGGGAGCTGATGGCGGGGGTGGACTTTTGTGTCACACCTACGGCACCCACGATTTATACGATTCGCCAGGTGACCGAGGCACCGCTGGTGCTCAACAAGCAGCTCGGTTACTACACCCATTGCGTGAATCTGCTCGATCTATGCGCCGTGGCCGTCCCGGCCGGATTCGATCGCAATGGCCTGCCGTTCGGCATCAGCCTGCTTGCGCCCTGGGCCGCGGATCGGCGGCTGCTGGCGGCAGCCTCCCGCTATCACCAGGCGCTGGGAGGATGCATCGGCGCGGGCATGGAACCGCTGCCGGCGGTGAGCGACCGGGCGACGGACGAGCGGGCCGCGCCGTCGGCGTATTCTTCCGAAATCGACCTGGCGGTGGTCGGTGCGCATCTGAGCGGGCAGCCGCTCAACCATCAGCTGACCGGACTGGGTGCCAGGCTGCAGCGCGTCTGCCGTACCGCGCAGTGCTATCGCCTGTACGCGCTCGGCGCGAGCGCGCCGGCAAAGCCAGGGATGGTGCTGAGCCGGGCCGGCGGCCGCATGATCGAGGTCGAGGTCTGGAGACTGGCGGCGAAAGCGTTCGGACAGCTCGTCGCCACCGTGGCCGCCCCGTTGACGATCGGCAACGTCCTGCTCGAGGACGGAACGACCACAAAAGGCTTCCTGTGCGAGTCGTACGCGGTGGACTGCGCGGTGGAGATCACTGGCTGGGGGGGATGGCGCGCCTATCTGGACTCATCGTCCAAGGCGCCCCCTTGAAGCGCAACCGCACGGCCGCGCCGGATGTCTACGCCACGCTGAAGGACATGATCCTGTCCTTTGAGCTCTACCCGGGCTCCCGCTTTACCGAAACGCAGCTTGCAGAGCGTTTCGGCGTGAGCCGCACGCCGATACGCGAGGCGCTCAAGCGCCTCGAAGCCGAGCACTATCTCACCGTTCGTCCGAAGCAAGGCTGCTTCGTGCGCGACGTCGACATCATCGACCTGACGCAGCGCTACCAGGTTCGCATCGAGCTCGAGCTGCTGTCATTGCGGCTCGCGTGCTCGCACATGCCGGATCGCGAGCTGCAGCTGCTTGCCGACGAATGGGATCCGGCCGTCCAGCGAGGACGCTCGGCCAAACCCAGCCTCATGGACCTCAAGGAGGAGTCGTTTCACCTCGCCCTGGCCGCCGGCGGCGGCAACCGCCCCCTGTATGAGTACATCCAGGACATCAATCATCACATCCGCATCTTGCGTCGCCTGGACTTCACCAGCCCGGAGCGTATCGATCGCACCTACGAGGAGCACTACGGCATCGTTCAGCACCTGCTGCACCGGGATCTGAGGCCTGCACAGCGGCTGATGCGCGCCCACATCACCCAGAGCATGCAATTCGCCAAGACACTCACGTTGCTGGAGTTGAGACGCAAGGGGCCCGGGCGCGGCCTGATATGCGCTGAGGCAGCACCGCCGGGCGCCGGCGCGCACGCGCACGGTGGCCCCGGTACGCAACGACAACCAACATGGAGCCCGACAGATGTCACAACCCTCGAGTCTCTCCAAACCCCCGAGCGACGATCCCGCTGAATGGACGGCATTGCAGCCGGGCGTCGAGATGCGACGCCTGTTCAAGCACATGCACAGCGGATACGAGGTCGCGCTGGTGCGCTACCGCGCCGGGGCCTCGGTTCCGATGCACCGCCATGTCGCCGACGAGCATGTCTACGTCCTGGAGGGCAGCCAGCGCGACGAGCGCGGCCGCTACCCGGCGGGCAGCTACGTGTTCAACGCAGCGGGATCGAGCCACGGGGTGTCCAGCGATGAAGGCTGCCTGGCGCTGGTGCACTGGCTGGCACCGGTTCAATTCATATAGCCGGATCAGGCCGCCCCCAGCATGCCCTGGCGCAGGATGAATTCGATTACCGTATCGAGGCCGTGCCCGCTCTTGAGATTCGTGAACACGAACGGCCGTTCGCCGCGCATCCGGCGCGCATCGCGATCCATGATTTCGAGCGAGGCGCCGACGTGGGGCGCGAGATCGATCTTGTTGATGATCAGCAGGTCGGATTTCGTGATTCCCGGGCCGCCCTTGCGCGGGATCTTGTCGCCTGCGGCGACATCGATCACGTACAAGGTGAGATCGGACAGCTCCGGGCTGAAGGTCGCGGCCAGGTTGTCGCCGCCGCTTTCGACGATGATCAGGTCCAGCAGCGGCAGCTCGCGCATCAGGGAATCGATCGCGGCCAGGTTCATCGAAGCATCTTCCCGGATCGCGGTATGCGGACAGCCACCGGTCTCCACACCGCGGATGCGTTCGGGCGGGAGCGCCTGGCTTCGGATCAGAAATTCCGCGTCCTCGCGGGTATAGATATCGTTGGTGACCACGGCGATCTCGAGCCGGTCGCGCAGGCGCTTGCACAACGCATCGACCAGCGCCGTCTTGCCCGAGCCGACCGGGCCGCCGATGCCGACCCGCAACACCTCGGGCCGCGTGGAGGCGTCGATCGACATCATTCGATCCCCAGCATGGCCAGGATGCCGCGCGCCGCTTCACGCCCCTCGTAGACCGCGGTGACCACGAGGTCCGCGCCGCGCACCATGTCCCCGCCGGCGAACACCTTCGGATGGGTGGTCTGGAACGGTCGCTCGCTCGAGCTCGACACACGCACGCGTCCGCTCGGATGCACCTGGATGCCGTGCTGCTCGAACCATGCCGGCGGGGACGGCTGGAAGCCGAACGCGACCACCACCGCGTCGGCCGGGATGATCTGCTCGGAGCCGGGCACGTTCTCGGTCAGGCGCCGCCGGCGCGGGCCGAGTGGGCCCAGGCGCGTCTGCACCACCTTGACTCCCTCCACATGCTGGCGGCCGAGGATCTCGATCGGCTGGCAGTTGAACAGGAAGTGCACGCCCTCTTCCTTGCTGTTCTTGTAGTCGCGGCGCGAGCCGGCCATGTTCGCCTCGTCGCGCCGGTAGGTACAGGTCACGGAGCTCGCCCCCTGGCGTATCGCGGTGCGATTACAGTCCATGCCGGTATCCCCACCGCCGAGCACGACCACGCGCTTGCCCGCAAGGTCGATGTACTGCTCCTGCGCCCCGGGCAATCCCAGCTCGCGGTTGACGTTGGCGATCAGGTACGGCAGCGCCTCATACACACCGGGCAGGTCCTCGCCGGGGAAGCCGCCCTTGACGTACTTGTAGGTGCCCATGCCGAGGAACACCGCGTCGTATTCGGCCAGCAGCGCCTCGAACGACAGGTCGCGGCCGATCGTGACGCCCAGGCGAAACTCCACGCCCATGCCCTGCATGATATCGCGGCGCGTCTCGACCACTTCCTTGTCGAGCTTGAACGGCGGGATGCCGAAGGTCAGCAGCCCGCCGATGCGCGCATAGCGGTCGAACACGACTGGCCGCACGCCGTTGCGCGCGAGGATATCGGCGCAGCCCAGCCCCGCCGGGCCCGCGCCGATGACCGCGACGCGCCGGTCGGTCCAGCGCACCCCGGACATGTCCGGACGCCAGCCCTGCTTGAGCGCCTCGTCGGTGATGTACTTCTCGATCGCGCCGATCGTGACCGCGCCCAGACCGTCGTTGAGCGTGCAGGCGCCCTCACACAGCCGGTCCTGCGGGCAGATGCGGCCGCACATCTCCGGCAGTGAATTGGTCTGGTGCGAGAGCTCCGCCGCCTCGAACAGCTTGCCCTCGCTGATCAGCTTGAGCCAGTTGGGAATGTAGTTGTGGACCGGGCACTTCCACTCGCAGAACGGATTGCCGCACGAGAGGCAGCGGCTCGCCTGCTGCGCGGAGCCATGCGCGTCGAACGGCGCGTAGATCTCGGTGAACGACTGCACACGCTCGCCTACCGGCAGCTTGTCCGGCTCGCGGCGCTCGAATTCCAGGAAGTTGAGTGTCTTGTCGATCATGTCGTAGTTCGATGACGAATAGCTGTGGGTGCGGGGAAGCGTCTAAGCGAAGACTGGCGCCACCCAGCGCTGAGAGACGCACGGAGCACGCGACGCCACCGGGTTTTTTATCATGATAAAAAACCCGGTGGCGTCGCGTGCTCCGTGCGCCCCTGAATTCTGGATGGCACCCATGATCGCCTTCGGCGCTTACGCGGCACGCCGCAGGTCTTCGATCAGCGAGTCGATCGACGCGGCCTTGGGCTTGACCAGCCAGAAGCGCCCGATGAAGGAGCGCAGGTCGTTCAGGATCTCCTCGGCCCAGACGCTGCCGGTGTGCTCGATGTGCTGCTGGATCAGCTCGCGAAGATACTGGGCATTGGCGTCCATGCTCTCGTGGGTGAGGCGGTGGATGTCGATCAGCTCGTGGTTGTAGCGGTCGACGAAGTCATGGTCCAGGTCGAGCACATAGGCGAAGCCGCCGGTGAAGCCGGCGCCGAAGTTCAGCCCGGTGCGCCCGAGCACGCACACCACCCCGCCGGTCATGTATTCGCAGCAGTGGTCGCCGGTGCCCTCGATCACCGCGACCGCGCCGGAGTTGCGCACCGCGAAACGCTCGCCGGCCTGGCCGGCCGCGAACAGCTGCCCGCCGGTGGCCCCGTACAGGCAGGTGTTGCCCATGATCACCGTGTCGCGCGCCACGAAGCCCGAGCGCGCCGGGGGCCTGAGCACCACGCGCCCGGCGGCCATGCCCTTGCCGACGTAGTCGTTGGCATCGCCCTCCAGGTGCAGGTGCAATCCGCCGGCGTTCCACACGCCGAAGCTCTGGCCCGCCGAGCCGGACAGGTGCACCACCAGCGGCGCCTCCTCCATGCCGTAGTTACCCCAGCGGCGGGCGATCTCGCCGGACAGGCGCGCGCCGATCGAGCGGTGGAAGTTCTTGACCTGATAGCGCCAGCTGCCGCCGGACCTGGCCTCGATCGCCGGCAGCATGTCGGCCACCATCTGCTCGGCCAGCTCGCCCTTGTCGAACGGCGCATTCGACGGCTCGACGCAGACGTGGGGGCGGTCCGACACCAGGCCGCTGTCCGACAGCAGCGGGGAGAGGTCGAGCTTGCGCTGCTTGGCGGTTTCCCCCGGCAGCCGCTCGAGGTACTCGACGTGCCCGATCAGCTCCTGCATCCGGCGCACCCCGAGGAGAGCCATCAGCTCGCGGCACTCCTGCGCGACGAAGCGGAAGTAGTTGATCACCATCTCGGGCAGGCCGAGGAAGTACTTCTCGCGCAGCACCGCGTGCTGGGTCGCGACCCCGGTGGCGCAGTTGTTCAGGTGGCAGATGCGCAGGTACTTGCAGCCCAGCGCGATCACCGGCGCGGTGCCGAAGCCGAAGCTCTCGGCGCCCAGGATGGCCGCCTTGATGACGTCCAGGCCGGTCTTGAGTCCGCCGTCGGTCTGCACACGCACCCGGTGGCGCATGTCGTTGGCACGCAGCGTCTGGTGCGTCTCGGCCAGCCCGAGCTCCCAGGGTGTGCCGGCGTACTTGATCGACGACAGAGGGCTCGCGCCGGTGCCGCCGTCGTGGCCGGAGATCGTGATCAGATCGGCGTAGGCCTTGGCGACGCCGACGGCCACCGTGCCGACGCCCGGCTCGGCCACCAGCTTGACCGATACCAGCGCCCGCGGATTGACCTGCTTGAGATCGAAGATCAGCTGCGCCAGGTCCTCGATCGAATAGATGTCGTGATGCGGCGGCGGGGAGATCAGCCCGACGCCGGGGCGTGCGAAGCGCAGCCGCGCGATCATCTCGTTGACCTTGTGGCCCGGGAGCTGTCCGCCCTCGCCGGGCTTCGCGCCCTGCGCGATCTTGATCTGCAGCACCTCGGCATTGGTGAGGTACTCGGGCGTGACGCCGAAGCGGCCCGAAGCCACCTGCTTGATCTTGGAGTTGCGCTCGGTGCCGTAGCGCGCCGGGTCCTCGCCGCCCTCGCCGGAGTTGGAGCGCCCGCCGAGCCGGTTCATCGCGATCGCCAGCGCCTCGTGCGCCTCGGGCGAGAGCGCGCCCAGCGACATGCCGGCGCCGTCGAAGCGCACCAGCACCGCCTCGATCGGCTCGACCTCCTCCAGCGGTATCGGCGCGGCGGCGCGCTTCAATGCCAGCAGGTCACGCAGCGCTGCGGCGGGCCGCTCGTTGACCAGCCGGGCGTACAGCCGGTAATGCTCGTACTCGCCCGAGACCACCGCGGCCTGCAGGGCCGCGATCACGTCGGGGTTGTACATGTGGTACTCCCCGCCGTGCACGAAGCGGTAGATGCCGCCCTGGTCCACGCCGACGCGCGGATTCCAGGCGCGCAGCGCCAGGTAGCTCGTATCGCCCTCGAGGTCGTCGAAATCCGCGCCCTGGATGCGGCTGGTGCTGTGGCGAAAGCACAGGTCCACGACGTCGCTGGACAGGCCCACGATCTCGAACAGCTGCGCGCCGCGGTAGCTGGCGATGGTCGAGATGCCCATCTTGGACATGATCTTGTACAGGCCCTTGCGGATGGCGTGGCGGTAGCTGCGCCCGAGCTGGCGGCGCTCCTCGGAACCGAGCTTCACCTGCCCCTTGCGCATCATCTCGTACAGCGTCTGGTAGGCCATGTACGGATACACCGCGGTCGCCCCGTAGCCGATCAGGCAGGCGAACTGATGCGCGTCGCGTGCGTTACCGGTTTCCACCAGGATGTTGCACCTGCAGCGCAGGCCGGTATCCACCAGCCGGTGATGCACGGCACCGGTCGCCAGCAGCGCGTGGATCGGCAGCTTCCCCTGCACGAGGTAGCGGTCCGACAGCAGCAGCACCAGCTTGCCGTCGCGCACCGCCGCTTCCGCCGCATCGCAGATGCGCACGATCGCCGCGCGCAAGCCCTCTTCCGGCGGGTACTGCAGGTCGATGAACTCGTTCGCCTCGACCACGTCCTCGGAGGCGAGGATCTGGCGCAGCTTGCGCTGCGAGAGCACCGGGGAATTCAGCACGATCTGGCGCGCATGCTCGGCCGCCGGGGCGAACACGTTGCACTCGGGACCCAGCTGCGTCGACAGCGACATCACGATCGACTCGCGCAGCGGATCGATCGGCGGGTTGGTGACCTGCGCGAACTGCTGGCGGAAGTAGTCGTACAGGGAGCGCACCTTGTGCGACAGCACCGCCATCGGCGTGTCGTCGCCCATCGAGCCGACCGCCTCGCTCTCGTCCTCGGCCAGCACGCGAATGATCTCGTCGCGCTCCTCGGCGCTGACGCCGAACATCTTCTGGTAGACCGCCAGGGTCTCGCGGTCCATCGGCTCGGCCGCCAGGCGCGGATCGATCAGGTCGGACTCCAGGTAGCGCACGCCCTTCTTCAGCCAGGCCTTGTACGGGTGGCGCGTCTTCAACATGTTGTCGATGTCGCGCGTCTCGAGCAGCGTGCCGGTGGACAGGTCCAGCGCCACGATCTCGCCGGGCCCGAGCTTGCCCTTGCGCACCACGTCCTCGGGCGCGTAGTCCCACACGCCGGTCTCCGAGGCGATGGTCAGGTGGCGGTTCTTGGTGATCACGAAGCGCGCGGGTCGCAGGCCGTTGCGATCGAGCGTGCAGGCCGCATAGCGCCCGTCGGTCAGCACCAGCCCCGCCGGCCCGTCCCACGGCTCCATGTGGGCGGAATAAAACTCGTAGAAAGCGCGCAGGTCCGCATCGATGGTGTCGACCGCCTGCCAGGCCGGCGGGATCAGCAACCGGAGGGCATGCGGCACGTCCAGACCGCCGAGCAGCAGCACCTCGAGCATGTTGTCCAGGCTCTGCGAATCCGAGCCGGTCAGCGACACCAGCGGCAGGATATCGGTCAGGTCCGGCAGCACCGGGGAGCGCAGCACCGGGCCGCGCGCCACCGCCCACTGGCGGTTGCCCTCGATCGTGTTGATCTCACCGTTGTGCGCCAGGTAGCGGAACGGATGCGCCAGCCGCCACTGCGGTAGCGTGTTGGTGGAGAAGCGCTGATGAAACACCGCCACCGAGGCCTCCAGCCTGGGGTCGGCCAGGTCCGGGTAGAACTCGGTCAGGTGCTGCGGCATGACCATGCCCTTATAGACGATGGTGCTCGCCGACAGGCTCGGGCAGTAGAACAGCGGCTCGGCAGCGAGCTTCTTCTCGGCGCGGCGGCGCGCGAGGAACAGCTTGCGGTTGAAGCTGGCTTCGTCAACGTCGGCGCTGCGGCAGTTGACGAACAGCTGCTCGATGCGCGGCAGTGTCTTGAGCGCCTCGGCGCCGCAGGCCTGCGGAACGGTCGGCACCGTACGCCAGCCGGCCAGCACCAGCGATTCGGCCTCGAGCTCGCCCTTGACGCAGGCGCGCACGGCCTCGGCCGCCGCCGCGTCCTGCGGCAGGAACATCAGGCCCACGGCGAAGCGCTCCCCCAGGCGGATCTTCGCGTCGCGGGCGAGCGCGCGCAGGAACTTCTCCGGCTTCTTGAGCAGCAGACCGCAGCCGTCGCCGGTCTTGCCGTCGGTCGCGATCGCACCGCGGTGGGTCAGCCGGTTCAGCGACCCGATCGCCGTCTGCACCAGCCAGTGGCTGGGCTTGTCATCCAGGCTCGCGATCAGCCCAAAGCCGCAACTGTCGCGCTCGAATGCCTCGCGGTACAACCCGCGGCCCTCGTGGCCCTCGCGGCTGTTTTCGATGTCCATAAACAGTGGCTCCGTCCCTCGTCTTGGCTGCCGATCGGCAAGCCGATCTCGCACCACGGGCGGCGAAGACCCCCGGCGACGCTGCTGCAACAGTGCGATGCTGAACTGCCAATATACCTAGCAGCGCTTTGCGGTCAACGGGAATCGCGGGCGGCGCCGGTCGCGGGCGTGCCACGGATCGTCCCGGGGCCGCGGATGGGGACGGGGACGGAGCCGGCGCAATTCAGCGGCGATTCATCTGGTGCGACTTATTGTGGCACCTAAGGCGCTCCGGTGGCCCCGAGACTCCCAGCGACCCTTTTCCGCCGTTTGGATTCGAGCCTCGCCCCACCGAACGCCGGCCCCCAAAAGGCCGGCGGGCCGGCAGCACGGTTGGCTGCCTGCCCGCCGGCCTTTACCTCTGAGCGCATCCGCGGCATTCACTGACAGAACGGGCGCGGCGTGATCCGCTCCAATGCGAGACAGCGGTCACGCAACCGGAGAGCGCCCATGTCAAACCCAGCCGACAAGCCGACCCCAACCAATAAGCCGACGAAATCAACGCAGGGCGAGGCCTGGCGGCCGCGGATGGACAGCCCACGGGTGCTGCACTCGTTCTCGAACGTGAACCAGGAGCCCGATCCGCTGACCGACTCACCGAACATCACCGACCCGAGTGAAGACACCGCGCCGCTGCAGGGATCACTGGATCGCTCCGATGACGACGCGATGGTGGACGAGTATCGCGCCAGCGATGAGGAGAGCCCGGACGGCCCCCTCAGCGCCGGCGGCGGCAAGGCCAGCGGCAGCGGCAGCGGCACCAGCACCAGCACCGGCACCGGCACCGGCACCGGCACCCGCGGCACCGATCCGTCCACCGACCTCGAACGCGCGCGCGGCGAGCGTGCCGGACGCGGCCCGGACAAGGGCCGCTGATCGAGCGCAGCACCGACACGTCGCGACGTCGGAGCGTCGCGACGTCACATCGCGAAACATTTCTATTGCATCGGCGGCCGAGGTGTCTTAAGTTGCGCGCGCGTTGCGAGGTGTGGTACCGCTCGTGACGTCCAGCGATGGTTGTCTGGACCACCGGAGGTGTACAGAGACCGAAATGAAGAAGCTCAAAGCGTCCGCAAATAGCGAACCTGGGCCCCGCCTAAAGCGTGTCAATCAATATCTCGAGAAGAACTTCCCCGATTTCTTCGCGGAAGTGCGTTTCCAAGTCGGCAACGACGACTACTTCCTTTACAGCCGATTCGGCCAGTACCTGGCCCGATCGATCGAAACCAATCGTGCGCCGCGCGGCAAGATCTACCGCGGCTTCACGGTCCTGAACAAGATGGCGCGGGTATCCGCCACCGATCCGGCGGTGCGCCGTATGCTGGTCACCGGACCGCTGGAGCAGCTGGTCGACCATCCCAAGGCCCGGGCGCTCGCGCGCAAGCGCCTGTCCTCGGTCGCCCAGGGCTACCTGGAGGGCTTGTGCGAATAATCGCGCGCGAGCCGCAGCGCTTGCTCTGAAATCCCCGCCGCAGCCGCCGGGCGCCCTGCCGCGGGCACAGGACGTGCTGCTGTTCTGGCTGGGCCCGAAACCGCACACGGCCGCGCGGGTCGCGCAGCACGCGCGGCTGTGGTTCGGCAGCGCTGCCGCCCCGGAGCTGGCGGCACAGGCCGACGAGCTGATCGCCGAGCGCTTCGGGTCGCTGCTGGCCGCCGCCGAACGCGGCGAGCTCGACGCCTGGGAATCCAGCCCCCGGCGCCGCCTGGCACTGATCCTGCTGCTCGACCAGTTCCCGCGCAACGTCTACCGCGGCAGCGCGCGCGCGTTCGCGCAGGACGACAAGGCCCTGTCGCTCGCGGTCTCGGGCATGCAGGTCGGCGCCGACGCCGCGCTCGATCCACTCGAGCGCCTATTCTTCTATATGCCGCTGGTGCACGCCGAGTCGCTGCCGGTCCAGGAGGAGTCGGTCGCGGCCTTCCGCCGCCTGCTCGACGAGGCTCCGGAGGGGCTGCGTGCCCCGTTCGAGGCCAGCCTGAAGGCCGCGCGCCAGCACCGCGAGCTGATCGAGCGCTTCGGACGCTTCCCCCACCGCAACGCCATCCTCGGCCGCATCGGCACCGAGGCCGAGGACGAGTGGCTCGCCAGCGGCGGTGAGCGCTTCGGGCAGTAGCCGGCACCGCGGCCGAACAGCGCCAGCCCGAGTCCTCCGGCTCGCAGTGGCATGACTCAGCGCAGTGCTGTCGGGCCAACGCTGGTGCCGGCAGGATCTGCGGCGCGCGGGGCCGGGCGCTGCTAGTACACCACCACGCTGCGGATCGACTCACCCCTGGTCATCAGATCGAATCCTTCGTTGATGCGCTCGAGCGGCAGCGTGTGGGTGATCAGAGGATCGATGCTGATCTTGCGCTCCATGTACCAGTCGACGATCCGCGGCACGTCGGTGCGGCCGCGGGCGCCGCCGAACGCGGTGCCCTTCCACACCCGGCCGGTCACGAGCTGAAACGGGCGGGTCGAGATTTCCTGGCCGGCTCCGGCCACGCCGATGATGATGCTCTGACCCCAGCCGCGATGGCAGCATTCCAGCGCCTGGCGCATGACCTGGGTGTTGCCGATGCACTCGAAGCTGTAATCGGCGCCGCCGCCGGTGAGCTCGACCAGATGCGCGACCAGATCCCCTTTGACTTCCTTGGGGTTGACGAAGTGTGTCATGCCGAACCGGCGCGCCAGCGCCTCGCGCGCCGGATTCAAGTCGATGCCGATGATCTTGTCGGCCCCGACCAGCTTGGCGCCCTGGATGACGTTCAGACCGATGCCGCCCAGCCCGAAGACGACCACGTTCGCACCCGCCTCCACCTTGGCGGTGAACAGCACCGCACCGATGCCGGTGGTGACGCCGCAGCCGATGTAACAGATCTTGTCGAACGGCGCGTCCTCGCGCACCTTGGCCACGGCGATTTCAGGCAACACCGAATAGTTCGCAAACGTCGAGCAACCCATGTAGTGATAGACCGGCCGGCCCGTGGATGAAAAGCGGCTGGTGCCATCCGGCATCAGCCCCTTGCCCTGGGTGGCGCGGATCGCCGTGCACAGATTGGTCTTGCGCGAAGTGCAGCTCTTGCATTCGCGGCATTCCGGCGTGTAGAGCGGGATGACGTGATCGCCCTTCTTCAGCGATTTCACGCCCGGGCCCACATCGACCACGATGCCGGCGCCCTCGTGACCCAGTATCGAGGGGAACAGTCCTTCCGGGTCGCCACCCGACAGCGTGAACAGGTCGGTATGGCAGATGCCGGTGGCCTTGATCTCGATCAATACTTCGCCCGCCTTCGGACCGTCGAGCTGCACGGTCTCTATCTGAAGGGGCTGCCCCGCTTTGTATGCAACCGCTGCACGTACATCCATGCTTGCGCTGCTCCTGCAATCGTGGAGGGGCGGGCCGACCCGGCAGGATCCGGCCGCCCGATGAGCCGTCAGGCCTTCAGTGTAGTGAACGGCGTGCAGATCGACAATTCGACGCTGGGGACAAGATGAAGCCGGCGGTGGCGGCCCTGACCCTCAAGTACAAGGGCTCGGAGCTGGCTCTGCTGGAGCACCGTACCGACCTGCCCGCAGCGCTCGAGTCTTCGTGGGCAA
>DATAWM010000063.1:0-22610 GCA_036267195.1 Steroidobacteraceae bacterium
ACATAATGCAACGCGATGGTCAGCTCGACCGTCCCCAGGCCGGCGGCGAAGTGTCCGCCACGCGTGCTGACTGTGTGGATCAGGAACTCGCGCAACTCGGCGGCCAGCGCCGGCAGCTGGTGCTCGGGCAACGCGCGCAGATCGGCGGGGGACTCGATCGCACCCAGCAGCGGGTACGACGGGGCACTGGTCGTAGGCATGATGGGGTGAAGTTTACACGGTCCGGCCGGGCCCCGCGCCGCAGCAGCCCGGCCGGCGCGGCCGCGGCCGCCCGCGGACGCGAGCGCGTGGGTCAGTGGGCGCGATCGACCACCTGGAAGGCGAATTCACACAGCCGCTGCGCAGCGGCGCCCAGGTCTTCGATGGCGCGGATGGCGGTGTCACGGTGTTGCAGTGCAATCGCGCGCGCATCAGGCAGCCCGAAGATACTGGGGTAGGTCGGCTTGCCGAGCGCCGCATCGGCGCCCTGTTTTTTTCCGATCACGGCGGTCTCGCCGGTGACATCGAGGATGTCATCCTGGATCTGGAACGCAAGCCCGATCTCCGCGCCGAAGATACGCAGCGCGGCCAGCGCCGGATCGTGCGCGAGCCCGGCGGTGATGGCGCCGAGCTCGACGCTGGCCTGGATCAGCGCCCCGGTCTTGCGGCGGTGCATGCGCTCGAGCCCCGCGGCGCTGAGCGGCTGACCGATGGCCGCCAGATCGATGGCCTGGCCGCCGGCCATGCCCTCGGTGCCGATCGCGTGCGCCAGCGTCGAGAGCATCAGCACGCGCTGCTCGGCATCGAGCTCGCCGGGGAGGGCGGCCTGCGGCCGGGCGAGCACGTCGAAGGCCAGCGCCTGCAGCGCATCGCCGGCCAGGATGGCGGTGCCCTCGTCGAAGGCGCGGTGACAGGAGGGATGGCCACGGCGCAGGTCATCATCATCCATGCACGGCAGGTCGTCGTGGATCAGGCTGTAGGCATGGATCAGCTCCACCGCCGCGGCGGGGGTGTCCAGCCGCGAGAGCGGGGCGCCGAATGACTCGCCGGTCAGGTACACCACTACCGGGCGCAGCCGCTTGCCGCCTCCCAGCACGCTGTAGCGCATTGCCTGATGCAGCCGCGCCGTCGCCGCGTCATCCTGCATCAGGCAGCGGTCCAGCTCCCCCTCGATGCGCTGCCGATACGCGGCGATGCGCGCCGCGAGCGCACCGCCCTCGCCGGGCGCGAATCCGAAGGCGCTGGCGTTCAAAGCTCGGGGCTGGGGGAAAGCCCGGCGCTCACCGACAGCCGCTCGATGGCGCTGGCATCGAATTCCTCGATGACGGCGTTCTCGCCACGCTGCAGCAGCAGCTGCACTTTCTGCTGCGCGGAGGAAAGGGCGGCCTGGCAGTCGCGCGTCAGACGCACGCCCTGCTCGAACGTGCGCAGCGCCTCGTCGAGCGGCAGGTCGCCGGATTCGAGCTGCGCGACCAGCGCCTCCAGCTCGGCGAGGGTCTGCTCGAACGCCGGCGCTGCCGTTGTCGCGACAGCGGCAGTGGTAGAGACATCGGCGGAATCAGCTGCAGCGCTCATGGAATCACCCTAGCATATTCGCCATCGAGGCCGTCGTTGACGCCGAAGCCGGCGAAGGCTTACATTGCCGATTAGAATCAGTCTAAATGGTGGAACTCACCAAGCTAAATGCTATCGCGGAGGTAGCTGGAATGAAACTCAGTGGATCCAAGACCGAAAAGAACCTGAAGGATGCCTTTGCCGGGGAATCGCAGGCGAACCGTCGCTACCTGTACTTCGCGGCCAAGGCCGATGTCGAGGGCTTCAACGATGTGTCGGCGGTGTTCCGCTCCACGGCCGAAGGCGAGACCGGCCACGCACACGGGCATCTGGAATATCTCGAGCAGGTGGGCGATCCGGCCACGGGGCTGCCGATCGGCGAGACCAAGCTGAACCTGAAGTCGGCGATCGCGGGCGAGACGCACGAATACTCGGACATGTACCCGGGCATGGCGAAGGCCGCGCGTGACGAGGGCTTCGGCGAGATCGCGGACTGGTTCGAGACGCTGGCGAAGGCGGAGCGCTCGCACGCGAACCGCTTCCAGAAGGCTCTGGACACCCTTTGAGCGAGGCCGGGACGAACGGCAGCCCCGAGGGCAACCTCCAGGCTCCCGTTCGTCATCCGCTGCGCTGGCGCGAAGCGTCCTTCTATGACGAGGCGGCGCTCGAGCACGAGCTCACGCGCGTGTTCGAGATCTGCCATGGCTGCCGGCGCTGCTTCAACCTGTGCCAGTCGTTCCCGACGCTGTTCGATGCCATCGACGAGTCCGCGACGATGGAGCTCGGTGGCGTCGACAAGCGCGTCTACTGGAAGGTGGTGGATCACTGCTACCTGTGCGACCTGTGCTTCAGCACCAAGTGCCCGTACGTGCCGCCGCATCCGTGGAACGTGGACTTTCCGCACCTGATGCTGCGGGCGAAGGCGGTGCGCGCGCGCCGCGACAAGCCGTCGCTGCGCAACCGCGTGCTTACCTCGACCGATGCGGTCGGGCGCCTGGCGGGCATCCCGGTGGTGGCCGAGGTGGTGAACGCAGCCAATCGCAACCGTACGGTGCGCAAGCTGCTCGATCGCGCGCTGGGGGTGCATCCGCAGGCACCGCTGCCGGCGTATCACTCTCGCACCGCACGGCGGCGGCTGAAGGGCGCTCTGCGCCGGGACATTCGCGCGCAGCCCACCGCCGACACGCGCGGGCAGGTGGCACTGTTCACCACCTGCTACGGCAACCGCAACGAGCCGCAGCTGTCCGAGGACCTGGCGGCGGTGTTCGAGCACAACGGCATCGCCGTGGTGCTCACCGCGCGCGAGCGCTGCTGCGGCATGCCCAAGCTCGAATTGGGCGACTTCGCCTCGATCGACAAGTTCAAGCGCACCAATGCGCCGGAGCTTACGCGGCTGATCGAGGCCGGCTACGACATCGTCGCGCCGATCCCCTCGTGCGTGCTGATGTTCAAGCAGGAGTTGCCGCTGATGTACCCGGAGGACGCGCAGATACAGCGCATCGCCGAGCATATCTTCGATCCGTTCGAATACCTGATGCTGCGTCACAAGGCGGGGCTGCTGCGCACCGATTTCAAGGCGGTGCTCGGCAAGATCGCCTACCACGTGCCCTGTCATCTGCGGGTGCAGAACATCGGGCTGAAGACGCGTGACGTGCTCAGGCTGGTGCCCGATACCACCGTGGAGGTCATCGAGCGTTGCTCGGGGCACGATGGCACTTATGCGGTGAAGAGCGAGTTTCGCGAGGCGTCGATGAAGATCGGCCGGCCGGTGTTCCAGCGGGTCGAGAGCGCTGGCGCGAACTATTACTCGAGCGATTGCCCGATGGCGGGCCACCAGATCGAGAGCGGATTGTCGGGCGCGCTGGCCGAGCCGGGGCAGGACGGCCAGGACCCCGCCGCGCCGGCCCATTCCGAGCCGGCGCACCCGCTGAAGCTGCTGCGTATCGCCTACGGGATCTGACTTCCGCCATGCACACGCTCGCAACGCTGGACCTGATGTCGCTGGAACAGTACGCGCGCGAGCGCCCCGCATTCCGCGCGCGCCTGATCGAGCATCGCCGCACGCGCGCGCTGCTGATCGGGGAGCATTGCAGCTGGAGCTTCGAGGACCGCCTGACCGTGCAGTACCAGATACAGGAGATGCTGCGCGCCGAGCGCATCTTCGAGCCGGCGGGCATCGCCGAGGAGCTGGAGGTCTACAACCCGCTGATTCCCGACGGCACCAACCTGAAGGCCACGGCGATGCTGGAGTACCCCGATCCCGAGGAGCGGGCACGGCGGCTCGCCGAACTGCGCGGCTTCGAGCGGCACTGCTGGATGCGTGTAGCCGGCTGCGAGGCGGTGTACGCGCTCGCCGACGAGGACCTGGAGCGCGAGAACGACACCAAGACCGCGGCAGTGCACTTCCTGCGGTTCGAGTTCACGCCGGCGATGATTGCGACCCTGAAGGGCGGGGCGGCGCTCGCGGCCGGGGTCGATCATCCCCGCTACGACCAGCGCGTCGAGCCGCTGTCGACGGCGCTGCGCGACGCGCTGGTGCTCGATTTCGACTAGCCTCTCGCCAACCCCGGCGCAGACCTCGAAGCATCAGACAAACGCGAGAAGGCATGCTTCCACGCGACACCGGCTGCTCGACGTCCTGCCGCGGGTTGATGCAGGGACATTCGTACCGCCTGTCGGGCGCCTGCTAGAATCCGCGCCGCTTCCGTCCTGGTTGCGCTGGAGCAGAATGGCTGAATCCTATACCGCGTCCGATATCGAAGTGCTGAGCGGCCTGGAGCCGGTGCGCCGGCGGCCGGGCATGTACGCCGACACCACGCGGCCCAACCACCTGGCGCACGAGGTCATCGACAACAGCGTCGATGAGGCGCTGGCCGGCCATTGCAAGTCGATCAGCGTCACGCTCTACCAGGACAACTCGCTCGAGGTTGCGGACGACGGCCGCGGCATGCCGGTCGACATCCATCCGAAGGAGAAGGTCAGCGGCGTGGAGGTGATCCTCACGCGCCTGCATGCGGGCGGCAAATTCTCCGAGGGTTCCTATAAATTCTCCGGCGGCCTGCACGGTGTGGGCGTCTCGGTGGTCAACGCGCTCTCCAAGCACCTGGAGTGCTGGATCCGGCGCGGCGGCAAGGAATACAACATTTCCTTCAAGGACGGGCACGTCCACTCCAAGCTCGAGGTGATCGGCAGCGTCGGCCAGCGCAACACCGGTACCACGGTGCGCTTCTGGCCCGACCCGAAGTTCTTCGACTCCGAGCGCTTCTCGGTGCCGGATCTCAAGCGTGTATTGAAGGCCAAGGCCGTGCTGTGTCCGGGCTTGCGCGTGAGCTTCCTCAACGAGCAGTCCGGCGAGCGCGACGAGTGGTTCTTCACCGGCGACCTCGGCGCCTACCTGGTCGAGCAGCTCGGCGGCGCCGAGCGGCTGCCGGCCGAGCCGATCATCTGTCAGCGCGCCTCCGAGCAGGACGCGGTCGACTGGGCGCTGGTGTGGTCGGGAGATGCCGAGCAGCTGGTGGCCGAGAGCTACGTGAACCTCATTCCCACCACCGAGGGCGGCACGCACGTCAATGGCCTGCGCGCCGGCGTGGTCGAGGCGGTGCGCGAGTTCTGCGAATTCCGCAACCTGTTGCCGCGCGGAGTGAAGCTGGCGGCCGAGGACGTATGGAATCGCGCCTGCTACGTGCTGTCCATCAAGCTGCGCGAGCCGCAGTTCGCCGGCCAGACCAAGCAGAAACTGTCCTCGCGCGAGGCCGCCGCGCTGGTGGAGGCGCAGGCGCGCGATGCCGCGGCGCTGTGGCTCAACCAGCATCCCGATGCCGGCGAGCGCATCGCGCAGTTCGCCATCGCCAATGCACAGGAACGGCTGCGGGCCGCCGCGCGCGTGGTGCGCAAACGCATCGCCGGCGGTCCGGCGTTGCCGGGCAAGCTGGCCGACTGCACCAACCAGGATCCGGCGCGCTCGGAGCTGTTCCTGGTCGAGGGCGATTCGGCCGGCGGCTCGGCCAAGCAGGCGCGCGACCGCGAGTTCCAGGCGATCATGCCGCTGCGGGGCAAGATCCTGAACACCTGGGAGCTCGCGCCCGGGGAGATCGGCGGCTCGCAGGAGGTGCACGACATCAGCGTCGCGCTGGGAGTGGAGCCCGGCTCCGCCGACCTGTCGCAGCTGCGCTATCACCGCGTGTGCATCCTCGCGGATGCGGATTCGGACGGTTTGCACATCGCGACGCTCCTGTGCGCGCTGTTCCTGCGCCACTTCCGGCCGCTGGTGACACAAGGTCACGTGCATGTGGCGATGCCGCCGCTGTACCGGATCGACGCCGGCAAGCAGGTGCTGTACGCGCTCGATGATGCCGAGCGCGACACGGTGCTCAAGCGCATCGCCGCCGAGAACTCCCGCGTCAAGCCGACCGTCACGCGCTTCAAGGGCCTGGGTGAGATGAACCCCTCGCAGCTGCGCGAGAGCACCATCGATCCGCGCACGCGGCGGCTGGTGCAGCTGACGATCGAGGCGCGCGACCAGACCGACAGCCTGATGGACATGCTGCTGGCGAAGAAGCGCGCCGGCGACCGCCGTGACTGGCTCGAGCGCAACGGCAATCTTGCCGAGGTGACGGGCTGATGGCGCGGCCGCCGCGGCTGCCGCAACCGCCTCAGGGGCCGCCGCCGGTGAACTTCGAGGGCATCGAGCGGCGCACGCTCGGCAGCTTCACCGAGAAGGCATACCTCGACTACTCGATGTACGTGATCCTGGACCGCGCGCTGCCGGCGCTCGGCGACGGACTGAAGCCGGTGCAGCGGCGGATCACCTACGCGATGAGCGAGCTGGGGCTGTCGGCGGTCTCCAAGCACAAGAAATCGGCGCGCACCGTGGGCGACGTGATCGGCAAGTTCCACCCGCACGGCGACATGGCCTGCTACGAGGCCATGGTGCACATGGCGCAGGCTTTCTCGTATCGCTATCCGATCGTGGATGGACAGGGCAACTGGGGCTCGCCCGACGATCCCAAGTCATTCGCGGCGATGCGCTACACCGAGTCGCGCCTGACGCGCTATGCGGAGCTGCTGCTGGCCGAGCTCGAGCACGGCACGGTCGAGTGGGCGGCGAACTTCGACGGCACGCTCGAGGAGCCGACGATGCTGCCGGCGCGGCTGCCGAACCTGCTGCTCAACGGCGCCTCCGGCATCGCGGTGGGCATGGCCACCGACATCCCGCCGCACAACCTGGCGGAGGTGGCCGCCGCCTGCATCCACCTGCTGGATGATCCGCAGGCCACCACGCGCGCGCTGCTCAAGCACATCAAGGGACCGGACCTGCCCACCGGCGGGGAGATCGTTTCCCCGCGCGCCGACCTGGTGGCGTTCTACGACAGCGGCAGCGGCAGCTTTCGTGCGCGCGCGACCTACGAGGTCGATGACGCGGGCCTGATCGTCATCGGCACGCTGCCCTACCAGGTGTCCGGCAGCCGCGTGCTCGAGCAGATCGCCGAGCAGATGCGGCAGAAGAAGCTGCCGATGGTCGAGGACCTGCGCGACGAGTCCGACCATGAGAACCCGACGCGGCTGGTGATCGAGCCGCGCTCCAACCGCGTTGACGTGCAGCAGTTGATGACGCACCTGTTCGCGACCACCGACCTGGAGCGCAACTATCGCGTCAATCTGAACGTGATCGGCCGGGACGGCCGCCCGCGCGTCATGGGGCTGAAGGATCTGCTGTCCGAGTGGCTGGAGTTCCGGCAGGACACCGTGCGCCGCCGCCTGCAGCACCGCCTCGACAAGGTTGCGCGCCGGCTGCACATCCTCGACGGCCTACTGATCGCCTACCTGAACCTGGACGAGGTGATCCGCATCATCCGGCGCGAGGATGAGCCCAAGCCGGTGCTGATCAAGCGCTTCAAGCTGTCCGAGGAGCAGGCCGAGGCGATCCTGGAGACCAAGCTGCGCCACCTCGCGCGGCTCGAGGAGATGAAGATCCGCGAAGAGCAGGGCGAGCTGGCGCAGGAGCGCGCCGAGCTCGAGGCGGTACTGGCCAGCCGCGCGCGGCTGCGCAAGTTGGTGCGCGAGGAGATCGAGGCCGACGCCAAGGAGTACGGCGACGAGCGGCGCACCCGCATCGTCGAGCGCGCCGCCGCGCAGGCGATCGAGGAGAGCGAGCTGCTCGCCAACGAGCCGGTCACGGTGGTGCTGTCCACCGGCGGGTGGGTGCGGGCGGCCAAGGGACACGACATCGACGCGTCCGCACTGTCGTACAAGAGCGGTGATGCGTTTCACTCCGCGGCGCGTGGCCGCAGCGTGCAGCTGGCGGTGTTCATCGATAGTACCGGCCGTGCCTACAGCCTGCCGGCGCACACGCTGCCGTCGGCGCGCGGCATGGGCGAGCCGCTGTCCGGCCGGCTCGATCCGCCCGACGGGGCGCGCTTTGCCGGGGTCGCGATCGGGGAGCCCGAGGATCTGTGGCTGCTCGCCACCGACGCCGGCTACGGCTTCACGGTGCGGCTGAAGGAGCTGCACTCGCGCAACCGCGCCGGCAAGGCGGTGCTCAAGCTCACCGCGGGCGCGGTGCTGCTGGCGCCCGCGCAGGTGCCAACGGTCGCAGAGGCGGGCCCGAGCGGTGCCGCAGCCGCAGCGGCGGCGCCGCGCGCGTCCACACGGGCCGCGGGCGACACGGAAGAGGTGGAAGAGGGCGCGGGCGCGCCGGCGGCGGGGCCGCCGCCGGCTGCCGACGCGCGCGTGGCGCTGGTGAGTTCGGAGGGGCGGCTGCTGCTGTGCCGGGCGAGCGAGATCCCCGAGCTGCCGCGCGGCAAGGGCAACAAGCTGTTCGGTATCCCGACCAAGAAGGCCGAGACGCGCGAGGAACTGCTGGTGGCGATGTGCGTGCTGGCCGGCGGCCAGTCGCTCACCGTGTTCAGCGGCGAGCGGCAGATGAAACTCACGCCGAACGACCTGAAGGCTTACAACGGCGCGCGCGCGCAGCGCGGCGCGCTGCTGCCGCGGGGCTGGAGAACGGTGGAGCGGATCCAGCCGGTGGAGTGAGGGCTGCCGACCCGGCCAGGCGCCCGCGCCGCCGTATAATCCGTTGACCTGCATGCCATGAAGGAGCCGCCACCATGGACCGACGTCTGAAGGGCTGGTACTGGGCGCTCGGATACGCAGTCGTTGCGTTGGTGAGCGCATTCTGCGCGCTCGCCCAGCCGGTTGCCTGGCCGGTAGTCCGGCCCATGCGTGCGATGCGCACCTTCGTCAATCCGGGACGGGGCCATGCCGATACCCCTTTTGTCGCGATGCTCAGGGATGTCACCGGCCTGGCGGTCTATAAGCTCGAATGCCACAACGGGAACTACCGGAATGTTTCGGAGCTCAAATTCTCCGGCGATTTCCAGTGCGCGCTATTTGCGACGCGCGGCACCGCCGTCATGAGCGACAATTTGCTGGCCGCGAACACCGGCGATGCGGCCAGCGCGAACCGGTGGAATCGCGGCCGGATGCGTGCCGTGCAGCTTCGAGGACAGTGCCTCACCTATCCGGATTACGGCGCAGAGCGGCGCTTCAAACTGCGCGGGATGCTGCTCACGCTGCAATTCACCGGGCTCCAGTGGAGTGCGCCCGGCATCCAGGGCAGCCCGATGCTGAATAAATTCACCTTCAGCTTCCGGGTCGTTCCCGACACCAGTGCCACCGGCTGGGTGGCAGATGTGCCGGGCGGTCCGCGGCCCCCGGACGCCTGTTATACGTGAGACGGTTATCATGCGCCCGGCTGCGAGTGCTTCGCCAATGTGAGGGTGACATCATGAAATTGAACATTGCCGTGGCGGCCGCGCTGCTGCTGAGCGCTGCCGTGGCGCTGCCGGCGGCGGCGCAGGCCCCCTGCACCAGCTCTTCCTGGGACGTGCGGCATGAGGTCGCGTTGTTTGGCAGCGCGGCGCAGGCGCTCACCGCCGGGACTGGCCGCAACGCTGCCCCGTCCATCCGCGCCGAGCGCCTGTATGACCTGCGGCTCATGCCGCAGCCGCAGGTGCGGTTCGCGATGGCACCGGGCAAGGCGATGTTGAGCGACGGCGCGTACGCCGGCCTGGTCAAGTTGAAGGTGGCGCAGCCGGGCAGCTACCGCATATCGGTCGACGTGCCGTTCTGGATCGACGTCGTGGCCGCCGGCAAGGAGCTGCCGACCGAGGACTTTACCGGGCTGCGCGGCTGCAGCAGCGGCCCGCGCAAGCTGGTGCAGTTCGTGCTGCCCGCAAATGAGGAACTGCTGTTGCAGTTCAGCGGTGCCACCCGTGCGCAGCTGCGCATGTCGGTGACGAAGGCCCCACCGGCTCTCGCCCACGGCCACGGATCCGCACCCGCGTCTCCCTGACGCCCGCGTCTTTCCGGCAGCGATGCGCGCGGCGGGACTCCTTGCGGCGCTGCTGGCTGCCGGGGCGGTTGCCGGGTCCGTGGCTGCGCAGCCCTCGCCTGATCCGATCGGGCTGCAGCTATTCCCCGATTCGCGGCACCCGCCCGCCTACCAGGGGCTGGATGCTGCCGCGCAGGCACGGGTCGACCTCGGCCATGCCGTATTCAACACCCAGTGGGTCGTCGCGGGCACCCCGGGTGCCGCACGCCGCGACGGCCTGGGCCCGCTGTTCAACGGCGCTTCCTGCGATGGCTGCCACAACGAAGGCGCCCGCGGCCGCGGTCCTCTCGGCGACGGGCCGGCCCCCGAGGCCATGGTGGTGCAACTGGCGCTGCCCGCGCGCGCCGGGCAGCCGGAGCTGGGTGATCCGCGCTACGGCCACGATCTGAACACCGCGGCGTTGCCCGGCGTGGCCGCCGAGGGCACGGTGAGCATCCGCTACCACGAGCGCACGGGCCGCTATCCCGATGGCACCGCGTGGAGCCTGCGAGTGCCGCAATACCTGCTGACCGATCTGCGCTACGGCGCGCTCTCGGCGCACACCATCGTCAAGCCGCGGCTGGCGCCGGCGCTGTTCGGCGATGGATTGCTGGAGGCGGTACCGCAGTCTGCGATCACCGGACAGGGGTCCGCAGGACAGGCTCCCGCCGCGCCGGCGGGCGCGCCGGCATGGCAGTGGCAGGACGGGGGGCGCCGGCTCGGACGCTTCGGCTGGCAGGGTGCTTCGATCTCCGTGCGGGAGCAGACCGGCAAGGCCTTCGCCCGCGAGATGGGGCTGACCAACAGCGTCATCGGCAGTGATGATTGCACCGCCGTGCAGAGCGCTTGCCGCGCGCAGCCGAACGGCGGCAGCCCCGAGGTCTCCGACGACCTGTTCGATGCGGTGGTGGCGTTCGAGCGCTGGCTGGCCGTGCCGCGCTTGCCGGGGAGCGACGCGGATTCCCGGGCGCCCAATACGCTGTTCGTCCAGATCGGCTGTGCCGCCTGCCATCGGCCGCGGCTGCCGGTGATGCTGCCTCGTGCAGACGGCAGCATCGCGCGGGCAATCATCGCGCCATATACGGATCTGCGGCTGCACGACCTCGGCGCCGAACTCGCGGACCGGGATGCCGGCGGACACACGGTTGCAACGGCGTGGCGTACGGCGCCGCTGTGGGGTCTGGGCTATCGCGTGCACCGCGAGCACGTGCCGACGTTCCTGCATGACGGCCGCGCCCGCACCATCGAGGAGGCTATCCTGTGGCATGATGGCAAGGCCCGCGCCGCACGCAGCGCCTTCGAACAACTGACGGCAGCGCAGCGGCGCGCGCTGCTGCAATGGTTGGCGATGTTGTAACCGGATGCGTGGCGCGGTGCGGCCGAGCGCGACAGGAGCAGTGACTCGCATGGCAACCGTGCCAACCATCCGTTTTCGGGTCGATATCGGCACGCGCTGCTCCGTCGGTATCGGCAAGATCCAGCTGCTCGAGACGATTGCCGCCTCCGGCTCGCTGTCGCAGGCGGCACGCCTGTTGAAGATGAGCTACCGGCGTGCGTGGCTGCTGCTGGAGGACATGAACGCGAGCTTCAAGGAACCGGTGGCGTCGAGCAGCGTCGGTGGCCGCGGCGGCGGCGGAGTTGCGTTGACTGACTTCGGGCGGCGCCTGATCGATGACTACCGGGCGGTCGACACCGAAATCCAGGCGCTCGCCGCCCGGCAGTTCCAGCATATCGTCAGCCACGTCGATGCCGGCGCGCGCGTCCATCCGAGCCCGTCGGCGTCGATCAAGCGCCGGTCGGCGGCGCGCCGGCGCCGAGTCCGGAACTGAGCCGGTACACTGACGTCACCGTGGGGCGATGCCTCTCGCCGGCGGCCGCGTATCGACGGCTCTTGCGGGCCGGTTACTCGAGCGCGGCGGCCCGGCCCTGCGGGTATTGCTGCTCCCAGCGCTTGCCGTCGAACGGCCGCACACGCAGGGAACGCACGCTGCCCTCATCCAGGCAGCGCGCGTTGATGCTGTAGCCGTCCGGATGCGAGCGCGGCACATAGAACGACTTGATGCCGCAGACCGAGCAGAACAGGTGCTGCGCGGTGCGTGTGTTGAACTGATAGGTCGTCAGATGCTCCTGGCCCGACAGCAGCCGGAAGCGCGACCGGGGCACGACCAGGTGCAGGTAGCCCGACTTGGCGCAGATCGAGCAGTTGCACTCCGACACTTCCAGTTCCGCCGGTGCGACCACCTCGAAGCGTACACGGCCGCAGTGGCAGCCGCCGGTATGATGGATCATGGGATTACGCGCCTCCTCGCGTCCGCGTCGTTTGCGCGGGAAATTATCGCGCCGTTGCCCGGGGGCGCGCTATAGCTATAGCTCGATGACTCGTACAAACCCGGCTTTGCCATAGTCGAGGATGGCTCTGTCGCGCGTCGCCAGAGCAACGTCCTGCGTACGGGCGGTGGCGATCAGTAAACGATCCGCAGGATCGCCCTGAGGCTTGCCTGGGAGCAAGGTGCTTTCCGCAGCTGCCGCAGCGTCGAGGGGGATAAGGCGCATGCCCGGCGCGTCGAGCGCCCGGCCGACCCATGCGCGCAGCGATATCGAGAGCTGTACCCTGCCCTTGGCGCTCAGCATGCCGACTTCCCACACGGAAATGGCCGAGATCAGCAGGCCCTTGTCTCTCCGGACGCGATCCAGTTTGCGGATGCTCGCTGCAGGCAGCAGCGCGGCAGAACCCTCTGCATACCACAGCCAGATGTGGGTATCGAGAAGCAGGGCGCTCATTTGCGCTTGGCGTTGCGGCGGCGCGATCTGCTCTGCGGAGCGGCGTACAGCCCGTCCTCGTCGCCGGTATGCACGCTCCATTCTGCGGCAATTGGCGCAACGACATCGCCCTTGATCTGGACCGTGCCTTTCATGTAGCCGAACAAAGTACGCACTCCCGTTGGCACCGGCACCAGTTGAGCCACCGGCCTGCCATGTTTGGTGATGACGATCGGCTCGCGCGTTCGGGCAACCTCATCCATCAATTTCAAACATTCGGCCTTGAATATCGCTGCGGGAATGTCCATGAGCATCCGTCGAGTGACCAGAAATTGTGGTCATTATACGCCAAGGAGGTGCCGACGACCAAGTGCATGCGCGAGCGGGCACCGTTCTGCGCCGGTGTCGCTACTCCACCTCTTCGGCGCGGTGGCAGGCGACCTCGCTGGCGCCGACTTGGCGCAGCAACGGGGTCTCGCGCGCGCAGCGCTCGATCGCGAGCGGGCAGCGGGTGCGGAACACGCAGCCCGAGGGTGGGGACAGCGGCGAGGGGATTTCGCCCTCGAGCGGGGCGCGCTGCGAACGCGCGCGGCGCGGATCGGGGATCGGGGCGGCCTGGATCAGCGCGCGCGTGTAGGGATGGCGCGCGGACTGGAACAGCGCATCGCGCGCCGCGATCTCCATCACGCGCCCGAGGTAGAGCACCAGCACGCGATCGCAGGAGAAGCGCACCGCGGCCAGGTCATGGGCGATGAAGATGAGCGACAGGCACATCTGCTGCTGCAGATCCTTCAAAAGGTTGGCGATCTGGGAGCGGATCGAGGCGTCGAGTGAGGAGATCGGCTCATCGCAGATCAGCACCTCGGGCTCGAGCACGAGGGCGCGTGCGATGCCGACGCGCTGGGCTTCTCCACCGGAGCATTCGTGTGGATAGCGCGAGGCGTAGTCGGCCGCAAGCCCGCAGCGGCGCATCATCGCGAGCACGCGCTCGCGGCGCGCGATCGGATCGAGTTGCGGCCGCATGACCTGCAACGGCTCGGCGACGATCGCGTCGATGCGCATGTGCGGGTCGAGCGAGGAAAGCGGATCCTGGAAGATCATCTGCAGACGCGGGCGCAGCGCACGCAGCTCGCGCGCGCGCAGCTCAAGCAGCGGCTGGCCGGCAAATTCCACCGCGCCGCTGTCGGCGGGTATCAGGCGCAGTAGCGCGCGGGCCAGGGTCGACTTGCCGCTGCCCGACTCTCCGACGATGCCGAGCGTTTCGCCCGCGGCAAGGGTGAAGCTGACGCCATCGATGGCTCGCAGCCGCGCGGCACGGCCGTGTTCGCGCACGCGGTAGCTGACGCGCAGATCCCGCACCCGCAGCGCGCTGCCGGTGACGGGAGCAGCGGTCTCGGGAGCGGCGGTCACGCTTGCTCCGGGACGAGCCGACCGAGGGCGCCCTGGTGCCAGCAGGCCTTGATGTGGTGCGCGGGCGGGGCGGCCGGCCCGGAGCCGTTTTGCTCCGCCTCTTCCAGAGGCGGCATCTGTGTCTCGCACACCGGCAAGCGGTACAGGCAGCGCGGCGCGAACGGGCACCCCGGCGGCAGCGCCGATAGCGGCGGCGGGCGCCCGCTGATGCTGGGCAGGCGCGACGGTTGGGGTTGATCGACACGCGGCAGGCAGCGCTGCAACGCTTCGGTGTAGGGATGGCGCGGATTGGAGAAGATCGCGTCCACGGGGGCCTGCTCGAGCACGCGGCCGGCATACATCACTGCGACACGGTCGGCAATCTCGGCGACGACACCCAGGTCGTGTGTGACCAGCAAAACCGAGGCACGGCTGCGCGCCTGCAACTCGCGCAACAGCGTCAAGATCTGGGCCTGCACCGTGACGTCGAGTGCCGTGGTGGGCTCGTCGGCCAGTAGCACGTCGGGCTCGCCGATCAGCGCCATCGCGATCATGACGCGCTGGCGCATGCCCCCGGAGAGCTCGTGCGGGTATTGGCGCAGGCAGCGCCGCGGGTCGGCGATGTGCACGGCCTCGAGCATCGACAGCGCCCGGTGTTCGGCCTCGCGGCGCGACACGCCCAGATGCAGCCGAGCGACCTCACCGATCTGGGTGCCGATGCGCAGACACGGGTTCAACGCCGTCATCGGATCCTGGAAGATCATCGCGATGCGGTGCCCGCGGATGCGGTTGAGCGCGTGCACCGGCAGGCCGAGCAGTTGCTCGCCGCGGTAGCGGACGCTGCCGCCGAGCCGGGCCTGCGGCGGAGAGAGTCCGAGGATCGCGTGCAGCAGCTGTGTCTTGCCGGAGCCGGATTCGCCGACGATGCCGAGGCACTCGCCGGCGCCGAGCGTCAGATCCGCGCCGCCCACCGCCTGCAGGACGCCGCGCGCGCTTGGAAACTGCACCGTCAGGCCGCGGATCTCCAGCAACTCGCTCATAGAGTGCCAGAGCGGCCGCGCGCATCGAGCAGGTCGCGCAGTCCGTCGCCGATGAAATTGAAGCAGTACACGATCACCGCCAGAAAGATCGCGGGGGCGATCAGCAAGTGCGGATGCGCCTGCATGTCAGAGGCGCCGTCGGCCACCAGTGCGCCCAGAGAGGACAGGGGCGGCCGCACACCCATTCCCAGGAAGCTCAGGAATGCTTCGAACAGGATCACCGCCGGGATGATCAGCGTTGCGTACACTGCCACGATGCCGAGCAGGTTCGGCACGATATGCCGGAATACCATGCGCAAGCCGTGCACACCGGCGACGCGGGCCGCATCGATGAATTCGCGCTGCCGCAGCGACAACGTCTGCCCCCGCACGATACGCGCGATGTCGAGCCAGGAGACGGCGCCGATGGCGACGAAGATCAGCCACAGCTGCCGGCCAAACATTACCGCGAGAATGATCACGAACGGCACGAACGGGATCGTGTAGAGCACGTCGACCGCCCGCATCATCAGGCCGTCGAGCAGTCCGCCGGCGTAGCCTGCGATCGCGCCCCAGGCCACTCCAATCGCGACGCTGATCAGGCTCGCGAACACACCGACCGCCAGCGAGACGCGGCATCCCCACATGATCCGGACCAACAGATCCCGTCCAAGCGGATCGGTGCCGAGGAGGTGCTGCCAGCTGGGTGGACGCGATATCTGCGTCAGATCGGGAGTGTAGTAGTCATACGACGACAGCAGCGGCCACAGCAGGCTGGCAAGCACGATCAGCAGCAGCACGACCACGGCCAGTGCGAGGCGGCGATCCGCCCGCAGCGCCCGCCGCACGCGGCCCCAGAAACCGCTGACCGGATCGGCGGCGCGCGTATCCGGTGGCGAGATGGCTTGCGGCAGTGCTGCCATCCGTTGCTTCAGGCCTGCAGTCGCACGCGCGGATCGACCCAGGCATAGGCAAGGTCCGCAAGGAGGTTCAGGCCAATGATCAGCACCCCGTAGACGATGGTGACACCGACCACCAGCGTATAATCGCGGTTGAAGGCGCCGGTGACGAAGTAGCGGCCGATACCCGGCAGGCCGAACACCTCTTCGACGACGATCGAGCCGGTGATCAGCCCGGCGATCGCCGGTCCGAGAAAGGAGATCAGGGGTAACAGGCTGGGACGCAGCGCGTGGCGCAGCGCGACCGTGCGTGTCGGCAACCCCTTGGCTCGCGCCGTGCGGATGAAGGGACTGCTCAGGGTTTCGATCGTGCTGGCGCGCATCAGACGCGCGACGTAGGCGATGTAGGGCAGCGCCAGCGACACGGTTGGCATGATCCAATGCGCCGGCGAGCCGGGCACCCAGTCGCCCGCGGGCAGCCAGTGCAGCGCGACTGCGAAGATCAGCACCAGCAGCGGAGCGACCACGAACACCGGCATGGAGATGCCGAAGATCGCCAGGCTCATCAATGTGTGATCGAGCGGCCCGTCGCGCCGCAGCGCCGCGGCGATGCCGATCGGCATGCCGACCAGCAGCGCCAGGGCGAGCGCGGCCAGCCCGAGACCTGCGTCCACCGGCAGGCCCTCGGCGATAATCTCGTTCACGGATGTGTCGCGATACTGATAGGAAGGCCCGAGGTCGCCGTGCGCGAGACTGCCGAGGTAACGCAGGTACTGGCGCCACAGAGGCTCATCGAGGTGGTACCTGGCCTCGACGGCGCGCTGGATCTCCGGCAACAGCCGGCGCTCGCTGTCGAACGGGCCGCCCGGGGCCGCATGCAGCAGGAAGAACGCGGCGGTTACGACCAGCCACATTGTCGGGATCGCGCTCAGCAGCCGCTGCAGGATGAAGCGCCACACGCTCAGTTGCCCTGGTGCTGCAGGATGTACAGGTAGCGGGACGGAATCACGTCCATGAGGTTTGCCTTCCACCCCTTCACGTACGGCTTGATGAGGTAGCGGTCAGAGTAATAGTACAGAGGAATGTAGGCGACATCGTCGTTCAGCAACTGCTCGGCCTGCGCGAATAGCTGGTAACGCCTGGTCGGGTCGGCCTCGTTCGTGGCCTGATCGATCAGCGCGTCGTAGCGTGGGTTCGAATAGGCGCCGCTGTTGAACTGGTTGGTGCTGTAGAAGCATTGCAGGTAGGTATAGGGATCGAGGTAGTCGCCGGACCAGCCGTTGTAGAACAACTGCAGCTTCTGCAGTTGCCGGTCCTGCAGCAGCACCTTGAACTCCTCCTCATGCACGCCGATGTCGGCGCCGAGCACGCTGTTCCAGGTGTCCACGATAGCCTCGAAAAAGTGAGTGACCGCCGGGCCCTGGGTGGAGATCTCGATATCGGCATGCAGCGGGTGCCTGCTGGAGTAGCCGGCCTGGTGGTACAGCCGTAGCGCCATCGCGTCCCGCTGATCCTTGTCGAGCTTGGTCCAAGCCGGCACCGGCTGCGGATAGCCTGGCAGGTCCGGCATCAGCGTGTAGGCGGGCTGGTTGACGCCGTAGAGCAGGTAGCGAGTGAGCGCTGCTCGGTCGACCGACATGGTCAGCGCCAGCCGCAATGCGCGGTTGTGCTGGAACGGCGGCAGCTTGAAGTTCGTCGACAGCATGTAGGTGGCGAACTCCTGCGGCGCGACTACCTGGTCACCCAACCGGCTCTCGAGGTATGGGTACTGCGCTTGACTGAAGATATCCGTCAACTGGACGTCGCCGGCAAGGTAGCGCAGCGCGACCTGGGCCGGGTCGTCGATGATGTAGTAGACCACGCGCGTCAGGTGCACGTCGGTCGCGTCCCAATAGTAGAGATTCCGGTCGAGCGTGATGCGGTTGCCGAGCACGTTCTCCTTCAGCGCGAAGGCGCCGTTGGAGACCATGTGGCCTGGCTGTATCCAGGCATCACCGTATTGGCGGATCGCCGGTGGATAGGCCGGGCTCATGAAGGACTGAGCGAGTTCCCCGAGCAGGTACGGCGTCGGATGGACCAGGTGGATCTGCAGCGTATGCGCGTCCAGCGCCTCGACCCCCAATGTGTCCGGAGGTTTCCGGCCATTGATGATGGCATCGCCATTGACGAACGGTGTGAACGCCTCGGCGTACTCCGCCCCGGTCTTCGGGTCGGTTTCGCGCCGCCAGCCATAGACGAAGTCCGCCGCGGTCACCGGCGCGCCGTTGGACCACCGCGCATTATCGCGAAGATGAAAGGTCCAGGTCAGACCGTCCGGGGTGATTTGCCACGATGAGGCGACACCGGGACGCGGCGTAGCGTCCGGACCGAAGCGGACCAGTCCCTCGAACAAATCCACCAGCACCCTCATGGACGGTACATCATCCGCAAGCTGCGGATCGAGGCTCTTCGGCGTGTCCTCCAAAGACCGGTGGAGTATCTGCTGGGCCGCCAGTGCCGTGCCGACAGTGATCGACCTGGCGCGCCCCGGCGCCGTGGCCGTGGTCGCAGTCGCGGCGGTGGTCGTAGTCTGCGCCGCGGCGCCCGCGGCCCCGGATCCCTCTCCGCCGCAGCCGGCGAGCAGGGCGGCCGCGCCGGTGAGCCACGCCGCGAGCGCGACCGGCCTCACGACTTCAGCACCACCTCTTCGGGCGCATGCACGAAGTAGCCCTGGATGTACTGCACGCCGAGCTGCCAGACCACGGCCATGGTGTTGGCGTCCTCGATGCGCTCGGCCACGGTCTGCACCCCGTGCGCTGTCGCGGCCTGGACGATGGCACGCACGCGCTGCTGCAGCTCGGGGCTGCCTGCCAGCCCCTGCATCAGCGAGCCGTCGATCTTGACGAAATCCAGCGGCAGGGCGGCGAGCAGGGCCTTGGGATCGCGACCGGTACCGAAGTGCTCGAGCGCGAAGCGCAGCCCGCGCGCGCGCAGGTCCTTGACGATCTGCTGGGTGGACTGCAGGTGCTTGGCGGCGACTTCCTCGGTGATCTGCAGGCAGAGGCGCGAGGCCTCGGCCAGCGTGGACTTCATCTGCAGCTCCAGCCACTGCAGCAACGAGGGGTCCAGGGCGCTGTCGCGCGAGAGGCGCACGAACGCGAGGTCGGGCTTGCGCTTGGCGACGAACGACAGCGAGGCGCCGATCACCCAGCGGTCGATGTTCTTCAGCAGGTCGTTGCGCGCGGCGGCCGGCAGGAATTCGGCCGGCAGCACTTCGTTGCCCTGCTGGTCGAGCATGCGCATCGCCACGTCGAACATCTTCTCCTTGCCGCCGCCCAACGCTGCGATCGGCTGCTGCACCAGGCGGAAACGGTTTTCCATCAGCGCCGCCTTGATGTGGCGCACCCAGATCTGATCGTAGGCCTGAATGCGGGTGTCGTTGTCGGCCCGGTCGACCGTGGTGAGCTGGTTGCCGCCGTTCTGGCGGGCACGGCGCAGGGCTTCCAGCGCATCCATCACCACGGCATTGAGCTCGGGTTTCGCCAGCGGTACCACGCCCAGGCCGATGCTGCAGGTGGCGTGCAGCGTGTGGTTGTCGGTCTGGAACAGGTGGCGGCCGACGCGCTCGATCAGGTTCTCGCACCATGCTTCGACGTCGCGCTGATTGCCGCGCTCGATCAGCAGCAGCAGCATGGTGCCGCCGAAGTGGCCCGCCAGGTCATGCGGCCCGAGCAGCGAGTGCGCGATGTGCGCGAACGCGATCAGGAACTGCTCGCTCGCGAGCACTCCCAGGTCGCGCTCAATGGTGGCGAATTTGTCAGGCCGCACGCACACCAGGTAGCGCACGCCGGCGGTGATCGGCTTGCCCAGCCGCTCCTCCAGCGCCGCGAGCAGGTGGCGGCGGGTCGGCAGTCCGGTACCTGGATCGCTCTGCACTGCGCTTTCGAGCTCGCGTGCGAGCTGCCGGTCGTCGCGCTTCTGCGCCGCGACGATCAGGCGCACGCTCGGCTCGCTCTCGAACTCGCCCAGCGTCAGCGACAGGTCCAGCGGCACCACCGAGCCGTCGCCCAGCAGCGCGTCGGCCTTGAGGGTGTGATTGCTCCAGTGGCCCTGCAGGCAGGCGGTCAGCGCGGCCTTGAGCGCCATGTGCGTGGCCTCGTCGAACAGGTCCATGACCGGCTGACCGATCAGCCCGGTGGCCTCGACGAATCCGAACAGCTCGAGCCAGGCGGCGTTGGCGTCGACCAGGATGCCTTCCTGAATCTGCGCGATCGCATCGTTGGAGCGCTGCAGCACCACCTCGAGCTGGCTGCGATAGTCCTGAGAGGCTTGCAGCGTGGCGTTGAGGGTGCGCTCCAGGCGGAAGGAATGCAGCTCGCGGGCGATCACGCTCTGCAGGCGCGTGGTCTGCCGCAGCGACACCGTATCGCGTGCGCCCAGGGCCATGTCCTCGGCGATGCGCTGCTCGTCGACGTGATCGCGCAGCGCGATCAGCGGCACGATGCTCGAGACCCGGTCGCGCGCAGCGGCGAGCTTGCTGATGTCCTCGGGTATCGCCGGGTAGCACAGCAGCAGCTCGGGGTTGAGCTGTTCGAGGGCATCGGGTACGTCCTGCAGCGCCGGGATCCAGGTGCAGTGCGCGACCATGCCGCCGCGCCGTAGCGTGCTGTTGAGGGCCTCGACGGGATCGCGCGTCGCGCTGTATACGATCAGCGGAACCGCCGTGGTGTCGTCCAAAAGGCCCTCCTGGGAAACGCACGAAATTCTAGCATCGGGCCCGCCCCCCGCTGTGAAGCATATCCCAGCGGCGTCTGCTGGCGGCCAGCGGCGTCTGCCGGCGCCCGCCGGTCACGGCGGCCGGGTTGATGCCGGTCACAGGGCGGCCCACGCCGCCGGTGCGATGACGGTCTTGGCCGGCGCCCCGGGAACCTCGCGCGCCAGGCGTGGCACCAGGTAGCCCGGCAGCCGTGCCGACAGCTCGCCGGCCAACCGGCGGGCGCGCGGCTCGGGGACCTCGAAGTGCGCCGTGCCGCGCACCCGATCGAGCAGGTGCAGGTAATAGGGCAGCACGCCGGCCGACCACAGCGCCTCGGACAGCGACTGCAGCGCAGCGACTGAGTCGTTCACGCCGGCCAGCAGCACCGACTGATTCAGCAGCATCGCACCGGCGCCCCGCAGGCGCGTGCACGCGCCGCGTACCTGCACATCGATCTCGTTGGCGTGATTGCAGTGAAGCACGATCACGCACGGCCAGGGCAGGGCCGCGATCCAGTCGGTCAGCGCCGCATCGACGCGCTCGGGCAGCACGATCGGGGTACGCGTGTGCAGCCGCAGGCGCCGCACGTGCGGGATCGCGCGCAGTGCGTCCGACAGCTGCGCCAGGCGGGCCGTGGTCAGCGAGAGCGGATCGCCGCCCGAGAGGATGACTTCCTCGATCGAGCGGTCGGCCGCGATGGCATCGAGGGCGGCTTGGAAGCGTGCCCGCGGCGGGTCGGCACCGGTATCGGCGGCGTAGGGGTACTCCCGCCGAAAGCAGTAGCGGCAGTGCACGGCGCAGGCGCCGGTGGTGATCAGCAGCGCGCGGCCGTGGTATTTGTGCAGCAGGTTGGGGACGCGCAGCGCCTGCCGCTCCTGCAGCGGGTCGGCGCCGAAGCCGGGGTGCGGCCGCAGCTCCTGAGCCGCCGGCAGCACCTGGCGCAGCAGCGGATCATCCGGGTCGCCACGGCGCATGCGCCGTACGAAGCCGCGCGGGACCAGCAGACGGAATTGCCCGGCCGCGCCAGCGGCGCTGCGCGCGAGCTGCGGGTCGAGCTCGAGCGCGCGGCACAGCTCCAGCGGGTCGGTGATCGCCTGAGCCAGCTCCCGCTGCCAGCCAGGCGGGCCGGGGCTGCCCTCGTCCGGCTGGCCAGTCAAGTTTGATGCCGTTATCATACGCGACCTTTTTTGACGGCCGTCATTGTGAGGCCGTAATCGGCGGAAATGAAATGGGCAGCTATTCGACCAACGAGTTCAAGTCGGGCCTGCGCATCATCATCGACGGCGATCCGTACGCGATCGTCGAGAACGAGATGGTCAAGCCCGGCAAGGGCCAGGCGTTCAACCGCGTGCGCGTCCGCAACCTCAAGACTGGCCGTGTCATCGAGCGCACGTTCAAGTCCGGCGAGAGCCTGGAGGCGGCCGACGTGGTCGACGCCGACATGCAGTTCCTCTATAGCGACGGCGACTTCTTTCACTTCATGGTGCCCGAGAATTTCGAGCAGCATGCCGCCAGCAAGGCCGTGGTCGGCGACAACGCGCAATGGCTCAAGGACGGCACCGTGTGCATCGTCACGCTGTGGAACGGCGTGCCGCTGCAGGTGCTGCCGCCACCGCACATCGAGCTCAAGGTGGTCGAGACCGACCCGGGTCTGCGCGGGGATACCGCCACCGGCGGACAGAAGCCCGCCAAGCTTGAGACCGGCGCGGTGGTGCGTGTGCCGCTGTTCATCAACGAGGGCGAGACCATCAAGGTCGACACGCGGACCGGGGCGTACATCTCGCGCGCGAAGCAGTAGGCGGGACGCATCAAGGGGAGGCCGGGAAGCGGGCCACCCGACGGGGGTGGGCGAGGGGATACAGGCGACACCACCGGACGCCTTTATCATGATAAAGGCGTCCGGT